>DATCJA010000096.1:0-15425 GCA_036507475.1 Vicinamibacterales bacterium
CGATTCGCGCGCGCGCGGTCGTCGTTGCGGCCGGCGGTTTCGAGGCGAACGTCGCCTGGCTCCGCGAGATTTGGGGTGATGCGGCCGACAACTTCATCATCCGCGGCACGCCGTACAACAGGGGGACAGTGTTGAAGCTGCTGCTCGATGCCGGCGCGCAGTCGGTAGGCGATCCGCGTGAGTGCCACGCCATTGCGGTTGACGCGCGCGCCCCGCGCTTCGATGGAGGAATCGTCACGCGCCTCGATTCCCTTCCACTTGGCATCGTCGTCAACAAGCACGGCGATCGCTTCTACGACGAAGGCGAAGACGCCTGGCCGAAGCGCTATGCGATCTGGGGCCGCCTGATTGCCAGGCAGCCCGACCAGATCGCCTTTTCCATCGTCGATGCCAAGGTGGTGGGAACGTTCATGCCGTCCGTGTTTCCGCCGGTGGCGGCATCCTCGATCCGCGAGCTCGCGATGGCGCTTGGGCTGGCGGCAGATCGTCTCGAGGAGACGGTTGCGGCATTCAACCGCGCCGTTCTCCCGGGCTCGTTCGATCACACCACACTGGACGATTGCCGCACTGAAGGAGTCGTGCCGAGCAAGTCACACTGGGCCCAGCCTCTCGACACTCCGCCGTTCTGGGGCTACCCGCTTCGTCCTGGAATTACCTTCACGTACCTTGGCGTGAAGGTCGACGCCAGCGCCAGGGTGCTGATGGCCAATGGAGAACCGGCGCGCAATATCTACGCGGCCGGTGAGATCATGGCCGGCAACATTCTGCGACATGGATATATCGCGGGCATCGGCATGACGATCGGCACGGTGTTCGGCCGCATTGCTGGTGAACAAGCCGCCGCGAATCGTTAGGCGGAATTTGAAGTACGTAGTGTCCGGCTTCAGCCGGACTTCACTCCCTCCACCTGATCTCGGCGACCCGCGTCGCCGTGACGTTCCCGTCAACGCGCCGTGCCGTGTTGGCTCGGTCCCAGCATGCCGTCATAATTGGCGGACCATGCCGCTCGGCGAAGGCGTGCGACTCGGTTGCTACATTGTCGGAGCCCGCATCGGTACGGGCGGAATGGGCGACGTCTATCGTGCGCGCGATACGCAGCTCGATCGCGACGTCGCCCTCAAGACGGTTCCCGACACGTTTCTGTCCAGCGCTGAGCGACTTGCACGCTTCCTCCGCGAGGCCAAAGTGCTCGCCTTGCTGAATCATCCGAACATCGCTCAGATCTACGGCCTCGAACAATCGGGCGCGACGCCATGCATCGTCATGGAGCTGCTGGAGGGCGAGACGCTGCGCGGGCGGATTGCGCGCGGGCCGCTGCCCCCAGGAAAAGTCGTGGAAGTGGCTGTCGCCATCGCCGAGGCGCTCGCGGCGGTGCACGCGAAGAACATCACGCACCGGGATCTGAAGCCGGAGAATATCTTCCTCACCGCCGACGGACGCACCAAGATTCTCGACTTTGGCCTGGCCCGCTGGCAGCCGCCCGGCTCCGATGCGGATTCGACGATGACGCGTCCCGGGAGTGAAGCGGGCGTGATCATGGGCACGATCGGATACATGTCGCCCGAGCAGGTCCGCGGTGAAAAGGCCGAGGCCACGAGCGACATCTTCTCGCTCGGGTGCGTCCTCTACGAAATGCTCACGGCCCGGCGCGCCTTCGAGCGGGGCACGACGGCCGAGACGCTGGCGGCGATCCTGAAAGAGGAGCCTCACCCGCTCGTTGAGTTACCGTCGGACTTCGGGCGCGTGATCGGCCACTGTCTGGAAAAGCACCCGCGTGATCGCTTCCAATCGGCTCGCGATCTGGTGTTCGCACTCGAATCCCTGGAGAGCCGATCGCGCAACACCGGGCGGCTCGGCCGAGGGGACGCGTCCCATTCCATCGCGGTATTGCCGTTTCGCAACGTCGGCGGCGACCCGGAGCAGACGTACTTCTGCGAGGGGATCGCCGAGGAGCTCATCAATGCCTTGACCAAGATCGAGGGGCTGCAGGTGGCATCGCGGACATCGGCCTTTCGTTTTCAAGGACAGGTACACGACGTTCGAGAGATCGGGACGGCATTGAACGTGTCGACGATCCTCGAGGGCAGCGTGCGGATGGCGGGTAGACGTCTTCGAGTGGTGGCCGAGCTGACGAACGTCGGGGATGGCTATCACCTGTGGTCTGAGCGCTACGAGCGTGAGCTGGAAGACGTGTTCGCGATCCAGGACGAGATCGTTGAGAGCATCGTCAGAGCCCTGCGGGTAAGACTCAGCCGGTCCGAGGTGCCCGCCACAGCGCGACGCCACAGCACCAACGTCTCTGCGTACCAGGATTACCTGAGGGGGCTGAACCACTGGTACCGTCGTGACGCGGATTCCATCCAGCGGGCCGCGTACTTTTTCGAGCAGGCAGTCCAGCGCGACCCAAACTATGCGCTGGCGCACGCCGGCGTGGCGGAGTCGTATACCAGTCTTGGCTGGTATGGGTTGCGCCCCGACGAAGCGCGAACGAAGTCACGCGCGGCGCTGAGCAGGGCCCTCGCGCTCGACAACACGTTGGCGGAAGTGCATGCAGCCGCTGGCCTGTGTAACGTGTGGTTCGAGTGGGATTGGCCCGGAGCGGAGCGGGCCCTGCAAACGGCGATCGAGCTCGAGCCCACCCACACGCGAGCAAAGTGCTGGTTTGCCTTTCTCCGTATGGTGCAAGGCCGACCCGGTGAGGCGTGCACGTTCGCTCGCGAGGCGCAGGCGCTCGAGCCGGTCTCGCCCTACGTGAGCGCAATCCTGGTGCATGCGTTGATGCTCGATGGACGGCACACGGAGGCGCTAGCCGAGATCGAGCGGGCACGGGATCTCGCTCCCGATTCCCTGCACGTCCTCTGGAGCAGCGGGGCAGCCTATGTGCGGGCCGGTCTGTCCGACGACGCGGTCGCGGTGCTGGAACGTGCGGCGACGCTGGCGAATCGCGATACGTACTACCTGGGCTGGCTCGGATGGGCGTACGCGATGGCGCGCCGACGCGAACCAGCGGAGTCGACGCTCGACGAGCTATGCGCTCGGGCCCGAACGGCGTACGTCGCTCCCGTTTTCAGAGCATGGATCCTGGGCGCCCTCGGACGGATCGATGAAGCATTCGATCTTCTCGAGCAAGGTTACCAGGAGCGCAGCCCGCTGCTTCCATGGCTGGTCTACCCTGTCTATGACTCGATGCGTCACGATGCCCGCTTGCGGGACCTGTCCAGGAGGATGAAGCTCGAGTAGAGGCAGGAAAGCGACGCCCCGCTCCTCGCAACGAAAGCTGTTGCGCAACAAAATGTGTTGCGCTAGGCTGGTGTATGCCCGTAGCCACGGCCCGCAAGGTTGAGGCGTTGCGCGCAGACTTTCGGTCCGCGGCGCAGCTTGCGGACATGCTTGGCGTCAGCCGCTCGCAGGTGACGCGCTGGCTGCGCGGCGCTGGAATCGACCCGCTGAATGCCGAGAAAGTAGATCTGCTCGAGCTTGTCTGGTCGAGCGCGCTGCGACTGTACGACCATGACGCCGCGCTGGCGTGGCTCTTCGGCATCAATCCGCGCCTCGGTGACCGCCGTCCGATCGACCTCGTACGTGCCGGCCGCGCTGAGGAGCTGATGCGGGCCATTCGCGCGGAGCGTGCCGACTCGTTCGCGTGATTCTCCACCGCTGCTTCGCCTGGAATCGGACGGTACGGCAGGACGCGCCGGACGGGCCGCTCTGGTTCCCGCGTGTCTTCCAGGGCGAGGGGCGTCACGACAACCCCGACGCGTACGGCTGTCTGTATCTCTCCGACCGGCCGGTCTCCTGCGTCGTCGAGCAGATCGCCGCGTTCCGCGGGCAGCGTCTGACTTCCGCAATGCTGCGCCGTCGCGGGCTGCCGCTCGCGGTGGCGGATCTCGAGCTGGACGAACGCGCGTCGCTGATCGACCTCGACGATCCCATCATCCTGCGGCGCGAACGGCTCCGGCCGTCGCGGGTAGCGACAACCCACCGGATCGTGACGCAGCCGCAGGCATTGGATCTATACCGCCGCCATCCCGAGGCCGCAGCACTGCGCTGGTGGTCGCGGTGGGAAGCGTTGTGGGCGAACGTCACGGTGTTCGATCGCGCCGCACCGTCGCTGGCCCTGCGCGGCGTGCACACCTTGACGCTCGAAGAGCCTGCGTTACTCGAGGCCGCCGATCTGTTCGGTCTGCGCATTGTCTGACGGCCAGACGGACGTACCGCCTACCCGAGAAGCACGCCGGCAGCCCTCGTTCGAGAGGCGCGACTGTCGGCGTCGTGATACGCGGCCGGGGTAAACCAGCCCCGAAACGTGACTGCCGCGTCGCTCACGGAGCGACGCGGGTCGCCGAGATGATGTGAAGGGGCTGGTTTTCCACGACGTCCGACCGGCCTGCGCGCCGTAGCTCGCAGAGCGAAGGCGGGAGCGCCGGCTCGAACGACGGCTGATGGCGCGACTCGCGAAGACTGGCGATTACCTGCTTCCCTGCAGATCGTGCGTGTCCAGAAACTTCGTCAGCTCGCGATTGTCGGGAAAGTCCTGTGCGAGCGCGCGGGCCGTGACGACAGCGTCGGCAAGACTGCGCTCCCGTACCTGCATGTCCCAGAGCGCAAACATCGCCTCGGCCTGCACGTAGGGCGGCGCGTCAACCTGCGCCGCCTCGCGCACCGTCTGGAGCCCGCGTTTCTTGTTCCCGCCGCCCAGCAGCCACCGTGTTCCCCACGGAACCTTCGTATCGACGATGTAATCAATCCAGGCGCGCGCGACGCGGGCGCGGACGTGCTGCGGATTTGCCGTCAGCACGGCATCGAGCGATCTTCGCGCTTCCCAGTATTCACTCCATCCGCTCCGGCGACCCAGCGTCGCCAGTTGCAGCCAGACCACATTGAGATTGAACTTCCCGAGAAAGAACAACGCGTCTTCGTCGACGGCACTCTGGTTGAGCCGGGCGCGCGCCATGGAGCGGCCGAGATTCGTCTCCGTCACGAACGCCGCCAGCAGCTCCTCGCACGAGCCGCACGTCTTCCACGCGCGTTCCTTGTTCTGCGGCGTGCCGAATACGCGTCGTATCTGGAAATGCAGGGCGGAGCTGCGCAGCTCCAATGCGGCCAGGTTCCCCGCGTCTGCGGCGCGCACGGTGAGTGCGAGAGCCGCAGCGCCATCGTAGTGACCGCTGTAGAAAAGACGCTGCGCTTCCTCGAGCGTGGATCGTGTCGCAACGCTTGCGAGCTGCTCCGCTGACGCCGGTGCTGCAGCCATGGCGGCAGCGAGCGCTACGATCGACGCGGTCATGACTGCCATCCGAAATGACGTTCTCACAGGTTCCCCGCGCGGAGGGACTCGATTACAAGAACGGTGCCGCGCCTGTGGCGGCTGAGGTTCAATTATGGCAGGTTACCGAACCCACTGCGGATCAAAGACTTCGGGTGGACGAGCAGGAACCGGTTTCATATCCGTGATCCGTTACGAAACCGGTTCGTCATCATTTGTGTGAAGGATTACCAGTCGAACTCCAGCCCGACGCTCCCCGTTGGGCCGTCCACGCGATTGCGAAGCGCGTCTGTGAGAGCCACCGCGCGATAGCCGGCCCCCACGTTGATGGATATGTGATCCGTGACGCTGAGCCCCATGGTTCCCTGCGGCTCGAACACCAGGAAGTCGTCCCTGACACCGAACCGAACGGTCGTCGGCAGTACGCCGTCGGGAGCGAGACGAAGTGACGGTCGCGATCCGAATCGGACCGTTGGAGAAGGTAGGGGCCCGCGGAATGAGGCGCCTACTTCGACGGGCAATGTCGCCGTGCCTATGCCTGCGAGTCCGCGCACCCCGAAGCGCACCCGGCTGGTGTTCGACGTAGCCCATCCAACGAGCAGCCCGCCATACGTCAGCCGGAAGCTGTCGGAGCCGTTCGCCAGCCAGTACACTGCCGCCCCTACCAGTACTTTTTCGTCGAGGACGGACCCCGCATAGACCCCTGCAAGCTGACCGAGCTCGCTGCCCACGTCGGTGACTTTGAAGTCGGGCGCAACGACGAATCCGTTGTCGATGCGCTCGACGACGAGTGGCGTCGTCGCAGGTGCTTGCTGTGCGTATGTCGTTGACGTCAGTCCGGCGACGACGAGCGCAAAGAGAGGAACACTCCGAAAGCTGAATGTGCGCATGGATGCTCCTTCACTGTCGCGAGAGACTGATGTTGAGACGTTCGGTTTCGCCGCTGCGCACGTCGATGTCCGACGAGTACGAACGGTACCCGTCGCGTCGTATCTCGATATGGTGCACTCCCGCCACCACTTCGAGCACGAGTTGTTCGTCGCGAGCGGGGGCTTCCCAGCGTTCGCCGTCAATCAGCACTTCGGCATCAGCCGGCTGCACACGAATTGCAAGTGTGGCGGCGCCTGCAGCGCGTGTGGCTCGAGGCCCCGCGTCAGCTCCTGGCCGTGGCGGCGGAGGAGTGCGCTGAGGATTCGGCGGTGAGACGGGCCGGGGATCCGGTGGCGCACCAGACGGCAGCGCTTCCATCGTATGACGAATGCGGAACGTGCCGTTCGGCTGGAGATAGATCATCTGATGTGCGGTGCGGTAGCCCTGGAGATAAAGCGTGATCTCGTGCTCGCCCGGTTCGAGATGCAGCCGCTGAAAGAACCCATCGAAATCATCGACGGTGCCGGCGTAGTAACGGTCCACGAACACTTCCGTCTCTCGCGGAGCAACCTGCAGCCGCAAAGACGAGTCGGGCGGATATGTCTGGGCGTAGGCATAGGGCGGGAACCAGCCGTACGGATAGTAGGGGTAGTACCAGGGGTCGTAGATGAACGGGCGGTAGTATTCGCCGAGCACGACGACCGAGCGGCTGGCCGGGCGCACGTGTCGCCGGGGCTGGGCGCCGACGTCGGTCGGTAGCGCAAAAAACGAGCTGAAAAGGAATGCGATGAGCGCAGTCCTCAGGCGTAGGGTCGGGGTCAAGGCGTGTCTCCTTGCAGGCGCGCCCGCGCGTGTCGCAACGGTCATGCCGACACCGATCGGCGTGAAAGCCTCGCAAAATAGATTCAGAATGAGGAGTCGAGGAGTGGGTGTAAACCGCGAAGGACAGGCCTGTCCGTCAGCACGGACGTGGATTCGGGGTCTGACCCCGATGGGGAATTATTCCGCGGCCTGAAGCGCGCTGCCTTCCGACACCACGTACCGCTTGACCAGCAGGAGCAGGTCGTCGAACCGGAATGGCTTCTCCAGCAACGCCTCGGGCCGCAGCCGCGCGCGCTCGCGCGCATCGAGCTCCGAGGCTGTGACGACGATCGTCGGTATGGTCGCCAGCACCGGATCGCCCAGCTGGAACGTCCGCAGCTCGCGCCCGCTGATCTCTCCTGGGAGCATCAGGTCGAGCAGGATCAGCGCGACGCCGTCCGGGTCGGCGGTGAGTTGCCGTAACCCATCTTCGCCGCTGCACGCGTCCGCCACCAAATACCCGTGCAGCTCGAGCAGCTGCGCCAGGCCCTGTCGCACGTCGTCCCGATCCTCGACAACCAGGATGGCGCCCCGGCGGGGCACCCGCGGCGGCTCGGGCGCCGGCTGGGGCGATCGCATCGGACCGGAGGAGCTTGCGGACTCGTGTGGCGTGTACCCGCTTGACATACTCAACTTCGAGGACGACTGAACATCACGATACGTGCCATTGACGGGTGAAGCCGCTAAGCAGCAGCTCCATCAGCCTTTAGCAGGCCCCGGTCGAGTCGCTTGATGCGCATCTCGAACCGATGCCTGACTGAAAAGACGACACTCCAGGCGGCGAATACGCTCCCCTTTTACCTTTGCCTTCTGACCTAGGGAGTTTCTGGGGAACTCTGCCGCCGCTCGAACTTGATCGAGCGAATCACGATCGGCTCGATCGGTCGATCACGCCCGTTCGTGGCAGCGCTTCCGATCCTGCGGACGACGTCCATCCCTTCGACGACCTCTCCGAACACCGAGTGCCGGTCGTCGAGGTGAGGGGTCGGAGCGAGTGTGATGAAGAACTGCCCCCCGTTGGTGTGGGGACCCCTGTTCGCCATTGAGAGGATCCCCGCCCTGCTGTGGCGCAGCTTTGGATGAAACTCGTCAGCGAACGTATACCCGGGGCCGCCGATGCCCTCGCCAAGCGGATCGCCGCCCTGAATCATGAAACCCTGGATCACCCGGTGGAAGGTCACCCCGTCGTAGTACGGCCTCGTTACCGTTTGATTCGTGCGTGGATCCTTCCAGGGCTTCGTTCCCTCCGCCAACCCCACGAAGTTCTCGACCGTGCGCGGCGCTTCCTGATCGTACAGACGTACGGTGAACCCTCCCTGGCTGGTGTCGAACTGCGCGAACAAACCGGGCAACAGTGGTCTCCTTCTGTCCGCCGGATCCCGGATCCCGGATCCCGGGATCCGGGATCCCCGTCCATCAAGCGCCACAGGATATCATCAGTCGATGAGCGTCAGCGTGCGCACGCCGGTGGACGACGCGCTCGACACAATCGTGTCCGGCACCGGCGACAACCCCTTCGCCGTCCTTGGGCCGCACCCCGCGATCGTGGACGGCCGGCCTGCGCTGGTTGTTCGGACGATGCAGCCGGCCGCTTCCGACGTGCAGCTCGCGACGCCAGACCGGATTTTCGGCATGCAGCGGCGGCGGCGCGAGGGGCTCTTCGAGGCGACGGTGCCGCTCGATGGCCGCGCCCCCGATGAGTTTGCGTATTGGTTCCGGGTGCGAGAGGACGGCCAGACGCGCGACGTCGGCGACGCCTACCAGTTCGGGCCGGTGCTGAGCGATTTCGACCTGCACCTGTTCGCCGAGGGGACGCACTACCGCACCTGGGAGCGGTTCGGCGCGCATCGCATGACGCTCGGTCCGGTGACAGGGGTGCACTTCGCCGTATGGGCGCCCAACGCCCAGCGTGTCAGCGTCATCGGCGATTTCAATCGGTGGGACGGCCGCACGCACGTCATGCGTCGCCTGATTCCGTCGGGCGTCTGGGAGATCTTCATACCCGGTCTTTCCGACGGCGGCGCCTATAAGTACGAGGTGCGAACGCACGCCGGACATCTGCTGCAGAAAGCCGACCCTTTTGCGCGCCGCTTCGAGGTGCCGCCGAACTCGGCGTCGGTGATCTGGTCGGACGGCGCTTACCGGTGGCGGGACGGTGACTGGATCAAGGATCGCGAATCGGTCGACGGGTGGCACGACCGGCCGATGTCGATCTATGAGGTGCATCTCGGCTCATGGCGGCGCGTGCCGGAGGATGGCTACCGGTCGCTGACGTATCGCGAGCTGGCCGCCACGATGATTCCGTACGTCCGGGAGATGGGCTACACGCACATCGAGCTCATGCCCGTCCTGGAGCATCCGTTTGCGGGATCGTGGGGCTATCAGGTGATCGGGTTCTTTGCGCCGACCAGCCGGTTCGGCACGCCGGACGACTTCCGGTATTTCGTCGACGAATGCCATCGCCACGGCCTTGGCGTGATCCTCGACTGGGTGCCCGGCCACTTTCCAAAGGACGAGCACGGGCTGGCGCACTTCGACGGCACCGCGCTCTTCGAGCACGCGGATCCCCGTCAGGGTGAGCACCGCGAGTGGGGCACGCTGGTGTTCAACTACGGCCGCAACGAGGTTCGCAGCTTTCTCTTCAGCAGCGCGCTCCTCTGGCTCGAGGAATTTCACGTCGACGCGCTTCGGGTGGACGCGGTGGCGTCGATGTTGTACCTCGACTACTCGCGAAACGAGGGGGAGTGGATCCCCAACCAGTTCGGCGGGCGCGAGAATCTCGACGCCGTCTCGTTCCTACAGCAGCTCAATACGGTGACCCACGGCGAAGTGCCCGGCACGATCACGATTGCGGAGGAATCGACGGCGTGGCCGGCCGTCAGCCGGCCTGTCTACGTGGGCGGACTCGGCTTCAGCTACAAGTGGAACATGGGCTGGATGCACGACATGCTGCAGTTCATCAAAGAGGATCCCGTGCACCGTCGCTGGCATCACAACCAGATTACGTTCTCGATGCTATATGCCTTCACGGAGAACTTCATTCTGCCCTTCTCCCACGATGAAGTCGTGCACGGCAAGCGTGCCATGCTCGACAAGATGCCCGGTGACGTGTGGCAGAAGCACGCGACACTGCGCACGCTGTACGGGTACATGTTCGGCCATCCCGGCAAGAAGCTGATGTTCATGGGCGGCGAATTCGGGCAATGGCGGGAGTGGAACTACGACGAGAGCCTCGACTGGCATCTACTGGACGACCGGATGCACGGAGGTCTCGCGCAGTGGGTGCGGGATCTCAACCACACCTACCAGCGGGAGGCGTCCCTGCATCAAGTCGATTTCGACGGCTCGGGCTTCAGCTGGATCGACTGCAACGACAACGAGAACAGCGTGATCTCCATGATCCGTCGCGCGCGCGACCCCCGCGATTTCAGTGTGATGGTCGCGAACTTCACGCCCGTCCCGAGGCCTGGTTATCGGATTGGGGTTCCCGAAGGCGGCTGGTACCGGGAGATGCTCAACAGCGACGGAGCGATGTACGGAGGCAGCAACATGGGAAACGGCGGCGGGGTCATGACCGAGCCGACTCCGGCGCACGGCTTCGAGCAGTCGTTGACATTGGTCGTGCCGCCGCTGGGGTTTTTGATGCTCAAGAAGCAGTCCTGAATCGGCGGATCGATGATCGATGATCGTGCGATCGATTGCGCGATGTGTCCAATGAATGCATCGGCGCAGCGATGGCCAGATTGACACATCGATTGTCACATCATCGATCATCGATCTGCCGATTCACCGAAGGAGCGCCCCCACCTCCTCCACCGTCGGCACCCCATTGATCGCCCCGAGCCGTGTGCAGCTGATTGCCGCCGCAGCGTTGGCAAATCGCAGAATGTCGGCGGGGGAATCGCCGCGCAACAGCGCGGTGATGAATGCGCCGCGAAACACGTCGCCGGCGCCCGTCGTGTCCACGACGTCGACCGCGAGCCCCGGCACGTGATGCAGCCGATCGCCCTCCAGCAACATCGCGCCACGCGCGCCGAGCGTGACGCACAGCATGTCGTGCTCGTACGTAGTGTCCGGCTTTAGCCGGACCCCTTGCCGGACCCGTTGCTGGCGCGCAATTCGGAGCGCCCGCTCGAAATCGCGCTCGCCTGTCAGTTGCTCGAGTGCGTGCTCGGCCAAAATCGGAATCGTGACGGCCGCGACGAGCGCCTCGGTTCGTTCCGTCACTCGTTCGATGTCGCTCGTCACAGGAATGCCCGCAGATCGTGCCAGGGATGCCGCGCGAATCGCAGCGTCCTCGTCCGTATCGTCGACGTGAAGCAGCCTCGAAGAGGTCACGAGCGACGCATCGATCTCGTCTGCCCGCAGCCGCAGCGCCGGGTCGCGGTTCCACAGCACGACACGCTCCCGGCGCCGCTCGTCGAGCAGGATGACGGCAAACGGATTGCTGGCGTCGCGAATGTAGGCCTGATCGACATTCACGCCGCGACGTTCCAGTTCGCGTCGAATGCGCTCGCCGTTGCCGTCGTTGCCGATGGCGCCGACGTACTTGGTGCGCAGGCCCATGGCGGCGCATGCGCACAGGGCGGTGGCCGTCTGCCCACCGCATGACACAACGTGCCGCGTGACGGGCAGCTTCGCGGCCGTGGTGTCAGGATGTGGAAATTGGGGCAGGACGTAGACGTAGTCGACCGAGTTGGCGCCTACGCCGACAACGTCGAACATGGGGCGAGGACGAGTATATGAGAAGTAAAAAATATGAAGTGGAAAGTAGAAAGTAAGTTTGAAAGTACAGAAGTAGGCCGGGTGCCGCGGCGTAAGGGGTCTGGAGCCGCGGACCCGGCGATAAGTACCGTCTAGTTCGTTCCCTTCGCCAAGCTCCCCAGCGCCTCCATGAACGTGTTCCACGGCACCGGTTTGCCGTGGACGGGCGCGATCGTCGCCACGTTCAGCTTCATTCGCTGGACCTGGGTGGAGAAGGCGCGCATCGCCGGCAGCTGCGCGGGCCGCGGCGCTTCGTGCGTGTCGAACAAATCCGCCTCGAACGCGATGCGCTCGGCGGGGAGGTACGCCATCAGCATGCCCGAGACGTGCTGCAGCGGCTGCACGTAGTACACGCGCAGGATCCGTGAGTTGTCGGTAATCACGAAGTTTTCCTGGATGCCTTCGTAGGTGTAGCCCTCCGCCACCTCGGTGGGCGGCCACTTCGACACGATGTCGGGCTTGATCGTCCTCGGCTCGTAATTCAGCACGTCCATGTTCAGGAAGGCGAGGTTCTTCGCGTGCGTCACGATGGTCGAGCCGATGTGGAGGTACGTCCGCAGGCCTCCGATGTGGTCGAAGTGTGGGTGCGAGCTGATCAGCCAGCGAATCGGCTTGTTCGGCGCCAGCTTCACGACCTCGGCAATCACGGCGAGGCTGCGTTCTTCGCTGGTCGGCGCTTCGAACACGGCGACGAAGTCGCTGAACTCCACCATGTAGCTGTTGGCCGGTCCGCCGCCGAGCAGATACACCCCGTTTGCCATCTTCTCGACGGTGACCTGCACGGGGAAGGTCGCGCTGGTGACTGCGGCGGGCACCGGGACCGGATCGGGGCACACGTTCGGCTGCACATCGGGGAACTTTCCGCCGTAGCCGTTGTGGCCGGTGCTCTGGCGGTAGAACTGCCAGTTGTCGTCCCATCCGTGATGTGAGTGCCACGCGATCGGCCACTTCACGTTGCCAAAGGTCATCTGGTTGGTGGACTCGTGCTCGATGTTGAAATCCCCGAGGGCGTTCTCGTTGACCGTGGTCTTGATGCGTTGAATCTGATTCTGCGAGTTGATCGTCGCGTCCACGCGGTACTTCCCGAACATCGTGATCGCCACGACGTGCATTCTTTCGGGACTCACCACGTTCCCGTCCCGCCCCTTCTCGAGCTGCTCCCACCGCCAGAAGGCGACGGGATTGGCGCCGGGCAGACGAGCGGCTTTGAGGAACCCGGGCGGATTGAGCCAGAGGTCCAGCTGGTACAGCTCGGCGAGCTCGGGCGGAACGGCCACTGGCGCCCCGTCGCCGTCGATGTGCCAGGCGACCTTGCCGTTGACGATATGCGTCTGTCGGAGGGATTTCTGAGTCGGCGTGCCGTCCTGCCAGCCCAAGCCGTACTTCCACGACGCCGGAGTCAGACCCGGCTTGCGATCGAACGTTTCCTTGCTTGTTCCGGCTTCCCAGTTGATCGTGCGGGTGTAGTTGGCCATCGAATCGATACGTGGCCAGTCGATGCCGACTGCGTTCTCGAACGTTTGGCCCACGGCGCCGGCGTAGCCGGTGCCAGAGAACGTGATGCACCGCAGGTTGGCTTCCCCGATTTCCTTGGCCGCCGCCGCCAGAATCGGCGCGGGATCCTCGAATCCGTTGGGCCACTGCTGGGCGGGCGTCCGGGTTCCCAGCACGAGGAGCAGCCCCATCACACCGAACCACAATTGTCTGGCCATGTTTCCTCCTAAGGCGCCTTTTACCAATGCGGCAGTGTCCGCCTTCAGGCGGCCCACTCCGGCGGTCTCCGGGAACGAGAGGGCCGATTATACGACTCCGCGCCCGAGCTCATACAGCGCAATGGCAGCCGCCGCGGCGACGTTGAGCGAGTCGACGGTGGACACCATGGGAATACGGGCGCGATATTCACACGCCTCCAGCGCCGCGGCCGTCAGTCCCTCGCCTTCATGCCCGAGCGCCAGCGCGACGGGCCGCGCGCCAACCGCATCCACGATCGATCGAATGGTCGACGCAGACGAAGACGGGGTCATGGCAACCGTTGCGAACCCGGCTGTGCGCAGCTCCTGCAGGACGGCCGGCCACGGTTCCGCGCGTGCGAATGGCACGAGAAGCGAGGCCCCCATCGACGTTCGAATGGCTTTGCGGTACAGCGGATCCGTGGACGCCTCGTCTAGCAACACTGCGCCGGCGCCGAACGCCGCTGCGTTCCGAAAAATGCCGCCGACATTATCGGCGTTGGCCATTCGCTCGAGCACGATGACGGTTCGCGTCTGCGCGACGCTGTCCTGCCATCGTGAAGCCGCGGGCCGTTCGCCAGCAGCCAGGCAGCCGCGGTGGATATTGAAGCCGGTGATGTCGTTCATCAGCGACGAGGGAACGACATAGACGGGAACGTCCGGTCGCGCCCGAAGCACGTCGGCGAGCGCCGCGTGTGCGGACTCGGTCACCATGACCGAGAGGACGGTGTACCGGCTTTCCCTCAGCAGTCGCCGGACGACCAACCGGCCTTCGGCGACGAAGATCCCGCGCCGCTGGAGCAGCTCCGGATCGGGGACGTTGCGGTAGTCGTCGAGGCGAGGATCGGTCGGGGCTTCAATGACAGTCATGGCCAAGTGGAAAAGTTGAACAAGTGGAAAAGTGGAAAAGTAAGCAAGAAGTGCAACAGGGTGCTGCGTGCGCTCACATCTTGCCCGTAATCCGAACGGCATCCACCGTGCAGCGTGGCCTGCGTTCTTACACCACATGCCCCCGCATGATCTGCACGACCGGACGCACTTGTTCGCGCTGGCCGTTGTTGCGTTCTGTCGTTGTTTGCCCAACACAGACGAAGCGCAGGAAGGGGCCACGCAGTTGCGCCGCGCGGCCAACGCGGTTCGATCGAACTATCGTGCCGCACGTAGAGGACGTTCACGTGCGGAGTCTCAGGCAAAACTGGGGACGGTGTTCGAAGAGGCGGACGAATGTGCAGGATGGCTCGAGTACTTCAGAGACGCGGGCATTCGACACGATCCCGTCCTAGTCGAGGAGGCACGCGCACTCGCAAAGATCTTCGCGAAATCCGTTAAGACGGCACGAGAGAACACGCGGCGTATGAAACATCTTCCAAATCGCTAGTTGCACTTTTCACTTACTTTTCCACTTCTTCCACTTTCCACTTCTTCCACTTGCCTAGGCCGTCGCCGCCTTCGCCCTCTCCCACCCCTTGTACGTCCCCAGCACCCGGCTCCATTTCGCAAACTCGCCAAGCTGCGCGAGCGCGCGGGCGCAAGCGAGGTCGTCGCGCCGCGCCTCGATGTCCACGTAGAAGAGATATTCCCAGGGACGCCCGCGAATCGGCCGACTCTCGAGCTTGCTCAGGTTGATGTCGCGCAGCGCAAACACGCTCAGCGCCTTGAACAGCGAGCCCGGCGTGCTTGGCAGCGCAAACACGAGCGTCGTTTTGTCCGCGTCGGTTGGTTGAGAACCGCCAATAACGAAAAATCGCGTGATGTTGAACTCGTAGTCCTGCACGGCCTCTTGAATCACCTCGAGGCCGAACACCTCGGCCGCGCGGCGGGACGCGAGGGCCGCTGCGCCCTTGAGCCGCTGCTCGGCCACCAGCTTGGCGCCACCAGCCGTGTCGTACACCGCCTCGACCGTGGCCCCGAGCTCCTTCAGGTAGCGCTCGCAC
>DATCJA010000097.1:0-111536 GCA_036507475.1 Vicinamibacterales bacterium
CATCATGCCCAATCCCGCCAACGCGAGGCTTCCCTTGAGCAGTTCACGACGAGTGCTTTGACTAGACATCGTCAGCCCTTTCCGCGCTTGCGCAGGCCTGCCAGAATGGAGCCCCCTCGTCACGTCGCCGGAGGGCGGGGAACCCAGGTCTCGCGAGCGTCAAGTGTAACGCAACTGCGGCCTCGGAACCGCGCCGGCTGTGGATGCCGCCCGGTACCAGGGGCCGCGAAGCTGGCGTATAATCGACGCCCGCGTTTCCATCGCAGTGCCTTCAGAGCAGCGTGCCGCGATCGGCGGCGGGAGGGCCGGATGTTGGTGACCTGCCGGCGGTTTCGACCTCTCCAGCCCGCTGCTCGTGCCCGTTGCCTCGCGCTTGCCGTCACGGTTGCCGTTGCCCTGACGGTCCCGGTTGGAACCGTCCCGGCCCCTGGACAAGCCTCGCGCCGCCCCGTCGGCGCCGGGCCCGTGCACTGGGCCGACGACCTGACCCCGATTGCCGACAGCGATTGGAGCTACGAGCGGGCCGCGCACCTCATTGAGCGCGCCGGCTTCGGCGCGCCGCCCGAGGAAGTCCGGCGGCTGGCGGCCCTGACACCGCGGCAGGCCGTCGACGAGCTCGTCGACTACGAGGCGATCGCGAGCGAGCTGCAGCCCTTCGACGAGTCAGGCATTTGGGACCCGGGGATGGACCCGTTCCCCCCGAGCCGGGCCGAGGCGGTGCGGATCGCGCGCGAGCGCGGCGAAGGGCTCGGCGTCAAGCTGCTGCCGGAAGGCGCGCAGCGGCGGCTCCAGCCGGTCGTCGACAAGTTCTTCTACAGCCTGGCGGCGAACGCCATCGAAACCCAGCGACTCGGCCTGTGGTGGGCGAACCGCATGCTGACGACGAGGCGGCCGCTCGAAGAGAAGCTCACGCTCTTCTGGCACGGCCATTTCGCGACGGGCGAGAACAAGGTGCGCGACTACCGGATGATGCTCCGGCAGAACGAGATGTTTCGCGCGCGGGCGTCGGGGAAGTTCCGCGATCTGTTGGTCGGGATCCTGAAAGATCCGGCGATGCTCGTCTATCTCGACAACGGCGAGAACGTCAAGAGGCATCCGAACGAGAACTTCGGCCGCGAGCTGCTGGAGCTGTTCACGATGGGCGTGGGCAACTACACGGAGCGCGACGTTCGCGAGGCCGCGCGCGCATTCACGGGATGGACCAACGACGTGCTGGCATTCAAGTTCGACAAGCAACAGCACGACTTCGGCCAGAAGACGTTTCTGGGACGAACCGGGCCGTTCGACGGCGAGGACATCATCGACGCGATTCTCGCCCAGCCCGTCACCGCCGAATTCGTGGCGGCGAAGGTATATCGGTTCTTCGTGCGTGAAGAGATCGAAGGCCCTCTCAAGGCCGAGCTGGGCCGCACGTATCGGGAGAGCGGCTATCAGATGAAGCCGCTGCTGAAGCGCATCTTTCTCTCGAAGGACTTCTACAGCCCGCCGGCGGTCGCCACGCAGATCAAGAGCCCGGTCCAGCTGGTCGTGTCCACCTACAAGAAGATGTCGCTCCGCGACGTGCCGACGATTCCCGACTTCGGCCGCATGACGAGCAGTCTCGGACAATCGCTGTTCGATCCGCCGAACGTCGCGGGCTGGGCCGGCGGCCGTACATGGATCACCCCGTCGACGCTGCTCACGCGGGGCAATGTGTTCCGCGGCGTGCTGTTTCCGGACGTCAGCGGCTTTCGAGCGCCTGATCGGGCGATGTCGGCCACCGACGCGCGCGTCGGGCAGCGGTTCGCCCAGGGCATGAGCATGACCGAAGCCACCAGGGAAGACGTCGACGCGACCACGATGGCCGAATCGAACATGATGGTCGACCGCGACGAGGACTACAACACGCGCTACGGGGGATACGCGGGGAATCTCCTGGCCTTCAAACGGACGAAGTTGATTCCCAGGCAGACAGCCGCCATCGATTTGACCGCGATGGTCACCTCGGCGCGCGCCGACACGGCCGAAAAAGTCGTTGATCACTTCATGCGGCGGTTTCTCCGCGTCCCACTCGCAGAGAAGGACCGCGCGGCGCTCGTCGGCTTTCTCCGCGGCACGCTCGGGACGTCAGCGATTCAGCCGCGCCCGCAGCTCGAAGGGGCGCTTCGAGAGTTGCTGTATCTCGTGCTGAGCACACCGGAGTATCAAGTGGGATAGGGGAAGGGCTCAGGGCTCAGGGCTCAGGAATCAGGGGACACGGGGGAAGCAAGTCACAAGTCACAAGTCACAAAGCCCAAAGCCTAAAGACGAGAGACCAGAGACCAAAGACCAGAGACCAGAGACAAAGGGGAACGGGAAGGAGCACACGATGCCCCAAAGGCCAGCGCGACACGTACACGCCGGTTGTTGGTGTTCCCGCCGCGATTTTCTCGCGCGCGGCCTGTACGGCATAGGCGTCGGCGCCGGGCTGCCGTTCGTCCTCAGCCGGACGTCAGCGGTGCTGGCCGCTCAGGCACTGAGGGGGACGAGTGTCGAGACCCACCCAAACCGTATTCTCGTGGTCATCGAACTGTCGGGCGGCAATGACGGTTTGAATACGGTCATTCCCTTCAGCGACCCGGCGTACCATCGCGCGAGACCGGCGCTTGCGGTTCGGGAGCGGGACCTCATCAAGGTGACCGAGGGCTTCGCCTTCCATCCGTCGATGGTCGGTTTCGAGCGGTTGTACAAAGACGGCCTGCTGGCGGTGGTGCACGGATGCGGCTACGACCATCCGAGCTTGTCGCACTTTTCCTCGATGAGCTACTGGCACACGGGCATCCCGAATGGCGGCGAGCCACTCGGTTGGCTCGGCCGGCTCGCCGACGAGGCCTACCCGGCTGCGGCCCGCAACGTGATCGTGAACGTCGGCACGTCTCAATCGCTCGCCGTGCGCGGCCGCCAGCACTCGCCGCTGGTGTTCGACGACCCCGCCCGCTTCCGGCGTGAAGGGACGGACGAGGAGAAGCGTGTGCTCGTTGAGATGAGCGGGGCACGACCGGTTACGACGAATCCGACGCTCGACTTCCTGGCCTCGACGGCGCACAACGCGGCCGAGAGCTCCGACTTCGTGCGACAGGCGTCCGCGGCCTATCGGACACCGGTCGACTACGGAAGCGGGGGTGGGCTCGGCGGCAACCTGCAGCGCGTTGCGGCGCTCATCGCGGCAAAGATGCCCACCCGTGTGTACTACGTAACCTATCAGGGTAACGCGTTCGATACGCACGTGCAGCAGGCAGATCTCCACAGTCGGTTGCTCATGTACACAGCCGACGCCGTGCGCGGATTCATGGAAGACATGAAGCGCATCGGCCGCGCGGATGACGTCGCGGCGATGATCTTCACCGAGTTCGGACGTCGCGTGGAAGAAAACGGCAGCCTCGGCACCGATCATGGCACCGCAACGCCGATGTTCATCGTCGGGCGAGGCGTCAAGGGCGGCCTCCACGGACGACACCCGAGCCTCACCGATCTGGACGATGGCAACATGAAGATGACGACCGACTTCAGGCGCGTCTACGCGACCGTGATCGAAGAGTGGCTCGGTTGCACCGACACCGCGTCGATCTTGAAGGGGCGGTTCGAGCCGCTGGGTGTGTTTGCGTAGCATGTGCGTACTGTTTCGCCGCAAGGGAGATGACCAGGCATGGGCACGAAGATTTTCTTTGCTGCAGTGACGTGTGGCGTTGCGCTCGTACTCGCGCCGGCATGGGTGGCAGTGCCCGCGGCCAGTCAGGATTCCGCCAGGGACGTCACCTTCCACAAGGACGTGCTTCCCGTCTTGCAGCGGAACTGCCAGAGTTGTCATCGTCCCGGTCAGATCGGCCCGTTCTCGATGCTGACCTACAAGGACACGCGGCCGTGGGCGAGGGCGATCAAGCAGGCCGTCGTCACGAGAGCGATGCCTCCGTGGTACGCGAATCCGAGTTACGGGCACTTCAACAACGATCGCTCTTTGAAGCGGGCCGAGATCGAGACGATCGCCGGCTGGGTCGACGGCGGGGCGCTCGAAGGAAATCCCAGCGACGCGCCGTCTCCGGTGGAGTGGCCCGCCGGTGGGTGGCAGCTCAACCCGGACGTCAGCTTCGATCTGCCACCGTATCCCGTCGCAGCCCGCGGAATCGTGGAATGGGAGCGTGTCGCGTTTCCAGCGCCGTTCAAGGAAGACACCTGGGTCACATCGGTCGAGATTCTGCCAGGCGCGCCGGCAGTCGTGCATCACATGTGCTTTGGCTTTCAGAAGCATCTCGAGACGACTCCGTACAACGTCTACCAGTGGATGGAAGTCCCGCGGGACGAGGACGGCGTCATGAAGAATCCCGACGGGACGACGACAGGCCCGCGCGACGGCATTGTTCTGTCGCGGGAAGTGGGGAGCACCGAGGTGAAACGCCGCACCGGCCGCCCCACTGTGTACTACGAGGGCACGAACGAGTTCTGCTACTTGCCAGGGTTACCGTATGAAGACTACCGCCCGGTGAGCGCCGGCGTGTTCGTGCCGGCGGGCTCCGACATGATCGTGAGCCTTCATTACACGTCGACCGGTCTGGCGACCGTCGACCGGAGCCGGATCGGTTTCACGGTGACGAAGACGCCGCCGGCCAAGAAGTTCCTCCCGCAGGACGGGGCCGAGGGCGAGAATCCGCCGGTCGGACGGCGACAGGCCAACGCCACGCTGGCGATTCCTCCGTATGCCGCCAACCATCCCGGCCCTGCCGCCGAAGTGAGCTTCCTCAAGGACGTCGAGCTTGTCTGGTTCCGGCCGCACGCGCACGTGCGAGGCAAGAGCGTCCGCTACACGCTGCGATATCCCGACGGGCGCGAAGAAATCGTACTCGACGTTCCTCGGTACAACTTCAACTGGCAGCTCACGTACAGGACGTCGCTGAAAGTACCCAGAGGCTCGACCATGCACGTCCAGTTCTTCTACGACAATTCCACCGCGAACAAGTACAACCCCGACCCCGCCAAATGGGTCTACTACGGCGGGCAGAGCTGGGAAGAGATGGGGACCCCGAACATGGGATTCCTCATCGACCGCGACGCTGACGAACACGACGTGATCAGGGAGCGCTGATCGGGAACCTGCCGATGAACACACGGTGGCTGACATCTATTCTTGTGTTGCTCTATGTGACCGTTCCGGTCGCAGAGGGCACCGACGTCACCGTCAAGGCCGCGGATGGCTTCGCGCTGAAGGGCACGTTTCATCCCTCCGCACAAGGCGCACCGGGCATTCTTCTGCTGCACCAGTGCAACGCCGATCGCCGGGTCTACGAACACCTGGCAACGATGCTGAACGTCGCGGGATACAACGTGCTGGCGCTGGACTTCCGCGGGTTCGGTGGCAGCCGGGGCGGCGACTACAAAAATTTTGCCGCGAGCCGCCAGCGCATCCTCGACAGGATGCCGGGCGATGTCGATGCCGCCCTTGGCTTCCTGACCTCGCAGAACACCGTGAACAACAGAGCGCTCGGTGTGGTCGGTGGCAGCTGCGGCGTCAGTCAAGCCATCCACGCAGCCCGACGTCATCCGGCCATCAGGACGCTCGTGCTCCTGTCGGGCGGCACGGATGCGGCAGGGGAGGCGTTCATCAAAGGGTCCGCGACAATTCCGATTCTTGGAGCGGCCAGCGAGGAAGATGCGGAGGCCGCGGCGGCCATCAGGAGAATCGTAGGAGTGTCGGCAAACCGGGAGAGCCGTATCGAAATGCTCAAGGGCGCCGGACATGCCGCGTCGATGTTCGACAAGCAGCCGGAGCTGCAGGCAGACATCGTGATTTGGTTCAGGTCCAATCTGCCACCTGCGGGCTACGGGCTTCCGCCTGCAATCCGCTAATCTCGGGTCGGCGGGTCCGCTCGCGATGACTCCGGAATATGCTCGCGGGACCCGCCCTACGCGCGTCTCTGTCTTACTTCCGGGCGTGCCGCTCGATCATCTGGCGGCGCACGACGGCCCCGTACACATTGCCACTGGCGTCGACGCCGACGCCTTCCGCGCCCGAGTGGTCCGGAGTCGTTGATTCCATGTCTTCTATGAACGCCCTGACGCTTCCGTCACGGGCGCTGCCGATGCGAATTCCCTTCTTGATGCCCGTCAGCTCGTGTGCGCCCGTATCGGGACCCGATTCCGAGTCGGCGACGTAGATGGTGTCGTCTCTCGTGATGTAGATGCCGCTCGGCCGGCCGAACTGACGCCACTCGGTGATGTACTTCCCGTCCTGATCGAAGATCTGGATCCGGTTGTTCTCGCGGTCGCCAACGAACAGGCGCCCGCGCGAGTCCATGGCGATTGTATGGGGCTCGCTGGTCTCACCCGGCCCTGACCCTTTCTTCCCCCATTCCTTGACGAACTTTCCGTCTCTGGTGAACTTGACGATGCGATTGTTCTTGCCGTTGCGGTGGCTGTCGGTGACGAACACGTCGCCGCTCGGCGCGACGACGACATCGGTGGGCTGATCGAAGAGGTCGGGCCCCGACCCGCTGACGCCCGCTTTGCCGAGCGTCATGAGCACTTTGCCGTTCGGATCGAACTTGAACACCTGATGTCCCGTGCCGTTCGCACCTCGCGCATCGGTCACCCATAGGTTGCCGTCGCGGTCGACGGTTGCTCCGTGCGGGAAGTTGAACATGCCCTCGCCCCACGCTTTGAGCAGTCTGCCCTGGGCGTCGTACTTCAGGATCGCGGGTTCTTTTCGGCCGGTGCACGCGTTTTCGAAGCATCGGGCGACGACGTAGATGGTGCCGTCGGGCGTCGACTCGACTGCCGTCACCGCGGGCCACTTCATCCCGGCCGGCAGCGCGCCCCAGTCGCGCGTTGTTCTGTACGGCTGCGGCAGATCGTTGCGGGGGCCCCCAGACGACTGCGCGAGGGCCGCCTGACCGATGCACACCGTCACAAGGGCGAGAACACATGCGCATCGTGACACGGGTACCTCCTGGTATCGCAGATTTCAGATTGCTCGATTGATGATTGTTGACGATCTCTAAATGACGATTGTCGAATTCATTGGCGATTGACGGAATTCGCGGTCAATCGACAATCGATTCGTCGATCAGCAATCGTCATTCGACAACAATCTTCATGCGACCAATCCGAAATCTGCAGTGATTACGGCGCCAGCGGTTCGATATGGATAAGGGTGGCCCCGTGCTGGTCGCCAAGCCAGAAGCTCGACAGCGCTCCGGACTTCTGCACCTCCACGTGACGGACGTTCGTTTCGTGCGGGAGCAGGTACTCGGTGAATTCGCCGGTCTGGCTGTTGAGCCGGACCGCGAGGTCGTTGTCCATGCCGGCCGTCCACGCATACGTCCTGTCGTCGAACTGCACATCGTACGGGCGCGTCCACGGCGTGGGCGCCTTCCACTCGGTGATCTTCTGCGTCCTGGGATCGAACATCGCCACGTTGTTGCCGTGAAACACGCCGCACCACAAACGATCCTGTGAGTCGACGTGTCCGCGCCGGCACCCCGCGCCCTTCGTCGGGAAGTCGTACCACACGGTTTGCAACGTCTTGCCGTTGGTCACCCAGATCTTGTCGTTCGTCATCTGCATGCCGTAGATGTTGTTCTTCGAGTCGGCCACCACGTCGTACGCGCGCGCGGAGGGGCTGCCCGCCGGGTACGTGACGCGAGTCCACTTATTGGTCGCCACGTCGACCTGCCATGTGCCGGCCGCCGTCCCCCATTCCGAAACGATATTGAGCCAGAGCCTGCCGTCCACATGCTGGAACGCGGGATCGACCATCGTCAGATGGGCGTCCCCGAACTCCGACTCCGGTACCGGTGGCTTGAAGGTCTCTATCTTCTCGGTCTTGGGATCGAACCTCACCACCTGCATCTGCGACATGTTGCCGAAGTAGACACGCCCTTCTTTGTCGAAGTCGATCTGGAGCCCGCCCTGGGCGAAGGGGCCGACCCGGGCCTGTGGGATGGAGTACTCCACGACTTTGCCGGTCTTGGGATCCAGCTTGCCAATGAACTGCGACGTGAAGTCCGAATACCAGACGTTGCCCTGTGCGTCGAACGCCTTGTCATGCGGCGCGGCATCCTTACGTGGCAGGTCGTACACCGTGTAAATCACCTGGGTGGCCTTACCTTTGGGCCGCGGCAACGTCTTGAGCGCGTACTGAAACGTGTCAGTGGAGCTCAGATTGATCGTGCTGAAGTACTTGGCGTTGGCGATCTGCTGCGCCGTCGGCGGGTGCACGGATCCCTCGACCGGCCGATTCCAGGGATGCATGGGCGACGAGTTGTTCGTGTGCACGGCCATCCGCTGCACTACCGGCGCCATTTCTTCCGCGTTGTAACGAGAGAAGAGCACGCGCTGCAAGGTGTGGCAATTGACGCACGCGCCAAGAGCCACCTTCTGTTCCTGGGTGCCCGGCACGCTGAGGAGCAGCTCCGCGTTGGAGAGCTGCATGGCGAGCTTCGAGATGCTCGTCACCTTCGTGAGTGTCAGATCCAGCCGCGCGGGCTGCGCCGTCACGTCGACGGACGTGCTCGGCAGCTCGTAGCCCGCGGCACGGATGCTGATCGCGTATGTGCCCGGTTCCATTCGGTCGCGCGGGAAGCTGTACTGGCCCTGCGCGTTGCTGACCACCCACACGGCGATCGTCGAGCCCGCCTTCTTGGCGCCGACGAGCACGCCCTCCATCGCACCTTCCGCTTGGGAGGTCATGGTCCCTGCAAGCGCGGCATGAGACGGGTTCTGGGCCAGGGCACTACCGATGAACGCCCAGCCCAGTAAGGCCGTTCCCGCCAGGATCGCTGCAAGAAGCTTCGCCTTACTCATGACTGTCTCCTTGTTGTGTGCGACGGTTCGAACCGGCACGGCTTGGTGCCGCTAAGGATGCCCTCTCCACGGCGTTCTGGCAACGTTTTTTAGCACCCCAACGACCCGAACGACCCGAACGATCAGGATCTCCTATACCCGCACTGGCTCTGCGCTCAATCCCGCCATATCGAACAGCACCGTGGCCAGCGCGGCGTAATCGTCATCGGCGCGGCCGGCGGCCATGAGCGCCTCGACGAGCTGTTGAATCACGGCGCTCACGGGCGCGGGGCTGTGGTTTTCGGCAAGCGTCGCCGCGACGATTCGGAAATCTTTCGCGTAGAGCGCGGTGCGGAAGCCGGGCTTGTAATTGCCTGTGAGAATACGTTCGCCATGCACCTCCAGGACGCGGCTTGCCGCAAAGCCGCCGAGCAGCGCCTGCCGCACCTTCACAGGGTCGACGCCAGCCTTCCGCGCCAGCGCAAATGCCTCGCTGACGACGGCGAGGGCGCCGCCGATCACCATCTGATTGCAGACCTTACAGAGCTGTCCGGCGCCGGAGTCGCCGATGAGGACGACGCGTTCGGGATTCCCCATGGCGTCGAGCACAGGCTTCACTTCCGCGAAAGCCCTCGCGTCGCCACCGACCATGATCGACAGTGATGCATTGATCGCACCGATTTCGCCGCCGCTCACAGGTGCGTCCAGCATGGTGGCGCCGAGCGACGCCGCTCGCGCCGCGAGTCGCCGCGACGTTGCGGGTGCGATCGTGCTCGTATCGATCAGGATCGTGCCCGGCTGCAATGCCTCGAAGATCCCGTTCGGCCCTTCCATCACGAGCTCGACGTCTGGCGAGTCGGGCAGCATCGTGATGATGCGAGTAGCGCGGCGGGCGACGTCGGCCGGCGTTGACGCCCGGGCGGCGCCGGCAGCGACGACATCGTCGACGGGACCCTGGCTCCTGCTGTGAACGACAACAGAAAAGCCGGCCTTCAAGAGGTTCTTCGCCATGGGTCGCCCCATGACACCTAGGCCGATGAATCCAATGGTGTGCGACATGCCCGAGAGTATATGTGGGCGGGGTTGGTGGTTGGTGGTTGGTGGTTGGTGGTTTGTGGTTCGTAGTTGTTCGGGGGAGTGTTTTCTACCAACTACGAACTACCAACTACCAACTGCCAACCAGCGCGAGCCACAGGCATCTGCCCCAGACGTTCGCCGAACCCCAATCACACGAGCCACTTAGAGGCGGGCGGCATTGGTGACGCCAGAGCTTTGCCTTATAATGACCAGCAAGAGGTTTCTCTTCACCACCAACCTCTAACCTCTTAGGCGGGCTGGATGTTCGAACGTTACACGGAACGAGCACGACGAGTTCTCTTCTTCGCCCGCTACGAAGCCAGCCAGCTCGGCAGCATCTCCATTGAGACCGAGCACCTGCTGCTTGGACTGATCCGCGAAGGCAAGGGACTCACGAGCCGCATCTTTGCGCGGTCGCATCTCTCGCTCGAAAACATCCGCAAGGAAATCGAGGGACGCACCGTGTTCCGCGACAAAGTATCCACTTCCGTGGAGATCCCGTTCAGCGCAGAAACGAAGCGCGTCCTGCAGTTTGCGGCAGAGGAAGCCGATAGGCTTCTGCACAACTACATCGGCACCGAGCATCTCCTGCTGGGCATCCTTCGCGAGGAGCGGTCGGTGGCCGCGTCCATCCTGATGGAAAAGGGGATGCGGCTGCACACGGTTCGCGAGGACATCGTCCAGCTCTTGAACGAGAAGACGACGCTGACCCGCGTCAAGGAAACGCCGCTCCTTGCCGAATTCAGCCGCGATCTGACGGAAGCGGCGATGAAGAACCAGCTCGACCCGCTGGTGGGGCGCGAGTACGAGCTCGAGCGCGTGCAGCAGGTGCTCTGCCGCCGCACCAAGAACAACGCGGTGCTCATTGGCGAGCCGGGCGTCGGGAAGACGGCGATCGTCGAAGGACTGGCGCAGAAGGTCGTCTACGGCGACGTGCCGCACTTCCTGGCCGACAAGCGGATCCTCGCCCTCGACATCTCGCTGATCGTGGCCGGCACGAAGTATCGCGGACAGTTCGAAGAGCGCCTGAAGGCGATCATGAAGGAGCTCACCGAGAACCCGAACATCATCGTGTTCATCGACGAGCTGCACACGCTGGTGGGCGCCGGTTCAGCCGAAGGGTCGCTCGATGCAGCCAACATCCTCAAGCCGGCGCTGTCGCGCGGCGAGATCCGCTGCATCGGCGCGACGACACCCTCTGAGTACCGTAAGTACATCGAAAAGGATCGCTCGCTCGAGCGGCGCTTCCAGGCCATCAAGGTCGATCCGCCCGCCGAGAAGGAGACCATCGAGATCCTGTTGGGCGTCAAGGATCGGTACGAGCAGTTTCATCACGTCGAGTACACGTCCGAGGCGCTCGAGGCGGCTGTGTATCAGTCGAGCCGCTACATCACCGACCGGTTCCTGCCGGACAAGGCAATCGACCTCGTGGACGAAGCGGGCGCCCGCGCCAAGCTGAAGGAAGCCGGCTACAGCGAGGAGTTCGGCGAGATCAACAAGAGCATCCGCGTGGCTGTCGAGCAGATGGAGAATGCGGTCTCACAAAAGGATTTCGAACGCGCGCAGTACTACCGCGAGCAGGAGGTATCGGCTCGCGAAAACCTGCAGTTCGTTCGCGAGAAGTTCGACGTCAAGTCGAGCGCGCGCAGAATCGTCGTCAACAAGTCCGACATCGACGAGGTGGTGTCGAAGTGGACGGGCGTGCCGATCGCGTCCATCAACCAGGACGAAAGCGACAAGCTGCTGCGGATGGAAGGCGACCTGCACAAGCGGGTCATCAGTCAGGAGAAGGCGATCTCGGCGATCTCGCGCGCCATCCGGCGGTCGCGCGCGGGTCTGAAGAATCCGAACCGGCCAGTCGGCAGCTTCATCTTCCTCGGGCCGACAGGCGTCGGCAAGACGGAGCTTGCGCGGGCGCTGGCCAACTTCCTGTTTGGCAGCGACAACGCGCTCATTCGCTTCGACATGTCCGAATACATGGAGAAGCACTCGGTCTCGAAGCTGATTGGTTCGCCTCCGGGATACGTGGGGCACGAGGAGGGCGGTCAACTCACCGAGAAGGTGAAGCGTAATCCGTACTCCGTTGTCCTGCTCGACGAAATCGAGAAGGCGCACCCCGATATCTTCAACATCCTGCTGCAGGTGTTCGAGGACGGGCATTTGACCGACGGACTTGGAAACCGGGTGAACTTCAAGAACACCATCATCATCATGACGTCGAACATCGGCGCGCGCTTCATCCAGAAGAAAGCGTCGCTCGGGTTCCAGGCGAGCGATTCGACGACGATCGACAAGAACGTCACGGACATGGTGCTCGGCGAAGTGAAGCGAACCTTCAATCCGGAGTTCATCAACCGCATCGACGAGATCATCGTCTTCGAGGCGCTGACCGACGAGGATTTGCGGCGGATCATGGCGCTGCTCGTGGACCAGTTGAACGCCAATCTGGCCGATCGCCGGATGAAGATCCTGCTCACGCCCGAGGTTATCGACTGGATCATCGACGTCACCTGCAAGGACCGCTCGTACGGCGCTCGCCCGCTTCGCCGGGCGATTCAGCGCTACGTCGAGGATCCGCTCTCGGAGGAGCTTATTCGCGGCAATCTGCGCGACGGAGAGGTGGAGGTCTACCTCGAGAGCGGGCAGCTGGCCTACCGCCCTGCGGGCGAACTGACGGTCGGACGGCGGCTTAGCTAAGCTAGACCCGTCCAGCCGCTGGCTCCCTACGTCTAAAATCCTGTAAACTTAAGCGTTTCGACAGGATCTGAGGCCATGCGCATGTTCCTAGCTCGCGCGTTCGCCCTGGTCGCTCTGCTAGTCGTCGGCGTTTCGCCCTCGTGGGGGCAGGCGCCTTCGCCGGCTACGCCGACCCAAGGGACGCCTTTGCCGTCATCGGCGGGGCCGAATTCCGCCACCACGCCGTGTGGCAACCCGATTCCGACTCCCGCCGCTCAACCACCGACGAACATCGGGCCGGTACTCTATCTCGTGGAGCTGTGCTTCAGCGCTCAGGGCAACGTGCCTGTCGTCGATGCGCAAACCTATCTCTATTACATGCGACTGCGCGCCTCGCAGCCTTCGATGGGTGTGTGGCTCTCGTACGACGAAACGGCTGAACAGACGATTCGCGAGGACTTCCAGCGGCTCTGGGCCACCAACTTCCTCACGGATTTGCGGATTGAGGCTACCGACTATACGTTCGCGAACGGCGTCCCGGGGAAGCTCGTGACCTACAACATGGAAGAGCGCGAGCGGGTCAAGATCGTGAACTACGAGGGCACGAAGGAGATCGATCGCACGAAGATCGATGAACAGCTCCGCGCCCGCGGCATCGAGCTGCGGCTCGACTCGTTCCTCGATCAAAGCATCATTCGACGCGTAGAAACCGTCCTGCGCGAAATGATGGCCGAGAAGGGCTTCACCAACGCCGAGGTTTCCCACAAGATCGCGGCTGTGGCAGGCGGGCCAAAACTGATCAACATCACGTTCCAGGTCAGCGACGGGCCTAAGCTCAAGCTCCGCGGGATCGAATTCATCGGGAACAGCGCGAAGAGCGACCGCGCTCTCCGCCGCAAGATGAAGGATAACAAGACGCCGAACCCCTTCTGGGGCTGGATCACGCGCGGCGGCACCTATAAGGCCGACAAGTTCGAGGCGGACGCCGACCTCGTTCTGGCCTACTACCGCAACGAAGGGTACGTGCGAGCGCAGGTTGGACAGCCGGAGATTCGTACACTTCAGGACTCCGGCGACCGCAAGACGCGATGGATCCAGTTGCGCATCCCCGTGACCGAAGGGGCGCGATATCGCATGGGCGAGCTCTCCATCGACGGCAACAGTGTCGTCAGGAGCGAAGCCTTGACGCCGCTCTTCGATATCAAGATGGGGGACTGGTACAACGAGAAGAAGTTCCGCGACGGCCTCGTCAAGGCGCGTGAGATTTACGGCGCCGGCGGCTACATGGAGTTCACGGGCTTCCCCGACCTGAAGCTGAGCGACGAGCCGGAGGACAACGTACCGGCCGCGCTTGCCGCGCCGCCGCCCTCGGGCCCGCCGACGGCGGACGTAACGATGCGACTGCAGGAAGGCCCGCAGTATTTCGTCAATCGCATCACGTTCGTCGGCAACTCGACGACGCGTGACAACGTGATCCGGCGCGAGATGCGGCTCGTCGAAGGGGCCGTGTTCAACACCGAGGCGCTGAAATACAGCATCCGGCGTCTCAACCAGCTTGGCTACTTCGAGCAGATCAACGAGCAGGACCAGCAGGCGATTAAGACGGAGAAGACGGCCGGGCGTGAGAACCAGATGGACGTGACGCTCACGCTGAAGGAACAGAACCGCAACCAACTGACGTTTGGCGCCGGCGTCTCGCAATACGAGGGTGTCTTCGGTCAGCTGGCGTTTCAGACGGCGAATTTCCTCGGCCGCGGAGAGAGCCTCACGGTGTCGCTGATGGCGGGCGACCGCATGCAGAACTACCAGCTTGCGTTCACCGAGCCGTTCCTGTTCGACCGCAACATCACCGCGGGCTTCGACGTCTACAAGCGCGCGCTGCAGTACATCGGCTACTACACCCAGAAATCCACGGGCGGGAACCTCATGATGGGGTTCCCGGTCGCCGATTTCAGCCGCATGTTCGTCAGCTACGCATACGAGGCGACTAAGATGACCGACCTCAACGAGGCGTTCATCGATCCGAGCTGCAGCTTTGATGCGGAGGGTAATTTCGACCCCCTCGGCTGCTCGACCGTCTCGTTGACAGATTTGTCGACGATCAGCCCGGAAGCACTGGAGAACCTGCGCCGCAATCCGTTCGTGTTCGATTCGCTCCTGCTCGGCGCCGGCGGACGCCGCACGGTCAGCAAGGTCATCCCCAGCTTCGTCCACAACACAGTCGACAACCCCATCTTCCCGAACACCGGCCAGCGATTGACGACATCGATCGATCTGGCGATGTTGGGAGGGAACACGCAGTTCTACAAGCCACGTATCGAGGGCATCAGGTTCTGGCGGCACACGTCGCGCACCTCGTTCGGCCTTCGCGGGCAGTACGAGTTCATCGCGCCCGTAGGCGATACCAAGTCGCTGCCTATTTTCGAGAAGCTGTACCTCGGTGGCGAGTACAGCGTCCGCGGTTACGACATCCGCTCGATTGGACCGTCGGATCCGGTCACCGGCCTGGTTCTCGGCGGCAACAAGAGCCTCCTGTTCAATGTGGAGTACCTGTTCTCGATCGTGCCGCAGGTCCGCGTCATCGCCTTCTACGATGCCGGACAGGTCGCCGACGACAACCAGCCTTTCGCGCTCGACAAGTTCCGCACGTCGACAGGCGCCGAGGTCCGTTTTTTCATGCCCGTGCTGAACGTCCCGTTCCGGCTGATCTTCGCCGCGAACCCGCAGCGCGAGGGTGTGCTCGATAACAGCCTCCGGCCGGCGAAGAATTTCACGTTCCGCTTCGCCGTGGGGTCGACCTTCTGAGACCTGGTGGGTAGTTGGTGGTTGGTATTAAGGGTGGTCACGACGAACCACCAACTACCAACCACAAACCGAAGAGAGGACGAGTGATGAGAGTGTGGATTGGTGCTGCGGCGCTCTGCGTGATGCTGACTGCCGCCCCCGGGTTCGCGCAGACACCAGCGCCGCAGACCCCCGCGCCGCCGGCACAGACGGCGCCACCCCCCGCAGCGCCGGCGCAACGACCGTTCCCCGCCGGCGCTAAGTACGCGTTCATCAACATTCAGCGCATCGCTGCCGAATCAGCGGAAGGAAAAGCGCTCGCCAGCAAGGTTCAGGCGCTGAACCAGCAGAAGGTCAACGAGCTGAACGAGCGGAACAAGCAGCTTCAGGCGACGCAGCAGAAGCTCGAGGCTGGCGCTTCCGTCCTGAATCCGACAGCCGCCGCGCAGCTGCAGAAGGACATCGAGCGGATGCAGGTCGACCTCCAGCGTTTCACCGAGGACGCCCAGCAGGAGGTAACCCAATTACAGACGCAGCTGCAGGACGAGTTCCAGGCGAAGCTGTCGCCCGTCGTTCAGCAGGTTGCGATGGAAAAAGGACTGCATCTGCTCTTCAGCGCAGCCGACAGCGGGCTCGTGTGGGCCGATCTTTCCCTCGACATCACGAGTGAGGTGATCCAGAAGTTCGACGCGGCGTTGAAGACGGCAGGCGTGCCCGCTGCCGCGCCCGCACCCAAGCCTGCAGCTCCGGCGGCCGCTCCTGCACCCAAGCCCGCAGCTCCGGCGCCCGCTCCTGCACCGAAGCCTGCGGCGCCCGCGCCGAAGCCCGCCAATCCATAAGTCGTTTTTCACCGGCACGGGTGGTTCAGTATGCTTAACTCACCCGTGCCGTTTTCCCTCGACCTTCCCGCCCTCCTCGACCGTGTCTACTATCGCTATCCCTCGTTCCTGATCGACACGATTGCCGATCACGAGCCCGGGCACCGTCTCGTCTGCATCAAGAACGTCACCGTCAACGAGGAGTTCTTCCAGGGTCATTTTCCCGGCTCGCCGTTGATGCCGGGTGTGCTGATGATCGAGGCACTGACGCAGGTGGCGGCCGTGCTGCTGCTCGAGCAGTCGGATGCGCCGACCACGGCGCGCGTGTGGCTGCGCGGCGTGGACAACGCGAAATTTCGCCGGCAGGTCGTGCCGGGCGACCGGCTGCGGCTGGAGGTGACGCTCGGACGCTGCCGGACGTGTCTCGCGAAAGCGCGCGCCGTTGCGTACGCAGCGGACCAGACGGTCGCGGAAGCCGAACTGCTGCTGGCAATCGAGCACGGTGCGGCATACATCGACCCTTCCGCCCATGTGCATCCAGCAGCCCGCCTCGGCGCGGGAACGACCGTGGGCCCGTACTGCACGATCGGTCCGGAGGTGGTCATTGGCGAGCGCTGCCGCATCGGCGCGTCGGTCGTCATCGATGGATGGACCGACATCGGCGACGACACGCGTATCTATCCGATGGCCTCAATCGGGCTGGCGCCGCAGGACCTCAAGTACAAAGGGGAGCGGACACGACTCTCGATTGGCCGCGGTAATACGTTCCGGGAATTCGTCACCATCAATCGCGGGACGATGGGCGGGGGCGGCCATACGACGATCGGCGATCAGAACCTCTTCATGGCGTACGTGCACGTCGCGCACGACTGCCATGTCGGGAACTTCACCATCTTCGGCAACGGCGCGACGATCGGCGGTCACGTGACGGTCGGAGACTTCGCGACGATCAGCGCGTATTCGGGCGTCCATCAGTTCTGCCGCGTCGGTCAGCACGCCTACATCGGTGGCTATACCGTTGTGACCAAGGATGCGCTGCCGTTCGGGAAATCGGTGGGAAACCGGGCGCGCATTTACGGCCTCAACACCATCGGCCTGGCGCGACGCGGTTTCACGCGGGAGACGATCGCGCAGCTGAAGCGCGCGTACCGCTACCTGCTGCAATCGAAGCTCAATACGTCACGCGCGCTCGTGCAGATCGAGCAGGATCCCACGCTGACAGCGCCAGAAGTGCGGTACCTGGTCGAATTCATTCGCACGTCCGCCCGAGGAGTCATCCTGCGGCGTCCAACCAGGCGCGCCGAGGAGCTGGTGGCGGATGAATAAGATTCGTCAATGCGCTTAGGTCTCATCGCGGGCAACGGCCGGTTTCCATTTCTGGTGCTGGACGCCGCGCGCGCGCAAGGACACGATGTCACGGTGATTGCGGCGAAGGAAGAGACGTTTCCGGAGCTGAACGACGCTGCCCGACGCCACACGACGCCCATTCACTGGATCTCCCTCGGCCAGCTCGGCACCTGTATCGACCTGCTCGAGCAGGCAGGCGTGACGCACGCCGTGATGGCGGGGCAGGTCAAGCACAACAAGATTTTTTCTGGTGGCATCATCCCCGACCTGACGTTCCTGAACGTCCTCAGGCAGCTCACGTCGAAGAACACCGACGGTCTGATCGGCGCCGTCGCGAATGTGCTCAGACAGCGCGGCATCGAGCTCATCGATTCGACCGCTCTCCTCCAGCCGCTGCTGGCCAGGGCGGGCGTGCTGACGAGCCGGCCGCCGTCGGAAGCGGAGCAGAAGGACTTCGAGTTCGGCTATCGGATGGCCGACGCGATCGCCGGTCTCGACATCGGCCAGACCGTTGTGGTCAAGCACCAGGCGGTTGTCGCCGTCGAAGCGATGGAAGGCACCGACGAGGTCATCGCCCGTGCGGGTCAACTCGCCGGCGCCGGCGTGTGCATCGTCAAGGTGGCAAAGCCAAAGCAGGACATGCGGTTCGACGTGCCGGTCGTCGGCGTCACGACGATTGAGGCGATGAGGGCGGCGCGTGCGAGCGCGCTTTCCGTTGACGCCGACAAGACACTGCTCCTGGATGGGGATGCGGTCATCGTCGCAGCCAACGAGTCCGGGATCACGATCGTGGGGCGGCAGACATGAGTCGCCTCCGCGTGGCGGTCGTCGGTGTCGGCTCGGTCGGCCAGCATCATGCGCGGATTCTGGCCGCGATGCCCCATGTTGAATTGGTAGGCGTGGTGGACATCAAGCCGGAGCGCGCGGCCGAAATCGCATCGCGATACGGCACGACGGCATTTACGAGCGCGTCCGAGCTCGTGGGACGCGTCGACGCGGTCTCGATTGCGACGCCGACCGTTTCCCATGTCGACGTCGCGCTTCCATTTGTCGAATCAGGGGCGGGCGTTCTTGTCGAAAAGCCGCTGGCGGCTGCGCTCGCGGACGCCGATCGTCTGCTTGCGGCTGCCGACGCGCATGGCACCGCGCTCGCGGTAGGTCACACCGAGCGCTTCAATCCAGCCGTGACGGCGGCGCTGCCGATGGTGTCAGGACCGAGGTTCGTCGAAATTCACCGGCTCGGGACGTTCCCCGGGCGCAGCCTCGACATCGACGTGATCTTCGATCTCATGATTCACGACCTCGACGTCCTGCTGGCAACGGTGCGATCGGACGTCGAAGCGGTCGAGGCTGTCGGCGTGAACGTGCTGACGCCCCGTGTCGACATTGCCAACGCGCGCATTCGGTTTGCTTCCGGCTGCATCGCCAATGTCACCGCGAGTCGAATCAGCAGGGACCGCGTCCGCAAGGCGCGGTTCTTTCAGCAGGACGCCTACATCTCGATCGATTACGCCGCGCAGGAGCTCGAAGTCTATCGGCTCGCCCCTCAGAATGGCGGTCGACCGGCGATACAGGGGGGGCGCGTCGATATCGAGACCGACGAGCCGCTTCGACGCGAGCTGGACGACTTCGTTGCCGCCATCCGAGATCGACGACCGCCGACGGTGACAGGGCACGATGGACGTGCCGCGTTGGCGTTGGCCACCAGAATCGCGGCGCTGCTATGAAGGCGGGGACGTTCGACGACGTGCTCGACCGGGTGAGCGCGGGCGAAAGCCTGAGAGCAGACGAGATTGAACAGCTCGCCACAGCGCACGACATCCTGTCGCTTGGTACCCTCGCTGACGTAACGCGACGGCGTCTGCACGGAAACCAGGTGACGTACGTGCGCGTAGCCAGATGCGCGTTCGATTCCGTACCGGACATGGTGTCGTCGGCAGCTCGCGAGGTCCGCATCACCGGTGCTCCCGCCGCTCTGGACGTTGCGGTGACCGCAACGCAGGCTGCGAAGGCGGTGGCGGGACCGCATGCGGTGTCCGGGTTTTCGTGGGCTGACATAGAACGTTTTGCGTCCGGCGGGGGCATGACGGTGTCTCAGGTGCTCGCGGATCTCCGTGCGGCCGGTCTCGACAGTCTCGCGGAGATCCCGCTGGATGGTGTCTCGAACATTGACGCGGCAATCGACTGCGTTACGCATGCTGGATTTCACCAACTGCGTGTGACAGTCGAGAAGGCTTCGGCTGGCGAGCGAACGGCGCTGCTGCTTCGGGCGGCAGCGCTGCAGCAGCGATTTGGCAGCATCCAGGCGATCAGTCCGCTGCCGATGGTTCTGAATACGCTCGAGCCGACCACCGGCTACGACGATGTGAGGGCTGTGGCAATTGCGCGGCTGGCAGCGCCGAACATCAGCAGCATCCAGGTGGACTGGCTGCGATACGGCCCTAAGCTGGCACAGGTTGCGCTGATATTCGGGGCTGACGACGTTGACGAGGTCACCGCGTCCGACGAGGCTCCCGATGGCCGCCGGCGCGCCCCGCTCGAGGAAGTGCGACGCGGCATCGAGGCGGCAGGATTCTCACCGGTCGAGCGCGACGGCCGATTCCAGGTCATTGCGTGAGCCGCCCCGTGCGCATTGGCGCGGTCGGGTATCTGAATGCCCGCCCGCTGACGTGGGCACTCGACCGTTCGCGGGAACGCTGGCTCGTCCGGTACGATGTGCCGTCGGTCTGCTCGGCACTGCTGCACGCAGGGGAAGTCGATCTCGGCCTCATCCCGTCTGTCGAATATCTGCAGGCGTCCCACTATCGACTGGTGCCCGGCGTCGGCATCGGGTCGCGTGGTCCGGTTGCCTCGGTGGCGCTGTTCGCACGAGAGCCGATCGACTCGATTCGCCGCATTGCGTTGGACACGAGCTCGCGAACGTCGGTGGCGCTCTTGAAGGTACTGTGCAGGCGTCGATTCCACATCGAACCTGAATTCGCTCCGCACGGCCCGGATCTCGAGTCAATGACGCGCGGCTCGGACGCGGCGCTGCTCATTGGCGATCCGGCGCTCGATGCCGATCACCGCGCGCTCGGCCTGGAGAAGATCGATCTGGGGGAGGCATGGACAGCCATGACCGGGCTTCCGTTTGTGTATGCTGCGTGGACGGGGCGTCCCGGCGCCGTGGACGACGCAGACGTTCAGGCGCTGCAGCAGGCACAAGAGGAAGGCGTTCGCGCGACCGATGCGATTGCGGCGGAGTACGGCCGCGGCAGCGCGGCCGCGACCGCCCGGGCAGCGGCGTACCTAAGACATAATGTCAGGTACGGCCTGGGTCCCGAAGAGGCACGCGGCCTGCAGCTGTTTCTCGACTACGCCGCTGAACTGGAGCTCGTGCCCCACAAACGCACGCTGGCATTCTTCTAGGCGGGTCCGCTTCGCGGAACCCGCCCTACGTACGTGGGCCGGGTGCCGCGGCGCAGCCTGTTACAGCGCCGCGGACCCGGCTAAAGTCGATGATCGAGCAACTCGCGAGGAAAGTGAGAAACGGCGAGCGCCTGAATCGTGGCGAGGCACTGCAGCTCTGTCGTGAGGCTCCGACACATCTCCTCGGGCAGCTCGCCGACGCCGTACGCGCCCGCAAGCACCCGGACCGCATCGTCACCTACATCATCGACCGCAACGTCAACTACACGAACGTGTGCGTGGCACGCTGCAACTTCTGCGCGTTCTACCGGCCGGTCGGCTCTTCAGAAGGGTACGTGCTCGGCTTCGACGAGATCTTCCGTAAGATCGACGAAACCATCGCGGTGGGCGGGAATCAGCTGCTGCTCCAAGGCGGGCACAATCCTGATTTGCCGATCGCGTGGTACGAAGATCTGTTCCGGGCGGTCAAGGGGCGGTATCCGGACTTCAAGCTCCACGCATTGTCGCCGCCGGAGATCCTTCACATTTCACGGCTCAATCAGGTGTCGGTGGCGGAGGTGATCGCCCGACTCGTGGCCGCGGGGCTCGACAGCATTCCTGGCGGCGGCGCGGAAATTCTTGTGGACCGCGTGCGCAGGCTTCTGAACTGCTACGGCAAGGCCACAGCCGACGAATGGCTCGACGTCATGCGCCACGCACACCGTGCCGGCCTCAGGTCCACGGCGACGATGATGTACGGGACGGTGGAGACGGACGAAGAGCGTATCGAGCACATGGTGCGGCTGAGGGAACTGCAGGACGAAACCGGCGGGTTCACCGCCTTCATCACGTGGAGCTATCAGCCCGAGCACACCGAGCGCGGCGGCGTGGAGGCCACGGGAATCGACTATCTCAGAACGCTCGCGACCGCGAGGATTGTGCTCGACAACTTCGACAACCTGCAGGCGTCGTGGGTGACGCAGGGTGGCAAGGTCGGACAGCTCAGTCTTGCCTGCGGTGCCAACGATATGGGCAGCGTGATGATCGAAGAGAACGTGGTTCGTGCCGCCGGCGCGAGCTACTGCATGGATGAAGTCGAGATCGTCACCAACATCGAAGATGCCGGCTTCGTCCCAAAGCGCCGGAACATGCACTACGAGATTCTCGGCGACCCGATCTTCCGCGAGCGCGACATCCCGCGAATGCTGGCGCTCGACACAGCGCGGGCGCCTGGCGACGCGTCGGTGCCCGAGGAGCTTCATCGATACCCGGCCCGCAGCAGGACAGGGAAACAGCTGCGACTCGCGTAGTAGTGCCGACCTACCGCGCTGCCTGGGTCCTCCCGATTACCGCGCCTCCGATCCGTGACGGGTGGGTGGCGGTCGAGAATGGGCTCGTCACCGGCGTCGGGCCAGACGCGCCGCAGGGTTCGACCGACCTCGGTCCCGCCGTCGTGCTCCCCGCACTCGTCAACGCGCATACACATCTCGAGCTGTCATACCTTCGCGGGGCAGTGGCGCGCGCCGATCGGTTTCTCGACTGGATTCGCGCCATCATGGCCGCCAGGCGACGCTACCCGGATCCTCGCGACCAGGCGATTCTCGACGCGGCGCGGACCGCCATCGACGAGGCCCGGGTGAGCGGGACGGGACTCATTGGCGACATCAGCAATACGCTCGTCACGTCGCCGTTGCTGGCGGAGGCCGGGATGCCAGCCCGGCTCTTCTACGAGCTGCTCGGATTCAACGCCTCCGACCCTCCGGGACGCGTCGCCGCTGCTCGCGCCGACGCCGATGCCGCGCGCCGCGCGGCGCCTGCCGTGCGTGTCAGTCTGGCTCCGCACGCGCCCTACTCGGTGTCTCCGGATATGTTCGCGGCGATCCGCGAGGACCTCGATGCACATGCTGGAGATGTCTCGAGCGTCCATCTTGGCGAATCGCCCGAAGAGGTCGAGTTCCTGCGGCGGGGCACCGGAGGGTGGCCCGAGCTGCTGCGCGAGATCGGCGTATGGGTTGACTCGTGGCGGGTTCCCGAGCGGTCGCCGGTGACGTACCTGACGGACATGGGGTTTCTCGACTCGCGTGTGTTGGCGGTACACGCCGTGCAGTGTTCCAGGGACGACCTCGCGCGGCTCAAGGCGCTTGGAACGACCGTGGTGTCATGTCCGAGAAGCAATCGGCACGTCGGGGTCGGCGATCCGCCACTCGAAACGTTCTTTGAAATGGGCCTTGCCGTTGCCCTGGGGACCGACAGCCTGGCGAGCGTCGAAGACTTGAACATGTTCAAGGAGCTTGCGGCGGCGAGAAAGCTGGCGCCTCGCGTCCCGGCGGGGGACCTGCTGGAGAGCGCGACGCTCCGCGGCGCCAGAGCGCTTGGATTCGGCGGCGATTTCGGCAGCATCGAGCAGGGGAAACGGGCGTCGCTCATCGCGGTGCGTCTGCCGGAACGCGTCGGCGATGTGGAAGAATACCTGCTGTCTGGCGTCGAGCCTGAGTCGATCGTGTGGCTCGACAGCGGCACATGCGCAGGCTTCTGACGTACTTCTCGTTCGTCCGATTCAGCCACACGGTCTTCGCGCTGCCCTTCGCGCTCACCGGAGCGCTGCTCGCCTGGCGCGTGCAGCCGTTTTCGTGGTCGCAGGTCGCCTGGATCATCGCGTGCATGGTCAGCGCACGCAGCGCCGCCATGGGATTCAATCGGCTGGTGGACGCGCGCTTCGATGCGCTGAACCCGCGGACGGTCATGCGCGAACTGCCGCGCGGCGCCATGTCGACGCTCGAAGCGGCGCTCTTCATCCTCGTCTCGTCCGCAGCGTTCGTCTACGCCGCGAGCCGCCTCGGTACGCTGTGTCTCGTACTGTCACCACTCGCCCTCGTCATCGTGTTCTGGTATTCGCTGGCGAAGCGCCACACCTCGTATACACAGTTCTTCCTGGGCCTGGCCATGGCTGTCGCGCCGGTGGGCGGGTGGATCGCCGCAGGTGGCCGGGGAGGTTCGGAGCCGTGGTTGCTGGGTGTCGCGATCGGCTTGTGGGTGGGCGGCTTCGACATCCTGTACGCGTGTCAGGATCTCGAGTTCGACCGCGCCCATGGACTTCGGTCGATACCAGTACGGTTCGGCGTCAAATCGGCGATTCAGCTGTCACGTGCGATGCACGTAGCCACCATCGCGGCAATGGCGGCGCTGTGGCGCGTCGGGCATCTTCCGCCGCTGTATCTCGTCGGGGTCGTCGTGGTGGCCTGCCTGCTTGCGTACGAGCAGTCGCTCGTCAGCGAGCGTGACTTGTCACAGGTGAAACGGGCGTTCGATTTGAACGGGTACGTCGGCATCATCTACTTCGCCGCCACCGCCCTGTCGCTCGTGATTGGGTAACCAAAGAGAACCACTTCGTGTGCTTCGTGGTGTAGGCGTGGCAAGGATTTCGCCCGACAAGGCGCCCGATCGCATCGCCGGAATGTTCGATGCGATCGCCCCGCGCTACGACCTTCTCAATCGCGTGCTGAGCGCGGGCATCGACCAACGCTGGCGCGCACACGCGATTCGGTCGCTGCGGTTGACCGGTCGCGAGCGCCTGCTCGACGTGTGCACTGGAACGGCCGACGTGGCGCTTCAGGCCAGAGACGCGTTGCACGTGCTCGGCGTTGACTTTGCAAGTGCGATGCTGGCCATCGGGCGTCAGAAGGTGCGCGCGGCTGGAGCGACGGATCGGATTGCGCTCGTGCGTGGCGATGCCACGCGGCTGCCCGTGGGCGATTCCGCCGTTGACGCCGCAACCGTGGCATTTGGCATTCGAAACGTCGAACGGCCAGAGCTGGCGTGTGCCGAGATTGCACGAGCGATGCGCCCGGGAGGGCGGCTGGCCATTCTCGAGTTCGGCGTGCCGCGCGTGCCCGGCATAAGTACGTTGTATCTGTGGTATTTCAAGTATCTTCTGCCCGCGATCGGGCGGGCGGTCTCCGGCGATCGCGTCGCGTACTCATATCTCCCTGCGTCGGTTGGCAGCTTTCCACCACCCGTGCAGTTTGTCGGTATGCTGGAGCGGGCCGGGTTCGTCGAGGTTCGCGCCGTCCCGCTGACCTTGGGAATCGTCTACCTGTATACGGCGACACGACGTTAGTTGGTGGTTCGTGGTTGGTAGTTTAGTGGCTCTGAGCGTGTTGGTCAGCTCGACCACCAACCACTAACCACCAACCAGCTGTAAGTCCTTGCATAAGCGAATGTTATAATTTCGCGATCACCCGCGTGATTCATTTCGATTTCGACCAGCGCTACCAGGACGAGGCCGTCGTCGGCACCGCCATCGCGCGCCGCGACGGTGTGCTGCTGTCGATCATCTTCCACGGTCTCGTAGCGGCGGCGTTCATCGTCGGCCCGCAGCTTCCGATCTTCCAGCCAAGCCCAGAGGAGCTGCAGCGCAGGCAGGCCGAGCTCGAACGCCAGCGCGAAGAGGCATCGCGGCGGTTCGTCTTCGTGCAGCCACAGGCCGACATCCCGGCGCTGCGGCCACCCGACCGCGCGGAGCTGTCCGACCTCGACCGTAAAGCACAGGATCCCGTCATCGCGCGCGAGCCGGAGAACCCATTGCCATTTTCACGCGGCAATTCCGCGGAGCGCGTGGAAGCGGCGGAAGCGGAACGAGCGCGGGGCGCCGATCCTGAGTCGCCACCACAGCCCGAGCCCGAGAGCGAGGTCGCTCGCGCGCTGCCGCCGGCGGACACCGGTCTCCGGCGGCCTACCGAGACGCCGTTGCCGCGCGTGGGCGGATCGCTCGGAGACGCGCTTCGCAATCTACAGCAGTACGTCCAGAATGAGACGTTCAACAATCCGCAGGGCGGCAATGACCGTCCTGGCGCCACAATCCAGTTCGACACCCAGGGCGTCGAGTTCGGACCGTGGCTGCGGCGGTTTGTGGCGCAGGTGCGGCGCAACTGGTTCATCCCGCAGGCCGCGATGGTCATGCGCGGTCACGTGGTGCTGCAATTCAACATTCATCGAAGCGGCGAAATCACCGACATCGCCATCGTGCAGCCGTCGGCGATCGACGCGTTCACCAACGCGGCATATGGCGCGATCTATTCGTCGAATCCCACCGCGCCCCTGCCGCCCGAATACCCGTCAGACAAGGTGCTGTTCACCGTCACCTTCTATTACAACGAAGAGCCGCCCAATTAAGGAACCAGGAACCAGGAATCAGGGGTCAGGGATGCCAACTAGAATCCAGCAGCTTGGTCTCCTGATTTTGCTCACGGCGCTGATCGTGTACGTGCTGGTTCGCGTCGGATGGTGACCCTGGCACACCTAGAGCGCGTAGAGCGCAGGCTTCAGCCTGCGCGCTACACTGCGCGCTGCACTGAGGGTGACCCTGAGCACCGTCGACGGGTCGTCGGCGGGCGTCCACTCGTCTTGGCGGTCCTTGGCCCGACCGCGTCAGGCAAGAGCGCCCTCGCACTGGCGATGGCGGAGCGGTACGGCGGAGAAATCATCAATTGCGACTCGACGGCCGTCTATCGTGGGTTCGACATCGGCACAGACAAGGTGCCGCTCGCGGCGCAACGAGGCATCCCGCACCATCTCATCGACATTGCCGATCCTACCGATGTGTATACGGCCGCCCAGTACGCCCGCGATGCGGCACGCGCGATCCGCGATGTCCACGCGCGCGGCAACGTTCCCATTCTGGTGGGCGGCACCGGGCTGTACTACCGGGCTCTGACGCGCGGGCTGTTTCCGGGCCCGGGCGCCGACGAGGAGCTGCGCGTCCGCCTCAACCGGGTGGCGGATCGGCGCGGCGTCGAGTCTCTTCACAGGATGCTGGATCGCATCGATCCGCGGTCGGCAGCTCGAATCCTGCCGCGCGACCGCAAACGCATCGTGCGCGCACTGGAGGTCTACTTTACGAGCGGTCGCCCACTGACGGAGCATTTCACACATACCGCGTCGCTCATCGCCGACTGCGAGGTGATTGCCCTTGGATTGCGGCTTCCCGCCGCGCTGACCGCCGAACGCGTGGCACGCAGGGTCGATGAGCAGTTCGCACGAGGCATCGTGGCAGAAGTGCGAGGGCTGCTCGCGCGCGGAGTGCCCGCGACCGCACGGCCGTTTGGAGGATTCGTATACCGACAGGTGATGGACATGCTGCGGGGGGGGCGCGACGAAGCCGCAACGCGCGCGCTCATCGCGCAGGAGAACCGTCGATACGCGCGACGCCAGTTGATCTGGTTCCGTAAAGAGCCTAATCTTATGTGGTTCGAAGGCCCAGGCGAGCGGCATGAAACACTCATTGGTGTGCAAGAGGCGCTCGCTGCGCGCGGTCTCCAACCGCGAGGAGATGCTGCCTGATGACTCAGGTTTCTGAACCACGTACCTCCTCAGCCCCGCAGAATATTCAGGACGCGTTTCTCAACTACGCGCGGCGTGAGCGTATTTCCGTAAGCGTTCATCTGATGGATGGCCGGCAGTTCGATGCACGGATCAAGAACTTCGACCGCTTCGCCGTCATCGTCGAAGTCAATGGCGCCGACCACCTTGTGTTCAAGCACGCGATCGCGACGATTGCCACGGAGCGCTCTGTCGGCAGCTACCTGTCTTCCCAGCATTCGTGATGCCTGCGGAGCGGACCCTTAGTGGTATGTCCTTCCAGAATCACTACCGGCCGCTCCGCTGTCGCGGCCGGCAGATCGCGGTCAGAGGTTTGTTGTGAGCCGTACTCAATCAGTTGAGACGGTCCACTAAGATCCGCCCGGCGAGCCGTAAGAGCTCGCGCTCATGCCTGCTTTCTCCCGAGCCATCGTGATAGTCCTCGACAGCGTCGGCATCGGTGCGCTTCCCGACGCGAGCACCTACGGCGACGAGGGGAGCAATACTCTTGGAAACATCGCAGAACGAGTGCCGTTGCGACTCCCGGTGCTGCGATCCATGGGTCTCGATCGTCTCGTGACGCTGAACGACGAGGTGGCAGCAGCACCCCGCGGTGCGTTTGGCCGTATGGCCGAGGCGTCGGCTGGCAAGGATTCGGTGACAGGACACTGGGAAATGATGGGAATCGTCTTGGAGCGCCCGTTTCCCACGTTTCCAACGGGGTTTCCGCCGGGTCTGGTCGCAGAATTCGAGCAGCGCATCGGACGTGGCACGCTGGGGAACGTCGTCGCTTCAGGTACCGCGATTGTCGAGCGCCTGGGACAGGAGCACGTTCTCACCGGCAAACCCATCGTCTACACGTCTGCCGACAGCGTGTTTCAGATTGCCGCCCACGAGAACGTCATTCCGCTTCCTGAGCTGTATCGGATGTGTCATACGGCGTTCGAATTGTTCGCGAACGGCCTGGGGGTCGGCAGGGTCATCGCGCGACCGTTCGTCGGTGTGGCAGGCGCTTTTACCCGGACCGCTAATCGGCACGACTACGCCCTGCCGCCGGCAGGTCCGACGCTCCTTGATCGACTGACCGGCGCCAACATCCCAGTCGTCGCAATTGGCAAAGTCAGCGACCTGTTTGCCGGCCGAGGCGTTTCGCGCGTCGTACCGACGACAAGCGATGCCGACGGCATGGCCAAGCTGGAGGCAGCGCTGGGCGACACTCCGTCGGGCTTTGTTTTCATGAACCTTGTCGATTTCGACACGCTGTACGGGCATCGCAACGACGTTACCGGCTACGCCGCAAATCTCGAGCAATTCGATGAACGGCTGGACGGGATTCTGCCCGCGTTGCGGCCGAGTGACCTGCTGGTCATTACGGCCGATCACGGCAACGATCCGTCCACGCCAAGCACCGATCATTCACGCGAATACGTGCCAATCCTGCTGAACGGCGCGCGGGTCCGCGGCGGGGTCGATATCGGCACGCGCAGCACGTTTGCCGACCTTGGGCAGACGCTTGCCGAGAACTTCGGCGTCGAACGACTCGCGCACGGGTTGAGCTTTCTGGGGCAGATTCTGGGGGAAGACCGTGTCGAGCATCCGTGAGGCGCTGGAGCACCGCGAGCTCCAGATGCTGGCGCCTCAGGCTGCCAAGAGCGCCAATTCACGCGGTCGCCTGCGGCCGGAGCCTGAGGACGACGTCCGGCCGGCGTTTCAGCACGACCGCGACCGGATCATCCACAGCAAGGCCTTCCGCCGCCTGAAGCACAAGACGCAGGTGTTCTTTGCGCCAGCGGGCGATCATTACCGGACGCGGCTGACACACACCCTCGAGGTGTCGCAAATCGCCAGGACGATCGCCAAGGTGTTGCGGCTGCATGAGGAACTGACCGAAGCGATTGCCCTGGGCCACGACCTCGGCCACACGCCTTTTGGCCATGCCGGCGAGCGCGTGCTCGACACCCTGATTCCCGGTGGCTTCAATCACTACGAGCAGAGCCTGCGGATCGTCGACGTCCTCGAGAACGACGGTCGTGGTTTGAATCTCACCTGGGAAGTGCGCGACGGAATAGCGCGCCACTCGAAGGGGAAGGAAGGTGCGCCGGTCGGTGTCGAGCCCGCCAAGCGAGCGGTGACGCTCGAGGGTCAGATCATGCGCGTCGCGGACCTCATCGCGTATGTCAATCACGATATCGACGACGCAGTGCGGGCCGGCATGCTGAAGCCGTCAGACCTGCCGCAGGAGCAGGTGCAGGCGCTCGGAGCCACCTCATCGGCGCGCATCGCGCGGATGGTGAAAGACGTCGTCACGGAAACCCAGAAGACGGACCTGCGCGAAATCCGCATGAGCGCTGCCGTTCTCGAGGCGACGCTGGCCATGCGCCGGTTCTTGTTCGAGGCCGTCTACGAAAATGACGTCGCAACGGCGGAGTTCAAGAAGGCGCACGGCGTTCTGAGCGGCCTATGGGAAAAGGTCAGGGATCGGCCGGACGAGTTCCTGGACTCCCGAATCATCGACACGGACGGCGTCGACGTCGCCGCGAAGGATTTTCTGGCCGGCATGACCGATCGGTTCGCGGTCACGCTCTACGAGCGTCTCTTCATCCCGAAGCCGTGGGTCGGACCTATCTCGTGGAATCAGTTATAATCAGCGGTTCAGTGCAGCTCGATCTCACGCGCTATCGTCAGCCGCTCGCTCGTTTCGAGCGTACATTTCCGCCCCAGGAAGTTGGAGACGAAGGCGATGCGTACCGGATTGTGGAACCCGTCCACGTTGCGTTCGACATTCACAAGGACAAGGACAAGTTCCGACTGGTAGGCACCGTCGACGGCGAGCTGGAGTTGATGTGCAGCCGGTGTCTCGAAGCGTACCGCCTCCCTGTGGCAGCGCCGTTCGATCTTCGGTACCTGCCGGCCTCAGCCGTCTCCGCCGAGGCCGAGCACGAAATGGATGATGACGATCTCGAGACGAGCTACTACCGTGACGACCAAATCGATTTGAACGAGCTGCTGCGTGAGCAGTTCTATCTCTCGCTGCCGATGAAGCCGCTGTGCCGGGACGACTGCCGCGGGCTCTGTCCGCAGTGCGGCATCAACTTGAACACCGGCACGTGCAGCTGCGCGCCGGTATGGGAGGACCCGCGGCTCGCAGCGCTCAAGGAGCTCGGCAGGGCCCGCGAGTCATGAATCAGCGAACCGAACATGCCTAATCCGAAACGTCGACACTCCAAGACCCGAACTGCCAAACGGCGCACACACGACGCGCTGCGTTCGCCGACGACCGGCCTTTGCCCCCAGTGCCACGAGCCGAAGGCGCCCCACCGGGTGTGCCCGCACTGCGGTTACTACCGGCAGCGACCGGTCCGGCCGGTGGACGAGGAATAAGCCGCTCATCTCAAATCTCTATGGTCCGCATCGCTGTTGATGCGATGGGTGGCGACCATGCGCCTTCTGCCGTCGTCGATGGCGCTGTGGCGATCGCACGGCACCTTGCCGTACGGATTGCGCTCGTCGGCCGTGCGGCGGCCGTCGAACAGGCGCTGTCCTCGCATGCGGACTGGCCGAGCCTCGGGATAGACATCGTCGATGCGCCGGATGTCATCGACATGACCGATGCGCCCGCGTCGGTCCTCCGGCAGAAGCCGTGCGCCTCCATTCGCGTGGCCGCCGACCTCGTGGCTCGAAAGGAGGCCGTCGCGTTGTTCAGCGCCGGACACACTGGCGCCACCGTGATGGCCGCGTACGCCGCTTTCGGGATGATTCCCGGCGTGGATCGACCGGCGCTGGCAACCACGGTTCCCACCCGGGGCACGCCGGCAGTGCTTCTCGATTCGGGCGCTAATGTGGAGTGCCGGCCGCATCACCTGCTTCAGTTCGCCGTCATGGGCAGTGCATACGCCCGCGTCGCACTGGGAATCGAACGGCCGCGCGTGGGCTTGTTGTCAATTGGTGAAGAGGAAACCAAGGGAAACGAGCTGACGCGCGACGCTCACAAGCTCCTGAAAGCCGCGCCGCTCAATTTTGTCGGCAACGTGGAGGGGCGCGAAATCTACAGCGGAATCGCCGACGTCATCGTGTGCGACGGCTTTACCGGCAATATCGTGCTGAAGACGAGCGAAGGATTGATGGAGACCGTCGAGACGCTGCTCGGAGACGAGCTCCGAGGCACGTTTTCAAGCCATGTCGGGTATCTGCTGTCCCGGCGCGCGTTCCGACGGTTCCTTCGCCGCGTCGACTACTCGGAATATGGGGGCGCGCCACTCCTTGGTGTATCTGGGCTGGCCGTTGTCGGTCATGGACGTTCGTCGGCAAAGGCCGTGCGGAACGCGATTGCCACGACGCACCGTTTTGCGGCGAGCGACCTTGTCCAGCGCGTCGAACGGCACATGGCGCACGTCTCCACACCGGAGAACCTTCATTGAGACGAGAGTTGACGGCGTTCATCTTTCCCGGCCAGGGATCGCAGAAGGTCGGGATGGGCAGGGCGCTGGCAGACGCGTTTCCCGAAGCGCGCGCGGTCTTTGATGAAGCGGATGCGGCCTTTGCCGCCAGCGGAGGCGGCTCGGCCCGGTTGAGCTCGCTGTGCTTCGAGGGGCCCGACGATCAGCTCATGCTCACCGAGCACACACAACCGGCGATTCTCACGGTGAGCGTCGCGGCCGCCCGCGTGCTGGCGAAACACGGCATCGAGCCGGACGTGGTTGCCGGCCACAGCCTCGGCGAGTACTCAGCCGACGTCGTTGCCGGCGTGTTTGGTTTCGGCGACGCCGTTCAGATGGTTCGGCGGCGCGGTCGCTACATGCAGGAGGCCGTGCCTCTGGGCGAGGGCGCGATGGCGGCGATCCTCGGTCTCGATGCCGAACGCGTGCAACGCGCGTGCGCCGAGGCCGCGCAAGGCGAGGTCGTGAGCCCGGCCAACATCAACAGTCCAGACCAAGTGGTAATTGCCGGCACGGCTGCCGCCGTCCAGCGCGCGTCGGAACGGGCAAAGGCGCTTGGGGCGAAACGGGCGCTGCCGCTGGCCGTCAGTGCGCCTTTCCACTGCGCGATGATGAAGCCAGCCGAAGAGCGGCTGGCGCCCGAGCTGTGGGCGCTGGCGGTTCGCGACCCGCGGGTGCCGATCGTCGCCAATGTCGACGCACAGCCGAAGCAGCAGGGTCCCGCGGCGATTGACGCGCTCGTGCGTCAGGTGTCGGCTCCCGTGCTATGGGAGGCGATCGTGCGGCGTCTTGCGTCCGACGGCGTCACCACGTATGTTGAGGTGGGTCCGGGGCGCGTGCTTGGGGGCCTGGTCAAGAAGATCCACAAAGAGGCGCAGGTCCTGTCGTTCGCCGAGCCCGGGGACCTGGAGGAGATTCTCGCAAGTGCAAAGTTCAAAGTGTAAAGTGCAAAGTAAGTTGGCAAGTATCTGCCACTTTGAACTTACTTTCTACTTTACACTTTGCACTTTGCACTTTCTGCTTCATGTTCGACCTCTCAGGTAAGGTCGCCATCGTCACCGGCGCGTCGCGCGGCATCGGCCGCGGAATCGCGACGCTCCTGGCCTCGCGGGGAGCGCGGGTCGTTGCTGCCGCACGAGGCGATCATGCAGGCGTGACGGTCGCGGCCATTCAGGAGAGCGGGGGCAAGGCGGATGCGGCTTCTGTGGATGTCACCGACGGCAGCGCCGTAGAGGCCATGGTTGCCGCGGCGCTCGAGCGCCACGGACGGATCGACATCCTCGTCAACAACGCCGGCATCGCGCGCGATCAACTCCTGCTGCGGATGAAGCAGGAGGACTGGGATCAGGTCATCGCGACCAACCTGACGGCCGCATTCGTCTGCGCGCAGGCGGTGCTGAGACCCATGATCAAGCAGCGCAGCGGCCGCATCGTCAGCATTAGCTCCGTCGTGGGCCAGGCAGGCAACCCGGGCCAGGCCAACTACGCGGCGTCAAAGGCGGGTCTCATCGGGTTCAGCAAGGCGCTGGCGCGCGAAGTGGCGTCACGCAATATCACCGTCAACGTCGTCGCGCCGGGACTGATCGATACGGACATGACCAGGGCGATCACCGACAAGGCCCAGGTCGATTGGACGGCGCAGATTCCGCTCGGACGGCTGGGAGAGGCCACCGACGTCGCGGCGGCTGTTTGCTTTCTCGCTTCGGATGAGGCGTCGTATATTACAGGGCAAGTTTTGGCCGTCAATGGCGGAATGTACATGTGACTCGGTTGGTGGTTTGTGGTTGTTGGTTTGTGGTTATTCGCAGGCCACCAACGACCAACCACCAACCGAATTGGAGGCGTAATGGCCGTTGCAGACAAAGTGAAGAGCATCATCGTGGAACAGCTCGGGGTGGACGAAGAGGAGGTCACGCCCGATGCGTCGTTTGTCGACGATCTCGGCGCGGACTCGCTGGACACGGTGGAGCTCGTCATGGCGTTCGAGGAAGAGTTTGGGATCGAGATTCCGGACGAGGATGCCGAGAAGATTACCCGCGTGAAGGAAGCGATCGAGTACATCGACGGCCACGCCAAAGGAAAGAAGTAACCTGTTTGAGCAGGCGGGTCGTTATCACGGGCATCGGCTTGGTGTCGTCGCTCGGGATTGGCACGAGCGCGAACTGGAACGCGTTGCTGGCGGGTACGAGCGGCGTGAGACGGATCACGAAGTTCGATCCGAGTGGCTTTGCCGCCCAGATTGCCGCAGAGGTCACCGGATTCGACCCGCTGCAGTTCATCGAGAAGAAGGACGTCAAGAAGATGGACGTCTTCATCCAGTACGCTATCGCGGCGTCTCAGTTCGCGATGGACGATTCGAAGCTGCCTGTCACACGCGAGACCGCACCGCGCACGGGGGTGTTCATCGCTTCCGGCATCGGCGGATTCACCACCATCGAGCGCGAGCACCGCGCTCTGCTCGAGGGCGGGCCGCGGAAAATCTCGCCGTTTTTCATCCCATCGGCCATCATCAATCTCGCCTCCGGGCAGGTGTCGATACGCTTCGGCGCCAAGGGGCCGAACTCGGCGACGTGCACCGCTTGCTCGGCGTCGGCACACGCCATCGGTGACGCGTTCGAGATCATCCGTCGTGGCGATGCCGACGCCATGATCGCGGGAGGCTCCGAGGCGGCGATCACACCGATGGGCGTGGGTGGGTTTGCCGCGCTGCGTGCCCTGTCGACGCGCAACGACGAGCCGTCGCGCGCGAGTCGCCCCTTCGATCGCGATCGCGACGGCTTCATCATCGGCGAAGGAGCCGGCATTGTCGTGCTCGAGGAGCTCGAGCAGGCGCGGAGGCGCAGCGCGCCGATCTACGCGGAGCTCGTCGGCTACGGCATGTCCGCCGACGCGTTTCATATCACCGCGCCGTCGGAAGACGGGGAGGGAGCTGTCCGTGTGATGGGCCTTGCACTGAAACATGCAGGAGTGCCCCCTCATGAGGTTGATTACATCAACGCCCACGGCACGTCGACACCTCACAACGATCGGCTCGAGACGCTGGCCATCAAGAGATGCTTCGGCCAGCACGCGCGTCAACTGGCTGTATCGTCCACCAAGTCGATGACCGGTCATCTGCTCGGCGCTGCCGGCGGGCTCGAGGCGGGCATTATCGCGCTGGCCGTCTACCATCAGGCGGTGCCGCCCACCATCAACCTGGACAATCCAGACGAGGAATGCGACCTCGACTACGTGCCTCACACGAGTCGCCAACTGCCCATCCGCTACGCGTTGTCGAACTCGTTCGGCTTTGGTGGCACGAACGCGGCATTGCTGTTCAAGAGATATGAAGAGGCGTAGGGCGGCTGTCCCTGGTCTTTGGTCTCTGGTCTCTGGTCTTGGTGAGGCGAAACGAAAGACCAAAGCCTAAAGACCAAAGACGAAAGCCGATAGCCAACCATGAAGATCGCCGTCTGCATCAAGCAGGTTCCGACCCGCGAGTGGCAGCCGCGGCTCCGCGACGACAAAACGTGGATCCGCGAGCAGGACGTCAGCTACGAGATGAACGAACCCGACGCCTATGCGCTCGAGGAGGCGTTGCGCCTTCGCGAAAAGCATGGCGGCGAGGTCGTCGTCTGTTCCGCCGCGCCCGCGCGCGTGCAGCAGATCCTGCGCGAAGCACTGGCACGCGGCGCCGACCGGGCGCTGCATGTCGAAGACGACGCCCTCGCCGCGGCGGACGCATGTGTCACGGCCGGTGCGCTGGCCGCCGCAATGGCGGAGGAGAAGTTCGATCTGGTGCTCACCGGCCTTCAGTCCGACGACCAGGGGCACGCGCAGACGGGAGTCATCCTCGCCGAACGGCTCGGCATCCCGCATTCCACGATCATCATGGAGGTGCAAGTCGAGGACGGGAGGCTCCGCGTGAAGCGTGAGCTCGAGGGCGGCTGGTTTCAATGGATCGCCATGCCGCTTCCGGCGCTGCTCACCATCCAAAGCGGCATCAATCAGCTGCGGTACGCCACGCTCAAAGGGATCATGGCCGCGAAGAAGAAGGAGATTCGGACGGTGCCGCTGGCGGCGGGTCTCCAGCGAACTCAGCAGATTGTGGCGCTGGCGATGCCTTCGCGAGCCAAGCAAACCCAGATGATCGGAGGGGCGGCGTCTGAGGCGGCCAAGGAGCTCGTGCGGCGGCTGCGCGAGGAGGCGAGGGTGCTGTGATTCTCGTCATTGCGGAACACCGGCAGGGCGAGCTCAACCGCGCCACGTGGGAGACGGTCGTGGCGGCGCAGCTGTTGGCCGAGCGGCTCGGCGGGCTTCCGGTCAACGTCGCCGTGCCTGGCGCCACCGGCAGCGCCGCGCAGGAGCTGGCGGCAGCCGGCATCGGTGACGTGGTGACGCTTGTCGATCCGGCCCTGGAGGCATACACGCCCGACGCGTACGTCATGGCGCTTACGGGCGTGGTCGCGTCGATGTCGCCGCGGTTTGTCGTGCTGCCTCACACGTATCAGGCGCGCGACTTCGTACCGGCCCTCGCGGCTCGTCTCAACAAGCCGCTCATCACCGACGTCACGGCAATAGCCGGGACGGCTGATGCCCCCACATTTCTTCGGCCGATGTTTCAGGGAAAGCTCGCCGCCCAAGTCAGACCCATGGGCGAGCCCCCATGTTTCGTGACGTTTCAGCTCGGTGCGTTCCGAGCGGACCAGGTGAAAAAGAGCTCGACCCAATCGTCTGTGACCAATCTGGCCGTGACGATCGCTCGCTCGGCGATTCGTCAGGTGCCGGAGGTCCCTTTCCAGGAGGCGCAGCGCGCGGTCGACCTCAGTCAGGCGGCGCGCATCGTCGCGGTGGGCCGCGGGATCAAGTCAAAGGAGCAGCTGCCGGTCGCAGAATCGCTGGCAAAGGCGCTCGGCGCAGAGATCGCTGCGTCGCGGCCGATCTGTGACAGCGGGTGGCTCCCGATGGAGCGGCAAATTGGCAGCTCGGGTCAGACGGTGGCGCCAAAGCTGTACCTCGCGCTCGGCATTTCGGGGGCGATTCAGCATCTCGTCGGCATGAAGGGATCGCGGACGATTGTGGCGATCAACAAGGACGCCGACGCGCCGATCTTCGAGGTCGCTGACTACGGCATCGTCGGTGATTTGTTCGAGATCGTGCCGGCGATCGTGGCCGAGCTCGAAAAGAAGTAGGCAGTAGACAGTGGGCAGTAGGCAGCAGCAGGGCCGACTACATACTGCCTACCGCCTACCGCCTGCTCACATGAATCGTGACACCCTCGACGTCGACGTCCTGATCGTCGGTGGCGGCCCCGCGGGGTTGTCGGCGGCGCTGCGGCTCGCACAGCTCCAGAAACAGCGCGGTGGCGATCCTGTTTCCGTTGCGGTGCTCGAAAAGGCACGCGACGCCGGCGCGCACATTCTGTCGGGCGCCATCCTGGATCCTTCGGCGCTGCACGAACTGGTGCCAGACTTCCGCCAGAAGGGAGCGCCCCTTGTGGCGGACGTGCGCCGCGACCGCGTCTACTTCTTCACAGAGAAGAACAGCCTCCGGTTTCCCGTCGTCCCGCCGCCGCTGCGCAACCATGGCAACTTCATCATCTCGTTGAACGCGTTCGTCAAGTGGCTCGCGGGCAGCGTCGAGGCGGAAGGTATCGACGTGTTTGCCGGCTTTGCCGGTCGGGATGTGTTGATCGAGGGCGATCGCGTCATCGGCGTACGCACCGGCGATCGCGGTGTCGACAAGCACGGAGAGCGAAAGGCTGCATTCGAGCCCGGGGTCGACATTCGGGCAAAGGTGACGATTTTCTGCGACGGTGTGCGCGGCAATCTGACGAAAGAGTTGTTGCGGCGCTTTCAGCTTGGGCGCGGCCGCCAGCCGGAGCAGTTCGCGATCGGCATCAAGGAGTTGTGGGAAGTGCAGCCCGATCGGGTCGAGGCCGGCACCGTGATTCATTCGATGGGGTATCCGCTCAGGCACGATGAATTCGGCGGCGGCTTTATCTACGCGATGCCTGAGGGACGTTTGTCAGTCGGCTTTGTCGCGGGGCTCGACTACCAGGATCCGTTGTTCGACCCCCACATGGCGTTCAACCGGTTCAAGAAGCATCCGTTTGTGGCGAAGCTGATCGATGGCGGTCAGATGATCCGCTACGGAGCAAAGGCGCTGCCCGAAGGCGGCTGGAACACGATTCCACGGCCTTACATGAATGGCGCGCTGATAGCTGGTGACGCGGCGAGTTTCCTGAATTCGATGCGCCTCAAGGGCATTCATCTCGCCATGCGCACCGGGATGCTCGCAGCCGAGTCGGCGTTCGATGCGGTGCGATCGGGCGACACGTCGGCAGCGGGCCTCGCGTCGTATCAGGAAAAGATTGAAACGAGCGGGGTCAAGACGGAGCTGTATCCGGTGCGAAACGTTCATCAGGCCTTTGGGTACGGCCTGTTTGCGGGACTGGCGTTCGCCGGCGTGAATCTGCTGACGCGTGGCCGCTGGCCCGAGGATCTGCACGGCCATCCTGGTCATGAGCGGATGAAAACGCTGACCTGGTATTACGGCAGCAAGCCGGCTTCGCTGGCGCCGAGCCATGCGCTTTCAGCCGATCGGCGTCTCACCTTCGATAAGCTCACCAACGTGCACTACTCGGGCACCGCTCATGACGAGGACCAACCGTCGCACCTGCTGGTTCACACCGAGGTGTGCGGATCGATCTGTGGTGCCGAGTACGGTCACCCGTGTACGCGATTTTGTCCCGCAAACGTCTACGAGATTGTCCACGAGACCACCAGTGGCCCACGACTGCAGATCAATGCATCGAACTGCGTCCACTGCAAGACGTGCGACATCATGGATCCGTACGCGGTGATCACGTGGGTGCCTCCCGAGGGTGGCGGCGGGCCTCAATACAATGGGATGTAACCGGTCTGAACCACGAAGCGCACGAAGATCACGAATTCAAGAAATGGTGTTCATGATGTTCATGACCTTCGTAACCTTCGTGATCGTCGTGGTTCATGCCTGACGACTGGCGGGCATCGTCGCTCAAGCGCGTCCAGGTGGCGACAATCGCCGCCCTCGGGTACCTGTTGATCAACGCGCTGGGCCACACGCTGCGGTGGCGCGTCGAGGGGCTTCATCATCTTGCCGCGATCCGTGCGTCGGGCCGGCAGCCGGTGATGGCCTTTTGGCACGGACGCATCCTTGCCGCCACGTTCTACTTCCGTCGCCGCGGCATCGTCGTCATTACGAGCGAAAACTTCGACGGCGAATGGATCGCGCGGATTATCGAGCGCTTCGGCTATGGAACGGCGCGCGGTTCGACCTCGCGTGGGGCGCGCAAGGCGATGCTGCAGCTCGTCCGCGAGATGGGGCAGGGAAGACCGGCAGGGTTCACGCTCGACGGTCCGCGAGGGCCGGCGCTCGTGGCGCAACCCGGAGCCGTCTGGCTGGCGGGGACAACCGGCAATCCTGTGCTGCCGTTTCATCTCGAGGCGTCGCGCCACTGGTCGATGCGGAGCTGGGATCGGACGCAGGTGCCCAAGCCCTTCAGCAAAGTGGCTCTTGTGGTAGGCGAACCGATGTCGGTTCCTTCAGACGCCGTGGACGACGATCTGGAGCGCTGGAGGGTAGAGCTCGAAGTACGATTGCGCGCGCTCGAACGAAGGGCGCTAGAACTGGTAAATCGTTCGACTTAAGGGACTGCCACCCCGTTGGCGTCGTGATAGTGACCGTGCTCGGTTGACCAGACGCGCGTCGGTGCCGACGCTCGCTGTCCGGTAAACGATGCAACGCCAACCAGAATGGCGGCGACCACGGCGCCTCCGACGACGAGCAGCATCACCCGGCCGCGCGCCGCTGGCGTCTCTTTGACCCCGTGGCACTTCTTGTATTTCCGGCCGCTCCCGCAGTGGCACAGATCGTTGCGTCCAGTCTTGGCCATATGGCTATTCCTTTGCGGCGAGAACAGTAGCGCAGACTCTCGCCGGGAGTCTATCATCCTCTTTCGATTGGAGAGCGACCATGGCTCACGTTGCAACGGATCTGGCCGTCACCCTGCCTGAGGATCGCCCTGGCATGTTATCGAAAGCCGTCACAGCCGTTGGCGGCGCGGGGATCAATCTCGAAGGCCACGCCGAAATGGAAGGCGTCGTCCACGTCCTTACAACCGACCCCGAGGGGACGCGGGACGCGCTCGAGGCGGCGGGATTTCGTGTGGTCAAGGAGCAACAGGTGGTCCTGGTACCGGTGGAGGATCATCCCGGGTCTGCGGCGAACATTTTTCGCCGAATCGCTGACGCCAAGGTCAACATCCGGTTCAGCTATCTCGCAACGCGGAACCGACTGGTGATCGCGGCCGACAATCTGCAGGATCTCGTCGCTGCGCTCTCCTGATGCTCCAATCGGCGCTACGAGCCCGCTCGAATGTTGACCGTATTCACTTCTGATCGATTTGCCGATCACCTGAATCCGCCCGGCCACCCTGAGCGTGTCGAACGCGCCGAGGTGATGCAGGTCGTTGCCTCAGAGTTCCGTCAACGTGGCGGCGCCGTCGTCGAGCCGCGCTCCGCGGTTGAAGATGAGATCGCCCGCATCCACGATCGGGAGTACATCGGCCTGATCAGAGAGACGGCAGGACGCGCCGTTGCTCTCGATCCAGACACGTTCACGTCGCCAGAGACCTATGAGGTCGCGATGCTTTCGGCGGGCGCTGCGGTGTCGGCGGTCGACCACGTGCTGGAGGCCGGCCCCGGCGCGAGAGCGCTCGTGATGTCACGCCCTCCAGGCCATCATGCCGAGCGCAGCCGCGCCATGGGGTTCTGTCTGTTCAACAACGTCGCAATCGGCGCCGCGCATGCGCGGGCGCGCGGCCTGTCGCGCGTAGCGGTTGTCGATTACGACGTCCATCATGGCAACGGCACGCAATGGGCGTTCTATGACGATTCGTCCGTGCTGTTCATCTCTTCCCATCAGTATCCGTACTATCCTGGCACCGGCGCCGCCGACGAAATCGGAACCGGTCGTGGTGTTGGCTTCACTGTCAACTTTCCGATGGCTGCCGGAGCCACGGATGCCGATTACGAGCGAATCTATGTCGTGACCGGGGAGCTTCTGAAACAGTTCACGCCGGAGCTGATTCTGGTATCGGCCGGGTTCGACGCGCACATGGACGATCCGTTGGGCGCCATGCGGGTGACGACGCCGCAGTTCGGACGACTCACCGGACTGATCGCAGCAGCTGCCGACGAGTGCTGCGATGGTCGAGTCGTTGCCGTCACGGAAGGCGGCTACGATCTGGCTGCACTTGCCGGGTCTCTGCGCAGCGTCATCGATGTGTTGGACGATGGTTCCACGCTTGTGATGCTGCCCACACCTGACGACCCAGCGCCGCGAGCTGACACCGCGATCGCCGCAGCGCGTACATATTTGAGTGAGTTCTGGACGATATAATTCAAGCAGGCGCTTCGTGCGTCACCTAGTCTTTAGTCTCTGGTCTCTAGTCTTTGGTGTTCAGGGTTCAGGGTTCGCGGTTCTCGGACTAAAGACCAAAGACCAAAGACTAAAGACTAAAGACCAAAGTATGTCCGACTACCGTCCACAAGAGCTCGAGCGCAAATGGCAGCAGCGCTGGACCTCGTCCAGGGTCTTCGAGGTCACCGAGGACCAGTCGCGTCCGAAGTTCTATTGCCTCGAAATGTTTGCGTACCCCTCCGGGCACGCGCACATGGGGCACGTCCGCAACTACAGCATCGGCGATGCCCTGGCGCGGATGAAGCGGATGCGCGGCTACAACGTGCTGCATCCGTTCGGGTGGGACGCATTCGGTCTGCCGGCGGAGAACGCGGCAATCAAGAACGGCGTCCATCCGGAGGCTTCTACGCGCGGCAACATCGCGCACATGAAGGGGCAGCTGCAGCGTCTCGGTATCAGCTACGCCTGGGGACGAGAGCTGGCGACCTGCGACTCCGAGTACTACAAATGGAACCAGTGGCTGTTCATCCGCATGTTCGAGCGCGGGCTCGCGTATCGCCGGCGGTCGTCTGTCAACTGGTGCCCGAGCTGCAACACGGTGCTCGCCAACGAGCAGGTGGTCGATGGAGGCTGCTGGCGCTGTGGCACGCCGGTCGAGATTCGCGAACTGGAGCAGTGGTTCTTCCGGATTACAGCTTACGCGGATGAACTGCTCGACCAAACGACGACGCTGACGCACTGGCCCGAGAAGGTTCTGACGATGCAGCGGAACTGGATTGGCCGATCGGAGGGCGCGCGCGTCAAGTTTGCGCTGGAAGCCCGGATCCCGGATCCCGGATCCCCGATCCCGGCCTCGATCGAGGTATTCACCACCCGCATCGACACGATCTACGGCGCAACATTTGTGCTGCTGGCGCCCGAACATCCGCTGGTTGGCAGCCTCGCCGAGCGGTCGACAGACCCTGCGTCGTTCCGCCGCCAGGTCCAGGCATTTCGCACACAGGACCGCGCCGCGCGAATCAGCGGCGACATCGAGAAGCAGGGATTCGACACCGGCTTCCGGGCCGTCAACCCGTTCACGAATCAGCAGGTCCCGGTCTGGATTGCGAATTTCGTCCTCGGCGAGTACGGCACGGGAGCGGTCATGGCCGTGCCGGCGCACGACGAACGCGATTTCGATTTCGCGCGCAAGTTCAACCTGCCGATTCGCGTCGTCGTGACGCCCGACGGGCGGCCTGTGCCGGCGGAAGAGCTGTCCGAAGCCACTGTCGCGTACGGGACGCTCGTCGACTCAGGGCCGTATTCGGGACTGCCGTCTGCAGAAGCGCAGAAGCAGATGGTTGCCTTTGCGCGCGAGCGTGGGCTCGGTGAGGCAACGGTCCAGTATCGCCTCAAGGACTGGGGTATCTCCCGGCAGCGGTACTGGGGTACGCCCATTCCGATGATCTACTGCGAGAAAGACGGCATCGTTGCCGTGCCCGACGACCAGTTGCCGGTGGTGCTGCCGCAGGTGGCGCAGTTCACCGGTCGGGGGGATTCGCCGCTCGCGCAGGTCCCGGAGTTCGTGAACGTCTCGTGCCCGAAATGCGGCGGCGCGGCGCGGCGCGAGACCGATACGATGGACACCTTCGTCGATTCGTCCTGGTACTTCTATCGATTTGCCGACCCGCGCAACGACAAGATGGCGTTCGATCCGGCAGCCGTCAAGTACTGGCTGCCGGTGGACTTCTACGTCGGGGGCATCGAGCACGCCATTCTGCACCTGATCTACTCGCGCTTCTTCGCGAGAGTGTTCCGCGACATTGGCATGGTCGATCACGACGAGCCGTTCACGCATCTTTTGACCCAAGGCATGGTGCTCAAAGACGGCGTCGTCATGTCGAAGTCGAAGGGCAACGTCGTCGATCCCGACGCCATGATGCAGAAGTACGGCGCGGATGCCCTGCGGCTGTACGTCATGTTCGTCGCGCCCCCCGAGAAGGAAGTCGAGTGGACCGATGCAGGACTCGAGGGGAGCTTTCGCTTTCTTGCACGGGTCTGGCGCCTGGTCGATCACTGGTGCGAGACTGTGGGCGGCGAGGGCGTCGGCAGTGCGGACGGATGCGACTCGCTGAACGCCGCCGAGCGGGCGCTCCGCCGCAAGACGCACGATACGATTCGCCGCGTCACGATCGACATCGAGGAGCGGCAGCAGCTCAACACCGCCGTCTCCGCAATGATGGAACTCGTCAACGAGCTCTACAGCTTCAGCGACCAGACAGTAACCGGTGGGCCGGCTCACCGTGTGGATGAAGACGTCGATCACGCCGGCGCTTTCGAGCGGCGCGAAACCATCTGCGTCGTCCGCGAAGCGCTGGAAACGCTCGTCCGCATACTCTCGCCGTTTGCGCCGCACATGGCCGAGGAGATGTGGGAGAAACTCGGGCACGCCACGACCCTTGCTGCGGCGACATGGCCCGCGTACGACCCCGACGTCGCCAAGGCCGAGGAAATCGTCGTTCCCGTCCAGGTCAACGGCAAAGTGCGGAGTCGTCTGACGGTGCCGGCCGAAGTCTCGGAGCAGGAATTGGAGCGGCTGGCGCTGATCGATCCCGCCATCCAGACGTACACGGCGGGCAAGACGGTCAAAAAGGTGGTCGTGGCGCGCGGCAGGCTCGTCTCCGTCGTGGTTCAATAGATCGAACGATGAGAAGGACCCTTCTGCTCCTGACGCTTGTGGCAGTGGCGACTCCCGCCTGCGGGTACTCGCTCGCCGGACGTGGATCGTTTCTACCCGACTACATTCGCACCGTCGGGATCCCGCAGCTCGTCAACAACACGCCCTTCTTCCAGGTGGAGCAGATTCTGACCGAGAAGCTCAGGAGCGAATTCATCGGGCGCGGCCGGTACACCGTGATTCCAGACGCCGCAGGCACCGATGCGGTTGTCGCCGGTACGGTCACCTCTATTGCGGTGCAGCCTGTCGGTTTTACGGAGAATCAGCTCGCGTCGCGGTACCAGTTCACGCTTACGATGAACGTCTCGTTTTCCGACGCGCGCACGAACCAGGTGCTTTGGTCGAACAGCGCGCTTACGTTCCGTGAGGAGTACGAGCTCAGTACCCGGAGCAACACGGCACTCGAAGGCGCAACGTTCCTGAGCCAGGAACGCAGCTCCTTCGACCGCATCGCCGACGACGTGGCGCGCACCGTCGCCACGGCGATTCTCGAGGCGTTTTGATGGCGGGTCCGCTACGCGGCACCCGCCCCACGTGCGTAGGCCGGGTTCCGCGGCTTGAATAGGTTCCGCGGACCCGGCAAAATCGGATCGTGCCCCAGCTCACGCCCACCGCGCTTCGCAAGCAAATCGCCGCAGGAGCAACCGACCCGCTCTACATGCTCGTTGGAGACGACGACACAGAGAAGTCTGCTGTCGCGGGCGAGTTCGCCGAGATGGTGGAGGAGGGGCTGCGCGCCTTCAATGCCGAGCGCCTCTTTGGCGGCGACTTGAAGGTGGACGACTTGATACAGGCAGCTGCCACGCTGCCGATGATGGCACCCCGGCGCGTGGTGCTCGTGCTCGAGGCCGAAAAGCTGCTCATTCCAAAGCGCGAATCGAAAGCGGCGGACGAAGAGCTGGAGCGTCTCGAGCGGTTCATTCAGGCCCCGCCATCCCATGCCACGGTCGTGTTCGTATGCGGAGCGCTCGATCTGCGACGCCGGGTCGTCAAGCTGTTGATGAAGGAAGCGCAGATGGTCGACTGCGGCACCATCGGCGGCGAGGCGGACGCCGAACGGTGGGTCAAGGTCCGGGCGGCCAGGCTGGGCGCGCCGCTCGACGCGGGCGCCGTGCGTCTGCTCGTGCAGCGTGCCGGCCTCAACCTCGTTCGGCTGCGGGCCGGCCTCGAGCGGCTGGCACTGTACGCGATGGGGCAGCCGACGATCACCGCCGATGACGTCCGGCAGGCCGTGCCCGCTGCGCCCGAGGCGCAGACCGACTTCGGGATCGCCAAGGCCATCTCGAGAAACGACGTGGCGGACGCCCTCCGCGAGCTGCACCTGGCGCTCGACGCCGGGTGGATGCCAGTGATGGTGCTGGGACAGCTTCGCGTGGCGGCCGAACGCCTGCCCGCCGCGCGGCTGCGCGACGGGATGGACGCGGTCCTCCGCACCGACCTCGCGCTCAAGTCGTCCGGAGGAGACCAGCGGGTTGTGTTGGAGCGGCTGGTCGTCGAGATGTGCGCGCCGAAATCCAGCGCTACGCGACGGTCTTCGTGAGCCGCACGGCGAGCCGGGACTTGTAGCGGCCCGCGGTATTGCGATGAATGATTCCTTTGGTCGCCATCTTGTCCACGATCGACACCGTACGACTGAGCGCCGTTTTTGCGCCGTCCAGATCGTTGGCGTCGAGTGACGTGCGGATGGACTTGAGGGCGGTGCGGAGCCGGGCGCGCATTTGTCGGTTGTGTTCCCGCCGCTTGACGTTCTGGCGATTTGCCTTCAGAGCTGACTTCGTACGTTTGGCCAAGGGACCTCTCTCGAATTTACGGATTTACGAATGTACGCATTGACGAATTTCAACAATCACTCAATCAAATCCGTCAATCCGTACATTCGTCAATTGGTAAATTCTATCTCACCGTTGCACAATCTCGTACGACCCTGACGCCGGACGCTCCGTCGTGTAGTGCGCGACCGCTCTGCCGTCGATGATCTCGACGACCTTGTAAATCACTCGTTTCCCGCGACCGGACGAGCTCGAGGTACGCTCCACCTCGGCGGCGGCGCCCACCTTCCGCACGTACGCCTGTGTCTCCTGATACGGGGGGACGCGGCCTCCATGTCGGTCTACGGCAGTGAACCCCGCGTTGTAGGCAGCCAGCGCAAGTTCCTCGTTGTCCTCGTAGCGGTCGAGAAGCTGGCGCAGGTACGTCGTACCTCCACGGATATTGTCCTCGGGGTCGTACGGGTTGATCACGCCGAGCTCGCGGGCCGTGGCCGGCATTAGCTGCATCAGTCCCATCGCACCCTTTGGGGACGTGGCCCGCGGGTTGAACCCCGATTCGATTTGGATGACCGCACGAACGAGATCGGGACGAAGATCCGCGCGCGTGGCGTGTGCCTGCACCAGCGGCTCAAATCGCTCGTGCCCCACGCTCGGTGCCGCCGGGCGCATTGTCCTGAATGACGGGGCATCGGGGACCGCGTATGTGGTGGCGTCCGAGTCGAGGCGGCGGTCCGAAAGGACCAACGTGCCGCTGGCGTCGCGCCAGGCATAGATCTGCGCCGACGCCTGGTCTGGCCAAACGACCACTGCGACGAGAACGACGAGCCTCAAAATCTGTATGACGTTCAAATTACTGATCTGTAAGAATTTGCTGTCTGGCTGGCGCCGCTGGGGTTATGGGTTTTATCGGCTCGAAAAGACAGGAGGGTTAGCTCCTGCTAGGATCGACACGCACACATGAACACGTGGCGGACATGGCTGCGACGCCCTCGGACGGTCTTCTTCCGAAAGGCCTGCTTCCAGGTGCACCTGTGGATCGGGATTGCGATCGGGCTCTACATCGTCCTTCTCAGCATCACCGGCAGCGCGCTTGTCTTCCGCCGCGAAATGGATGCCGCGGTCCGTCCGCAGGCGCCTCCAATCGATGCATCCACGCAACTGCTCTCGAAGGAGCAACTGACACGGGCCGCGCTGGAGGCGTATCCAGGCGCGAGCGTCGAACGCATTGGCGGGCCTCAGCGGCGGACGGCCCTGGTTCGCGTCGTATTGCAGCGTGACGGCGAAACGTTCGATCGCGACTTCAACGCATTGACCGGCGACGATCTCGGCGATCCCTGGCCCTGGAAGGCGGAGGCGATTCTCAAGCTTGCAGACCTGCACGACGACCTGCTGTTGCTCGAGGATCGCCGCGGCCGGTTCTGGAACGGCGTGGGCAGCGTGCTGGTGACGGTGCTCTGCATCACGGGCGCATTCATCTGGTGGCCAGGAATCAAAGGCTGGCGGCGGGGGATGTGGGTCAAGTGGGGAGCGTCGTGGCCGCGACTCAATTTCGACCTGCACAGCGCGATGGGCTTCTGGTTCTTCGCGATAATCTTCATCTGGTCCCTGTCGGGCATCTATCTGTGCTTTCCCGATCCATTTGTCGCCGTCGTCGACCGAATTTGGGGTCCCAACGAGAACCTCGAAGCGCGTCCGGGCGACGTCATTCTCGAGTGGCTCGTGCGCCTGCACTTCGGCCGATGGCGCACCAGCCACGTACTCAAGGCCGTGTGGGTGGTCATGGGTCTCATTCCCGCCGTGATGTTCGTGACAGGCACGGCGATGTGGTGGCACCGTGTCGTCCGCCGACGTCGCTCCGTGGCCGAAGAGCAGCAGGCAGTTGTGGGCTTCGCGGCCGAAGCGCAGCCAGTCGAGTGAGCCGGAGGAACAAAATGCTGAGGCGAGACTTTCTGAAGACATCAACAGTGATTGGCGCCGGGGCGTTCACGAGCGGTGCCGGGGCGTCGGAGGCACTCGCGACACAGCAGCATGCCCCCGCGATCGCGGCACGCAGGCCGTTTCGCATCCTGATGGGCGGATACAGCCCTGCGGACAATGGGTTCAGCCTTGCGCTGAAGCGGATTGGCGATCGCCTGTCAGCGAAGTTCAAAGGCGACGTCGACGTGAAGTACGTGTACAACATCCTCGATCTCGGCTATCGCGGCGACGACATCCTCTGGCTCGTCGAAAGTGGCGTGCTGACGCTCGGCTATCAGTCGAGCAGCTATCTCACCGAGCGCGTGCCGGACCTCGGCATCGCCGATCTGCCGTTTCTCTTTCAGGACCAGTCGGCTGCACGCGCTGCGATGGACGGCCGCTTCGGACGCGTGCTGGCCGAACGAATCGAAGCGGGCATGGACTTCCGGATTCTGGGCTGGTTCGAAAACGGCTTCCGCCATGTGTCGAATCGGGTCAGGCCGGTGCGGGTTCCTGCCGACATGAAAGGTCTCACGATTCGAGTGCTGCCCAGCAAGGTCCAGGCTCGGACATTCGAGCTGCTGGGAGCGGTGCCGAAGATCATGGATCTATCCGAGGCGATTGCGGCGGTCAAGGCAGGCACGCTCGACGCGCAGGAGAACCCGTTCCTCAACACCGTGACCTACGGCGTGCACAACTTCCACAAGTTTCACACGGCGACCAATCACTTCTACCTGTCGCGACCAATCTTCCTGCACCGGCCGTCGTTCGACGCTTGGCCGCGCGAGCTGCAGGATGAAATGCGAGCCGCCGTCAAGGACACGGTGGCCTTTCAGCGCGATCTGCACGTCAAGGAAGAGGAAGACTCGGTTGTGGCGATTCGGAAGGCAGGAGGCGAGATTCTCGAGCTGACGCCCGAGCAGCACAAGGCGTTCGTGGACGCTGTGAGGCCGATTTATGGCGAGGCGAGAAGCCAGTACAGCAAGGAGCTCCTCGGGCTCGTTGATCTGTAGTCTCTAGTCTTTGGTCTCTAGTCTTTAGTAAGAACCAAAGACCAAAGACCAAAGACTACTTACGTCGTGAGGAACTTTTCCACGATTGCCCGGCTCGCGGCCAGCATTTCCTGAATCTTCGACGGATCCTTGCCGCCCGCCTCGGCGAAGTCCGGCCGTCCGCCACCTCCGCCGCCGACGATTGGCGCGATCTGCTTGACGACCTGTCCCGCAGGAATCCTTTTGGTCAGATCCGCCGTCACGCCGACGACGATCACCACCTTGCCGTCCGACGGCGAGGCGAGAATGACGACCCCGCTCTTGATGCGGGCTCGATGCTGATCGACAAGGGCACGCAGGCCCTCCTTGTCGAGTCCGGTCACCTCGCGCGCAACCAGCTTGACGCCTGCCACGTCGACCGCGTCGTCGGCGACACCGGGCGCCCCGCCCATGGCTGCTTTCATGCGGGCCTGCTGCAGCTCGCGGGTGATTCGTTTGTTTTCCTCGTGCAGAGCAGCGACCCTGGCCGTCAGCCCGCCGGGCCTCGCGTTGAGCGCTGCCGCGAGCGCGGAGATCTCGTCCCGGTTTCTCTGGAAGGCCGCGAGCAAATCGAGGCCCGTGATTGCTTCGATGCGTCTCACGCCCGCGGCTACGCCGCCTTCGGACACGATGGCAAAGAGACCGATATCGCCTGTGGCGCGTACGTGCGTGCCACCGCAGAGCTCCGTGCTGAAGTCCTCAATCGACACCACACGCACGCGATCGCCGTATTTCTCGCCGAACAAGGCCATGGCGCCCGCAGCGATCGCCTCCTGCGTGTTTTTGATCTCGGTCACGATAGGGGTATTTCGCAGCACCTCCTGGTTGACCATCAGCTCGATGTCGGCGATCTGAGCGTCCGTCAGCGGGCCGAAGTGCACGAAGTCAAACCGCAGCCGGTCTGGCGCGACCAGAGAGCCGGCCTGTTTGACGTGCGCTCCCAAAACATGTCGGAGCGCGGCGTGCAGGAGATGGGTGGCCGTGTGGTTGCGGCGTGTGGCGTCGCGCGCGGCCGCATCAACCTCTGCAGTCACCGAATCGTCATAGCTCAACTCGCCGTGAGTGACTTTCACTGCATGAAAACGGGGCGTGTCGGCGGGACCTTTCACCACGTCGGTGACCGTGGCTTCTCCCGCGCCGCCACGTAGGCGTCCCGCGTCGGATACCTGTCCACCGGACTGGAGGTAGAACGGTGTCTCCGAGAGCGCCACGAAGCCTTCGTCGCCCTGTTGGAGCCGTTCGACGGGAGCGCGCTCTGCGCTCAGCAGCTCGACGATACGCGTGTCGAGCGACGTCACGTCGTACCCACGAAATGCGTCCGGCGTTTTCGCGAGTTCCGGCCTGGTCGTCCACTGCGTCACCTCACCGGCGGTCACCGCTCCGAACTTGCTCTTCGCGCGCGCTTTGTCGCGTTGAGCGTCCATGGCGCGCTCGAATCCGTCGCGATCGAGTGAGAGCTTCCGCTCGTCGATCATGTCTTCGATGAAATCGCGTGGTATCCCGTAGGTGTCGTACAGCCGGAACGCCGCGTTGCCGGGCACGACGCCGCCGCGCGACGCCGCTTCGTCCAGCATCTCTTCCAGGCGAGGCAAACCGCCGGCCAGGACGGCATCGAATCGCTCCTCCTCGCTGCGGATCACCTGGACGACGGCATCACGACCGGACTTCAGTTCGGGATAGGCCTTGCCGAAATCACGGACGAGCACGTCGACCAGGTCGTGGAGAAAGGGCGCGCTGATGCCGAGGCGCTTCCCATGGCGCATCGCGCGTCGCATGATCTTGCGCAGCACGTAGCCACGCCACTCGTTCGAAGGCACCACGCCATCGGCAATGAGGAATGTCATCGCTCGCGTGTGGTCGGCGACCACGCGCATCGAGACGTCGGAAGGCGACATCGAGCCGCCGTATCGGATTCCGGCGCGGTCGCCGATGGCCGACAACAGCGGGGCGAACAGGTCGGTGTCGTAGTTCGAGAGGTGGCCCTGGAGCACCGCCGTGATCCGTTCCAGCCCCATGCCTGTGTCGATGGACGGCGCGGGAAGCGGCTGCAGCCTCCCATCCGCCTGCCGATCGAACTCCATGAAGACGTTGTTCCAGATCTCGATGTAGCGATCGCAGCTGCACTCGAGGCCGCGGCAGGCGCCTGAGGCCTCCGCGTCGCACGGAATGTCGGGCCCCCGGAAGTAATAAATCTCGGAGCAGCGGCCGCACGGCCCCGTGTCGCCCATCTGCCAGAAGTTGTCGGCGATCCCGAGCTCGCCAATGCGTACGGCCGGCAGAAACGCCGCCCAGAGATCGTAGGCTTCCGAGTCCCTGGGAATGCCAGGCGCGCCCTTGAACACGGTTGCGAAAAGCCGCTCCTCCGGCAGCTTCCATTCCTTCGTCAGGAGGTCCCAGGCGAAGCGAATCGCGTCCTTCTTGAAGTAGTCGCCGAACGAGAAATTCCCCAACATCTCGAAAAAGGTGTGATGCCGCAGTGACGGGCCGACGTTTTCCAGGTCGTTGTGCTTCCCGCTGACGCGCATGCATTTCTGCGCCGTCGCGGCGCGCGTGTAGCCGCGCGTGTCACGCCCCAGAAACACATCCTTGAACTGGTTCATCCCCGCGTTGGTGAAGAGCAGGGTCGGGTCGTCGTGCGGCACGAGCGGCGAGCTCGGAACGATACGGTGCCGGTGTCGCTCGAAGTACGTCAGGAAGGAGAGCCGGATCTCGTTGGCGCTAATCTTCATGTTCGACGTTTCTGACTCGGCTCCTGAGGGCGGCAGTGACCCGCGCCGCCTCGAAGCCTTGCGCCAGCAGATACCGCTGGACGCGTCGCACGGCCGCCTGATCGAGCGATGCGGCCTGGCGAAGGCGTCGTTCTAGTGTCTGAGCGAGCAGGGAATCCTCATCGATGTCGGCGAACACTTCGGCGACAGCAGCCTTCGCGAGGCCTCGCGCGATGCCGAGCGCCTCGAGCTGGCGGAGCACGCGCAGCCGGCCGTGCCGCTTGACGTGCGCTTCCGTCCGCGCGCATGCAAGGGCTGTGCGGCGATCGTCCAGCGCGCCCTCGCCGCGCAGGCGAGCGATCGCCGGCTCGATGTCGTCCGGTTCGAACTGCCGACGTTCGAGACGGACGCGCAACTGCGCCTCGCTCAGTTCACGACGGGCGAGCATGCGCAAGCCAGCCACGTACGCGTCCGCCACGTCGCTCATTGTACCTACAAGCGCAGAGCGCAGGCTTAAGCCTGCGCTCTACTTCGTGGCCTTCGTGGTTTGCCTTGTGCTTTGTGACTTGTGACTTGTGACTTGTGACTTGGCTAGTTCCCGCCGAACCGCGTAATCGCTGGCGCGCCGCCCGCGCCGGCGCGCGCCATCTCGTCGCGTGCGGTGTCGGAGGTGCTGGTGATGCCTTGAAGCCGCAATTTGAATTCGTCAGGATTCGTCGCCCAGCGCAGCGCTTCTTCCTTGGTAATGAGCTTCTGCTCGTACAGGAAGAAGATCGACTGGTCGAAGGTCTGCATGCCGTATTGCGACGTGCCCTGAGCGATGGCGCCGCGAATGAGATGGGCTTTCTCTCTGTCGATGATGCAGTCGCGAATGAAGGGGGTGACGATCATCACCTCGACCGCCGGCACCCGTCCGTTGCCGTCGATTTTCGGGATGAGCCGCTGTGAGACGACCGCCTTCAGCACGCTGGCAAGCTGCAGACGGACCTGCTGCTGCTGGTGCGGCGCAAACACCGCGACGATGCGATTGATTGTCTCGGCGGCGTCCAGTGTGTGAAGCGTGGACAAAACCAGGTGGCCGGTTTCGGCGGCAAGCAAGGCGGTCTCGATGGTTTCGTAATCCCGCATCTCGCCGACGAGGATGACGTCGGGATCCTGTCGGAGCGCGCTGCGCAGCGCATGCGCAAACGACTTGGTGTCGATGCCGACCTCGCGCTGGCAGACGATCGACCGCTTGTCGCGGTGGAGGTACTCGATCGGGTCCTCGATCGTCATCACGTTGGTGGTGCGGCTCGAGTTGATCTCGTCGATCATGGCCGCCAGCGTAGTGCTCTTACCGGAGCCGGTCGTGCCGGTGACGAGGACGAGCCCCCGCTCTTCCTGGGTGATCTTCCTGAGGACCGGCGGCAGCGTCAGTTCTGGGATCGTCGCCACCCGGAAGGGGATGACGCGGAACGTCATTCCCACTGTGCCGCGCTGCTGAAAGGCGTTGCAACGGAAGCGACCCAGCCCAGCCACGCTGTAGGCCAGGTCGACCTCGTGGCTCTCCTTGAACTTCTCCCGCAGCGCGGTGGGCAGGACCGCCGCGCTGATGGCCATCATCTCTTCGTGATCGAGGCGCCGATCCTGCGACACAGGCGTCAGCTCGCCACGGATACGCATCATGGGGTAGCTGCCCGCCTTCAAATGAAGGTCGGACGCGCCACGCTCGACGGCAATCTTGAGCAGATCGTTTACGTGCATGCCTGACCGGGAAATCTCCCTTGATCTATCGGCTTCTCCCGGTTCCAGGTGCAGTGGCTGCCGCAGCATGCACGGGCTGCAGCCAGCCGTAGGCGTCGGGCGCGTCGCCCCGCACGATCTGGAAGAACCGCTGCTGCACGGCCTCTGTTACAGGTCCGCGCCGGCCGCGGCCAACCTTGATGCGGTCGACCGACCGGATGGGCGTCACTTCGACAGCCGTACCGACGAAAAAGACCTCGTCGGCCAGGTACAACGTTTCCCGCGGGAGCACCTGCTCGCGGACTTCGAAGCCGAGGTCCCGGGCAATCGTGATGACGGAGTCGCGCGTGATCCCCCAGAGGACGGACGAGGAAATAGGCGGCGTGTAGATAATCCCCTCACGGACGATGAATACGTTTTGACCGCTGCCTTCGCTGAGATTGCCGTCGGTGTCGAGCGCGATGCCCTCGGCGTATCCGTCGACCACGGCTTCCATCTTGATGAGCTGCGCGTTCGCGTAATTCGCTACGCTCTTGGCCATGGCGGGCGTCGTGTTCGGGGCGTTTCGCGCCCACGTGCTGACCTTCACGTCGAGCCCTTCCTCGATGGCCTCCTTGGTGAAGTAGGCGCCCCACTCCCAGACCATGATGGCCACGTCCACGGGGCAGGCGCCCGGGTGCACGCCCAACGAATCGTACCCGCGATACACGAGAGGGCGTATGTAGCACGCCCGAAACCCGTTGAGCTGAATGGTTTCCATCACCGCATCGGTCAGCGCCTGCTGGTCGTACGGCACGTCCATCCGGTAAATCTTCGCCGACTGGATGAGCCGACGCAGATGACCATCAAGACGGAAGCAGGCAGATCCCTGCTTCGTGTCGTAGCAGCGAGCCCCTTCGAAGACGCCGCTGCCGTAGTGAATGACGTGCGATGCGATGTGAATCTTCGCGTCTTTCCAGTCCACGAAGGACCCGTTCATCCAGATCGTGCCGGTGCCCGGAAAAGCCATGGCGGTAGCTCCTGTTCTTTCTTATCGATCCTATACGACCGGTCGGCAGGGCGTCGAATGACGGGCCTACTGCGCTTCGCCGCAGAAGGGACAGCGGTCGGCGCGGGCGTGCATCGGCTTGCGGCAATGCCAGCAGAATCCGGGCTTGGGCGCCTCTCGGGCGCGGAGGCGCGACGGGATATCGGCGACGTTCTCCATCGCCGGTCGATCAGGAGGGGCGGCGCTGCGCGTCGGCGCCGCCTTGCGCGGTCTCGGCGTACGGGCCGCGAGGACGTCGCTCATCACGTCCGACGCACGCTGATACCTCATCGTCAGATCGGGATGAAGCGCCTTGAGCACGATGTCGTTGACGGCCTTCGGAATCCTGCTGTTCTTGAGGCGGGGCGGCGTCACGAGCTCGCCGCGCATCAGCCGTTCGATGTCTCCAGGCGCCGGCGTGCCGTACGGCAGCGCTCCCGTCAGCAGTTGGTACATGGTGACGCCGATCGAATACACGTCGCTGGCAAATACCGCCTTGCCCTGGAACTGCTCCGGCGCCATGTACGGCGGGCTGCCGATCACCGTCGTGCCGTGGGCGGCAATTTCGAGGAGGCGCGATGTGCCGAAATCGGTGACTTTGAGGAGCCCGGCATCCGATACGAGCATGTTGCCCGGCCGCAGGTCGCGATGGAGGATTCCAGCGCCGTGCGCGTGGTCGACCGCATTGCAGATCTGGCAGGTGAAATCGAGCGCGCGGCTCACGCCGAGCGCGCCTTCGCGCACGATGATCTGCTCGAGCGTCTCGCCAGCGACGTACTCCATGACGATGAAAAACACATCCTGCTGTTTTTCCGCGGTGAGGACCGTGACGATGTTCGGATGGCTCATCGAGGCAAGGAGGCGGGGTTCCTTGAGCATCTCGGTGAAATCGAGATTCTGCTTGTGGGGAACCTTGAGCGCGACCTTCTTGTCGATCCACGTATCTTCGGCGAGATAGACGGCGCCGAAGCCCCCGCTCCCCAGCGATGACAGGATGCGGTACTTCCCGATGACCTGATCGCGGAAGAACACCGGACGGATTATACAGGTCCGATCGAGCTCAGAATTCCTTCCAGATTGCGAAGAGCGCCGTGAGCGCCACGATGGGCACGGCGTCGGCGCGCAACGTGCGGCGGCCGAGCGTCACGATCCGACACGCCGCCGACCCTTGCTCGACTTCGTCAGGCGTCCATCCGCCCTCAGGGCCGACCAGAACGGTTGCTTCGCGTGGCGGAGCGTTGGCCAGCTCGTCGAGTGTGAGTGTTCCGTCCGCGGCCGATGGCTCGACAAGCATGATCCCCGGGCCGGGCAGCGTTATGTGCTCGAGAGCAGTTATTACGTCGCCAAACGTCCGCGGCTCACCAATCGCCGGCACGGTGGCGCGCCCGCACTGTTTTGCGGAAGCGACGGCCACACGCTCCCATCGCTCACGCCGGCGGCCGCGCTGCAGCGACGCAAGTGTCACTTCAGTGCGCGTCGTCACGATCGGCTGAATCGCCGCCACGCCCATCATGACGGCGTCCCGAACCACGTCGTCCATCTTGTCGCCCTTGAGCACGGCCTGGGCCAGCGTCACAGACACTCGCGGTTCGGCGGCGGCCTCGCGTGCAGCGTCGATGCGCACCTGCACGCGGCTTCTCGTGATGCTGTCAACCACGCTGTCGAATTCGCCGCCGCGGCCGTTGAATACGCGCACAGGTGCGCCCACCTTCAGGCGCAGCACCCGAGTGAGATGCGCCGCCTCGTCGGGCGGCAGGTCGATCGTCTCGCCCTCCCGTTCGGCATCTGGCGCATAGAATCGCGCGGTCACGTTGGGATTATCGGGTATTGGCACCGCGGGCGCCTCCATTGCCTCCAATGCGTGCCATTGCATTGCAAGCCAGGCCAGGACGATGGCATCGTCGTCGTCGTGGAGTCTGGCTCCCCGAAGCTGCTCGATCGCGTGCGCGCAGCCGTTCGCCTGCGGCACTACAGCCGCCGAACCGAGGAGGCGTACGCCGCCTGGATTCGGCGGTACATCGTCTTCCATCGCAAGACGCATCCCGCCCAGATGGGCGCGTCCGAAATATCACAATTCCTCACCTGGCTGGCCGTTGATCGCCGGGTCAGTGCGTCGACACAGAATCAGGCGCTCAGCGCGTTGCTATTTCTCTACAAGCAGGTGCTGACCATCGAGATCGGCGACGTGCCATCCGTTGTGCGGGCGCGTACACCAGAACGGGTGCCGGTGGTGCTCAGCCGAGACGAGGTGGGCGCACTCCTCGAGCAGCTTACCGGCACGGACCGACTGGTTGTGATGCTGCTTTACGGCGCCGGGCTTCGGCTGGAGGAATGTCTCGAGCTTCGCGTCAAGGATCTCGACTTCGATCGCCAGCAGATCGTCGTGCGGCAAGGAAAGGGTCGCAAGGATCGGGTGACGATGCTCCCCGCGGCGGCGAAGGAGGCGCTGACGGCGCACCTGGCGCGGGTGCGTCAGCAGCATGACGTCGATGTGGCGCGAGGGGTGGGGCGGGTCGCCCTGCCGTTTGCGGTGGCCAGGAAATATCCGAACGCGGCCACCGAGTGGCGGTGGCAATTCGTGTTCCCGGCGACGCGCATCTGTCGGGATCCGCGATGGGGACCGCCGTCGCGGTATCGGTTGCACGAGTCGGTGATTCAGAAGGCAGTGGCCGCCGCCGCGCGGCAGGCCGGCCTCACGAAACGGGTTGGGCCCCACACGATGCGTCATCAGCTTTGCGACGGCGCTGCTGGAAGACGGGTACGACATCCGCACGGTCCAGGAACTGCTGGGACATCGGGACGTCCGAACGACGATGACCTATCTGCACGTGATGAATCGCGGGGCGCTGGGGGTGAAGAGCCCGATGGACCGACTATGAGCGGATACACGCGAGCCTGGCGGGTATCCATTCGCGTCCTGCTGGAGCCGCCTCGCCAGAAACGCGCGATGACGAAGCACTTATGCCCGCACGCGGTCGGCGGCGCTGCATGGTTACGCGCGTGCGCGTGCGTGTAACCGTTCAGATCGGCAGTTTGGCGTGGGATGGTGACGAGCGCCTTCGCGCGTAACCACGCGGAGTGCCGGGTCGGGATTTCGGCTACAATCGCCGTCAATTCTGCGGGTTGCGAGTACGCGCCAGACTGCCGCGAGGCATCGGACACGCGCCGGCTCGCAGTCGACTAACAAGTTAGGCGACTTGGATTTGATCAAGACATCGCTACGTACACTTGGAACCTGGAATGGTCTACGAGATCGCGTTTGCCGACGCCGTCAAGGCGCATCTTCAGGTCCTGACGGCTGGCCAACAGGCCACGGTTCTTGACGCCATCGAACGACGACTCACGAATGAACCTCTGACCGAAACGCGTAATCGAAAACCGCTCCGGCCGAATCCAATCGCGCCGTGGGAATTGCGCGCCGGAACTCTGCGAGTGTTCTACGATGTCAGTGAAGGCCGACCACCGACCGTTCGAGTGCCGGCGGTAGGCGTCAAAGATCGGAACGTGCTGCGGATCGGTGGACAGGAGATACAACCGTGAAAACCATCAAGCTGTCGGAGGCGTCGCAGGCCCTGGCCGAGTACGCCGCTGGTCGCCGCAGCGAGGTCATCGTGCTGACGGAGCGGAACAAGCCGGTCGCGGCACTTGTGCCGCTCAAACCGGCCGATCGAGAATCCTTGGCATTGAGCGGTCACCCAGAATTCCTAGACCTCATCGAGCGTTCTCGGGCTCAGTTTCGCCGCGGTCAAACAATCTCGCTTGAGAAAATGAAACAGGAGTTCCCGTCGAGGCGGTCGCCTAACACGCTGGAGCCGACGCGCCGCTGAAAGAAGACGGCGCGCGGCTCATCGCTAAACGTTGGGCGGACAAAACATGTTCAAGTGAGCTCGGTTCCGGAGAGTACTGGTGATCGTCCTTCTGGTGATTGACATGCAAGTGGGCCTGTTCACAGGAGCCCCCCGCCATGATGCCGACGGTGTCGTCGGCCGTATCAACGCCCTTGGAAGGGTGGTCCGGCAGTCGGGCGGCCTCGTCATCTTCATCCAGCATGACGGAGTACCATTGCCAGGGCAGGCAGCGGCGGACGCCGCTCACATGGCCGTGGCGGCCTGTCATGGTGTTGACGTCGTGCTGACCTGGAATGTCGCCCACATCGCGAACGCAATCCTTCGTCGACGTGTCGAGGACATCTGCCGAGCGGCTGGGTACGAGGCACCTATCTTGTGTACGCCGGATGAATTGATGGAGGACTGCAATGGGTGAACCAACTGGGTCGCAGCCAGCGCCATGGTCGGATCCGATCGTCGCTGAAGTGCGAGCGACACGTGCGGCGTTGTGGGCGGCGGCCGGTGGTGACATTCGAGAATTCTGTCGTCGAGCACGGGAAGAACAAGCTGACTCCGGTCATCCTGTCGTGGCGCCGCCAACCGGGGCGGATCGACGGCGGGATGTACCGCACTCGAAACAGGCCGGCTAACCTGGCGCTGCACCCGACGCCTGCCGCGTCGCTCGCGCGCCGCAGCCGGCGCGGGTGAGCGCCGAACGTTGATATGGCTGAACACACTCGAATCCGGTCACAAACGAAAAGGATTTGGACGGGGGTGCGAGCGGGCTGTCCGAATTGCGGGCAATGGGCTGGCCATGCGAGGATCGGGCCATGCCTTCGAGTCCCTTGACCGAGCTTCTCAAGCTACCGGCCGCTGACCGGGCCGACCTGGCGATGGCCCTGTGGGAGAGTCTCACTGATGCCGAGCGCGAGGGTGCACTCGAATTGTCGGATGCGGACCGGGCGGAACTCGATAGGCGCTGGGCTGAACACGTTGAAAATCCGGACTCGGCCATTCCCTGGTCCCAAGTGCGCTCCAAGCTGCTAGGCTGACTGTGGCGCTCGACGTCGTCTTCAGGCCCCAAGCTGAGGACGAAGCGCTTGAAGTGCGCCAGTGGTACGAGTCGAGGCGTCCGGGGCTTGGGCAGGAATTCGGCCAGGCACTCGACGCCCTGATCGCACGCGTCGCGGCCAGCCCACTTGCCTTTCCGCCCGTTCACAATGCGACTCGTCGAGCAGTGTTGTCGCGCTTCCCCTATGCGGTCTATTTCCGTCTCGCCAAAGAAGCGGTCATCGTGTTGGCGATTCACGGTCGGCAACCTCCATCTCGCTGGAGAGGCCGGTCATAGATGCCCATGGTTCGTGATCGGGACACGCGGTCTATGGCGAGCACAAGATCACGGTCGAAATCGAATCCGGCACTGTTCGAGGCACTTTTCCGCCCCGAGCTCTCCGCCTTGTACTTGAATGGGCCAGCCTTCACGAGCCAGAATTATTGGCGAACTGGGAGCGGGCTCGTCAGCGCCAACCGCTCATCCGAGTCGAACCGTTGGAGTGAATATGATGCCCTACGACGTGATCGAGGCTCGGCACGTCGCCGGTTTCGTCCTGTGGCTTCGGTTTCGCGACGGCACCGTCGGAGAGATTGACCTGACGGCGGAGTTGCAAGGGCCTGTCTTCGAGCCGCTTCGGGATCCTGCGACGTTTCGGGCATTTCAAGTCCATCCCGAATTTCACACGGTGACATGGCCCAATGGGGCTGATTTCGCGCCAGAGTTCTTGCACGACAACGTTCGGATCACGGCCTAACAGGCGCTGCCCCGGCCGCGCGAGTTGTGAGCGGCCGCGGGTGAGCGCTCACGTTATACCGTCTAGGTTGTGCTGCTCGCAGAGGAGCCGAAATCACGGGGGGAGTATGCGACCTGTCTATCTAATTACCTGTGTTGGCTTCATCTGCCTGGTATCGCGCGCATCGGCGCAGGCCCCGTCGGTACCTCAACCAGACAGCGTCTTTCTCGAAGATCTCACCTGGATGGAGGTCCGCGACGCGATTGCGGGCGGGAAGACCACCGTCATCATACCGACCGGCGGTACCGAACAGAACGGTCCTCATATCGTACTCGGGAAACACAACTACCTGGTGAGGCACAAGGCCGGAGAAATCGCGAAGCAGCTCGGGAATGCGCTTGTCGCTCCGGTGGTCGCCTACGTGCCTGAAGGGGAAATCGACCCACCCGCCGGCCACATGCGCTTCGCCGGAACGATCACGACACCGCCGGACGTATTCGCCAAAGTACTCGAGTATGCCGCACGAAGCTTCAAACAGCACGGATTCCTAGATATTGCCCTCATCGGCGACAGCGGAGGCAACCAGCCAGGACAGCAACTCGTCGCTGAGGCGCTAAACAAGGACTGGGCTGCTACCAACGTGCGCGTCCATCACATCACGGCCTACTATCCTGGACGTGGGGACGATTGGGTTGTGAGCCAAGGCGTCAGCGCTACGGACGTCGGCTCACATGCGGGCACACATGACACATCGAGCCTGATGTACCTTAATCCCTCGATGTTGCGATTCGACAGGATGGGGCCTGGCAAGTCAGGAGATGGGCAGGGTCACATCGGTAACCCTGCCAAAGCAACTGCCTTGTTCGGCCAACATATTCTCGACATGCAGGTTGAGGATGCCGTCAAGCAGATTCAGGGGCTGCGCGTGAGTAGCCGCCGCTGAGCACAGCCCTCCTCGGCGGTCGAGTCGTTGGGGTTCGCATGCACAGATGTTTGATGGTGTCGTTTGTGACGCTATTCGGCATGACCTTAGCTGGCAAGGTGTACCAAGTCGGGCCTAGCGGCGTGTTGTCCAGCGTCGATCACCTCGTATACGCCACACCGGAATTGCAACTCGGGATTGAAAGGATCGAAAAGGCCTTGGGCCTGCGGGCAACGCCAGGTGGTCAGCACCTTGGGCGCGGAACCCGAAACGCGTTGGTTTCACTGGGACCGGGAACCTACTTGGAAATCATCGGCCCCGATCCAGAACAGCCAAGCCCGGCGCAGCCGCGCCCGTTCGGCATCGATGACTTGAACGAGCCTCGGCTCGTGACGTGGGCAGCCAAGGGAAGGAACCTTGAGCGCTTCGCCAGCGATGCCAGACGTGACGGCGTAAAGCTCGGGGAGGTTATGCCGGGCAGTCGCCGACGAGCGGACGGCGTGGTTCTCTCCTGGCGCTACACGGATCCGCGGACGGTCGTGGCCGACGGCGTTGTTCCGTTCTTCATTGACTGGGGACAAACGCCACACCCGGCAAGCACGGCCACTCCCGGAGCCTCCTTGATCGGCTTGCGGGCGGAGCACCCGGACCCGGAACCGGTCCAGAAAGCCCTGAGTCGACTTGGACTCGATATTCGCGTGCAACGGGGTCCGCGAGCTGCGCTCATTGCCACGGTCAGCAGCCCACGCGGCCGGGTTGAACTGCGGTGAATGACACGCAGTGCCGCCCACCCACCGAATGGAGTGACGCGTGACCGACGCTACCGATCGCTGTCACGTATTTCATCAACTGCACCACTCCGGTTGCTTCGTGATGCCCAATCCGTGGGACCTCGGCAGCGCCCGCGTGCTTGCCCAACTCGGCTTTCCCGCGCTCGCGACAACCAGCGCCGGGTTTGCCTGGTCCCTGGGCCGGCCCGACAACGGCGTGTCGCTCGAGGAAGCCCTGGCCCATTTTCGATCCATCGCTTACGGTGTAGAGTTGCCGGTCAACGCGGACTTCGAAGGCGGTTTCGCGACCGATCCCCCTGCTGTGCACGCCAACGTCACCGCTGCGACGGCCACGGGGATCGCGGGACTCTCGATCGAGGATGCCACCGGCGATGCGTCAAACCCGCTCTTCGAGCTCACGCTCGCGGTCGAACGTATTCAGGCCGCCCGACGAGCGATCGATGACAGCGGGACCGGCATTCTTCTGACCGGCCGCTCTGAAGGATTCATCGTCGGACACCCGGATCTTGCGGAAACAATCCGAAGGCTCACCGCCTACGCCGAAGCAGGAGCCGATTGCCTCTACGCACCGGGCATCCGCGCCAACGCCGACATCGTGGCGGTGGTCAACGCCGTCGCCCCGAAGCCCGTCAACGTGCTCGTCGGCAGCCACTTTGCCACCGTGGCGGAACTCGCTCATGCGGGAGTTCGGCGGATTAGTGTCGGCGGTGCCTTAGCTCGCGCGGCATGGACCAGTTTCCTCCAGGCGGCGAAGGAAATCGCCGAGCGGGGGACCTTTACGGGTCTTGCCAACGCCGTTCCGTTTGCCGAACTCAACGGCCGCTTCCCCTCGGAGTAACGCGCCCCACGGGGTCAACGTGACGTGCACATTGTCGCGGTGCGGGTCCCGCTGCTGCCGGTTTGAAATGTCGAACCCCTTCAGGTTCCTTATGAAATCGCGCGCCGATACGCGTCGATGATTTCGCTCCCGGTCGCGAACCAAACTCGCTCGTGCCTTTTCATGTGTGCCAGGGCACGCTCGAGATACCGGCTGCGGAGCGGCTGCCCGATGATCATCGGGTGCAGGGGCATGCCGAGCACCCTCGGCTGCTTCGTGCTGTCGGCGTAGAGCGTGTCGAACTGATCGACGACGGACTGAAGATACTGCTCGCCGGTGTAGCCCTTTCTGAGGAAAAGCGGAATGTCGTTGATCTCCATGCAGTACGGGATTGAAAACATCCGGCCCGTTCTGACCTTCATCGGATACGGCTGGTCATCGCTGTTCCAGTCGCCGCAATAGTCCACCCCCTCTTCCGCCAGGATATCGAGGGTATTGTGCGTCTCGGCCAGCCCAGGGCCGAGCCATCCGCGTGGCCGTCGGCCGGTTGACTGTTCGATGGTCTTGAGCACCGTCTGGATCAACGCCCGCTCTTTGTCCGCGTTCAGGCCGGCCAGGTTCTCGCTGTTGCTGATGCCGTGCCCCATGAACTCCCAGCCGCGCCTTTTCATTTCGTCGACCGCTTTCGGGTGCGTTTCGGTCACCGCCGAGTTCAGCGCGACCGTCGCCTTGACTCCCGCGGCGTCGAGCACGTCGGCGATGCGCCACAACCCGACTCGCAGCCCGTATTCCCGCCAGGCGTAATTGACGACATCCGGCACGATGTTCCGGTCATTGGGGGAAATGGCCTGTCCCGCGGGTGAGTCGTACCGCCATACCTCAACGTTTGGCACGATCCACACGGCAAGGGTTGCGTTCCCTGGCCACATGAAGGGCTTTCGCTCGAAGATGAACGAATCGTCGTAGCGGTCCGCCCGTCGCACGGATCCACTCTGCGTCTGAGCGAACGCCGCCCTCGGCGCGAGGGCAGAAACCAGCCCGCCTGCCGCCCCCGCCAGCGTCAGACCACGTGTGAGAAAATTTCGTCGACTGCTCATGCGTCGTCTCGCGACACGGCGAAGTGTGAATCTTACTTGCTTCCGATGACGGCGTAGCCTTGAATCTCGACCTTTGCGTCGGGGTTGGCCAAGGCGGTGATCGTAATGAGCGCACTGCCCGGGAAATTGTCACCCAGGATCTCTCTGCGGATCTCTGTGAGGCGATCGCCATAGCGAACGTCCGTGATGAACACGGTCATCTGAACCATGTCGTTGAGCTTGCCTCCCGCCTTTTGAAGCGTGGCGTCGAGCAGCTTGAATACCTGCCGCACCTGACCCTCGAAGTCGCCGGCGAGCGACCGGCCGGCGTCGTCCACGACAGCGATCTGCCCGCCCAGCCACACGGTCTTGCCCCCTTCGGTAATCACCGCGAGCGAGTAGCCGCGCTGCTGGGGACGCTCTCCTTTGATGTACACCTGTGCGTGCAGTGTGGTGGAAAGACCAAAAAACAGCGTCGCAGCGGCCATGCCGATCGAAATGCGCGAGCATACCGTGGAAGTCATCGTTGCCTCCTGGTTTGATTTGGAGCCGGGATTGGCGTAGATCCTACCTTTTTCGAGATCGCGGAGTGCCCACATGTTGCCGAGCGAACGGATGCCTTACGCGATGACCGTCCCGAAGGTGCACGCCGGGGTGGCCTTCGGCGTCTTGCTCGCGTCGTACGCGATCAACGCCATGGACCGGCAGCTCTTTCCTCTGCTGGCGCCGGAAGTGCGGCGCGAGTACGGATTCTCGCTCGAGGCCATCGGGTTTCTTTCGACGGTGTTTACGCTTGGCATGGCAGGGGCTGGCGTTGTCACCGGCTACCTGCTGACACGCTTCTCGCGCAAGACAGTGCTGCAGATCGGCATCGCGGTGTTTTCCGCCGGTACGGCGCTCACCGTGCTGTCGTCGGGATTCTTCGACATGCTCATCTACCGCGCGGCAACCGGCATCGGCGAAGCGATGCAGTTGACGGTGCTCCTTGCCATCGCGGTCAGCTACTTCGCCAGCCGGCGTGGGGCCGCCGTGGGTGCGATCAATTTCTTCTTCGCCGTGGGCGCCATCATCGGACCGGTCGTGGGGGGGCTGCTCATCAGCACATATCAGAGCTGGCGGGTGCCGATGGTCGTGTATGGGTTCATTGGCTTCGCCGTGATGGCGTTCGTCGCCCTCGCGGTCGAGCCATGGTTCAGCGAAGCGCACGACGCGCCCGGCGACGTGATCGATCGCGGCGGAGCGTCAACATTGCTCAACAGGAACACCCTGGTGCTGACCGCGATGAGCGCGATCGGCGGTCTTGTGATCTACGGCTACCTGGGCATGTATCCAACGTTCCTGCGGGAAGGCCTGAACTATCCGCCCGCGACCGCGGGAACCGTTATGAGCATCTACGGCCTGGGGGCTCTCGGGTCAATCGGCGGCGGTTGGCTGGGAGACCACTTTTCCCCGCGGCTGGTGCTGGGCGGCACCTTCCTTGGCGCTGCAGGCCTCGGCTATCTGCTGTTCCACGGCTCGCCACTCTTTGTCATGCAGTCGAGCCTCTCATTCATGTGGGGTGTTGTCGTCAGCGGCATCCTGTACGTGAATCTGGCCGCGTATCACGTCAAGGCCTTACACATCAGTCTGGCCGGCCGCGCGTCGGGCATCTTCGTCACAAGCCTGTACAGTTCCGCGGGCGTTGCCGGCTATCTCATGGGTTGGCTCGCCGGCCGCGCCGGCTGGGTCACCGCGGGCGACGTTCAGATTTCGCTGCTTTCGCTGACCGGCGCGGCGCTGGCGCTGACACTGCGACCCGATCGGATATCGCAATAGAATTGGCTGGCCAGTGAAGAGCACGATCGACGGCAAGCCAAATCCCAACAACACCGTGGTCTACGAGAAACGGTAAATACAGGAGACGCGGATTTTGCGAGCTGCCTCGCACGGCATGTAGCCGACGGCGCCGTCGCGTGACCTGCGCCGCGGCTGATACCGAGCGTTAGAGGCAGCCTGAGAAACCTATGCGTGACGGTGATCGTTGGCTTAGCCGGGTGGCTGTCGTGGCGGTCCTGCTACTGGGGCTGAGCGAGGCACCGTGGGCATCGAGATCGGCCCAGGCTCCGTTGCCTGTCCGCGAGACGTACGCGGCGCTGCCAGGAGTCCGCATCTGGTACAGAGATACGGGCGGCAGCGGAGTGCCAGTGGTCTTCGTACATGCCGCAACAGGCAGCAGCCGAGTGTGGGAGTACCAGCTTCCCGCCTTTACCGCGGCTGGATACCGCGTTGTCGTGTACGACCGACGAGGATTTGGACGTTCCGCGATCGATCCGGCGGGCGCACAGCCTGGGACCGGTGCGGACGATCTGCTCGCATTGGTCAGCCATTTAGGCGTCGACCGTTTTCATCTCGTAGGCACGGCGGCCGGCGGTGGAATTGCGGTGGACTTCGCACTGTCATTTCCGCAACGGTTGCGAAGCCTTGTGATGGCGAACGCCATCGGTGGCGTGCAGGACGACGAGTATCTCGAACTGGGACGGAGAATTCGGCCAGCACCCCAGTTCGATGCGCTGCCTCCGGACTTCCGGGAGCTGGGGCCCTCATACCGGGCCACGAATCCCAGTGGCACACAGCGCTGGCTGGAATTAGAGCGCGCGAGTCGGCTCCAGGGATCGCCGCCAGCCCAGACCATGCGGAACCGAATCACGTTCGCCTTGCTCGAGGAGATGAAAATTCCTACGCTTCTGCTCACTGGCGATGCCGATTTGTACGCGCCTCCAGCAGTGCTGAGACTTTTTGCGGCTCGGATCAAGAACTCGGAGTCCGTCATCGTGCCGGAGGCGGGTCACTCGGCGTACTGGGAGCAACCGGAGATCTTCAACCGGGCCGTGCTGGAGTTCATCGGCAAGCACTGACATCCACCGTGAAGGAATTGGCTATTGAACGCTTGCCTCCCGTAGCGATCGGAGGTCATCGGTCCTCCGGTGCGGGTGGTCCCGATCACCCGATGCGCATCGCCACGCGGCGAGCGGCCGGACTCGATGCTGGTGGTTGGACCGGCGAATTGCGCAACCAAGTGGAGGGCTTCTTCGACGGCCTCGCCGGTGAGTGGCACACGCGAACCTCTCCGCAGCGCACGGCCGTCGTGATGGACGCACTGTCGCGCGGGCTCGGCGCACCTGACTCGCCCGTCGGGATCGCGGTGGAGGTTGGCAGCGGCATCGGCACCTATTCACATCTGCTTGCGGAACGGTTTGCGACGGTTGTGGCAATCGACCTCTCGCTGGCCATGTTGAAACGAGCGCCGATCGGACCAGCCCATCGGGTGCAAGCCGACGGTGCCAGACTCCCCATGGGCGATTCATCGGCAGCGGCCATCGTGCTGATCAATGCCTTCGTGTTTCCTGCCGAAGTCGACCGCGTTCTGTCACCAGGAGGCGCGTTGGTGTGGGTCAACAGCAGCGGTGAGCAGACGCCTATCTATCTCTCCGTCGATGATCTTGTCATGGGACTGCCGGGCGAGTGGACTGGCACGTCGAGCCAGGCCGGTGAGGGTCACTGGTGCGTACTTCGGCGAGCGTGACTCACGTCCGCGCAATGTCGCCCGACGACGGTCTGAACTGAGGACTGCGATGCGCACAAGTGGAATCGGTCGGCGAACGTTTCTCAAGAGCGGTGGCCTGATCGCCCTGGGTGCGGCGGGCGTCATGTCGTCACAAGAGAGTCACGCCCAGATGGTCGTCCCCAACTCGTCCGGTTCGGGCGCGCCACGGTTGACGGCACCGCCGAACGCGTGCGACTGCCACCACCACATTTATGATGCCGTGCGCTTTCGGCAGCCACCACGAGCGCCAGCCCCCCTGCAGCCGAATGCCCGCGTGGAGGAATACCAGCTGCTTCAACGACGGATCCAAACAACGCGCAGCGTCGTCGTGACCCCGTCCGCCTACGTGACGGATAACCGAGTCACACTCGACGCGATCGCGCGGCTCGGATCACACGCTCGAGGTGTCGCCGTCGTTCGAACGGACGTGACGGACGCCGAGCTGAAAGCCTTGGCGACCGGCGGCGTCAGGGGGATCCGGTTCTCGCTGACCACGCCCACGAACGCTGCCACGACCATTGACATGATCGAACCTCTATCACGGCGTGTGACGGCGTTGGGCTGGCACGTTCAGATCAACATGACGGCCGACCAGATCGCCGCAGCGGAGGCCTTGTGGAATCGTCTGCCCTCGCCGATCGTGTTCGATCACATCGGGCACATCCCAGGGCCTGCCGGTACCGGCCACCCGGCATACACGGTGATGCGCCGCCTCATCGACAAGGGCCGGACCTGGGCGAAACTGTCCGTGACGTACGACAACACGACGGACGGTCCGCCAGGCTATGCCGATATCGTCCGGTTGGGGCAGGCGCTCGTGAAAGCCGCACCGGAACGGCTCGTCTGGGGCAGCAATTGGCCCCATCCGAACGAGCCGCGGAAGCCGGACGACGCCCTCCTCTTCGACCTCATGGCGCGATGGGCGCCCGATGAAGCGACACGGCATCGGATTCTCGTCGAGAACCCGGCAATGCTTTACGATTTCGGCGATGCGTGATGTTGTATCGGGGCTCCTACTGCGCCTGATACCGACGTAGCCGACGTCCCGTCGCCCAACGTCCGTAAAGCCGTTACGTCGGTTATCGTAGGCGCCAGACCTCAAATTGCGCAGACTGGTTGTTCTGCGAGGATTCCATCAAGAGCCGTTATGAGTTGGCCGCACGAACCAGAGTTCCGGGGCAGAGCGCTCATCTTCTGGAGCTTGTCGATTCTTGCGTTTCTCCAAGCTCGATCCGTTCCGGCCGTCTCTGTGCGCGACGTTGTCGTGGGCGCACTCGTGGCCGCGGTAGTCTCGCTGCTCGTCTACGGCTATGCACGCGCGATCGGCCGGCTCGACGCCCGGTTTCGCCACGTTCACCCCCGCACGCTGCGCGTCTCGAGCGTCGCCGCGTTCTACTTGTTCGGAGGGCTTGCCTGCGGGCTCGTGGTGGGCGGTCGGTTCCTCGTGGCACGCGACTCGAACGAGACGCCCGCCGAGCTCATGGTCTACTATCTCGCGGTGCCATGCCTCCTCGCTGCTGCGGCCGGCGTCTACCGCGTGCTCGATCAGTACCGGGTTCCGACTGCGGATGTTGGCTAGGCGTGCGTAATCTCCGTGCTTCACTATCGATGATCGATGAACGATGATTTGAATATAGATCGGACGATCGATTCATCGATGCAGCACCCCAGGCACCCTACTGGCGCTTGACGAGCGCGAGCAGCTCGTTGACTTCTTTCGGCAGCCCGACGCTCAGAATCTCCGCGCCCGTGGCTGTCACAAGGAGAGTGTCCTCGACGCGGATGTGCAGCTGCTGCTCCGGGATGTCGATGATCGGTTCGATGGCCATCACCATCCCGGTTTCGAACGGAAGCGACCAGTCGCCAACGTCGTGCACCGACAAGCCCACGTAGTGTCCGACGTACGCGTAACGCGGGTCGAACCCCTGCTTGCGGAAGATGTCCTCCGCGATCTTGCGCACGACGTCGCGTGTGACACCCGGCCGGATGGCGGCAATGATCGCCTTCTGCGCCTCGAGCGTCGTCTGATAGGCCTTGAGCTGGGTGTCGGTGAATCGTCCTGAGACCGGCCACGTGCGGGTGATGTCGATCGTTAGGTAGTCGAGCGATCCGCCGTAGTCCATCACCACGAGCTCGCCGGCATTCAGGCGGCGCGCGCTGTCTTCATAGTGCCAGCGATTGCCCATCGGACCCGACGCGACGATTGCGGGGTAGGCCGCGCTCTGCAGCCCGTGTTTCAGCATCCAATGCGTGGCTTCGGCCTCCAGCTCGTACTCGAATCGCCCCGGTGTGGTGATCTCGATCGCGCGGCGGACAGCTTCCGCGCTGATGCGGCCGTTGTACCTGAGAATCTCGATCTCGCGAGGCGTCTTGATGAGCCGCAGCCGGTCGAGATGCGGCGTGACGTCTTCGACCACGTAGAACGGGAAGCGCTCGCGCAACGCGGTGACACGCAGCGCATCCTCGGTGGGGTGCTGCGCGAACGGATTGCCGAGCCGCCGTGCCGTGCTGATCGCGATGTCAACGCGTCCCTGGTTCACGGTGTCGCGCTCTGACAGCCGCGCCCAGAGGGTCTCGGTGCCCGGAGCGCTGCGGCGCCGAGCCAGGAATTCGTGCATGGCCGAGAGCGGCTGAATCGACGCGAAGCCGTACTTCCGCGCCGCATCGGGCTCCTCCAGCCAGTTTGGACCCTCGTACCGAATTTCTGTCGGGCTCAGCTTCGGCATGAAGAGGTGGGCGTCGCCGGTCGCCGCATCCATCACGAGCGCCGCGTTCAGCGCCTCGTTGCCGGTGAGGTAGAAAAAATCGTTGTCCTGACGGAATCGAAGGCCCGACGTCGGGGCGGTCGCGCCAAACATCACGAGCGTCCCCCGCTCGAGCGCGCTGGCGAGGCGTTGCCGTCGCGCGGCGAACTCCTCCGGCGCATACCCCATCCGCTCGGCGCTCGGCGTGGTTGCCCAGATCACCCACAACACGACGACGAGGCGCGTCAGCCGCAGCCGGGTAGTGGCTATCGCCGCAACGTCACGCAGAGCCATTCATCTTCCTCCGTCCGCGCTGCGGCCGTGAACGCCGAGTACGCCTCGAGCACGTCCGCTTCTTCGGTCCGCATGAACCCACTGAGAATGACGTACGCGCCGGTCGCCGACAGGTCGTGAAGTCGTGGGGCCGCATCCCGGAGCAGGGCGCCCGTGAGATTCGCGAGGACCACATCGAACGGCTCGAGCGACACGGAACGCACGTCGACGTGACGCAGTATGACGTCGGCGCCGGGGTTCAGCAGGACGTTGTCCTGCGCGGCGCGAAACGCGTCCGGGTCGTCGTCTATTCCCACGACGTGCGCCGCGCCAAGGCGGCTGGCGGCGATCGCCAGCAGCCCCGATCCGGTGCCCACGTCCACGACGCGGCGACCCTGCAGGTCGATCTGCTGAAGCGCCGCCAGACAGAGCCTCGTCGTCGCGTGGTGCCCGGTACCGAATCCCATCGACGGACGAATGACGATGACGAGCGGCTCTACACTCCCTCTGTGCGGCACATCCCAGGGAGGCGCAACGATGGTGTTGCCAATTTGTACGGCGCGCAGGCTCGCCTGAGACTTGGCGACCCAGTCTTCGTCCGGCACATCCAGTTGACGTATGACCGTCTGAGGAAACTGAAGCGAGAGCGCTCGCGCAGCGGCGCTGCGGTCGGCCTCGCTGCTGAAGAACACCCGCCAGGCGTCCGGCTGTGTGGTTTCGTCGATGGCGGCGATCTGATAGTCGAGCAGCGCAGCCTGAAAGAGGTCGGGGTGCTGCAGCGGACCTACTTCGAGGGCGGGCCAAGTCCGCATCGGTTAGCCAAAGATGTCCTTGACGCGATCGAACAGGCCCTTTTCGCCGTGCTCGCTGACCGGCGTCGGTTCGAATTTCTCCGGCGGAAGCGACGCCGCCAGCTGCTCGAGTATTTTTTTCTGCTCGCGTGTGAGCTTCTTTGGCGTGACAATCGTGACCGTCACCAGGAGATTGCCGCGCCCCCGCCCGCTGACATCGGGCATGCCGCGGCCGCGCAGGCTGAACATGGTGCCGCTCCGCGTGCCTTCGGGCACCTGGAACGCTTCTTCGCCTTCGAGCGTGGGAATCCTGATTTCTCCACCGAGCGCCAGCGTCGTGAAGTTCAACGACACCTCGCAGTAGAGGTCGTTGCCGTCCCGCTGAAAGTACGGGTGGTCCTGAACGTGGATCACCACGTAGAGGTCACCAGCGGGTCCGCCCGACGGTCCCGCTTCGCCTTCGCCGCTCAGACGCAGGCGCTGACCAGTGGCGATTCCTGCTGGAACCTTCACCGTGAGCTTGCGCTCCTTCTGCACACGACCGGCACCGCGGCAGGTGGTACACGGCTTATTGATGATCGAGCCGGTTCCGCGGCAGGAGCCGCACGTGCGCGCGAACGTGAACGGGCCCTGCTGCAGTCGAATCTGCCCGCGCCCCTGGCACTGGGGGCACGTCGACGGCTTCGACCCGGGCGCCGCGCCGCTGCCGTGGCAGGTGCCGCACGTTTCCTGTCGCGGTATCTGGACGGTCGTTTCCGTCCCCTTGGCCGCCTCGTCGAAGGAAATCTCGAGGTCGTACCGGAGATCCGAACCGCGCTGGGGTCCGCGGCGACGTGTCCCTCCGAACATATCGCCGAATCCGAACATGTCTCCGAGGCCGCCGAGAATGTCCTCGAAGCCGTTGAAGACAGTGGGGTCGAAGCCGCCGGTGGCGGCGGTGCCAAGGCCGGCATGACCAAAGCGGTCGTACATGTGGCGCTTGTCGCTGTCGGCGAGCACCGCGTACGCTTCGGCGCCTTCCTTGAACTTGTCCTCGGCCTCCTTGCTGCCAGGATTGCGGTCGGGGTGGTACTTGAACGCGAGCTTGCGATAGGCGCTCTTGATCTCCTGATCGGTCGCCTGCCGCGACACGCCAAGCACTTCGTAGTAGTCGCGCCTGCTCACGCCTTCGCCACCTTCACCATCGCCGGCCGCAGGAGCCGGTCGCCCAGCTTGTAGCCACGGCGGAATTCTTCCACGACCTCGCCTTCGCGGTGGTCGGGGCTGACCTCGTGCGTGACTGCCTGGTGAACGAGCGGATCGAAATCGGCGCCGACCGATTCAATGACGGTGACGCCGCGCCTTCGTAGCAGGTCCATCATCTGGCGATGGATCAGCTCGACGCCTTGGCGATACGCGTCGGGATCGCTCCCGGCAGGTGTCTCCAGCGCACGCTCCAGATTGTCGATGATGGGCAGCAGATCTTCGACCGCGCTGGCTACGGCCGCGTCGGCCTGATCCCGGCGATCGCGGTCGATCCGCTTGCGATAATTGTCGAACTCTGCCGCAAGGCGCAGCAACCGATCCTGCAGCGCCTCCTTCTCGCGCGTGAACTCGGCCAGCAGGTCTGTCTTCCCAGCTGGACCTTTACCTGCAGCCGCTTCGGCCGACGCATCCACCTTCGCGGCTGAACCTCTGTCCGCAGCCGCTTCGGCGGACACGTCGGCCGGGTCGTCCACCGCTTCGGCCGCCGTGGATCCCTTGTCGACGTCATCATCGTCGAATGGATGTGCCATCGCTAATGCGTTGTGCGCAGCACGCGCGACACTGCCTGGGTGGTGCCGTCGACAACGTCGATCGCGCGCGAGTAATGCATGCGCGTGGGGCCGATCACTCCGACCGTCCGAATGCTGGTACCGTCGACGGCTGTGGACGCAATCAGGCTGAACGGCCGCAGGCGCGGCGCGGCATGTTCCGCGCCGATGACCACAGTGAGCCCGGGCCCGTCGATGTACTGATTGAGCAGATGCACCATCCGCTCCTTTTCCTCCATCATTTCGAGCAGTGCTCGCAGCGTCGCAAGCGACACCCCAGGTTGTGCACCGCTGCCAAGCAGGGACGCGGCGCCTTCCACGTGGAACGTATGCTGCCTGGGCATGTCGGCAAGCGTGGAATGGGCAAGCCTGAGCGCGCGGGCGAGCAACTGGTCGTAGAGAATCCGCTCCTGCTGCAGCCGCGCCGACACGGCCTCGCGGACGTCCAGCAGCGGCAGACCGGCGAACTCGGTGTTCAGGTAGTTCCCTGCATGCACGAGGTCGTCGGGATGGACGTCCTCCCCGGTATCGATGACCTTCTGCGTGATCTGGCTTCCGCGCGAAATCACGACGACCAGCACGCGCGAGCCGCCGAGCGCCACGAACTCGATGCGTTGCAGAATTGCGGCCGGGTCTCCGCACAATGCGAAGCCGACGTGACGTGCGGCGCGCGACACCAGATGCGACGCGCTTGCAAGTAGGTCATCCATCATCGGCGAGCGTTCCGCCTGCTCGCGGAGCCGCGTTTCAACCTCGGCTGACGGACGAATCCGCTTGCGTCCCTCCAGCAGCAGGTCCACGAACACGCGATAGCCGCGATCGGTCGGCACACGACCGGCGGACGTATGCGGCTGGTGAACGTACTCCGCTTCCTCGAGCTGTGCCAGGATGTTGCGGACGGTTGCGGACGACACACCGAGCCCGCTCCGTCGCGCGAGGACCTGCGACGCGACTGGCTCGCCGGTATCGACATGTTCGCGGACGAGCGTAGCCAGGAGCCGACGCGATCGTTCAGGGAGTTCGTGGGAACCCATTGCCTGTCAAACGCTTAGAGCGTTTTTTCATTATAGCCCAGGGTGCTCAACGGTCTTGGACTGCTATGTTCCTCCAACGAGAGCTTTGTCCCCATGGACTGACAGCATAGCGGTCCCAGCGCGCACAGCGCGCCAAAGAGACACTGCCCGACCAGCCAAGGGCTCCGCGTCCCCGTCGCCAATTTGAGTGATATCAAGGGCGTGGCCCTTGGCTGGTCGGTGGAACGCGATAGAGATAGACGCGCCGGCTCGCGAGCAGAAGAGGCGGGTCGTCGAGCCACGACACATCGGCGACCGGCGAATAACGCGCCCTGAAGACGTCTCGCTCTAGCCGTACGAGTCGGCGCCACCGGCGGCAAAGGTGCCGAACCGTATCCCGAGAACAGCGGTGAGGAACGCCAGCGCGCGCGCGAGGCGCTTCAAGTCAGCGTTTGGCGAGTGCGCCGTCCCAGCGCATGCTGACGGCGGCCACGGTGGGCTCGCTGATCTTGCCGTGCTTCACAGCAATGAGCTCGGCAACGATGCTGACGGCGATTTCCTGCGGCGTGATGGCGCCGATATCGAGACCGATCGGGGCGTGGACGCCTTCGAGCGAGTCGGCAGCGACTCCTTCTTCGAGCAGTGCATCGAAGATGCGCTTCACTTTGGCTTTGCTGCCGATGAGACCGCGGTAGCGCAGCGGCCTCGCCGCAAGGACGCGCATCGCGTCGAGGTCGTGGGTGTGACCGCGCGTCACGATCACGGTGTACGCCGTTGGCGGAAGCTGGCTTCGCTCCAGCCATGTCGGAATGTGGTCGACGATGACGTCGATCCCGCCGCCGAACCGCTCGGTGTTCGCGAACTTTTCGCGGTCGTCGATCACGTGCACCTGGAACCCGACCTCGTACGCCATCTTGGCGACGAAGTAGCCGACGTGACCGGCGCCGAACACGAACAGCTCCGGCGAGGGTTCGACCGGTTCCACGAACACTTCCATCTGCCCTCCGCAGACGAGGCCTGTTTCCTGCGCGAAGTCGTCATTGAGGTCGAATTTCAGCTTGATGGGCTTGCGGCTCTTGATGGCCTCGCGCGCCTTCCAGAATGCCTCGTTCTCGTAGCAGCCGCCCCCGATGGTGCCCACAGTGCGCCCGTCGGCATACACGAGCATCTTCGCGCCGACGCGCTGCGGCGTGGAGCCGGTCGAGGAGACGATGGTGACCAGCGCCACCTCGTCACCGCGCTGGAGAGCGTCGTTGAGGGCGGCAAAGACCTCCTGGTTCATTACCAGGAATTATAGTACCGGAGGGCTACGGCGCGGGGGCTTGTTTCAGAGCCGGCCGACTGTGAGCGTCGCGATCGGCGAAGTACAAAAACGCCGCAGCCGCTGTGCAGACCTAGTCCCGTCCAACTCCGTTGGGAGCATCTTCGCTCACGATGCGACAGTCGTCGAGCGGCTGCGAGCGTTTTTCCGCGGCGCGAATCGGAGGCCGGCTTGAAACAAGCCCCCGCGCCGATTACCAACGGTGCAGCTCGCAGTATTCCGTCGGTTCAGTGCCTGAGAGGAACGCTTCGCCATACACCCGCGGGCAGCCGGGCAGCGCGAGCTTGCCGGTGTCGCGGTCGATCTCGGCAAACGTGATGCCCCCTGGGACGTCGAACTCGATGCTCGGCCGTCCCGCCAGCGCGTTCTTCATGAACTGCGTCCAGATCGGGAGCGCGGCCTGCGTGCCCGTCAGCGACATCGGCTGATTGTCGTCGAGGCCGACCCAGACGACCGTCAACAGCTCCGGCGTGAAACCGACGAACCACGCATCGCGCAGATCGTTCGTAGTGCCGGTCTTTCCGGCCGCATCGAGGGCGAACCCGGCAGCGCGCGCGCCGGCTGCCGTCCCCTCGTTCAGCACGCTGCGCAGCATGTTGGTCACGAGAAACGTCGTGTCGGGACGCGCGGCGCGTCGGAGCGTCGGGTCTTTCGGGCGGACATCGCCTCTGGCGGTCTGGATGTGCTGAATGGCTGTGAGCGGACGGACGCTCCCCTCGTTGACGAACAGCGTGTACGCTTGCGCCACCTCGAGCGGCGTCAGCTCGAAGACGCCAAGCGTGATGGCGGGCACCGCCTTCGGCGCGGTGCCAACGCCGACGCGCCGCCAAAGCGCGGCGACGCGATCGAACCCTACGGCTTCCCCGACGTGGATGGTACCGAGATTCCGCGACATGGCGAGGGCCCGGCGCCACGTGATTTCGCCGTCATACTCGTCGTAGTTGCGCGGTTCCCAGACTTGATCGTCGAAGGTGAAGGTTGTGGGCTCGTCGACCGTCATCGACGCCGGCGTGAAGTCCGTGCGCCCTTCCTCTGCGGCCCGCTCGAACGCCGCCAGATACACGAAAGGCTTGAACACGGACCCGGGTTGACGACGGGCGGTGACCGCGCGGTTGTATTGCGACTGGTTGTACGAGCGGCCGCCGACCATCGCGAGAATCTCGCCGCTGCGCGGGTCCACGGCGATGAGGGCCGCCTGCGCGGCCGCGGCGAGACGGCGTCGCGCGAGCAGACGGTCGACGTTGGCCAGCCCGTTGCGCACCGCGTCGAGCGCCGCGCGCTGGAGGTTGAGGTCGAGCGTGGTGAAGACGTCGACCTGGCCGGCCTGCGCCGTGACGCCCGGAAACGCCTGAGCGACCTGTTCGCTGACCATGTCGACGAAATAGGGCGCCTCGTTGTCGACCGCGCGCGCCACCACCTGAAGTCGTTCATGCGACGCGCGCGCCGCTACGTCGGGTGCGATGAATCCCTCGTCGGCCATCGCTTGCAGCACGACATTGCGCCGCTCGATGGCGCGTTCCGGGCGGGCGAACGGCGACCGCGTTGCGGGGCTTTGAATGACGCCGGCAATGAGCGCGGACTCGCTCAGCGAGATATTTGCGACGTCCTTCCCGAAGAACAGGCGCGCCGCCTCCGCAACCCCGTGTATGGCAAACGATCCGCGCTGGCCCAGGTAGATGTCGTTCAGGTACAGCTCGAGGATTTCATCCTTCGACGCACGCCGTTCCAGCACGAGCGACATAAGCGCCTCGCGCAGCTTTCGTCCGTACGAGCGCTCGCCGGCCGAGAGTTCCGCGTTGAATTCGTCGGCGAGAAAAAACATGCGCGCGAGCTGCTGCGTGATGGTGCTGTAGCCCACCAGATTGGTGTTGTCACCGAACACGTTCGCCACGGCGGCCGCGACAATGCGAATCGGATTGATGCCGGGATGCGAGTAAAACCCCTGATCTTCGACGGCGAGCACCGCCTGCTGCATGTATTTCGGGATGGCCGACAGCGGTACGCTGCGGCTCTTCTCCCGGCCACCGCTGCTCATGAGCGCCGTCAGCAGCGGTGCGTCGAGCTGGACGGAGTCGCGCCGGGCACGGCCCACGTCGATGCGCCGGATGCCGCCGCCGAACGACACTCGAACGACCCCGTCGCCATCGTCGCTCGAACGCGGCTTGATGGTGATCGCGTCGCGCTCGACGGTGAATTCGCCAGGCGCGTCGGCCCGCTGGCGCTGCGCGTATCCCAGGTCGTTGAGCCGCCCGACGAGATCCTGGCGCGAGAGCGCCTGCCCTCGCCAGAGGACGACCGGCCGCGCGTAGACGCGTGGCAACGTGTGTTCGCGCTCGCCGTGCAGGCGCTCGTCGATGAGTCGTGAAAACGAGATGTAGTAGTAGGCGAGTGTTGCCGACGAGGCGATGACCAGGAGTCCTGCGGCCAGCAGGCTGTACCGCACCCAGCGAGGCCGTGCCTTGGTTGTGCGCGTCAAATCGTCATGACCCAGTGGGTGCCTTGATCCAGGGGAAGGCCGTCCATCAGCCGATCCACGAGACCAAGGCCGTACTTGTTGAGAAAATATGCGAACCCCAGCGCTCGTTCCTGTGGGCGGCCGCCAGGAAACGCCTGCGCCTGCGCATGTTTGAACTGCCGCCGTATGGTCTCGTCTCTGCGCTTCATGGCCTGAACGATCTTGGCGTGCAGCTTTTTCAGATCGTCCTGCATACGACCCGACGCCGATCGCGCCGCTCCCTCGAGCGTTGTATCGAGCTGTGCGACCGCTCGCGACAGCGTCTCCATGCGCTCGCTGACCGCGCGCACCGCCTCGTCCATGGACATTGTCACGGCAGGCGGGATTTGTGTCTCGAGCAGCTGATTGAGCGCGCCCTCGTCCTGCGGCCGCAGCGATTCGAGCGGCACATCATGGCGCGCAAGGAACCGCATGGCATTCGAGTCGACGATCGTCGCCGTGGCGCGCTGATACATGAGCGGCATCGGCACGCCGAAAGCGTCGTACACACCGCGGAGCTGGGCGAGGTAGGCCAGCTCGCTCGGCCCGGCCACGTATCCGGCCGTTGGAAACAACGTGTCCTGGACGAGCGGCCGCAGCAGCACGTTGGGGCTGAATTCAGCCGGCTGCGTCTTCACGCGGGCCAGCCACGTCTGCGCTTCGTCTGCGCGGATTGGGGCCCGCATGCCGTCGAGGTGAAAGAGCGCCGCCTGGTCTTCGAGCGGCGTCACCTGCGCGTGATACCCCCGCGCAATCAGTTGCGCCCCCGCCTCGGACGCCAGTCGCGAGGTGGTGCCGACGTGCTCGATCTCGCGGGCGAACAGCGGCGCGGCAAATGGTTTCGCGGCAGGGTCGGACGAATCGAACACGACCAACCCGCGCGGGCCGAGGATCGATTCAAGCCAACGGCCGAACGCGTCCGCCATGCCCGCACCGGGCTTGTACGCAGCGCGTAATCCAGCGAGCAGCGAAGCCGTGAATTCCGTCGGCTGCAGCAGCGGCGTCAACCCGTCGATCGCCGTCCGCACCGAGTCGTCCAGACGAACGCGCGCGACAGGCCCCACACCCGCTCCGGGCGGTGTTCCAACTGTCACCTCGGCGAAGTTGAGGTTGCCGTCCAGCACGCCGCACGATCGGACTTCATCCCAATCGTGGTCCTCGGCATCGATCCAGAAGACCGCGACAGTCGGTACGCTGTGCTCCTCGGCCACGCGTTCCGCGAGCTGAATCGCCGTCAGCGCTTTGAGCAAGGTGAACAACGGGCCGCCAAAGAGTCCCGCCTGCTGGCCCGTGACGATGGCGATGCTCTGTGCGTCGCGCAGGCGCGCCGAAGCCGCGACAGCTTCCGGCGGCGCGTTCCGGCGCTGCTGCTGACCCTGCACGACGTCCGTGATGCCGGCGCGCTCGCGCGGATGACGCCGCGTGCGCTCGATCGCATCACGCCATGCCGACGGCTCTGCCGGGTTCCCTCCAAAGAAATCGGCCACGCGCCCGTACTCGAAGGCGTAATCGGCGGCGAGCCGCTTGATCCACGGAAACCGGCGAATCTCGATGGGAAGACGGCTCGATGTCCCTGAGAGCCCTGTTTGCGAGAGCACCGGACGCTACTGTCGCAGAGCGTTGCGCGCAGTGTCAAGGCAACGTCATGGTCCACGTAACACGTTGATGGCGCTAGAGTTCACATGTTAGGATCCACGAACCCGATCACGCCTTCGCGCGGTTCGGGTCGTTTCGCGGCCCGACCGAGCCAGTCACCACTCGAGGAGTTCCGCCACTGACAGGGCACGGCTTCCAGTTCGACGCGCGCGCTGATTCGAACGAGTCGGCGCCCGAGATCGATCTGCCCTTGCATGCCAACGAGCCGGAGCAAGACATCCAACCCCCAGTTCAGCGAGGCTCGTCACCCTCCGGCCGCGGCATTGCGGCAGGCATGCTGGCGATCGGGCTGCTCACCGGGTTCGTCGGCGGCTTTCTGACCGGTCAGCGCATGGCGCCACCGCCTCTCGCGCGTGTGGCCGATGTGCCTCGGCCCGCTCCGGCCGACCCCATCTCGCAGACGCCGGCAACAATTACGGAGACCCCGGTGGTGGAGCTACCGGAAGCTCCCGCGAGTCCGACGCTGTCTAGTCCAGGTGGCGAGCCGGTGAGGTCCGTAGTTCCCAGTACCGCCGCGCCGGGACCAGGTAATCAACCGGAACGTCCGCAAAGTGAGGCCGCGCTCGAGCTTGCCTCGCGCCCGATTGGTGCCACGGTCTATGTGGACGACGTCCGCGTGGGCGTCACGCCGGTGACCGTCAACGGCATCAGGCCAGGCACGCGCCGCGTCCGCATGGAGTTGCCGGGGCACCTGCCGTGGACCACATCAGTCGATGTGGAGACCGGCGCACACGTTCGCATCGGAGCGTCGCTGGAATGAACGCCACACTGGCACTGGAAGACGGTTCCTGGTATCGCGGAGTCGCCGCCGGCGCCCACGGCGAGACGGCCGGTGAGGTCGTCTTCAACACGAGCATGACCGGGTACCAGGAAGTGCTCACGGATCCGTCGTACTCCGGACAGATCGTCACGATGACGGCCCCTCAAATCGGCAATTACGGCGTAGCGCCGGGCGATGCCGAATCGCAGGCGCCGCGTGTGGCGGGGTTCATCATGCGTGAGGAATCCCCGGTCGCGAGCAACTGGCGCGCCGAAGGGACCTTGCGCGACTACCTGATCGCCCACAACATCGTCGCGATAGCCGACATCGACACACGCGCGCTCACACGTGTGCTCCGCACCGCGGGCGTCATGCGCGGGGTCATTGCGACCGGACAGGTGGACCCGGACGAGCTGGCCGAGAAGGCGCGCGCGATCCCCACGATAGAAGGGTCGGATCTCGTGCGGGGGGTCACGTGCGAGCGTTCGTACGCCTGGCGCGACCGGGCGCCCACCGCCGGCAACGCGGATCACGCGGAGTTCGGTCTTCCGCCGGCACGTCGTGCCTCGAGGCGGTTGTGCGTCGCGGCGTACGACTTTGGGGTCAAATGGAACATCCTGCGACGACTCGACGCGTACGGCTGCGACGTGCAGGTGTTTCCTGCCGATGCGCCCGCCGCGGATCTCCTCGCGGCCGGTCCGGACGGTATTTTCCTGAGCAACGGTCCTGGCGATCCGGCGGCGTTGACCTATGCCATCGACAACGTCCGCGAGCTCGTCAACGCCGACACGCCGCCCATGTTCGGAATCTGCCTGGGCCACCAAATCCTCGGCCTCGCAGTCGGGGGCCAGACATTCAAGTTGAAGTTCGGTCATCGCGGCGCAAACCACCCGGTGAAGGAACTGAGTTCCGGGAAGGTTGAAATCACGTCGCAGAATCACGGCTTCGCCGTCGACCCGAACTCCCTTCCTGCAGACGTACGCGTGACGCACTTGAATCTGTACGACGGCACCGTGGAAGGGTTCCGGCACACGACAAGGCCGATTTTCTCGGTGCAGTATCATCCCGAGGCGTCGCCCGGACCGCACGATGCCGACTACCTCTTCCAGCGATTCCTCGAGTCGATGGAAAAACGCTGAACGCAGTAATTCAACATGCAAAATTCAAAATGCAAACATCGAGGTTCAACCGTGCAGCGTTTGCATTTGGCATCTTGAATTTTGCATTACGATGACACCGTATTGATGCCCAAGCGCACTGACATCAAACGAGTCCTCGTCATCGGCTCTGGACCGATCGTCATCGGGCAGGCGTGCGAGTTCGACTATTCAGGTACGCAGGCGTGCAAGGCGCTGCGGGCGGAAGGTCTCGAAGTCGTGCTCGTGAACAGCAATCCCGCCACCATCATGACCGACCCGGAGATGGCCGATCGCACCTACGTAGAGCCGCTGACGCCGGAGATGGCGGAAGCGATCATCGAGAAGGAGCGGCCTGACGCGGTGCTGCCGACGGTTGGCGGACAGACGGCGCTCAACCTGGCGGTGGCGCTGGCCGAGCGCGGCACCCTGGCAAAGCGCGGCATTCGCCTCATTGGCGCGTCCATCGAGGCGATCAAGGTTGCGGAGGACCGCCTGCTCTTTCGCGACGCCATGCGCGAGATCGGCATCGAGGTGCCGACGAGCGGCATCGCCAAGACGCTCGATCAGGCGCTGTCAGTCGTCGACGAGGTCGGTTTCCCGGCCATCATCCGCCCGTCATTCACCCTGGGCGGCGTTGGAGGCGGCATCGCGTACAACATCGAGGAGTTCCGCGAGCTGGCCGGCCGTGGGCTCGACCTCAGCCCGGTGCACGAGATTCTGGTCGAGGAGTCGGTCATCGGGTGGAAGGAGTTCGAGCTCGAGGTGATGCGCGACGTCGCAGACAACTTCGTCGTGATCTGCTCGATCGAGAACGTCGATCCAATGGGCGTGCACACTGGCGACAGCGTTACCGTGGCGCCCGCGCTGACGCTGACGGACAAGGAATATCAACGCATGCGCGACATGGCGCGGCGCATCATCCGTCGGGTTGGGGTCGAGACCGGCGGGTCGAACATTCAGTTTGCGATCGATCCCGAGAGCGGGCGGATTGTGGCGATCGAAATGAACCCGCGCGTCTCGCGGTCGTCCGCCCTGGCGTCCAAGGCGACCGGTTTTCCGATTGCGAAGATTGCCGCCAAGCTGGCTCTTGGCTACCACCTCGACGAGATTCCCAACGACATCACGCGTCTCACTCCGGCTTCCTTCGAGCCCACGATCGACTACGTCGTCGTCAAGTTCCCACGGTGGAACTTCGAGAAGTTCCCGCAGGCCGATCGGACGCTCACGACGCAGATGAAGTCGGTGGGGGAGGCCATGGCGATTGGCCGCACGTTCAAGGAAGCCTTCCTCAAGGCCGTGCGATCCCTGGAGCTTGGCAAATTCGGCAGTCTCTTTCCGACTGCCCCAGACGACGCCTCGGACGATGCCGAGGATGAAACGGCACTGCGCAAGCGCCTTCTCGTCCCGAACGATCGACGGATGTGGGCCCTCTTCCGTGCGCTGCGCCGAGGCTGGACCGTGGAGACGCTGAACGAGCTGACGAGGATCGACCCGTGGTTCCTGCAGCAGTTTGCAGAAATCGAGGCGCTCCGCCGGATGGCGGCGCTTGGCGAATTCCGCGCCATGTCGCCCGATCTGCTCCGGACGCTCAAGCGCGCCGGTTTCAGCGACGCCGAGATCGCGGCCGTCCACGGCGTCGGCGAAGACCTGGTGCGACAGCGGCGGATGGAAGAGGGGCTCGTCACGGCGTACAAACGGATCGATACCTGTGCAGCGGAGTTCGAGTCGTTCACGCCGTACATGTATGGCACTTACGAGCAGGCCTGCGAGGCCGACCCGACCCTGCACAAGAAGGTCGTGATCCTCGGCAGCGGTCCCAACCGCATTGGGCAGGGGATCGAATTCGACTATTGCTGCTGCCATGCCGTCTTCGGCTTCCGTGAGGAGGGTTTCGAGACGGTCATGGTGAACTGCAATCCCGAAACGGTATCGACCGACTACGACACGGCGGACCGTCTCTATTTCGAGCCGCTGACGTTCGAGGACGTCATGGCGATCATCGAACGGGAGCGCAGCGGCGGCGGGAGCGTCTCGTGCGTCGTCCAGTTCGGCGGCCAGACACCGCTCAAGCTCGCGCTGGCGCTTCAGGAAGCGGGTGTGCAGATTCTCGGCACGTCGCCCGATTCGATCGACCTTGCGGAAGACAGGCGGCGCTTCTCGCAGCTCCTGTGGGACCTGGGCGTGCCCCAGCCGTCCAGCGGAACCGCCATTTCACGCGAGGAAGCGCGCGAGGCGGCCGAGCGCATCGGCTATCCCGTCGTGGTGCGTCCGTCATACGTGCTCGGCGGGCGCGGCATGGCCATCGTGTTCGACGCGGGCGCGCTCGATCGCTACATGATCGGCGCCGTCGACGTGTCCCACGATCGGCCCGTGCTGATCGATCGGTTCCTCGAGGACGCGTTCGAGTTCGACGTCGACGCCGTGGCCGATGCGTCGGGCGCCGTCGTCATCGGCGGCATCATGGAGCACATCGAGGAGGCAGGCATTCACTCGGGCGACAGCTCGTGCGTGGTGCCTCCGTTCATGGTGGCCGAGCGGCACCTTGTGACGATACGCGATTACACGCGACGGATCGCTCGAGCGCTCAAGGTGGTCGGCCTGATGAACATTCAGTACGCCATCAAGGACGACACGGTCTACGTGCTCGAGGTGAATCCACGGTCGTCACGCACGGTCCCCTACATCTCGAAGGCGACGGGCGTCCCGCTGGCCAAGATTGCCGCTCGCATTTCCGCCGGCAAGACACTGGCCGAGCTCGGGTTGGTCGAGGATCTCGAGGTCCACGGCGTCTTCGTCAAGAGTCCTGTCTTCCCATGGGTGCGGTTCCCCGGAGTGGATACGATTCTCGGCCCCGAGATGAAGTCGACGGGCGAGGTCATGGGATGCGCCGAGAACTTCGGCGCGGCGTTCGGCAAGGCGATGATGGGCGCCGCCCAGCGGCTCCCCGAGACGGGGTGCGTCTTCATCAGCGTCAACAACAGCGACAAGCAGACCGTACTTCCGATTGCGCGCGACCTGGCGCAGCTTGGATTTGCGTTGACCGCGACGCGCGGCACCGCGGCGTTTCTGCGAGCACACGGCATCGACGTCGACGTGGTCTACAAGGTCAACGAAGGGCGTCCGAATGTCGCGGATCAGATCGTCAACAAGAAGATCGACCTCGTCATCAACACGCCGCTCGGCCGGGACTCGTTTTTCGACGATCGCTCCGTGCGGCGGGCCGCCACGATGGCCCAGGTGCCTTGCATCACCACGCTGACGGGGGCGTCGGCAGCGGTGAGCGCGATCAAGGCGCTTCGCTCGCAGACGCTGACCGTCCGGTCGCTCCAGGACTACTATGCGGGAGTGGAAGCAGGAGCGTAGAGCGAAATTCAAAATTCAGGATTCAAAATTCAAAACAGTACCGGGGCGCGTGCACCAGGCACGAAGCACCAGAACGAGGTACTAAGCACCAGGCACCAAGCACCAAAGCGTCAAGGATCGTCATGCGAAAAATCCGACGACAGCGGGTGGGGTATGTGACGCTTGCCGTGTGCCTGTTCGCCGGTGTCAGCCTCGTCGCGCAAAGGTTCCGGGCAACCATCGACACCGTTCAGGTGAGCGTCACGGTGACCGACGCGAACGGCCGGCTCGTCACCGGTCTCTCCAAGGACGATTTCGAGATCTTCGAGGACGCCGTGGCCCAGCCCGTTACGGTATTTACCGACGAGCGGGTGCCGATCAGCCTCGGTGTCCTCCTCGACTCCAGCGACAGCATGCGAGGGCAGCGGATTGCCGACGCCCGTGTGGCAGTGGACCGGTTTGTGTCGATGCTGCTCGAGTCGGAAGACGAAGCGTTCGTCGCGACGTTCAATCACGCGCCCCATCTTGTTGGCCAGTGGACCAGACCACCGGCCGTCCTCAGCGGCGTGCTCGACGAGCTGTTTCCATCTGGCGGTACTGCCCTCTACGACGCGCTTGTCGCGTCGGCTTCGTATTTCGGCCGCCGCACCCATGCGCGAGCGGCGCTCGTGGTGATTTCCGATGGCGTCGATACGGCCAGCGACGTCACGCTGCGGCAGGCGAGCGACATCGTTCGGCGCTTCGAGCCGCTCGTGTACGCCATTGCCATTGATTCGCCGGGGGCCACCGCGAGCACGCGCGTGAATCCCGACGCGCTGCGCGAGATCACCGCAACCAACGGCGGCTACACGGAGGTGGTGCGGGACTCAGTCGACCTGGGGCCGGCCACCGAACGAATTGCGAACGAGCTGAACAAACAGTACACACTGGGATACGTACCTTCGAGACCGCCAGACGGCGGGTGGCGTGCGATACGGGTCCGCGTCCGGCACCAGAACTACTTCACGCGCGCCAGGCGCGGTTATTTCAGTAGGCAGTAGGCAGTAGGCAGTAGGCAGTAGCGCTTGGCGTAATTCAAAATGCAAGAGTCAAAATGCAAACCATGCGAAATGTCTAGTAATCCGGCGTTTGCATTTTGCATTTTGCATCCGGAATTCAGGTTAACGCTGGCTCCGCAGCACGCTGGCGTTGCGCGCCGCGACGACCGCAGCCACCGCGTTGGAGGCGACCAGGACGGCGATTGCTGCCATCTTGTTGTTCTTCTTCTTCCAGAGATGTTCTGCGGCGAGGATCGTGCCGAGCGTTGCGGAGGCCTTGACGGCCCAGAAGGCGCTCTGGTTGCCGACGACCTGTTGCATCAGGGGGTTCGCTTCGCTGGCTCCCTGCGCGAGGGCCTGCCGCGTCGAGTAGATGTCGAACACCTGCAGGGCGGCATAGCTGACATACAAGGCAGGAAGTACTGAGGGGCGTGACAGGCCGTTGCCGACCATGACGGCGGACCTGATGTCCACGGGGGCGACGGCCGGGCTCGCCGATGCATCCGCGGCGTAGGCGGGCATCGCCGAAACGGTGAGCGTCAGGACGATCAGAGCGGCAACGGTGCGGACCATGTGAAGCCCCTTTCAAATCCGCCGCGAATCAGCGCGGCAACGCCATCCGTCGTAGCGAATCTGATGCCGACTCGACCATTTCTGTAATTCGTTGAAACAAAATGGGTTAATGGAATTACATGTGCGGGGGAGGGGGTGTGCGGCGGGCGCTCGGGGGTGTGCGCTCGGGGGTGCGCACAGCGTGCGCGCTATCGAAGGCCGAAGGAGTCCAGGCGCCGATACAAGGCGCGCCGGCTGATGCGCAGAATGCGGGCCGCGGCCGACCGGTTGCCGCCAACCCGCTGTAAAGCCTGCTCGACGGTTTGTCTGTCCAGCTCAGGCCCCTCCTCAGGTTCCGCGGACCGCGGCTGAGGGGCCGTCGCAACGACGGGCGGCCGACCGGCGTTCCCGAGCACCGACAGCAGCTCCCGCTCGTGCAATATTCGCCCGTCGCTCAGTATGCAGGCGCGTTCGATCACGTTCCGCAGCTCCCGGACATTGCCCGGCCATGGCGCGTCGTGCAGCACGCGCTCGGCGCCCGGACTCACCCCGGCCAGCGGCTTTCCGAACCGTGCGGCGAACTCCTTGATGAACGCCGCCGTGAGATACGGGATGTCGTCGCGCCGGTCGCGCAGCGGAGGCAGCTGGATCTCGATGACGTTCAGCCGGTAGTACAGGTCCTGCCGGAACCCGCCCACCGCGACCTCGTTGATGAGACGCCGATTGGTGGCTGCGATGATGCGCACGTCCACGCGTTTCGACTCGCTCGCTCCGACGCGCTGAACATCGCCGTACTCGATGACGCGGAGCAGTTTTGCCTGCACCGCAAGCGGCAGCTCGCCCACTTCGTCCAGGAAGAGCGTACCCCCATCGGCCAACTCGAAGAGGCCGGCCTTGGCTTCCACCGCACCTGTAAACGCGCCTCGTGTGTGTCCGAACAGCTCGCTCTCGAAGAGTGTCTCCACGACAGCCGAGCAGTTGAACGCGATGAACTTCCGGTCGTGCCGGGGCCCCAGCTTGTGCAGCGCGCGCGCGACCAGCTCCTTGCCGGTTCCGGTCTCGCCGATGACGAGCGCCGTTCGGGCGTGCGGCGCCAGACGCCGGATCAGATCGAACAACTCCTGCATTCCCGGGTCGCGGCCGATCATGCCGCAGAATTCGATGCGGCTGGCCAGCTCGCTGTCGGCGGCCATGAGCCGCTGCCGCCGCTCGATGCTGTAGCGAACCGTGGTGAGCAGCTCGCCGAGCCGCTCGAAATCGAGCGGTTTCCTCAGGTAGTCGAGTGCACCGAGCTTCACTGCCTCGATTGCTGATTCGACGGTGGCATCGCCGGTCATCAGGATGACCTGGCATTCGGGGTCGACCTCGCGGATGATCCGCAGGATGTCGAGCCCGCCGACCTCCGGCATGTTCCTGTCGAGGAGGGCGGCGTCGGGCTTCAGCGTGGCCAGCTGGGCCAGAAGGGCGCGACCGCCTTCGTGCGTGATGACGTCGAATTCCTCTCGTTCCGCGAAACGCTGCACCAGGGCGCGTATGCTCGGCTCATCGTCGACGACGAGCAGACGGGGACGCCGATCAGCCATTGCGGGTCATCGCATCCTGTTGTGCAGCTGCGGTAGCAGCGCGATGGCCGCGTGCCCCGCCTTGTGCATCTCCAGGACGTCTGCGCGCTTCGAGTCGCCTTCGGGCAGTTCCCGGAGGAGAAGGTCGCAGAATCCGACGATGGCGGACAGGTGGTTCTGAAATGCGTGCAAGAGAGGATCGTGCCTAACGATCACGTCGGCCGGGGAGGACTTGGTCATTAGCTCATCGATGCGCGTGGCGCGGGGTTTTGGTCGAATGTTTCGGCGCGGCCAGTGTAGCGCAGGGCGATCGGAGAAACGCCAAGAAACGCTAGGAAATTCGTGATGACATAAGGCATCTCGAACTGACGGCATGATGAAACATGTGTCTCTCTGTTCGTATACACGCCTGTAGCTGACAGTAGCGATTCGTGAAAAACGGCCATCTCGCTGCGCGCGGGTGTAGGCCGTTTTAGCAACCCGCCGCCGTAAGTCGTTGCCAGTCGCCGCTCCATCGAGGCGGTCGCGATTGCAACGCGAATCGACGTGGCAACGGTCGGACTGCTGCCCGCGCTGGCGCTCGTATCGGGCGCGGTGTGCGGACTCCGCTGGGACGCGCAGTGGCTGACAGCGTGGCTGGTCCCGCTGGCCATCGCTGGCTGGATTGCCTGGTGCGTCGACCGCGTCCGCCGCTTCATCGTACTCACCCTCATTTGCGGTTTCTTCTGCGCGGCCGCGACACTGGCGGCCGATGCGCGCGACCGGGCGGTGCGCACGCCCCTCCGCGCGGTGCTGGATCGCGAGATCGGCGGCTTCGCCATGGACACGCCTGGCGCGGGCGCCAGACACGATCCAATCGCTATTCGGGCGGTGCTGGTCGAGGACGGGGCGCAACAGGGCGACTTCACCACGCTGCGTGCTGTCGTCGTGGCGGTTCGCTTCGGCGGCGAATGGCGATCGACGGACGGGGGACTCACCCTGACTGTTGGTGGTCATCCATCGCAGGAACAGATCGTCGAGTGGCGGGCGGGTCGCACGATTGAGGCATTCGCGACCTTTCGCCGCCCGTCGCGCTACCTCAACGACGGCGTCCCCGATTTCGAACGTCAGCTCGCCCTCGACGGGACGACGCTGTTTGGATCCGTCAAGAGCGGACAGCTGGTTGAAGTCCGATCGGTGGGTGGCTTCGGGCAAGAGATCGCGGGACGCCTGCGGCTCCACGTGCGCCGGAGCGTCGAGCGGTGGATAGCCCCGCACGACCAGCTTTCGGCGGCCATCGTCGCCGCTGTGCTGATTGGAGACCGTACGGGTCTGCCTGACGACATACGCGTGCGCCTGCAGGCGGCGGGAACCTATCACGTCATCGCGATTTCTGGCGGGAACATCGCGATCCTGGCGGCGCTGGTGCTCGGCGCGCTGTGTGTCTGCGGGATCACCGGCCGCGCCGCTGCTCTGGTGACCGTTGTCGTGCTGGTGGCGTACGCGCACGTGGTGACGGCCGGCGCATCGGTGTGGCGCGCCACGCTCATGGCGCTCATCTATTTCTGCGCGCGGCTGCTGGACCATCGGAGTCCGCCGTGGCATGCAATTGCATTGGCTGCAGCTATCGTCATCTGCGCGCGCCCCCTGGACGTGCGAGACGTCGGATTCATTCTGACGTTCGGCGCCACGGCCGCTCTTCTCGAGGCGGCTCGAAGGACGTCGGCGACATCGCGTCACCACATCGCAAAGTGGCTGATCGCGTCGCTCGCCGCCTCAATGGCGGCCGAGGTGGCGCTGCTCCCGGTGAGCGCATGGACGTTCTCGCGTGTGACGAGCGCAGGCCTCGTGCTCAATCTCGTCGCGGTTCCGTTGATGGGACTCGTCCAAGTGAGCGGCATCGCTGTCTCTCTCCTGAACGGAGTCGAAACGATAGCCCGGCCAGCGGGCTGGGCCGGTCACGTCGCCGCTGCGGCACTCGTCGACAGCGCGCGCCTGGTCGATGTGGCGCCATGGCTGGCAACGCGGGTGCCTCCTCCCCATGGTCTGCTCGTGATTGCGTACTACATTGGCCTTGCGGCGGCTCTTTCAACGCGTGGTCTGGCTCGAGTGGGATGCCTTGTCCTTGTCGGGACGTCGGCTGCCGCGATATTCAGCGGTCAGCCGGCAGGCTGGTTGATCTCGGCACGGCAGTCGCCAGCGCTGCGCGTGACCGCGTTCGACGTTGGACAAGGCGACGCCACGTTGCTGGAGTTCTCTGGTCGCTCGACGCTCCTGGTCGATGCGGGCGGAACACCGTTCGGTAACGGCTCCTTCGACATCGGAAGCCGCGTTCTTTCACCCGCGCTGTGGGCGCGCGGGGTACGCGGCCTGGATGCGCTGCTGCTCACGCATGGCGACCCGGACCACATCGGCGGGGCGGCGTCGATCGTCAATGACTTCACCCCTGCGAAGGTCTGGGAGGGCATTCCCGTCGCACAACATCGCGGTTTACAGGCGGTTCTGGAGCAAGCCCGGCAGGCCCACGCCGAGCTTGCGCGGACGCTCGCGGGTGACGAGCTCTCGATCGGCGGCGCGCGCGTTCGCGTGCTGCACCCGCCGGCGCCCGACTGGGAGCGGCAGCGCGTCCGCAATGACGACTCCGTCGTGCTCGAAGTGCGTTACGGGGACGCCGCCGTGCTGCTTCTGGGCGATGTGGGCGCCGCGATCGAACGTGCGATTCTGCCGCAGCTCACCCCCGCCCGCATTCGCATTCTGAAAGTGGCCCACCACGGCAGCCGCACCTCGACATCCGCCGAGCTGGTGGAACGGTGGCGCCCCCAGATTGCCGTCATCAGCTGCGGGCGCGGCAACACCTTCGGCCACCCTGCTCCAGAGGTGCTCAGACGGCTCGAATCAATCGGTGCAGCCGTTTACAGAACGGACGTCGATGGGCAAGTGACGATCGACACGGACGGTGTGGGCGTTCGAGTCAGGACATATGTGGGAGGACAGAGATGAACCACGGGGAGCACGAAGATCACGAAGACTACGAGGAGCACGAAGGGCACGAATCACTATTCTCGCCGCGGCATCGGATGCGGCTGCCGTCGCCGCTGACGCCGCGTGCTGAACGTGTGATCACCGAAACGATTGGTTGCGCGATTCGGGTGCACCGGGCGCTTGGGCCTGGATTTCTGGAATCGATTTACCAAAAGGCAATGTACGTTGAGCTGAAGGCGAGCGGACTGTCGTATGAATCCGAGCGTCCGGTGCACGTGAAATATCGAGATGTCGAGATTGCCGGTCAACGTGTTGACTTGATAGTCGAAGGGCAGATAGTGGCCGAGTTGAAAGCCGTCGTGAAGTTGGACGAAGTGCATCGCGCGCAGCTGATTTCATATCTGCGTGCCAGCGGACTGCGAGGAGGTCTTCTCATCAACTTTCGAGTCGCTGTTCTGCGGCATGGACTGCGCAGAGTCGTCTTGTAAACCACGAAGGACACGAAGATCGCGAAGGGCATGAGTACTACCAACAGGTTTTTCGTGTGCTTCGCGTTCTTCGAGTCTTCGTGGTTACGACTCCCCTTTGAGGCGCTGCCACTCATCCTCCATTTCCCGCAGCGTCGCATCCTGCAGCGATCGGCCGCGCACGGAGAAAGCCTGCTCGAGCGTGTCGAATCGTCGCGCGAACTTGTCGTTGGCGCGGCGCAGCGCCGCCTCCGGCTCGATGCCCAGCTTGCGCGAGAGGTTCGCGATCGCGAAGAGCAGATCCCCCATCTCTTCCTCGGCACGCGACAGATGTCCGGTCGCGCCCGACTCGACCTCGTGACGAACCTCTGCCACCTCTTCGTCGATCTTGTCGAGCACATCTGCCGCGCGGGCCCAGTCGAATCCGACGGCGGCCGCCCGTGCGCTCATCTCGTACGCCCGGAGGAGTGCCGGCAGCGTCTTCGGCACCCCGCTCAGCGTCGTCTGTGGACGCGCCGAATCGCGTCCCTCTGTCGCGCGCTCGCGCGCTTTCATGGTTTCCCAGCGTTCGATCACCTGATCGGTCGTAATGGCGTCGTCTCCGTGCTGCCGCGCGAACACATGCGGGTGTCGGCGGACGAGCTTGTCGCAAATGGCGTCGATGGCGTCGGCGATGGAGAAATCGCCCGACTCTTCGCTGATCTGCGCCAGAAACACCGCCTCGTACAGAAAGTCGCCGAGCTCCTCGCGCAAACCGATGGGCGAGCCGTCTTCGATCGCCTCGAGAACTTCGTAGGTTTCCTCCAGCACGAACGGTCTGAGCGAGGCGAGTGTCTGTTCGCGGTCCCACGGACAGCCGCCCGGTGCGCGCAGGGTGCGCATGATCTCTACGAGGCGGTCGAAACGCGTACCAGCGGTCTCAGCCATGGCATCTCCGGGGGCGTATGCTACCTTTAGTTGGCAGTTGGCAGTTGGCAGTTGGTGGTACGTGTTTCGTCGTTTCCGGTACGCCATGACCGAAGAGACTATTCCCAATAGCGATCACACCAGCGAGTCCTCCAGCATCAGCTTCGTTGCGTTCGTGTTGTCGCTTGCGCACACGGCTGCCGTGCACTTCGGCGACGTCCCGGACCCGGTGAGCGGCGAGAAGATGCAGGCGAACCTTCCGGCGGCTCAGCAGATGATCGACATTCTCTCGCTGCTCGACGAGAAGACGCGCGGCAACCTGACGCCGGAGGAGCGGCGGCTGCTGGAGCAGGTGCTCTTCGAGCTGCGGTTGCGCTACGTCGAGGCGTCGGGCGGCGCGTCCGGCTCCCCGGCGCCGGAGCCGAAGTCGCGCATCATCATTCCTTGAACCCCGAGCCCACGGCCAGAATCACTTTTCTCGGCACGGGCACCTCGTCGGGAATTCCGAGCATCGGTTGCACGTGCGGGGTGTGCCGGTCGACAGACCCGCACGACAAGCGGTTGCGCCCCTCGATTCATGTGGATGTGCCGGGGCGTGCGTCGATCCTGGTGGATACCTCACCCGATTTGCGACAGCAGGCGTTGACGTATGACGTTACGCGCGTCGATGCGATCCTCTTCACTCACAGCCACGCAGACCACATCCTCGGGCTCGACGAGATCCGGCGGTTCAATTTCATGCAGCGGGGCGCGATCCCGTGCTACGCGACGCCGGACGTCTGGACGAACATCCGCCGGACGTTTCATTACATCTTCGACGGCGTGCCCAGGCTCGGCGGCGGGATTCCGATGATCGAGGCGCACGATATCGACGGTCCGTTCGCGATTGCCGGCGTGCGCGTTGTGCCTGTGCCGCTTCTGCACGGCAACATGCCGATCCTGGGATTTCGGTTTGGCAGCTTCGCGTATCTCACCGACTGCAGTGCCATCCCGGACGGATCGTGGCAGCTTGTCGAGCGCGTCGACACCCTCGTCATCGACGCTCTACGCGACAAGAAGCACTCGACGCACTTCACGGTGGACGAGGCGCTCGCGGCGATCGAAAGAATCGCACCGCGACGCGCGTATCTCACGCACATGGCGCACGACCTGGGGCACGCGCAGACCAACACACGGCTGCCCGCCGGTGTCGAACTGGCATATGATGGCCTCGTGCTCGACGCCACAGTCGACGCGTCGTAGCCCGCATGGAGGTCCTGCACTTTCCCGATGATGCGCGGCCGTCATGGCTGGCGCATCCGGTGCTTGCCCTCGGCAATTTCGACGGCCTGCATCGCGGACATCTCAAGATTGTCGAACGCGTAAGGCGTGGCGCCGTTGAGCACGGCGGCACCGCGATGGCTATGACGTTCGACCCGCATCCACCACGCGTGGTTCGCCCGGACAAAGCGCCGCCGTTGCTGATGACGTTGAGCCAGCGCCTGGAAGCGCTCGACCTGGCCGGCATTCACGCGATTGCGGTGGTCCGCTTCACGCGCGAGCTCTCGCAGTGGGAGCCCGAGACATTTGTGCGCACCGTGCTCGTGGACTGGTTGCACGTGTCCGAGGTGTGGGTGGGCGCCAATTTTCTGTTCGGCCACGACCGGAGCGGCAACTTCACGCTGCTGCGCTCGCTCGGCCAGCGATACGGCTTCCGCGCGGAAAAGATCGATCCGGTTCGCTACAAGGAGTTCGTCGTCAGCAGCACGCGCATCCGCCGTCTGGTTGCGGAAGGGCGCGTGGACGAGGCCGGCGCGTTGCTCGGACATCCGTACGCGCTTGCCGGCACGATCGTCGAAGGGAAGCGACGAGGCCGCGAGCTTGGTTTTCCGACGGCCAACCTGCACACCGACAACGAGCTGATCCCGCCACTTGGCGTGTACGCGACGACCCTGACCGTTGACGGCATCGTACACGCCGCCATCACGAACGTCGGCGTCAATCCAACCTTTGGCGACGGCAACACCACGACCGTCGAAACGCACGTACTGCATTACGACGGCGAGCTGTACGGACAGCACGTACAGCTTGGGTTCGTCCAGCGCCTTCGCGACGAGCGTCGCTTCGACGATGTGGACGGGCTGCGGGCGCAGATCGAGGCGGACTGCCGCCGCGCCGAACGGCTGTTCACGCGCTTATCTGTGTGAAACACTTGTCGTTCACACTTCTCTGTTCTTGCTTCTCAGTTCGTGTTCAAGGTTCGGTTCTAGGTTGGCTGGTCCGCCTGCCCTTCGACTTTCGCTCAGGGCACCCCGAGCATGGTCGAGGGGTGAAGGCGGACACTACGTACGCTGCACCGGCGACGTACGTAGTGTCCGGCTTTGGCCGGACCGGTTTGAACGTGAACACGAACAGAGAAGTGAGAACCGAGAAGCGTGAACGACGACGATTCTCTGTATGCTTCATCTGTTCAACACCCTGACGCGTCAGGAGGAACTGTTCGCGCCGGCGCAGGACAACGTCGTGCGCCTGTATGCGTGTGGGCCCACTGTGTATGCGCGCGCGCACATCGGCAACTTCCGGACGTATGTCTGCCTCGACATATTGCGCCGGACGCTCAAGTACGTGGCCGGCCACGAGGTGCACCAGGCTGTCAACTACACGGATGTAGACGATAAGACCATTGCGGGCGCGCATCAGGCGGGTGTGCCCCTTCACGATTACACCGAGCAGTGGATTCGCTTGTTTCGAGACGATGCGGTGCAGTTGGGGATCGAGGCGCCCGAAGAAGCCCCGCGCGCGACTGACGAGCAGAACCTGCGCGCGATGAGCGACATGATTCTCGCTCTCGAGCGCGCCGGCCACACGTACCGCCGCGACGGGTCGATCTACTTCCGCATTGCAAGCTTTCCGCAGTACGGCCGTCTGGCGAGGCTCGATCGCGACGGTATGCAGGACGGCGCGCGCGTCGATGTCGACGAATACTCCAAGGACGATCCGCGCGATTTCGTGCTGTGGAAGGGGGCCCGTCCCGGCGAGCCGTCATGGGATTACGGGACCGGCCCCGGTCGTCCCGGATGGCACATCGAGTGCTCTGCAATGGCGCTGCGGGTGCTTGGCGAGCCGCCGATTGACATCCATGCCGGCGGTATCGACCTGGTGTTTCCGCACCACGAAAACGAGATTGCCCAGAGCGAAGGCGCCACGAAGCGCGAGTTCGCGCGCTTCTGGGTGCATGTGGAGCACCTGTTCGTCGAAGGCGAGAAGATGTCGAAGTCGCTCGGCAACACCTACACGCTGGCCGAGATTGCCGCGCGCGGCCATCGGCCATCTGCGCTCCGTTACCTGTTGTTGTCGTCACACTACCGCAAGCAGCTCAACTTCACCTGGACCGGGATGGATCAGGCGGAGGAGGCCATTCGCCGGATTGTGGACTTTCTGGCGCGTCTCCACACCGTGAACGCCGGCAGCGGTCAGTCGAGGGTGCGGGAGGCAGTGGAGGCCGCGCGGCAGGCGTTCAGATCGGCCCTCGAGCAGGACCTGAATACTGCCGCCGCGCTGGCGGCGGTGTTCGACCTGGTCCGAGATGTGAATGCAGCAATTGACGCTCGCGAGATTTCAACGGCGGACGCGACCGCCGTTCGGCAAGCCGTCGAGGAATTCGATCGGGTGTTGGGCGTGGTCAGTCTCCGGCAGGCCGAGGATGCGCAGCCGCCGGTTCCGGTGGAGGAAATCGAACGGCTGATTCACGAACGCCAGGCGGCGCGACAGCAGCGCGATTTCGCGGCCGCCGACAGCATCCGGCGGCAGCTGGCCGATCGCGGCGTGCTGCTGGAAGACAATCCGGGCGGCACGCGCTGGAAGAAGAAATGAGCACGATGACAATACCGGCGACCGTCCCCGCGGTGAAGACGAGCCTGCCTGGCCCGAACGCGAAGGCCATCATCGAACGCGACGGAAACGTGGTGTCGCCGTCGTACACGCGCGACTATCCCCTCGTCATCGCAAAAGGCGCCGGCGCTCTCGTCGAAGACGTCGACGGCAACGTGTTTCTCGACTGCACCGCCGGCATCGCCGTGACGTCCACCGGTCACTCGCATCCCGACGTCGTGAAGGCCATCGTCGACCAGGCGGAAAAGTTCCTCCACATGTCGGGCACCGATTTCTATTACGAGCCGCAGGTGCGGTTGGGGGAGGAGCTGTCGGCGATTGCGCCGATGGGCGGGCCGCACCGGTCGTTCTTCGGGAATTCGGGGACCGAAGCGAACGAGGCAGCGCTCAAGCTGGCGAAGTACTACACGAAGCGCCACAACGTGATTGCCTTCTTCGGCGCGTTCCACGGACGTTCGATGGGCTCGCTGTCGGTGACCGGCAGCAAAGTGATCCAGCGCAAAGGGTTTGCGCCGATGGTGCCGGGCACATATCACGCGCCCTACGCGGACTGCTACCGGTGCCCCGTCAACGCGACGCCGGATTCGTGCGCGGCCGAGTGTCTCGACTTCATCGAGCAGCAGTTGTTCGTCCATCTCGTGTCGCCGGATGAAGTGGCGGCGATCATCGTCGAGCCGATCCAGGGAGAGGGGGGCTACATCGTCCCGCCGAATGTGTTTCTGCAGCGGCTCCGCGATCTCACCAGCCAATTCGGAATCCTGCTCATCGCCGACGAGGTGCAGTCGGGCATGGGGCGAACGGGTCGAATGTTCGCCGTCGAACATGCCGGCGTCCAGCCCGACATCGTCAGCATCGGAAAGGGAGTTGCGTCGGGGCTGCCGCTCGGCGTGATCACGGCGCCTGCGCGGATCATGTCGTGGCCACCTGGTTCGCACGCCAGCACGTTTGGCGGCAATCCCGTATCGTGCGCAGCGGCGCTGGCGACCATCCGGCTGCTGCGCGACGGGCTGATGAGGAACGCCGAAGTCGTTGGTGCCCACATGATGGACGGCCTGAAGGCGCTCATGGACAAGCATCCGATCATCGGCGACGTGCGCGGGCGCGGCCTGATGATTGGCATCGAGCTCGTGCGCGATCGGCAGACGAAGGAGCGCGCCACCAGCGAGCGCAACGTGCTGGTGCAAGAGTGCTTCAAGCGGGGACTGCTCGTCCTCGGGGCCGGACGCAATGCCATTCGGCTGTCCCCGCCGCTGGTGTTCACCAGGCAGCACGCCGATACCACGGTCGAGATCCTCGATCAGGCACTAGCAGCGATTTGAACCACATAGAAGGACACGAAGTTCACGAGGACATGAAGACTGGATTTCGCGCCTTCGTGTGCTTCGTGGTTTCTGGTCCGGAACATGCCTGCGCTCGCGGGGATGTCCGACGATGCCCGCCAATCCCTCGGTAAAATGGGCGAAGAGCTTGCGTGCGCCGAACTGTGCCGTCGGGGGTACGCAATTCTTGCCCGGCGCCATCGCACCCGACATGGCGAAATCGACATCATTGCCCGCGACGGGAACACGATCGTGTTCGTCGAGGTGAAGGCGCGACGGCACGACGGGTTCGGCGGTGCGGGCGCGGCGGTTACATCCTGGAAACAGCGGCGGATCGCGCACATGGCGACCGATTACCTGGCGCGTCGCAGCTTGCTGGAGGCGCCGTGCCGATTCGACGTGGTCGCGATAGACTTCGAGGGCGGCCGGCCCCGCATCGAGGTCTATACGCACGCGTTCACGGCATAGCCATCAAGGTGCTCGGGTGCTTGGGTGCTCAGGTTCCGGTTCATGGGTTCATGGGTTCATGGGTCCATGGTTCACGGGTACTTAGAGCGCGCACCTGCGAACGACCGATGAACCTGAGGAGGGCGTGAACCCATGAACCGGAACCCAAGCACCCGAGCACCTGTGAACCCGAGAACCGTTCTGCATGTCTGAGCTTCGTAAAGACCCCGTAACCGGCCGGTGGGTAATTATCTCGACCGAGCGGCGGAAGCGCCCCACCGACTTCCAGCTCGAGTCGGTCCATGTTGCGCCGGATGGCACGTGTCCGTTCTGTGAAGGACACGAGGAGATGACGCCGAGGGAGCTGCTGGTGTACGGCCGCAACGGCAGCAGTCCCAATACGCCAGGCTGGACGCTGCGCGTGGTCCCGAACCAGTTTCCGGTCCTCCGCGTGGAGGGGGCGCTCGATCGGCGGGGCGAAGGGCTCTTCGACAAGATGAACGGCATTGGCGCCCACGAAGTGATCATCGAGTCGCCGCGGCACGAGGATACGCTGGCGTCGATGGACGAGCGCGCCGTCGAGCAGGTGCTGTGGGCCTGTCGCGAGCGCGTGCAGGATCTGAAGCGCGATCGGCGGTTCCGCTACATGATCATCTTCAAGAACTATGGCGCCGCCGCCGGGGCGTCGCTCGATCACTCGCACACTCAACTGATTGCGCTCCCGATCGTGCCGCGCGAGGTGCGTGACGAAGTGGACGGCTCGCGGCTGCATTACGAGACAAAGGAACGGTGTGTCTTCTGCGACATCCTGCGGCAGGAAGCGACGGACGGCCGGCGGCTGATTGCGGAGAATGCGGACCTCGTTGCCGTAGCGCCGTACGCCGCGCGATTTCCATTTGAGACGTGGATCCTGCCGAAGCGTCATCAGGCGCTCTTCGAGGAGGCGCCGCGTCAGGAGTACGCGTCGCTCGCACGGATGCTTGGCGATATCCTCAGGCGGATGAACAAGGCGCTCCTGTTTCCACCGTACAACCTCCTGATCCACAGCGCGCCTGTGGTGGAACCGGCGGGGGAGTATTACCACTGGCACGTGGAGATCATCCCGAAGCTGACGAAGGTGGCCGGCTTCGAGTGGGCCACCGGCTTCTACCTGAATCCGACCTCGCCCGAGGAAGCCGCGCAGGTGCTGCGGGACATCCGCATTTGAAGCAGGGCGGGCCTTTACGGCCCGCCAGATCCTTGCTGGCACCGATCCCCTACGGTATGATCGATATTCGTCGCGAGCGGGAATAACTCAGTGGTAGAGTGCGACCTTGCCAAGGTCGAAGTCGCGGGTTCGAATCCCGTTTCCCGCTCCAGCCTTCGCTCTCGGGTGCAGGCGAAGGCTGCACGATTCTGCCTCGAGCTTCGGCTGGCAAGCCAATCTTCGACGCGGGGCTGCCGGCGCGTTGAGGTGGTGACCTCCCGAGAGCTTACCTAGCCTCCCTGAACGGCGCCGTCGCCAAGTGGTAAGGCAGAGGTCTGCAAAACCTCGATCCCCGGTTCAAATCCGGGCGGCGCCTCCATCCTTAACCAACACGTTTAGCAACACTTAGCGAATCGGACGGAGTGTCCGGTTCCTGCGACTTGGGAACAGTTGGGAACAACTGGCGCTCCACCGCCTCGATCGCCTGGCGATGCGAGGCATCGACCACGTGCGTGTAGATGTTGAGCGTCGTCGAGATACTCGCGTGTCCGAGTTGCTCCTGCGCGATCTTCACCGGCACGCGGAGATCGTTGAGTAGCGACGAATGAATGTGGCGGAACTGATGCCACGTCACACGTCCGAGCCCAGCACGCTCCGCCGCCGGTTGTAGCACCCGCTGCAGCAACTTCGACTCGCGCATCGGTTCACCTTGTCGACGAATCACGAGCGGCTGACGCCGCGCCTCCTCGAGAACTTCATCCAGTCGCGCCTGGGCTTCCGCCTCGTCGATGGACTTCATGACACCTACGCTGCGCGCCCGCGCTTCGGTCGATCTGAGATAGGGGCGAGGCTTAGCTTCAGCCGAAACGGCTTCAGAAGCCGATTCAGCGTGTCCTGCGTGGGGTTGTGGCGCGGGTTGAGGGTCCGCAGGAGATTGGGGCTGGCCATCCCTACCTTGCCCGCGAATTCCTTCACGCCCATCGCTCGAACGACTTTGGCAAGCGCGACCTGAAGCGGAACACCCTCGTCGATCGCGCCCAGCAGGAACTCGCGAGCGAATTCTCGATCGCGAAGATCCTCCGCCAGCCCGACATTCCAGTCCTCATGTCGCCTTGCCATACCTTTTCGCCTCCAGATAGTCGCGCCAGAATCCTCGTGCCCGCGCGATGTCCTTCGCCTGCGATCCCTTGTCGCCGCCGACGAGCAGCACGATGATCGCGTCGCCGTCCTTGCCGAAGTAAATTCGATAGCCAGGGCCGAACATCACGCGAGCCTCCCAGACGCCCTCGCCAACGCTCTTGTGGTCGCCCAGATTGCCCAGCTCGAACCGCAGCACGCGGGCTTGAATCCGCGCCCTGATGGCCTTCGTCAACGAGCCGAGCCATTCGCGGAACGGGTTCTTGCCGTCGGCGGTCAGGTACTCTCGAACGGTCAAGGCCATCCACGGCTCATTGTTAAATTATCACAGATGATAACAATGGACCAAACCGGTGGGAACAAGCATGGGAACAGAAGTTGAAAAGTGCGTTGCTCAGAAGGGCATTCTGTTCCCAGCAAGACCTACGAGCGAACCTCCACCCGAAACGTGGGAACAACTTGGGAACAGAACCCGCCGAAAACGGGGTAAAACGCGGATCAGGGCCGACCAGAAGGCAAGACGAGACAACAAGTTAGTGATCGCCGACCCTGTCTGCAAAACCTCCATCTCCGGTTCAAATCCGGACGGCGCCTCCATTTTTACTTAGGAAATTCACGCGCTTCGTCATGAGCGGGGCTCAGGGGGTCTCGCCAACTGTCTCGAATTGTCTCGAGATCGGCAGGCGTGTAACAGTCTATTCTCGCAAGCCTTTAATTTCCTGTGACTTGCGACGCGTGCCTATGGAGGAGGGCGGAGGTGCCGAGGACCTCCACCCTTTTGCGCATCAGCAGCGACCACTTCACGGTGGCGGCATGCCGTCGTCGCTTCCTTCAGGAGAGGAGACTTTTGGCCTTCCGCTGGCACGCGAAGCGCGCGCCCTGTGCGGGTGGCGGCATCGCACCCAACACAGCCCGCCTGTCGGGAGGGTGCAGGGGAGCCGAGGGAGGGTGCAGCCGCTCAGCGGTGTTGTTGACGACCTGCGTTCACGAGCGGATTCTCGGCGAGCCACTCGGATACCAATGCGGCATAGTCGACGAAGATCAACGAGTTTGGATTGAGGCGGAGCCGGCGACACATCGTTGGCAGTTGACGACGGAACCGCGCAAATCGCCGTAGCATCTGCTCGGCGCTGGGCATGCCGAAATCTGAGTGCGTACGCAGCCAGTTCCGAACGATTCTCACGGCGTCGGAGGGTTCGCCGGTGTGTGCCTCGGGATCCTGGCCGCTGATGTCCGAGCAGAATTTCAAGTACGAGTACTTCTCGCGCTCGAGAACGAGCGTTACCTTTTCCCGCTGGCGTCGATCACCGAATTCTCGGGCACCAAGAAATAGCCCGAGCTCCAAGGGCATGTTGAAGCGGGGGAGACGGGTTGCCCGGTCCAGAGTGGTGCGCGAGATGTCGTGAATCCCGAACTTCGATGCCCTCACCAGCCGAAGGACCTTCTCGATCCGAACCTCGCCGGTGTCGCGCACCTCTTGAGCCGATCGTGCAATGTAACCGGCGTCGTGGACCGCGAAGACCAGGGCGTGAAAGATCGGTCGGTAGCTGCGATCGAACGGACAGTTGATGAAGACGTTCTTCTGGTAGGGTGTCGCGACCGCCATCTCGCGGGATCAGCCGACGCGCCGTTTCGGTTGCGCAGTCGCCCGCGACTTCTGAGGCGTCGTCCTCGAAGATTTTGCGGAATCGCCTCGTGCGCTGCGCGCGCCGCTCCTCGCGATAAATCGCCCGTCATGAGAGTCGCGAGTCACCGAGCGAACGGCCGACCTGATCTGGCTGCGCTTGATCGACGGCCTGCCGGTCGACTTCTGAATTGTCCGAAATGCCACTGGCAACCTCTGCCGACTAGTTTACACCTGACCGCTGGAACTCGGAGTGCACGTCCGACACTGGCCGAATGGCGGCGTCGCCGAGCTGCCGTAGGGCACGCTGCAGCCAGCCATAGGATATTCGTTCCTGCTCCAGCCGAACTCGATCGCCCAGCCGGTCAAAACGAAGATCGTCGAAGAGGGCACGTTCTTGCTGCGTCAAGAACGATGTGTCGCCCGCGTAGCGGCGATCGATGGGTTCCTGGCCCCAGAGGTTGCGGTGGGCGTCGAGAGTGCCTCGATTCATCAGGAACGAACGCGCGTGCGGGAGATGAACGCGAAGGCGATTCAGGATCCCAAAACCATGCGTGTCGATATCACCCCAATAGTGCACGTCGACGGTGCGCATCCATGCGATATCAGCCAGTCGTTCCAGTCCGTAGCCAAGCCCGAACACGATGATACTTCCCGGGCAATCGGGAAATGACAGACCGTTGACGCGATTCTCCGTGATGAAGACTCGCCTCACCGGAACTGGCAGAGCCGCGAAGTGCTCGGGCGGCAGTGACAGGTCCGTCCACGTGTTCATGGCGAGTGCCTCGTCAAGGATGCGGAATCGAACGAGCGGCGACTCCACTCGAAGGCCATACCTCTGATTGAATTCTCTCACCCCCGACACGGTGCGATCGATCGCGTCGGCCGGCAGGACGATGTCCAATACTTCAGCAAGAATGCCGCGCTGAGCTTCAATGAATTTCGTGTCCACAGCAGGGATGTCGAGTTGGCGCAAGTAGAGACCCGGGCGAGGATGTGCGCCAAACCACTCGAGGACAGCCAAGACCTGATTCCAATGGTCCGCGTGCTCGAGTGCTTTGAGCGGACAACGCGCCAACCACTCACGCAGAAGCGGCTGCCGTGTGAGCGTGTGGTCCACCAACGCCTGGAAGCGCTCCGTTGCTGCTTGCTGGCGAATCAACCGCAGGGCATCGATCTCTCGCGGAACCACCGCCGCGACCGGGAGGTCGTTGTTGCCGTGCACGCGATTGCGGACGCTCTCTCGTCGAAGCTCGAATCCAAATCCCGTGGACTCGGCGCTCGCCTCGCGCAACGCTGTGGCCCAATCTGACACTTCGCCGAAACGCTCGGCGATGTCGCGCGCGGCAGGACGCCGGAGGTGGATCTCCATCGGAAAAAGGACGGCTCCGGTGACTCGCGCCGCCAGGATGTCCCCTCGGTTCCAGCGCTTGTGAAGTTCTTGAACGATCGCAGCGCCCTTCCCCGGCGTCACGACGATGACGTGCGACGGCATTGTGCTGATTCCCGGTTCGGCGCAACGAATCACTGCCGATGTGTTGAGGCGCGAGCTCCTTGCTCACGAATCACTCTATTCAGCGGTCGGGCGTTTCGTGCAGGTGTTGCTCATCCGGAGCATGCAGACGTCGGTCTGCAATGCGTTTCACGAGATCGGACGAGATCGGACGACGGTGCATTCGGTGGCTGGTCACAGTCGACGATCTGATCGCAGATGGCGAGATTCCACTGACCCACGAGGGGCTCGCAACGATGCTCGGAGTGCGCAGGCCAACTGTCACGCTTGTTATGGGATCGTTGCAACGAGCCGGCCTCATCCAGGAACGCCGCGGACGCATCCTGATTCGAGATCGCTCTCGGCTCGAGGCCGCGAGCTGCGAATGCTATCGAGTGATGCGCGACGAGCAAGTGCGAGTGCTCAGCTACTGACGCTCCTTCCCGTCGTTGTCCTCGGTCATGCGACCGAATCCGCTTTTGCAGGAGTGATCGACCCGCGGGTTTGTTAGCAATCGTACTGACGCACCCGATTGTGCAGAATAAGGATCGGAGGGCGGCCTGCACCAACCGCTCCCCCGGCGCAGTTCGCGTACGTCGATCCACGGGTAAACATCTCTGGCGCACCGAAAGTCGTGGGCATCATCTCGAGCCTCGAACAGGATCGGCCGTGTGAAGTCCGATCGATGCGCATTCGACGCTCGATGATTACGACGAGTGCAGTGCAACCCAGATCTCATGACGGGGAGTACGACAATGGTTGCCTCCAGGTCCCTTGGCCGTCTCAATGAACCCATACTCCAGCGCATCTGCGGCGAATACCTCGAGATGCCAGGGCTGCAGCTCACCCTGAAGCAGGCGCAGCGGTTGTGGGGACTCGACGAGGAGACGTGCGCGCGATCGCTGGACCTTCTGGTCGAGAACGGGTTCCTTGTTCGAACGAGCCGGGATTCGTACGCGCGGCTTACCGAAGGAAATATCGCACTCCCGACACTGCGGATGGCGAAGGCGTCGATTTATCGATTGCGCGCAAGCGGGGTCGACCGCGCGCGCGCATCGTAGGCCCATTGGTGGCTTCTGTGCGCGAATCCCGCAGGACGCAATGCCATGCTCTCCGCCAACGTTCTCATCGTCGACGACGAACCCCGCATTCGTTTCTCGTTGCGCGAGTGTCGCTGCAGGCAAAGCTGCTGCGATTTCTCGAGGAGAAGACCTTAAGCGTGTCGGTGGCTTGACCGACATCCGTGTCGATGTGCGTGTGGTGGCAGCTACCAATCGAAACCTCGCAGCGGAAGTCAAAGCAGGCAAGTTCCGCGAAGACCTGTTCTACCGATTGCAGGTGATGCCGATCGAGCTGCCGCCGCTCCGGGAACGGCATGGCGACGCACCGTTGCTCGCCTCCTATTTCGTGGACGCATACAACCGTGAATTCAAGAAGCGTATCCGCGGGTCGACTCCCGCGAGCATTAAGCTGATTGACCAGTTGATTAGTACATTCGCCGGAAACAGCCGGCCAGTCCTGACCGGTGCGACGAATCGCGAGGTGGTACTGCCGCAAGAGACCCGGAATGCGGATTACCGTAGTCGAACAGGAGATAGACCATGCCCACTTACGTGTCCCTATTCAAGTTCACGGACCAGGGAATGAAGAATGTAAAGGGTACCGTCGACCGCACAAAGCAGAGCCGCGCCGCTATCGAGAAAGCTGGTGGCCGCATGGCGGCCATCTACTGGACGCAGGGGCAGTACGACCTGGTGGCGATTTCCGAGTGGCCTGACGAAGAGGCGGCCATGGCGTTCATCCTCCAGCTCGGCATGGCCGGCAACGTGCGAATGGAAACGCTCAGGGCCTTCGACGAGGCGGCGATGCAGCGTATTCTGGCTAAAGTTCCCTAGCTGACCGTGGTGCAATCGCTGTCGCGCCGCGGTGACGGACGACGGGATCGACAAGCCCGATCAGGCGCCTTACTCGCGCATGGCGATGGGCCGTCGACGCGATCGGGCGCACACTCCGGGACTCTGGATCGCGAGCAATGAGCTGCCCGCGACGGGCGGGCATCCGTTCTATCGCCGTCTCAATCAGATCCTCGACGCGCACGGATTCGATGCATTCGTCGAAGACCAGTGCGCCGCGTTCTGTGCGAAACGCGGCCGACTGAGCCTGGCGCCCGGGCTGTACGTGCGCCTGTTGTTGATCGGCTACTTCGAGGGCCTCGACTTCGAGCGTGGAATCGCGTGGCGAGCCGCTGACTCGTTGGCGCTGTGCGGGTTTCTGGGGCTCGGCCTCACCGAGACGCTGCCGGATCACTCAATCATCTCGCGCACGCGTCGGCTAATCGATCTCGAGACGCATCAGGCCGTGTTCACTTGGGTGCTGCAGGTCCTGGCGGGCGCGGGCCTGGTCCGCGGCAAGACGATTGGGATTGATGCCACGACGCTAGAGGCGAATGCGGCGCTGCGCAGCATCGTGCGACGCGACGGTGGCGAGACCTATCAGGCGTTCCTGACGCAGCTCGCGCAGGCGTCGGGCATCGCGACGCCGACGCGGGCCGATCTGGCGCGCGTCGATCGGCAGCGACCCAAGAAGGGCAGCAATCAGGACTGGACGCATCCTCACGATCCCGAGGCGCGCATCAGGAAGATGAAGGATGGGCGAACCCATCTCGCGCATAAAGCTGAACATGCGGTCGACATGGAGACGGGGGCTGTCGTCGCCGTGACACTGCACGGTGCCGATCAAGGCGATACCACCACGATTCAGGAAACCGTGGCCGAGCTGTTCCTGCGCGATCTTCACCGGTACTTTCAGATCGGTTAGGAGAGACGAATGAATGTGGCGGAACTGATGCCACGTCACATGTCCGAGCCCAGCCTCGACCGGGCTCCTTGAGCTTCGCCTTCGCCATCCGAAGAGGAGGGACGGCGACTGATCCATCAGTGAGGCGGACGTACTGGCCACGCCGCCGCCGGGGAAGTAGACGCGTTGAAGTGGTGCGCCGGGTGAGTGCAGCACGTACTTGCCCGGCAGTCTGACGGCGTCGAAAAGAGGAGCCACGCGTCGATAGTCGTCATCGGGCAACTGCGCAAGGAGTCTGTTCGATGACTTTGGTGGGACGACGCCTGACTCCCCATCATCGTCATGAGACGTTCTCCTGCAACGGTTCGGTAACGCTGTGTGGAGAACCGAGTCTATCGGAGCACCTCCCGCCCGGAACACCTCCAGCGTGCACAACGTGCAGCCAGCCCAGCGTTCGATTCCGAATCAGGGTTCAGCCGTTGACCGAACTGGTTAAGGAATTGGCCACGCCTGCGATCCGCTTCCACCGCGATCCGACGTGATGGGTCCTGGCCTGCCGCGAGGTGCGGACTATTTCAGGGGCACGTTCGAAAAACCCGCTCGGATTCCGATCAAGCTGCCATTGAACATCGCGGATGCTCGTATAGCTTCGCTCGGCGCTTCCAAGCTGATGGCGTATCTCTTGCGGTTTGAGCGGGCGGAGGTGTACTTATGGCGATTGCCACTGGAGCAACAACGGCGGTGGAAGCGATCAAGGAGCGGTTGACTCCGGCTCTCGACACGCTCGACGAGACCGTACGACAGGGGCGACGCGTTATTGTCCGCGGTCAACACGCGGCAGAGGATGCCACCGCCGCGGCTGCCCTGCGAATCAGACGGCGTCCGCTGAGCGCCGTGATGATCGCGGCCGGCGCGGGGGCGCTTGCCGGTGGTCTGATCGGCCTCGGGCTGGGCTGGCTGACTCGCTGCAGGAAGTAGCCACAAGTGGCAGGCGTGCATCGTTTGCACGAATGCACGAAGGAGGACCATGAAAGTCAAAGAGATCATGACTGTGGCGCCTAAGACTTGCACTCCAGACACCACACTTGCCGCCGCGGCGAACCTGATGTGGGAGTCGGATTGCGGCGTCCTGCCGGTCGTGGACGACGGCGAGCTCGCTGGGATTGTGACGGACCGCGACATGTTCATAGCCCTGGGGACGCGGAATACGCGCGCCGTTCATGTGAAGGTCGGTGCGGTGGCGACCACGGCCGTGTCGACGTGCGGGCCTGATGATGACGTTGAAGCAGCGCTGGCGACGATGAAACGAGCGCGCGTTCGCCGGCTTCCGGTCATCGACACAAATCGCAAGTTGGTCGGCATCATGTCTCTCAATGACATCGTGTTGGCGGCTGGTGACAACAAGCCCGTGCGAAACAAGGACGTGATTGACACGCTCCAAGCGATTTGCGCCCATCACCACGGGACTACGGACCAAGCTGCCGCGTGATCGAGTGTCACCGTGAGCACGGAGATGACCGACTCGAAGTCGTCATGGTCGCATTTGTCACATGATGCGGACATCGGCGTCGTCGGGATCGGTCCGACGAAAGCCGAGGCATTCCGCCAGGCGGCGTTGGCGCTGACGGTCGACGTGTGAAGGCAGGTGATCCATGGAACTGACATCGCTCCTCCGCAAATCCGACTACGAGTGGTGGATCCCGCAAACAGGCGCCATGCGCGTGCCCGGCGTGATTTACGGCTCTGAAGGTCTCGTTCGGGACATGGACGAGAAGGTCCGCGAGCAGGTCGTCAACGTGGCAATGCTGCCGGGCATCCAGCGTGCGTCGTATGCCATGCCGGATGCACACTGGGGCTATGGATTCCCGATCGGTGGCGTGGCCGCCTTCGATCCGCAGGAGGGCGGCATCGTTTCAGCGGGCGGCGTCGGATTCGACATCTCATGCGGCGTCCGCACTCTGCGCACCGGACTGACCGCCGACCGCATCGAGCCGCTGAAGCAGGCGCTCGCCCTCCAGCTCTCCCGCAGTGTACCGGCGGGCGTCGGCAGCCGTGGCCGGATTCACCTGGACGAGGGCGAGCTCGATGCGATGCTGGAAGGTGGCGCGCGGTGGGCCGTGCAGCGTGGTTATGGGATGGAGCCGGATCTCGATCAGGTCGAGGAACACGGCTGCATGGCGGGCGCGGTCGCCTCCGCCGTGTCGTTCAAAGCGCGCCACCGGCAGCAGGACGAGATGGGCACGCTCGGCTCCGGCAACCACTATCTCGAGGTGCAGCGCGTCGCTGAAGTCCACGACGCCGACGTGGCACGGGCGTTCGGCCTGGCGGTGAACGACGTGGTCGTCTCCATTCATTGCGGTTCGAGAGGCCTGGGCCATCAGATCGGTACCGAGTTTCTCAAGGAAATGGTAATTGCGGAGCCAGGGTTCGGCATCACGCTCCCTGATCGGGAGTTGGCCTGCGCGCCTGTCGAATCGGAAATCGGCCGGCGCTACCTCGGGGCCATGCGTGCGGGGATCAACTGCGCGCTCGCCAATCGCCAGATCATCACGCACCTGGTGCGCCAAGCCTTCGCTACGGTACTGCCGCAGGCGACGCTGACGCTGCTCTACGACGTCTCACACAACACGTGCAAGCTCGAGTCGCACGTCTGCAACGGCGCGGAGAAGCAGGTGTTCATTCATCGGAAGGGAGCGACGCGCGCGCTGGGTCCAGGACATCCTGACCTGCCGGTCGGCTTACGCGCCATCGGCCAGCCGGTGTTGATCGGCGGCACTATGGGCACGGCCTCGTACATCCTGGTCGGTACCGGCGAGGGCGAGCGATTGTCGTTCTCCTCGTCGTGCCACGGCGCCGGCCGTGCGATGAGCCGCCACCAGGCACTTCGAACCTGGAAGGGGCGTCAGGTGATCGATGAACTGGCTGCACGCGGGATCATCGTGAAGAGTCCCTCGTCGCGCGGCGTCGCGGAAGAAGCGCCGGGCGCCTACAAGGATGTGGGCGTCGTCGTCGACGCCGCCGATGCCGCAGGCCTCTCGCGCAAGGTCGCCAGGCTCGTTCCGCTGGTATGCGTGAAGGGATAGGTGCGACGTGGCGCGTGAACGAAGGCGATCCCAGGGTGGGACGACGCAGCGTGATCGCGGAGACGGCGTGCCACGGGACACAAGTGGCGGCCGCCGACCGATGACCGGCGTCGCAGTCGGTATTTGCTGAGCCGGGATTCCTTCGCGCTCATTGCGAGAAAGTGCCCGCGTCATCGTGCGTCAGCGCCGCTTGCGTGCGGACCCGCGAGTTGCGAGCGTTGCGGCTTGTGAGCGGGCTCGCTTGGGGCCCCTACCAGGTGCAGCAGCGGCTTTGCCCCGCATGCGAGCGGCCTCAATCCTGTCAGGCGCCAACTGGAGCGAGCCGGCGACGAATTTGATTACGCGACGCTTCATGAGTGCATCCTTTCGTGCTCATGCCCCCTGCGACGTCCGTGCTTCGATGTCCATGAGAGAGGCAATAGCGGTACCGGATCGAACGTCAGAATCCCCCCAGCCCGCCGCGGTCTGACTACAGGGAGGCGACGGATGCCGTGCGACTGCATCTTCTTGAGGACGCCGTACAGACTCTCGCGCTCGGGTGACGTCACCAGGTCAACGCTCATCACATCGGCCACTTTCAAGCGTGGGAGGTGAAGCAACCGGTCAATGGCCAGCGCGATATCGCGGTCCGTCAGAATCCCGATTGGCACGCGCTCGCCGTCGGGCTCCCTGACGACCACGAGATCGCCGACGTGATGGGTAGTCATGAGACGGACGGCACCGACCACCGACGGGTCGGGCCTCGTGACGACGACCTGTCTATTGCACACTTCTCCAGCAGTCATGGTGCACCCCTTCTTGCAAGGATGTTGCTACCGCGATGCCTGCACCCATCACGCTATTCTTGGCCGGCGATGTCATGACCGGCCGAGGCGTCGACCAGATCCTGGCGCGTCCCTCAGGCCCCGGGCTGCACGAGCCGTTCGTCACGGACGCACGAGAGTACGTACGACTTGCCGAGCAGGTGTCCGGGCCGGTGCCGCGCGGTGTCGCGTCCGATTACATCTGGGGAGATGCGCTTGCCCAATGGGAGCGGATGACCCCTGCCGCACGCATTGTGAACCTGGAAACCAGCATCACGAGCAGTGACGAATACGACCGCCGCAAGGGCATTCACTACCGGATGCATCCCGACAATGTCGGATGTCTGGCTGCGGCGCGATTCGATGTCTGTGTCCTGGCCAACAACCACGTGCTCGACTGGGGGCGTGAGGGGCTCATCGAAACGCTCCTGACACTGGACCGTGCGCACATCCAGGCGGTCGGTGCAGGACGCAATCGTGATGAGGCCGTGCGACCGGTGGTTCATGCGCTGCCCGGCGGCGAACACCTCATTGTCGGCGCGTGCGCGCATGAAAGCAGCGGCGTGCCGGACCATTGGGCGGCGCTCACCGAGGAGCCTGGCGTGCATCTGTTGCCGGACCTGAGCGACGACACGGCCGCCGCCGCGGCCGCGCGCGTGGCGGGCCACAAGCTGCCCGGGGATATCGCCATCCTGTCCGTTCACTGGGGAGACAACTGGGGATACGACGTGCCGCGGCAGCACGTCAACTTCGCGCACCGCCTCGTGGAGGGCGGCATCGACATCGTCTACGGCCATTCCTCGCATCATGTGCGGCCGATCGAGATCTACCGGGAGCGGCTCATCCTCTACGGCTGCGGAGATTTCATCGACGACTACGAAGGCATCGCTGGTTACGAGCAGTATCGCGATGACCTTGTGCTGATGTTCTTTCCATCCCTGAATCCGGCGACGGGCCAACTCGTAACTCTGCAGATGACGCCGATGCAGATTCGTAAAATCCGCCTGAATCGCGCGTCGGCCTCAGACGTGCGATGGGTACGTGACACGTTGAACCGAGTCAGCCGTTCGTTTGGCGTACAAGCCGAGCTGATGTCAGACGGCGCGCTCAAGATTCGAGCGAAGTGAGTGCCGTCTCACAGCTCGCCGCGAAGTGAGCGGAGGTAGTGTGACCGCGACTCGACCTCCGTCAGTCGCGCAGTCGCAAGAGCGAGGCGTCGGCAAGGAGCCGCCGCGCCGGCTCGTCGTTCCTGCCGAGGAGAGCCTGGAGATCCTGGTCAGGGCGCCACGTAGTGGTGCTTGCCTAGGATGCGAACCGTGCTGGCTTGCGGTCCTTTCTCGCCCCTCTCTTCGACAAATGCGACGGGCGTCCCGACCGTTAATGTATTGAACGCATCGTCAAGCACGCTTGCACGGTTGAAGTAGATACGCTGTTCACCCGCCTGAATGAACCCGTATCCGTGCACGCTCGACAGCTCGACGACCTCGCCGTGCGCCGGGACTTCGTGCGCCTTGACGGTTCCTCGCTGCTCCCGCGCAAAGTCCTCCAGGCGGCGCCTCGCGGCGTCGAACGCCTCATGGATGGCCACACTGGCGTAGCGATGAACACTCTCGATCTCGTTCTCCTTGTGATGGGCTTCGTCCTCGATGTCTTTCAACCGGCCGTGTAGCGATGGCTCGTGGCTGACGACGATCGGCGGGCCTCCTGGGACCGTCACCTCGATGCGAACGTGGAAGTGGCGGCCGTCGTGGCGATGCCGATGGGGGACCTCGACGAGAACGCGGCATCTGACGATGCTTTCGTAGAACTGTTCCAGCCAGGAGACGCGTTCGCGGACATCGTCTTCGAGCGCTTCGTCACGCGCGAGTCCCCGGAACGTGACTTGGGTTGGGATGAGTGTCATGGCGTGCTCCTGTGACCGCGGACACGCGGCCGACAACGGACGTTCTGTGCTGTACGTGGCGGATGCACCCCATGCGCCAATCGAACGAGCCTCTCCGCACGGGTCGCGAGCCCCTGGCAGTCCGGTTGCTTCATGGCAATCCATTGCACAGAGGCGTTGGCGCGGGCGCTCCGATGGCGCGTGACGCCGCACCGACCTCAGCGTGCGCCCGCCG
>DATCJA010000098.1:0-34077 GCA_036507475.1 Vicinamibacterales bacterium
GCGGGCCGTGAAGGCCCGCCCTACGACCTACCGGTACCCGGTACCCGCTACCGGCTACCACCTACCACCTACCAGCTGACTACGTGCTCTTTACCGGCACCGTCGCAGACATAGCCGCGGTGCCTCCCGTCCTGCCGAGGAGCACGGGAATGAGCGTGCTGACGAACATGAGGGCGGCGATGACGTAGAGCGCGTCCCCGTACTGACCCGTCTGCTGGCGCAGCGCCGCAATCAGCATCGGCCCGAGGACCCCCGCGAAGCTCCAGGCGGTCAGCATGAGGCCGTAGATCGACCCGACGTTCTCGGCGCCAAAGCGATCGGCCGCGAACGCCGGCAGCGTGCCGAATCCGCCGCCGTAGCACAGGAGGATGATGCAGGCGAGCGCCGTGAACGCCGCAAAGCTCTCGACGCCTGGGAGCAGCGCGAAGAGCAGTCCCTGCAGCGGAAACATGATGAGAAAGACCGCTCGCCGGCCGATGACGTCCGACAACGACGCCCACAAGAAGCGGCCGGCCCCGTTCGCGATCGAGATCGCGCCGACGAGACCCGCCGCTGTAGCGGCGCCGACGCCGGTAATCTCTTCCGCCATCGGCGCGGCCTGCGAAATGATGGCGATGCCGGCGGTCGTGTTCAGAAACAACAGCGCCCAGAGACCGTACCACGGCCAGCTCGCCAGCGCCTCCTGCAGCGTGTACACCTTCGCGGAGCGCTGCTTCTGCTGTGCCGCGGACGGCGTCCACCCCTCGGGGATGAATCCAGGCGGCGGGTTCTTCATGAACCATCCAGCGCTGGTGACGGCAATGAGGTAGACGATGCCGAGCACCGTAAACGTCCGTGGCGCTCCTATCTCCGTGACCAATCGTGTCGCCAGCGGCGCCGTGATCAGCGCCCCCGCCCCAAAACCAGCGACGGCAATGCCGGTAATCATGCCGCGCCGATCGGGAAACCATCGGACGAGCGTCGCAACGGGTACGATGTAGCCGAGCCCGAGGCCGACACCGCCCATCAGTCCGTACGAGCCGTACATCCACCAGAGCCGGCCGTCCGCGAAACCGGCAAGCAGCACGCCGAGGCCGTACAGGATCCCCGACGCAATCGCCACCGTCCGTGGACCGACCCGACGCATCCACACTCCGCCGGCGAACGCGGCAAAGCCCAGGACGAAGATCGCAATCGTGAACGTCAGCGTCACTTCCGAAATCGTCCACCCGAACGCCTGCGTCAGTGGAATCCGAAAAACGCTCCACGCATATACGGACCCGAGCGCAATCTGCATGACAACGCCTGCAGCGGCAATGGGCCAGCGACGTGAGACTGGTGCCATCGTTGCCTCCTGACTGTGCGGCCGACTCGCGAGCAGCGCGGAGCATACCACCAGACAGAAACGCGTGCCTCTTGACGTTTGCCCTTTGCCTTGCGAGACACCGTTCAGCTGTCGGGTGCTGTATCATGCGCGGCGGGCTGCATGTCGTCCGTCTCGGGTGTCGTTCAGGTTGATGTGCTGCGAGCGGAAGCGCAGCGAGCCACTCCGGCGACCGACTGCGTCGCCCAGGAAGTTCCCCTCGAAGTGCGGCTCCACGGCGAGCCCTTTTCGGTCATCATGCGGACGCCTGGCGCCGACCTCGATTTGGCGGCAGGATTTCTCCTGACCGAAGGTGTCGTACGCAGTGCACGCGATATCGCATCGATCGAAAGCAGCGACACCCCGAACGTCGTCAATGTGACCCTGACGGCTCAACGCGCCGCGATCGTGCCTGACCTGCTCGGTCAGCGCCGTCAGGTGGCGATGAACTCCTCGTGCGGCATGTGCGGCCGCCGAACGTTGGAGTCTCTTGCCATCGACGCGCCGCCACTCGCACGGCGTTGGACGGTCTCGGCCGACGTGATTGTGCAGCTGCCGGATCGGCTGCGTGAGGCGCAGTCGGCGTTTGCGGAAACAGGAGGCCTCCATGCTGCAGGCGTATTCGATACGGCAGGCCACCTCTTGCTCAGCGCCGAGGATGTCGGCCGTCACAACGCGGTCGACAAGCTGCTGGGGAGACTGTTGGCGGCCGGCCGGCTGCCGCTCGAGGATTCGCTGCTGTGTGTCAGCGGCCGCTCATCCTTCGAGATCGTGCAGAAGGCGTTTCTCGGTGGACTTCCGCTGATCGCCGCGGTATCGGCGCCGTCAAGCCTGGCGATTGAGCTGGCGGAGCGCGCGGGCATTACCCTGCTCGGCTTCGTACGCGGCGATCGGTTCAACCTGTACGCGCATCCCGAGCGAGTCAGCCTGGGTTGAAAGCCGAGGCGGACACGACGACTCTGCAAGCGCCCGTCTACCGGCGGCCGCCGCTCCACGTCCAGCCGTCCGCGGGACGCCGGATGGACTTCAAGTGGACCTTGTTCTCGGAGCCAACGCGCCCGGGGGCGCCCGTGACGACCACCGCATCGCCGGGCTTCAACGTGTCCTTCGTCACGCCCTGACCGCTCAAACGGCGGGGATTGCCCCACTCCGCTGCGAACGTCTGCGAGCGTCCATCACGATCGCGGCCGGTAAAGAGCAGGACGGCGTGCGGGCTGCGGAGTTGGAATTCCTGGACGATACCTTCGAGCGTGATCGATTGATCCTCAAAGTAGTACGCGGAAAAAGAATGATGCGCAGACACCGGAACGATCGCCACAAGCGTCCCGATGGCGAGGGCCGTCAATGTGCGTCTCACGATGCTCCTCCTGATGTCCTATAGCCTACGCCATCTCGTTGCCCGGCCGCCTTCGCCGTTTCGTGACTCGTCTGTCTGCGGCGGCGAGCCCCGGAAAGCCGGAAGAATCGTGCGGCGAAGTCGAGCCTGCGGCCGAGGCGGGTGCGGCAAGTCGGGGAACGTTGTAAACAGATCGGTCCGCGCGGCGCTGTCTCGTGCGACGTGCGCTCGTCGCGGATTGGGCGGCTTGACCGCCGGCCGTTCGATCGGCGCGACCGACACGTGCCGGGTTGGGACGTGCGACTCGGGCACCGTACCAGGAGCACCGGACGAAGGCACGTTGACGCGCGGCCGCGGCGGTGGAACTCTGCCGACGCGTCCCAGAACAGGCGCCCGCCTCATCAATGAGCGAATCATAACAGGAGACGGCAAACGTTCGTGCGATCATGAGGCCGTGCGGGGCGTGGCCTCTCTCCTCCTGTCGGCGTTGCTGCTCGTCGCCTTGCTGCACGCCCAGAGCCCTCCGCCGGGAGCCCCCCTCACGCTCGTCTCGCGTGATGGGCGTCGGCCCATCCCCACGACGGTTGTCAACGGCCAGGAGCTCATCGCGCTCGACGACGTGGCGGCGCTTTTCCAGGTGGCCGTGCGCGAAGACACGCTGGTCGGCGGCATGACCGTGATCTACCGAGGGCGGACGATCGTCGTCTCCGCCGACCGGCCGATGGCGTCCGTCAACGGGCGCGTCATTACGCTTCCAGCGCCACCAGTTCGATCGGGGCGCCGATGGCTCGTCCCGCTCGAATTCCTTCCGCGCGCGCTGGCCCCGCTTCTCGACACACGCATAGACCTTCGTCGCCCGTCGCGTCTCGTGATCGTCGGCGACGTCGTGGTGCCGCGAGTAACCGCCCGGATTGACGCCGCTGGTCCACCGACCCGCGTCACCATCGAAATCGCGCCGGCAACCCCGGCCAGGGTTACCCGCGAAGGCAACCGAGTGGTGACGCGAATAGACGCGGATGCGCTCGACATCGGTCTCCCCGGCGACGGTGCCGGACTCGTCGACGCGTTCCGGCCGGGCGATCAGCCAACCACGCTCTTCGTCGTCCTCGATGAGCGCGCAGGCGCGACTCGGTTCGCTCCCACGGATGTCGGCGGTGTGACGCGCATCGCCATCGAGGTCGCCGCGGCCGGTCCCGACGCGGCCGCACCTCCTGCGGCGGCAGCGCCGCCACCACCTGAGCCGGCCGTTCCGCTGCTTCTGAATACGTCACCGTCGGTGCTTCAGACGATCGTGATCGATCCTGGCCACGGGGGTGGCGACGTGGGTGTGCACGGGTCGGGCGGCGTCGAGGAAAAACAGATCACGCTTCAGGTAGCGCGTCGCCTCAGAACGCTCATCGAAATGCGCCTTGGCGTGCGAGTCATTCTGACGCGTGACGACGACAGGTCGGTCAGTCTCGACGATCGCGCGGCGGCGGCGAATAACAGCAAGGCCGACCTGTTTCTGAGCCTCCATCTCAACGCGTCCCCCGTCGCAGCCATTTCGGGCGCCGAAGTGTTTCATCTCCGCCTCGATCGTGAAGGCGAGGACGCTCGGCGGGCGGCGCAGACGGAAGCGGTATCGCTGCCGGTACTCGGCGGCGCAACGCGGACTATCGACGTCATTCAATGGGATCTGGCGCAGGCGCGTCATGTGGACAGATCGGCGACGCTGGCGACAGTCCTCGAAGAGGCGCTGCGCGGCGCAAACGTGGCGATGGCCGCCCGCCCCCGCCAGGAAGCGCCGCTGCGTGTGCTCACCAGCGTGAACATGCCGGCCGCTTTGATTGAAATGGGGTACCTGACCAACACCGGCCAGGAGCGGCGGGTGCGGTCGGATGAGTTCCAGAACGCGGTGGCACAAGGCATCTACGACGGCGTGCTGCGCTTTCGCGCCTACCTCGAGGAGCAGCGGCCGTGAACCCGCGCGGCTACATAGCCGTCGGGGTCGGCGTGCTGCTCATCGGACTGCTCGCATGGGGCGTCATGCGCAGCCTCGAGCGACTCGCAGGGGTGGAGTCCGTCCCCGAACGTGTCGTGCTCGAACCTTCGACGCCGCCGCCAGGCGTACCCCGCATCACCGCAACGTTGTTTTATGGCTCAGCCGACGGTGACGCGCTTGTCGCCGTGCGGCGCGAGGTGGCGCTTGCAGACGGCACTGTGCCGCAGGCGCGCGAAATCCTACAGGCCCAGCTGCAGGGCGCACCCGCACCCTATGCATCGGTCATCCCGGAAGGCACGGCGCTGCGGGCCTTCTATACGACCGAACGAGGCGATGCATTCGTGGACCTCAGCCCCGAGGTGTCCGCGCGGCATCCGGGTGGATCCTCGACCGAGCTCCTCACCGTTTTCGCCATCGTCAACGCCGTGACAGCCAACCTGCCCACGATTCAGCGCGTGCAAATTCTGATCGAAGGCCGGGAAGTCGACACGCTGGCCGGCCACGTCGACCTTCGACGGCCCCTCGAGCGAGATTTCTCCGTGGTGCGGGAGGAACGCTGAGTTAGAGTCATTCGATGCGCGCCGACGGACGTCTTGCGGAACAGCTCCGCCCCACCCGAATTATCCCCAACTACCTGATACACGCCGAAGGCTCCGTACTCGTCGAAGCAGGCAAGACGAAAGTCATCTGCACGGCCAGTGTCGAGGATCGCGTGCCCCCATTCAGGCGAAACACCGGCAAAGGGTGGGTGACGGCGGAATACGGGATGCTGCCCCGCGCCACGACGACGCGCTCGCAGCGTGAATCGACCGCCGGAAGGGTCGGCGGTCGCACGCAGGAAATCCAGCGCCTCATCGGTCGATCTCTGAGGGCGGTTACCCGACTCGACGAGCTTGGCGAGCGAACCATCACCCTCGACTGCGACGTGATTCAGGCGGACGGCGGCACGCGCACGGCGTCGATCACCGGCGCCTTCGTGGCACTCGTACTGGCGCTCAACAGAATGCGGGAGCAGGATCTCATCCGCACCATGCCGGTCCATGACTACGTGGCGGCCACAAGCGTCGGAATCGTGGACGGCGAACCGATGCTCGACCTTGCCTATTCCGAGGATTCGAAAGCGGAGGTCGACATGAACGTCATCAAGACCGGAGCGGGTCTGTACATCGAGCTCCAAGGCACCGCCGAGGCGCTGCCGTTCGGACGCGAGGCGCTCAACCGGCTGCTCGACCTCGCGGATACCGGCATTCGCCAGCTCATTGCGCTGCAGCGGGGCTTCGTCAGCCAATATCTCGGCAAGTAGGGGCCGACCCTGAGGTCGGCCCGGCACATGCTCAGACTTCTGATCGCCACAACCAATCCAGGAAAGCTCCGCGAGATTCGCCGAATTCTTGCGCGCGTTTCCGTGGATCTGCTGAGCCTCAGGGATTTTCCACGTGTCCCGGAGCCAGAGGAGACGGGAACAACCTTCGAGGAAAACGCCCGGCTCAAAGCGCTCTACTACGACCGCACCATCACGGCTGCGACGGCGGCACAGCGTTACCCTGTTTATACCGTTGCGGAGGACTCCGGCCTGGTCATCGACGCGCTGAACGGCGTGCCTGGCGTGCAGTCTGCGCGTTTCCTGCGACCTGATGCGACCTATCCTGAGCGATTTGAAGAAATCTACCGTCGCCTGGCCGTGCGCCCGTTCGCCCCGCGAACCGCCCGCTTCATCGCTGCCGTCGCTGTCGTCCACGCCTCCTCCGTCATTTACGAGACGACCGGAACCGTGGAAGGCGACATCGCCCCGGCGCCATGCGGAGAGCGAGGGTTTGGATACGACCCGATCTTCTACTACGCACCCTATGGACGCACGCTCGCCGAAGCGAGCGACGAGGACAAACAGGCCATCGCCCACCGCGGTCAGGCGTTCCGTCGTCTGGCGGAATGGATTGAGAGTTCAGAACGGAGAACAAAGGGTTTGTCCTCCGTTCCATGACCCGGAAGCTGGCCGCGGGCGGATGACCGAATCAGTCCGCCCGGGTGCAAGTGGTGGGGCGTGTCGGCCCGTCGGTCTTACGGCTCGTAAGGAAGGACTTGCTCCAACAGGCCTGGGAGGTTCAGATTCGTGATGTGCGGACCTGGTCGGACCGCACGAAAGCTCCATCACGGGTGCGAAACAAAAACTTTGCGTCGACGAGCGCACCCAGAAGCGCGTCGCACGCAGTCCGATCCAGTCCCCATAACCGTTGCGCCTGCGCCAATGTCAGCCGAAGGCCGGGCATTTCGATATACTCCCCCTGAACCCGGCGGAGAACGTCGGCGAGCGTCTGCGGCTGGGCTGACATGCTGGGGGCTCCTTCGGTATGGGAACCAGGTCGTAGCAGTTGTTTTTGAGCAACGCGCGTGCCACTGACGCTGAGGGGCTGGATGCGGGCATGTCAGCCGCAGAAACCCCCGCCGTCCGGGGCTTTCCTCGCAGCGCTCAAGCGATACGAATCTCGTCCACCCTTCTTCGAGGTGAAGACCTGTAGCGCGGGTTGACGGGCTGCTGTACGGAAACCGGTCACGCGATTGCCTGAGGCACACCGGTTGCACCTTAGGCCGTTATGCGGCTCGAAACGCGAATTTTGTACTCGTTGAGTAGGAAGCCGCATAACGGACTAGGGCGCGCAGAGCGCGCCAAAAAGATACTGGCTAACCAGCCGAGGGGCGCTGCGGGGATATCAAGGGGGCGAAGCCCCTTAGCTGGTTCGTGGGGAGCACGCCCATGACTATGAATCTCGTACAGCATCGCAGTGGCCCGAGCGTATGGAAAACCCGGCACACCTGGATGACACAGGACTTCGAGCGCTGGATCGCGTCGATGGCCGCAGGTGGACTGTTTGTCGCCGGCATTCGCAGGCGCTCGGCCGCAGGCGGCGCGATGGTGGCGCTCGGCGGCGTGCTCGCCTGGTGGGCGCTCGCCGGCGCCGACACGCGCTCTCGTCGCCGAGGTCAGCTGCGTGCGGTCACGCCGCCCGGTGGGCAGCAGGCGGACCCGGTCAACGAAGCGTCCGAGGAGTCGTTCCCGGCCAGCGACGCTCCTGCCTGGACGCCGACGACAGGAAGCACGGGCCCGCGCGGGCCGCAAACCGACACCTAGAAGCCTACGATTTCCGCAGCCGCACCCGTCTGACGGCATGGTCGCGCCCCTTTTCGAGGATGAGGTGCGCGCGCTCCCGCGTAGGAAGTACGTTCTGCCGCAAGTTGACCAGATTGATCCGCCGCCAGATCGTGCGGGCGGTCTCGGCAGCCTCACTCGCCGCCAGATCGGAATACTTATGGAAATAAGAGGAGGGATTCCGGAACACGGTATCGTGCAGCACAAGAAAGCGCTCGATGTACCACTGCTCGATGTCCGCCTCATTCGCATCCACGTAGATCGAAAAGTCGAAGAAGTCGGACACGAACATCGGCGCCCGTCCGGTTCCGGTCTGGAGCACGTTCAGCCCTTCGACGATGACGATGTCAGGCTGGCGGATCGCGCAGACCTCGCCCTCGACGACGTCGTAGGCAAGGTGTGAATAGATCGGCGCATGCACTTCGGGCGCGCCGGATTTCAGGTCGGCGAGAAATCGCAACAGCCGCCGCACGTCGTAACTCTCCGGGAATCCTTTCCGCTCCATGAGCCCTCGAGCCTCGAGGATGCGGCGCGGCCAGAGGAATCCGTCCGTGGCAATCAAATCGACGCGGGGGTGGCTCGGCCACCGTGCGAGAAGCGCCTGCAGTATTCGCGACGTCGTGCTCTTTCCTGCCGCCACGCTTCCGGCGAGACCAATGACAAAGGGGACGCGAGGCGCATCCGATCCCAGAAACGTGGCGGTGGCGTGATGCAGCGCCCGCGTCGCCTGCACGTACAGATTGAGCAGGCGGGAGAGCGGCAGATAGATGTCGGTGACCTCGTCGAGCGAGACACGCTCGTTCAGGCCGACGAGACCCCGCAGCTGTGCTTCAGACAGCGGCAGCGGCGTGGCGGCGCGAAGGTTCGCCCACTGCGCACGGCTGAATTCGACGAAGCGGGAGACTTCGGTCTGCTGCACGGGGTCGCTACATCGTAACGGCAGTAGGCAGTAGGCGGTAGACAGTAGACGGCAGGTCGCTGCCCTCTGCCTACTGCCTACTGCCTACTGCCTACTGCCTTTGCGCTCAAGACGCCATTACGGGCGGCCAGGCCACGGCATCCTGACGCCTCGCGAAGTGAAGGAGCGGCGTTACCGGCGGCAGCGCGATGCCGCTGGCGTCTGCCACCGTGTTCGTCGCGATGACGGCGTCGGCCGACTGCAGCCGCCACGGCGGGTGATGGATGTCGAGCCGCCGCACATGAATGGAGTCAGCCGTGTAAAGGCAGTAGCGTTCCGCCAGGAAATGCTCGAGCGTACCCGGCGTCGGCTGAAATACCGGACCGATCGGGCGATATCGTGCCTTGAAGTGCGCCGTTCGGCCGCCCTGCGTGCGCAGGCTCTCATACTCGACCCACTCGCCGTTCACTGCGACGTCCATCGTTGCCCTGTAGTACGGAAGGTGCAGCATCGTGCGCGCCACGATCACCGCCAGAGGATTTGCGGCGTCGAGGCTGAAGAAATAGACGCCAGGCTTGCCGCAGTACGTGACGTAGGTTCGCACGTTCAGCTCGGGGAACGCCGACACCCACGGCAGCGGAGGCATCGCCCGTGGCGCGACGTTCGTCATGTGAAACGGCACGACGCCGACCCACGCGGTGCCGTCGAACAGGTCGAGTTCGAGCGTGCGCGGAACTCGTGTGCGCACGGCGTCCACGGCCACGGGCCAATGCGCAAACAGCAGGTCGTGCCAGCTTTGCCTCATCATCCAGGCGCGTCCTGGCATCGGCCACGGCCTGTGGCCGACCTCGTTCACGATGTCCGACGGAAAATCGTTCGGCACGATTCCGTTGCCGCCCCATGATATGCTCCGACGAAAATATCAGGCATTTGTCTGCCTTTCCGCGACAACCTCCTGGAGGGTACGCGCATGAGTGAAGTCGTCAGTACGAGTGACCTGCATCCAGAAGTCTGGAAGCTGTTCGATCGCTACGTTCATGGACTGATTGACCGTCGTGGCTTCCTCGACGGCGCGACGAAGTACGCGGTCGGAGGAGTGACGGCCGTGGGCATCCTCGAGGCGTTGAGCCCGAGATACGCCGAAGCTCAACAGGTCGCGCCGAACGATGCGCGGATCAAGACCGAGCGCATCGAGGTCACCTCACCCGATGGCTACGGCAAGGTTCGCGCGCTGCTTGCGCGTCCCGCCAGCGCGACGGGCCGCATTCCGGCGATCATCGTCATCCACGAGAATCGCGGACTGACTCCGCACATCGAAGACGTCGTCCGTCGTGCGGCGGTCGCCGGCTTCATGGCGATTGGTCCCGACGCGTTGACGTCGCTCGGCGGCTATCCCGGCACGGACGAAGCCGGCGTGGAGATGCAGCGCAAGCTGGACCAGGCGAAGATGATGGCCGACTTCGTGGCAACAGCGCGCTATGTCAAGGGTCGCCCAGACAGCACCGGACGGCTCGGCGCCGTTGGCTTCTGCTTTGGTGGCGGCGTCGTCAACAACCTGGCGGTGCAGCTTGGCGCCGATCTGCAGGCGGGCGTTCCGTTCTACGGCGGCGCACCGCGGGCAGAGGACGTGCCGAAGGTCAAAGCGGCGATGATGATCCAGTACGCCCAGGACGACGAGCGCATCAACGCGATGTGGCCGGCGTACGAGGCGGCGCTGAAGGCGAATCGTATCAGCCACCAGATGTTCCAGTACCCGGGCACGCAGCATGGCTTCCACAACGACACAACGCCGCGGTTCAGCAAGGACGCGGCGGCGCTGGCGTGGCAGCGCACGGTCGATCACTTCAAGAAGCACCTGACGACTTCGTAGACGTCTTACACGTCCAGGGGCCGACCTCAAGGTCGGCCCCTACCACTTGCCCCTTCTAACACCTTCCCCCTATCCCCTGTCCCCTTCGAGCGAAGCCACCCTCGTGCGCGCCATCGGTGTTCGTCAGCTCACGGCGAGCATCGTCAACACGACAGTCGGCGCGGGCATCTTTGTGCTGCCGGCGCTCGTCGCGCAAGGGATGGGCGCCGCGGCGCCGCTGGCCTTCCTGGTCTGCGCCGCGATCATGGCGCTCGTCAGCGTGACACTCGCGGTCGCCGGCAGCCGCGTGTCAGTGACCGGCGGCATCTATGCGTACGTGGAGGCAGCCTTCGGCCCATACGTCGCCTTGCTGGCGGGCGTCCTCCAGTGGCTGACGGGCGTGCTGGCCGTGTCGGGTGTCTCGACGGCTCTGCTCGATCAGCTCGGAGCGCTCGCCCCGGCATTCCGCATTCCGGCTGCGCGCATCGCCGTGCTGACGATGATTCTCGCGACGCTCGCGCAGTTGAACGCGCGGGGCGTCCGCATCGGGACGCGCCTGATCGAGACCGTCACCGTGGCAAAGCTGGCGCCGCTCCTCCTCTTCGCAACTGTCGGCTTCTTTTTCGTCGATCCGTCAGCGATTCGGTGGACGGGATTTCCAGGCGCCGATTCGCTCGGTCGCGGCGTGCTGCTGCTGATATTCGCGTATTCAGGCGTCGAAGTGGCGCTCGCCCCGAGCGGCGAGGTCCGAAATCCGGCTCACACGGTGCCGCGCGCCGTCTTTTTCGCCCTGGGCATCACCACGACGCTCTACATTGCCGTCCAGCTCGTGGCACAAGGTGTACTGGGTCCGCTGCTCGCGCAGCAGACTGCGGCGCCGCTCGCGGACGCGGCAGCGCGGTTTCTCGGCGGCGCCGGAATGACGCTGATGCTCGGGGGGGCGGTCTGCTCGATGTTCGGCTATCAATGCGGCGACATGCTCAGCACGCCGCGCAGCCTGTATGCGCTGGCGCGCGATGGGTTCGCGCCCGCGATCCTTGCGTACGTGCATCCCGAACACCGGACGCCGAGCGTGGCCATCTGGACGCATGCCGCCCTGGTGCTCCTGCTTGCCGCCACCCAGACCTTTCAAGCGTTGGCGATCATCTCGAACGTCGGCTTGCTGCTGCTGTATCTCATGTCGTGCGGCGCGGCGCTCGAGCTCGCGCGGCGTGACGTCCGCACCGCGGGGACGCCCTTCATGACACCGGGCGTCTGGGTGGCCCCCGTACTGGCCGCCAGCCTCATGGTGTGGGTCTTGTCCACGGCGACTGTGAGGGAGTTCGGGGTCACGGGCATCGTGCTCGCCACCGCCACGCTTGCCTATGTGGTCCGAAACCGCGCACAATCACAAAGAGGCTGAGATCATTTACGAATTGACGAATCTACGAATTGACGGATTGTTCCTGGCTGTACCGCGCGCCGTCATCGCAGCAGTCCTTGTGTTCGGCGGATTCAGCAGTGCGTGCGGCCCGAGCGAGCCGCTGCGTATCACCACGCTGCAGCTCGGGCGATCGCTCAATCCGGATAACAGCGTTGGCACGCATACCACGCGCTTCAAGCCGGACGACACGGTGTATGTGTCGCTGCTGTCGGACGATCCCGGGTATGGCACGGTGACGGTGCGCTGGCTTCTCAATGGGCAGGTCGTCAGCGAAGCGAAGCGCGACGTGTCGTACACGCGCGCGGCGGCCACCGAGTTCCATCTGCAGAACTCTGGCGGTTTCCCGCACGGCAACTACCGCGTCGAAATTCTGATCAACGGCCAGCCGGCCGGCACGCGCGAGTTTCGGGTGGAACCCTAGGCACGGAGCCCAGCCAAGGCACAAGGCACAAGTCACAAGGCTCAAGTCACAAAAGGATTTGGGATTTGGTTGTGACTTGTGCCTTGTGACCTGTGACTTGATCAGCGCGGTAGACCTGGGGGCGCCTGAATGATTCGCTTCTCGACCCCCACCATCCCACCCTTCTCAATCGTGAAGTCCGATGGCACCTGAAACAACTCGGACGGTGGTTCAGTGCGGACGATGTTTTCGAGGCGATACGTCGTCTCGCCAAATCGTGGGTCGGACCGACGCGACAGAATCACCGTCCGCAGTTCCGGCGAGTACCAACGTTCGCTCACCATTTCGATTGGCGCCACATTGCCTATTGCGCCCGCAGGTATCGTCACCGTCGTCCGAGTGCCCTCGGCCTTCACCCCTTCGATGTCACGAGTGCCGAGCGATTCGGATCGCGTGTCCTGCACATCCGCCGATTTTCCCGGAGCAAAGCCACGCACGGGACCTTCGATTCTCTTGGTAAACATCATCGGCGACTGAATCGCGACTTTTCGAGCAGCATCCAGCGAGTAGTGCACTTTGGCGACGGGATCGTTGATGGTGACGATCTGCACATCTCCCTGCGGGAGGATCGGCCCGATGGCTGCCAGCCGTTGTTCGCGGCGCACGCGTCCTTCCCCGTCGCGCGCGACCGAGCTCGTCGAGCGCCGCTCGATGCGATTGCCGTCGGCAAGCTGCTGCAGAATCTCGGTGGTGATTTCCGCCGAGTACGGTGCGCCCGTCACAGGCTCCCCGACGTCGAATGGTTCGACGGCCATCACATCGACCGGCAGCTCGAAATGAAATGGCACGCCGGCCACCCCGCCGGCGCCAACCTGCCCGGATGCCGGATCCAACGGGCCCGAACGGAAGAAGATGACGTCTTGCTCCTGTGCCACGGCGCTCGCAACACTCGACAAGGCGATAACCAAACTGATGACGGATACACGCGTTCTCATCGCTCTCCCCCTGCTTCCATCTGTTCGTCTACCAACGCAGCGTGTCGGATCGATTGTGCCACGCCGTCGTCGCCCACCAGCATCTCGACTTCCACCAGGCTGTCGGCGTCGGGATTGACGAGTGGCATGCCAAGAGTCGCCAGCGCCATCCTGGACATGCGGACCCGAACGACGTGCAGTGTGGTCGGATCGACGAGCGGTTCCGGGACGATGACGTAACCGGCATCTGCAACTGGTCGAGGGCGGGAACGAACCGCGACCGGACGCGTCAATGGCGTCTCGATGCCAATCTCCATCGACAACGCCCCGGGCGCATTGGTGACCGTTGAGTCGTCAACAGGGACGGCATTCTCGACTGGTGGCGCCTCAGGCTCGGAGGTGGTCACCGAGCCGCGCTGAAGCACGGCAACGCCAAGCAGCGCGGCAGCAGGTCCGCCAGGCGCGCGCCAAACCGATTCATGGTTGGGGCAAGATGCTGGGCTGGGCGCTGGTGCCGGCAGCGGTCAGGATCGTCGTTCACAGTCGGTTCGCGATCCTCGGTGATTTCGAGCCGCACGAGCCGCCTGTCGCGTCGCAGGCGGCTGCGGGTCAGATTCCGCGCCACCCCGTACAGGTACGTCGATATGCTCGACCGCTGCGGTTTGTAGCGGTGCAGATCCCGCAGCAGCACCGTGAACGTCTCCTGGGTAATGTCTTCACCGATCGCCAGCGAGCCGCTCATCATGCGGGCAAAACGGTAGACCACCGCATGATAGCGGCGGTAAATCTCGGCAAACGCCTCGCGCTCACCGGCCTGCGCACGCCGAACGAGATCGTCATCCGGCAAGTCGTGCAGGAGTTCTGACCGCGCCGCCCCCATCTGGCAGTGATTGTCCGATGCTGGTGAAAAGTTCCCGTCCAAAAACAAGTGCAGGCGGGCACCGGAAGGTGGCCCGCCTGCATTCAGACGATGGGAACCAGCCAAGGGCATTCACACGGGATATCAAGGGCAGTGCCCTTGGCCGGTTCAGCGCGTCGCTGTTTCAGCCGCGGCATCGTACACGACCCTGCCGCCAACAATCGTCATCACGGACTTGATCGAATGAATATCGTCGAGCGGCACCGTGAGATAGTCGCGATCGGCGATGAACATATCCGCCAGCTTGCCTGGAGCGATGGAGCCCAGATCGTTTTCACGATTGAGGAAATACGCGTTGTTACGAGTGTGAGCCACCAGCGCGTCTTCCCTGCTGATGGGGTACTTCATCGTGACCTTGCCAGCCCCGGTGCCCAGGAGCTTGCCGGTGACCGCCCACCCGAGCGTCGTGAACGGCCGGTACTGATTGACCTCGAAGGCATCTGTGCCGAAGCCCCAGTGGATGCCGCTGTCCTGAACCGCCTTGAGGTTCGGCATGGCGTAGCCGCGCTCACCGAAGCGCCGGACGAACGCTGCGCCGGCGATCACTCCACGCGGGTGGATGGCCACCCACATCCCCAGCTTCCGCATCCGCTCGAGCTGATTCGGCGTGACTTGTTCCATGTGCATGAACGTCCAGCGCTTCCCCCGGACCGGCACTTCGCCCGCAAACGCTTCGATCTGCTTGAGCTGCTCCTCGATGGTCCATTCCTGAGTGGTGTGGATCATGACGGGGATGCCCGCCTGCGCCACCGCCTTTGCCATGCGGCCCCATTCGTTCCACGTCGCAGCCGGAACGGTCGGCTTCGTGTCGTAGACGTTGTCGGGCACGTTGACCAGCCGCTCCCCCCAGTTGATGTGATCGATCCATTCGTCGCCATCGAAGTATTTGAGCTTCGGAATCTCCGAAATCACCTGATCCGTGTTTCGACCCTGACCCGTGGACGTGCGGAAGCAGAAGAACCGCATGGACACCGGCTTGCCCTCGCGAAGCCACTGGCGGTACTCGTTCTCGTACTGGCAGGCGCCTCCGGACGAGGTCAGGCCCGCCATCGCGAAGTCCCTGAGCATCTTCATGCTGCTCGACTCGAAGATATCCTTCGGGACGTTCTTGAGGACTCCCGACGCGTTCCGGAGCATGCCGCCAACGCGGTCGCCGTCGACGATACCGGTGGCGCGGCCGCTGGCGTCGCGCTGGATCTCTGGATCCTTCATCTTCTCCATGCCGGTGGCCTCGATCGCCTTGCTGTTCAGGTAGTACTGCTCCCGCGAGAACTGCAGGAACACCGGGTTATCGGGCGCGATCTTGTCCAGCTCGTCGCGAGTGAACGGCCGCGAGTCGTCTGTGAACACATCGGGAGACCAGCCGCCGAGCGTGAAGATCCACTGCCCGGGACCTTTCTGCTTTGCCCGTGCCCGGATGATTTCGATCGCCTGCTTGCGCGTGTCGACGCCGTCGAGGCGGTCCTCGAGCGTCCAGTACGCCCCCTCTTCCTGATAGTGCGCATGATTGTCGATGAACCCCGGCATCAGCGCGCGGCCGCGCAGATCGATCCGCCGGGTGCCAGGCCCGGCCAGCGCGTTGATCTGCTGATTCGTGCCGACCGCGACAATCCGATCACCGCGAATAGCCACCGCCTGCGCTATGGAGAACTTTTCATCAACAGTGATGACCTTGCCGTTGGTCAACACGATGTCCGCTCTTGCGGCGCCGGAGCCTTGTGCGAAGGCGGGCTGCTGGGCACTCACGAACATCGATGCGCCCGCAATTGTGACGATCGCAAGCAGCATCGGTTTCCGGGTTACACGAGTCATAACATCCTCCAGTGGACGATCCAGCGCGCGACCGGTCCACCGACAATCGAAGAAAAACAGGCGCCGGGAGCCACGAAGGCGCAATAGTAACGCGTTGCGACGTCCGATAGAAAGTTGGCGTAGAATCGCGCCGCACTGATGACGCGAGGACTACTCTCAACTGTTCTGATGTCGGCGCTGCTTGCGAATGCCACCGCGCAGGCGCCGCGTCCCGCCACAACCGTTCTGTATGAAGGGGCTCGGCTGATCACGGGCGACGGCGGCCCGCCCATCGAACGCTCTGCATTCCTGGTTCAAAACGGTCGTTTCACTCGAGTGGGCCGCGAGGGCAACAGCCTGGCGCCCCGCGACGCCGTCCGAGTCGACCTGACCGGCAAAACCGTCATTCCTGCCCTGATCGATGCGCACTCGCATATCGGGTACATGAGAAACCTGACGAGCGGACCGCAGAACTACACGCGGGAGAACATCCTCGACCACCTGTATCGCTTCGCCTACTTCGGTGTCGCCGCGAGTCAGGCAATGGGGAGCGACTTCGGCGAGCTGCCGTTTCAGCTCAGGGACGAAACGCGCGCGGGAAAATATCCTGACGCCGCCAGATTCCTCACCGCCGGACGCGGTCTCGCGCCACTGGAAGAGATCAGCCACGAGAACATGCGGCATGCCGCGTACGTCGTGACCACGGTCGAGGGCGCCCGCGCCGACGTGCAGGAGCTGGCCCGACTGAAGATCCCGCTGATCAAGACGTGGGTGGATACCCGGGGCGGGACGATCAAGACGCTGACCCCGGACCTATACGGCGCGATTTTCGACGAAGCGCACCGGCATGGCATGCGCGTGGTCGTGCACGCCACAGGACTGCGCGAGGCAAAAGATCTGCTGCGCGCCGGCATCGACGTGTTCGGTCACATGATCAGCGACGTTGACGATGAGCTGGTCGCGACGTTCAAGCAGCATCCCAACACGGCCGTCCTGCTGGCGCTCAGCGCGCCACGCCGAGTCGTGTCGGCGCCGTGGCTCAATCCACCCCACCCGCTCATCCGCGAGACGGTTCGGCCGGAACAGATCAAGCGGCTCCAGGACCGTCTGGCGGGACAAACACCCGAAGCCGCTCAACAGAGCCGTCAGGCGTGGGACCGGTTGGCGCGCGGGGTTCGACGGCTCGCGGCAGCGGGCGTCAAGATTGGCGTCGGCACCGACGGGGGTGGACAGACCGGCGACCAGTTCGTCGGCTGGACGATGCACGCCGAGCTCGAAAACATGGTTGCGGCCGGCATGACGCCAGCGCAGGTGCTCGTTTCCGCTACGCGGAACTCGGCGGAGATACTTGGTCTGGATGATCTGGGTACGGTGGCGCCCGGCAAGAGCGCCGACTTCGTCGTTCTCGACGCCAATCCACTCGATGACATCACCAACACCCGGCGGATTTCAAGGGTGTTCCTGCGAGGTCACGAGGTCGATCGTGCCAGGCTCAGGACGGGATGGGGTCTGGCGGCACCCTAAGTCACAAGTCACAAGTCACAGGGCACAAGTCACAAGAGATCAAGGGAAACCACGAAGGCCGCGAAGACTAGATGGTCTTCGTGTGCTTCGTGGTCCCTGCCATTGTGATTTGTGCCTTGTGCCTTGTGACTTGTGCCTTGATTACCTCTGCGCCGTGCTCTGCCCCGGGTAATTCGCAACCCGGCGCGCCGCGCCGGTCAGCTCGAGGATGTGCAGTCCAGTATTTGCACGGTCGGCGATGTAGACGTATCCGCGATCGTCCACTTCGACGTTGTTGGTCTGAATCGCGGTCTTGCACCGGCGCTGGGCGTCCTGACCGACGCAGCGCTGGTCGGTCTTGTCCGTCGTCGCGGGAATGTAAAACGCAATTTCCTTCAGGTCATAAGGATCCCGGATGTCGATGGCACGTAGGCCGGCGTTGAACCAGGAGACGAACAACACCCGCCCGTAATAGATAGGCGTCGTGTTTTCGTGCGACGCGTGGGCGCCAAAGCGGCCGCCGCGCTCGCAGAAGTTGCCACTCGCTTCCGGCACATTGAATGTCTCGACGCCAACGGGATTGGTGTCCCACGTGATGTCCACCATCCGGACGAACTGCCTGTTCTCGAGACACTCGTTGCCGGTCGTCTCACCGACAACAGCGATGAAGTCGCGATGCGGGCCGGTGGTCGTCAGACGAGGAATCGTGTCGCCGTGGTCGTGGCCCATGCCGGGCTGAGGATGGTTGGCCGGCGGCCGTTGCTTGGCGAATTCCGGCATCGGCACGCCAAGAATTGGCAGCCCCGTGTGGGCGCCCGACTCGGGCGGGAGATCGATCTGCGTGATCACCGGGTAACGCAGGTTGGCTTCGGTCGGCTCCTTCGGACCGTTCAACAGCTTCTCGCGGTCGACGATCTGGACGATGCCGCCGCGGCCGGTGCCGTGCGAGAAATAGACACGGTTGCCCTTCGGCCCCAGCGAAATAGGACCGTGCAGCTCGGTTGGCACGTCGCCGGTAGAGCCAGGCTGCTGCCCGACGACACCGTAGTCCCGAATGAATACCGGACTCGCCGGATTGCTCAGGTCGTAGATCTTGGTCATCCGCCGGGTGCGCCACGCGGGGTCGCCCGAAACGAGGTAGGCAATCCCTGTATCGCATTCCCAGAAACTCTTGTGCGTGTCTCTCAGTCCGCTCACGACCACCGTGACGCGGGTCGGCTTCTCCGGCGTGGTCACATCCCAGATCTCATGGGCAGAGCCGCCGAACGACCGCAGCAGGTAGACCTTGGTGCGATCGGCGCGAGGAAGCGTGCTGCCGTTGCAGACGCTCGCCATCTGGGCGCCGCCCCCTTCGCCTTCTCCCGCACCGCCCGGAATATGCGTGAGATAGCGGGGACTTCTTGGGTTCGTCACGTCGAGCACCGAGGTCCCGTTCGGTTCCACCTGCCCGGTCATCGGGTTCGGCATCCTGCCACCGTGGTGGCCGACATACGCGATGTAGCGGTCGCCCTGCCGGTGAATGGTCGGCTGGTAGGCGCTACGGGCCTGGAGGTCGTTATGGCCAAGGAGCGCCATATCGCGCGATTCGGCGCGATGCTGCGCGGCGGCGCCGGCGCCAAGGCCGATAACGAGCGCCGCAACTGCAAAATGCCAACGTCTCATGTGGCTCTCCTTCATGAAAATGTGAGTGCGTCGGACACGCGATTTCTTCTCGTGATGCGCTTATAGAGCAGACGCATCGGACTGTCAAATAATACGAGGAATTGACGAATTTACGGATTTACGGATTGAAATCGACGAATGTGTTTCGTTCGATATACCGCAATCAAATCCGTCAATTCGTAAATCCATAAATTCGTCAATGCTAGAGTACCCCATGACCATCTCAAAGGTCGTCAGCCGCCGCGCCTTCCTTGGCAGCGCAGCCGCCGCATCCGTCGGAACCCTGGTCCGGGGGCAGCAACGCCCGGCGTACTCCTTCAGCCAGTACCACAACCAGACGGCGGAGAGCCCCCTCCATCAGCGCCTCGTCGAGATGTGGACGGCGGTTCGCGACGAAAGTCGCGGCCGTGTGGAAACGAGGATCTTCCCGGAGAACGCGAAGCACCCGGGAAGCGACCCTGCAGTGCTCGAGATGCTCGTGTCCGGCGAGATTCAGTTCTTCACGCTGATGGGCGGCATCATCGGCAACGTGGCGCCGGCCGCCAACGTGCAACAGGTGCCGTTCGCGTTCCAGTCGGCCGCACACGCCCACAAGGCGATGGATGGCGCCCTCGGCACCTATCTGCGCCAGGAGATGCAGACGAAAGGCATCGTCGGCTTTCCGGTGGGCGCCTTCGACAACGGCATGCGCCAGATGGCTGGGAGGACGCGGCCAGTCAGAACGCCGGACGACGTCATCGGGATGCGCATGCGGGTGCCTGACGGCAGGATGTTCGAAGACATGTTCAAGGCGCTCGGCGCCGAACCGGTGACCGTCAACAGCAGCGGCATCTATGAGGCGCTCAAGAGCGGCAAAGTCGACGCGCAGGAAAACCCGCTGGCCTATATGAACTTCTTCAGGCACTACGAGGTCATGAAATACGCCAGCATGACCAACCATATGTGGTCGGGCTTCAACCTCATTGCGAATCTCGCCACGTGGCAGCGCCTGCCGGGCGACATCAGGGCCAGCATCGAGAGCAATACCGCTCGGGCGGTACGCTTGCAGCGGCGGGATCAGGAGACCGCCAACACCGAAGCGCGCGCGTCGCTTGCCGCGCGCGGACTGGCCTTCAACGACGTGGACACGGCGCCGTTTCGAGCAAAGCTTGCCGGCGTCTACTCATCGTGGAAACAGATACTCGGAACAAAATGCTGGAGCTTGCTCGAAGCCGAAGTCGGGAGGCTGGCATAGCGCGAGTTCCACAACTGTCAATCAACGCCGAATATTCCACTTCCCGGACCCCTAAATACACGGCTCTGCCGCAAGAACGTCCGCAAATCGACGAATTCGAGCGAAGCGCGCCCGGGCACATCCTTTGAAGTCGCCCGATTGCTTTCTTGGGGACGCAGGGTATGCGGATGCAGAAAGCGGCGCAAGCCGACGGCGAGATCGGTCCGGAAACACGATCGGAACTGCACAGCTGGGTCCGTGAGCGACTTTCTTTGCCGCCCGCAGACGAACAGGCGCTGCTCGATGCGATCGACAGCGTCTTCATGCACCACGAGCGTCTCTGGCAGCAGTCCAAGCAGGAGGCGATTCAGGCTGTATCCGCGGGATTCGCCGAACGTCTGAATCGGCTGCGCGATGAGCTCACGGCGCGCGACGCCACGGTCAGCAGCATCGCCCGCTACTTCGAGGACCTGGTAGCAGACCTCACCGACCGCGTCCACCGCGATCCCAAGACCCGCCTGATGAATTTCCGGCGGTTCATCGAGCAGCTCGAAGCGTTTCTCGCGCTCGAGCAGCGGGGCCACTGGTGCGCGATCGGCCTGGTCGACATCACGTCGTTCAAGTGGTACAACGACACGCTCGGCCACGCACTGGGCGACAGGATCATCGACCGCGTCGCACGGCTGCTGCGCGAACAAGTCCGGTCCGACGACCTCATCGCAAAAGAGTCGGTCGATTTACACGTCTCACAGGAACTCCACGCGCGGTTTGGCGGAGACGAGTTCTGCTTCCTGATTCCCGACCTCGCCCAGTTCGGCGCCGGGTGGGTCATCGCGGAACGGTTTCGCGAGGCGGTCGAGCGCTGCGACTGGGGCGCCGTGGATCCCCGACTGGCCGAGAAGCCGGTCAACGTCGACGTCGGCGTCGTCTGTCTGCTGCTCGGGCTTGTCAACGAGCGTCGGCCCTTCGCGCGTCAGCTTGCCAACGATCTTCTCGCGCGGGCCGACAAGTTGATGTACGAAGCGAAGGCGCACGGCGCCCGCAGCATTTCGCCCGATCGCGTCCGCGTCGTCAACGGGAGGCTGCAGGCCCTCGATCCCGACGAGCATCCCGCCTAGTCTGGTGCGTTTCTAACCTCCACGGAACACCGAGACACTGAGGCACCGAGCCCAAATTGGAATAGATTCCTCGGTGTCTCGCTGCCTCGGTGGTTCGTGGAAGCGAAAAGCGGTTGAAACCCGCGTGCTACACTTGAGCCTTTCAGCCACATGGTGGGTGTAGCTCAGGGGTAGAGCGCCTGACTGTGGCTCAGGAAGTCGCGGGTTCGAAACCCGTCACCCACCCCATTCCTACCTGCCCCCGCCGCCTCCCTCGAGTTCGCGATCGTGCATCGTGGCTGCGTCCATCAGACGCCTGGGATCCACAGGCGGCGCATCGGCGCCGGAGAATCGTCCACCGATCGCTCCCGGTTGCCGATGCGTGAGAGTGGATGCATCTCGCTCTCCGGGAATCGGCTCGTCGGCAATGACATCGGCCGCGCGAGCAGGGTGTGATCGATGCGCGGGCAGTTCCAGCCCTCCGCTCGCTGCCAGCGTGTCCGTGCTGCCTGGACCGCTGATTGGCCTCTGCGCCGCCTCACGCATCGTCTCGTGATCCCAGCGTCCGCCGCCGGGCGGGGTACCACCCTTTTCGTGCTGTAATTCACTGGTCATGGCGGCGCTGTGTTCACAAGTCGTGCCCTTCAAGTTGAACCCTATAGCCGATTTCATGCTCCAGCCCCATCTAGCCCCGGAGATCCCGGAGATCGCTTGTGTTGGGTGGTGGCGAAGCCCTATGAAGGTCAGGCCGACACGATCGCCTGACCGCGCGAGAAGGCTAGGGGGATCAGCCAGCTCACGGAGCTGGCGGCAAGCGGTCGCTCGAGCCCTCGCAGGTTGGTCCGGCCACCGGAATCGGGATTCGCCACCACCCAACACGAGTGAGCTCCGGAAGAGGCCGAGGTAATCGAGGTCGCGTTCTAGGTAATGGCAGAGGTTTTGAAACCGTAGAGGCTCTATGCGCGTCTGGCCAGGTCAACCGTATCCGCTCGGGGCCACCTGGACCGGGCTCGGTGTCAACTTCGCGATTTATTCAGCACACGCGACACATGTCGAGTTGTGCCTGTTCGATTCACCGGACGCGAGCCGCCCGCACGCCTGCATTCCGCTTCCGGAGCATACCGACATGGTCTGGCACGGCTACCTGCCGGACATCCGGCCGGGCCAGTTGTACGGCTTTCGCATGCATGGCCCGTACGATCCTGCAGCCGGTCACCGCTTCAATCCCAACAAGGTCGTTGTCGATCCCTACGCCAAAGCGATCGGGCGCCCGGTCCGATGGGACGACTCGATGTTTGGGTACAGGATCGGCAGCGCCGATGCCGACCTCTCGTTCGATACACGCGACAACGCGCAATTCTCGCCGCTCGCGGGTGTCATCGACCCGGCGTTCACATGGGGCGACGACCGCCCGCCGCGCACGCCGTGGCACAAGACCGTTATCTACGAGATGCACGTCAAAGGCTTCAGCAAGCTGCATCCTGGAATACCCGAGCGGCTCCGCGGCACGTACGAGGCGTTGACGACGGAGCTAGCGCTCGAGCACCTGACGCGTCTCGGCGCGACGGCCGTCGAGTTGATGCCCGTGCACCACCACGCCTACGAACGATATCTGGCAGGACGCGGTCTGTCGAACTACTGGGGTTACAACACGCTCACGTTCTTTGCGCCCGACTTGCGCTACTCGGCCTCGGGCACACCGGCGGAGGCTGTGCGCGAGTTCAAGCTCATGGTGAAGGCGCTGCACGGCGCCGGCATCGAAGTCATTCTCGATGTCGTGTACAACCACACGGCGGAAGGGAATCAGCTCGGACCGACGTTGTCGCTGCGAGGCATCGACAATGCGGGCTACTACCGCCTCGTCCCCGACAACAAGCGTTATTATCTGGACTTCACCGGCTGCGGCAACACGTTGAACATGCAAAGCCCCCAGGTGCTGCAGCTCATCATGGACAGCCTGCGGTATTGGGTGCTCGAGATGCACGTCGACGGTTTTCGATTCGACCTGGCCAGCACGCTCGCACGCGAGTTGTACGAGGTCGATCGGCTCGGCGCCTTCTTCGACATCATTCATCAGGACCCGGTGATCTCTCAGGTCAAGCTGATTGCGGAACCGTGGGACCTGGGCGCCGGCGGCTATCAGGTTGGCAACTTCCCCGTCCACTGGACCGAATGGAACGGACGATATCGTGACGCGATGCGGGCCTTCTGGAAGGGCGACGATCGGGGGGTTGCCGAGGTGGCAACGCGCATGGCCGGCAGCAACGACCTGTACGAGCACGGCGGCCGGCGTCCGTACGCGAGCATCAACTTCATCACCGCCCACGACGGGTTCACGCTGCACGATCTCGTCAGCTACAACGAGAAGCACAACGAGGCCAACGGCCACGATAACCAGGACGGCGAGAACAACAACCTGAGCTGGAATTGCGGCGCCGAAGGCGCCACCACGGACCAGGCGATCCTGGAGCTCCGCGAGCAGCAGAAGCGCAACTTGATGGCGTCGCTCATGCTTTCCGTCGGCGTCCCGATGATCAGCGGCGGCGACGAAATGGGTCGCACGCAACAGGGCAACAACAACGCGTACTGTCAGGACAACGAGCTGAGCTGGACCAACTGGAACCTGTCGCTCGCCGAGCAACAGTTCCTTGCGTTTACGCGCCGGCTCGTGCGGTTTCGCCGCTCGCAACCGGTGTTGATGCGGCGCAAGTACTTCCAGGGGCGCCCCATTCGCGGCGTCGACGTCAAGGACATCTACTGGCTCGACCCGTCCGGACACGAGATGACAGACGATGCCTGGAATGCCTCGTCCGTGCGGTCGCTCGGCGTGCTCATGGTCGGCGACGCCCTGGGTGAGATCGACGAGCACGGCCGGCCGGTTCGAGGCGACACGTTGCTCATCCTGCTCAACGCGCACGACGCGGAGGCGCTCTTCACGCTGCCCAGCCTCGGGCCGCACACCGCGTGGCTTCGCGTGCTCGACACGATCGCGCCGCGTGTCGAGGAGCGACGGTACCTGAACGGGAGCACGTATCCGCTGCAGGGGCGCACGCTGGCGCTCTTCGTTCTCAGCGTAGAACGTCGCGAGCGTGCTGCGAGCCTGCCAGACCCGAAGCATGAGCCGCACCGACTCGCCTGACGGTCCCCGTTCCGGGGCTGCGACTCGAGCGGCTGGCGTTCGCGATGGTGGCGATCGGAGCGTTCGACGCGAGCCACGGCGCGTCGTGATCGAGCGAGCGCAGCCGCAGATCGATGCCGGCCGCTTCCCGATCAAACGGACGATCGGCGAAGCCGTGTTCGCAACCGCCGATGTATTTGCTGACGGTCACGATCGGCTGGCGGGCGTGCTGAAGTACCGCCACGGCGATGCCGACTGGCACGAAGTTCCGCTGACGCCGCTCGGCAACGACTCCTGGGGTGCGTCGTTCACCGTGACGCGCCTTGGCGAGTACGAGTACACATTCGAAGCGTGGATCGATCGATTCGGGTCGTGGCTGGCCGCGATCGTCGCCAAGGCCGACGCGGGTGAGGACGTCGAGAGCGACCTGCTGCGGGGCGCGAACATCGTCCAGCAGGCGGTCCGGCTAAAGCCGGACACTACGACCGACGCTGCCCCGGTCCGGCTAAAGCCGGACACTACGTACGACAACTCGACGCCGGACGCGGCGACAGACGAACAACCCCCCTCGTACGTAGTATCCGGCTTTAGCCGGACTGACGAAAATCCATCCGGCTTCAGCCCGACCGACGAGGACGTGCGGCTACTGGAGACCGCGGCCGTCTTGCGCGGCGCGCTCCCCCATTCCGCCCGCGTTGCCGCCGCTCGCGATCCGGAGCTCGGCCGTCTCATGGCTGCGCGTCCGGATCGGCGTGCGTCGACGCACGCAGACCCGCCTTTGCGCGTGATCGTCGATCCGGTGCGCGCGCGATTTGGCGCCTGGTACGAGATGTTCCCACGTTCGTGCACCACCGATCCCAGGCGCGGCGGCACCCTGCGCGACGCGGAGCGGCGGCTCCCCGACATCGCTGCAATGGGCTTTGACATTCTGTACCTGCCGCCGGTGCACCCGATCGGATCGACCAACCGGAAGGGGCGCACCAACGCGCTGACCGCCGCCCCGGGCGATCCCGGCAGCCCGTGGGCAATCGGGTCGGATGCCGGCGGTCACACCGCCGTCGACTCCGGGCTCGGCACACTCGAGGATTTCGATCGGCTGGTCGCGACCGCACGCCATCTGGGACTCGAAGTGGCGCTCGATATCGCCTTCCAGGCGTCGCCCGATCACCCCTGGACCAAGACGCACCCGCAATGGTTTCAGCGGCGCGCTGACGGTTCGATCAAGTACGCCGAAAACCCTCCCAAGAAATACCAGGACATCTACCCGTTCGACTTCGAAAACGAGGACTGGCGCTCGCTCTGGCGTGCGCTGCGCGACGTCGTCTTTTTTTGGATGACGCACGGCGTCACGATTTTCCGCGTCGACAACCCCCACACGAAGCCGTTTGCCTTCTGGGAGTGGCTGATTGCCGACGTCCGCCGCGAGCATCCGGACGCGATCTTTCTCTCCGAGGCGTTCACCCGGCCGAAGGTGATGCAGTATCTTGCGAAGGCGGGATTCAATCAGTCATACACGTACTTCACGTGGCGAAACACGGCGCACGAGCTTCGAGAGTACCTGACCGAGCTCACCCGGACGGACGTGCGCGAATACCTGCGACCCAACTTTTTTGCCAATACGCCCGACATTCTGCACGAGTACTTGCAGAAGGGCGGACGGCCCGCGTTCGAGGTCCGGTTGATCCTGGCTGCCACGCTGTCGGCGAGCTACGGAATCTACAGCGGCTTCGAGCTGTGTGAGAACGTTCCCGCGCGTCCAGGGTCGGAGGAATATCTGAACTCGGAGAAGTACGAGATTCGTCCCCGCGATTGGAACCAGCCCGGCAATCTCAACGAGCTCATCGCCCGCGTCAATCAGATCAGGCGCGAGCACGTCGCGCTGCAGTTCAACAGCACGCTCGCGTTTCACGGCACGGATAATCCGGCGCTCCTGTGGTTCAGCAAGGCGCCGCCTCCGGTCCGGCTGAAGCCGGACACTACGTACGCTGAACGCCCGGCATCAACCGCACCCGCGGGATCGGAGGTTGCGGACTGGCATTCGCGCGTGCTGGTCGTGGCGAACACGGATCCTCATTCGATCCAGCACGGCCACGTGCAGGTTCCGCTGCGGGAGCTGGGGCTCGAGCCGAACCAATCGTACGTCGCGCAGGATCTGCTGGACGACACGCGGTACGTCTGGCGGGGCGAATGGAACTATGTAAAGCTCGATCCCGCGGAACGCATGGCGCACATTTTCGTGATTCGCAATTAGCGATCGTTGGCTCGCAATGAGTGGTTTTTGACCGAACCATGAACATGGAACACCAATCACCAATCATCAATCACTAATCACTAATCACCAATGTCGTCAGACCCGCTCTGGTACAAGGACGCCATCATCTACGAGGTGCACGTCCGTGCCTTCTACGACAGCAACGCCGACGGCATCGGCGATTTCCCTGGCCTGACACAGAAGCTGCCGTACCTGCACGACCTTGGCGTCACGTGCCTCTGGCTGCTCCCCTTTTATCCCTCTCCGCTCCGTGACGACGGGTATGACATTGCGGACTACACGTCGATCAATCCGATCTATGGCACGCTCGACGATTTCAGGGCGTTCGTCGACGCGGCACACGCGCTGAACATCCGCGTCCTCACCGAGCTCGTCATCAATCACACGTCCGACCAGCATCCGTGGTTTCAGCGGGCGCGTCGCGCAGCGAAGGGATCGCCCGAGCGCGATTACTACGTGTGGAGCGACACCGACACGAAGCACGCAGGCACCCGAATCATCTTCACGGACACGGAGAAGTCGAACTGGACCTACGACGCCGTTGCGGGACAGTACTACTGGCATCGCTTCTTCTCGCACCAGCCCGATTTGAACCTCGACAACCCCGAGGTGCTCGCGGCGATCCTCGACATCATGCGCTTCTGGCTCGATCTGGGCGTCGACGCGCTGCGGCTCGATGCCATCCCCTACCTGATCGAGCGTGAGGGCACCATCAACGAGAACCTGCCCGAGACGCACGCGATTCTGAAACGCATCCGGCGCGAGCTCGACGCCCGCTACCACGGGCGCGCGCTGCTGGCCGAAGCGAACCAGTGGCCCTCGGACGTCCGCGCGTACTTCGGCGACGGCGACGAATGCCACATGGCATTCCACTTCCCGCTGATGCCCCGAATGTTCATGGCGCTGCGTCAGGAGGATCGTCACCCGGTCGTCGAAATCCTGAACCAGACGCCGGAGATTCCGGAGACGTGCCAGTGGACGATCTTTCTGCGCAACCACGACGAGCTGACGCTCGAAATGGTCACCGACGAAGAGCGCGACTACATGTACTCGCAGTACGCGTCCGATCCTCAGATGCGAGTCAACGTGGGCATTCGGCGGAGGCTGGCGCCGCTCGTGGAAAACAGCCGCCCACGCATCGAGCTGATGAACAGCCTGCTGCTGTCGCTTCCGGGCACGCCGATCGTCTACTACGGGGACGAGATCGGCATGGGCGACAACGTGTACCTCGGCGACCGCAACGGCGTGCGCACGCCGATGCAGTGGAGCAGCGACCGGAATGCGGGATTCTCGCGAGCCGACCCTGCGCGGCTGTTCGGCCCCGTCATCATGGATCCGGTGTACGGCTACGAGGCCATCAACGTCGAGGCCCAGGAGCGCTCGCCGTTTTCGCTGCTGCACTGGATGAAACGGATGATCGCGCTCCGCAAGCAGCACACCGTGTTCGGGCGCGGCTCGCTGCAGTTCGTCCCGACCGCCAACCGCAAAGTGCTCGTCTTCGTGAGGAAGCACGAACGCGACGTCATCCTGTGTATCGCGAACCTGTCGCGCGCGGTCCAGCCGGCGGAGATTCCGCTGGCGCCGTTCGCGGGACTCACGCCGGTTGAGATGCTCGGGCAAACGGAGTTCCCGCGCATTGGCGATCATCCGTACTTCCTCACGCTCGCGCCGTACGGGTTCTACTCGTTCCAGCTGCAGGAAGTCGTGGCGCCCATGACCGCGCGCACGGCGCCGCAGCCCGAAGAGCACGCCGCGCTCCCGTCGCTCTTTTCGGGCGTCGTCTGGGAGTCGATTCTCGACGGAGGCCTGCGTACGATCATCGAACGGCACGCCCTGGTGCCGTTCCTGCAGCGTCAGCGGTGGTTCGGCGCAAAGGCACGGTCGATCGCCACCGCGCGCTTTTCAGATTGGGCGCTGATGCGCGGCGGCCCAAGCCCTGCATTCCTCACCGTCGTCGAGACCGAGTTCCATGACGGAGGCCGTGAGCGCTATCTGCTGCCTCTGGCCACGGCGAACGGCGCCGACGCCGACACACTCGAGCACGAGCACTACGCGTCGGCGGTGGCGCGAATCACCGGCGCGCGGAAGGGCCTCGTGTTCGACGGTCTGTTCGACGACCAGGTGTGCGAGATGCTCCTCGCAATCCTTCAGGAAGAGCGAGAGCTGCCGATGCGGCTTGGTCGCTTGCGCGGTACCGCACGTGAGGTTCCGCCAGGTCCTGAACCCCTCACGCCCATCTCGCGCGCTGCCGATCACAGCAACTCGTCGATTCTGTTCGACAAGCGTTTCATCATGAAACTGTTCCGGAGAATCGAGGCAGGCCCGCACCCGGACCTCGAGGTGAGCGAGTTTCTTGCGGCGCACGATTTCACGCGAGTGCCCCCGCTCGGCGGCGCCTTGTCCTATCTCCGCGACGGCGAACCGCCAACGGCCGTGGCGATGGTTCAGGTCTACGTCTACAACCAGGGAAACGCGTGGCAGGTGACCGTCGAGGAACTGGCGCGCTACTTCGAGCGCGCGACGACGCTTCCGCCGCTTCGTGGCGCAGACGAGGCCGTCGATGGCGGCCCAACGATCGACCGAAGCGCTCCACCTGCCGATGTCGTCGAAGCGATCGGGACGTATCTGACGCTCGCCGAAGTCCTGGGCCGCCGCACCGGTGAGCTGCACGTCCGGCTCGCTGATTCGGCAGGCGATCCAGCGTTCGAGCCCGAACAGTACAGCCCTGACGATCTGCGCAACGACGCCGCCGCGATGCGCAGGCACGCGGAGCGCCAGCTGACCTTGCTCGAGCAGTCGCTGAGTCGTCTTGACGAACGCCGCCAGGAGCTGGCGCGGAATCTTCTGCTCCGCAGAGAGGAACTGCTGCGTCCGTTCGATGACGTCGAACGACTCCGCGACGCCGGCCATCGCATCCGCTGTCACGGCGATTACCACCTGGGACAAGTGCTGGTGACCGAAGGCGACATCATGATCATCGACTTCGAGGGTGAACCGTCGCGCCCACTCAGGGAGCGGCGCAGCAAGTGTTCGCCCCTCCGTGATGTCGCCGGCATGCTGCGATCGCTCAGCTATGCGGTTCTGACCAGCCTTGGGGCGGCCACCCTCACGCGTCCCGAGGACGTGGAACGACTGGCCCCGTGGGCCCAGATGTGGGAAACCTGGGTCGGCAGGATCTACCTGCAGGCGTACATCTCAGCAGTCAGGGATGCGACGTTCCTGCCGTCGCACGGCGAGAACCTGGACGCGCTGCTCTCCGCCTTCATACTCGACAAGGCGCTGTACGAGCTTGGATACGAACTGAACAATCGGCCGGACTGGGTTCACATCCCGCTCGCCGGCCTGTTGCGACTGCGAACACCGCTGCACCCGCCAGCAACGCTCCACGCGTGAAATCGTCCGCCGGCCGGTAACACAGCCACGTCCTTTGTTAGCACGTCTCTTGCACCCGCGCGCATCTCGATCGTTGGGATTACCGGCGACAAGCTCCGCAGAGGTTGTTTGAAATCACTTCGGATAGAGTGTTTGATCATGGCGAAGAAGAATCTCGATACGACGCGCCGCCGATCGATCAGTGATACCGCGCGCAGCACGGCAGGCGACGACGAAGCGCGCCGCCAACCGACTCACGGTGTGATTGCCGAGGCTGCGTATCATCGGTACCTGAACCGGGGAGGCGGGCACGGCAGGGATCTGGACGACTGGTTCGAAGCCGAGCGCGCGCTGCGCGATCGGCAGGCGTCGCAATAGAGCCTGGCTGCGGGCCTGGGTCTTGCACGGGCCCGCTGACATGGCGCGTGCACTGTGGAAGGGGTCGATTGCGTTTGGCCTCGTCAACGTTCCGGTCGAGCTCCATACCGCGGTCCGCGACTCGCGGCCCCGTTTCCGTCTGCTGCACGCCGACGACAAGTCGCCCGTCAGATTCGAGCGGGTGTGCGCTCGAGAGGGAAAGCCGGTGGCCTGGGAGGACCTCGTCAAAGGATACGAATACGAGAAGGGCCGCTTCGTCGTCCTGACGAAGGAAGACTTTCAGGCTGCGGCGCTCGAAAAGAGCCGCACGATCGACATCCGCGGCTTCGTCAAGGGCAAGGAGATCGACGACCGCTTCTTCGAAACCTCGTACCACGTGCTTCCTGCAAAAGGGGGCGAACGGGCGTACGCGCTGCTGCGCGAGGCGATGCGCGAGACCGAACTGGTTGGCATCGCCACCATCGTGTTCCGCGACGCGCAGCACCTTGCGGCGCTCGAAGTGGTCGGGGATGCCGTGGTGCTCACCCAGATGCGGTATGCCGAGGAGCTCGTCGACACCTCGCAGTATTCGTTCCCGAGCTCGAAAGACATCCGCAAGCCCGAGCTCGAGATGGCGCAGACGCTCCTGAAGAACCTGGCCGACACGTGGGACCCCAGTCGGTTCACAGACGAGTACCGGGAAAACCTGATGAAGATCATCAAAGCCAAGATGAAGGGCAGGCAGGCGAAGCTCGTCGCGCCCGCCGAGCCGCAACAGGCGGAGGTCGTCGACTTGATGGAGCGACTGCGGCGGTCGCTTGAAAAAGCGGAGACCCCGGCGAGGAAATCGGCTCGCGGTAGGAAGACCGCCGCGCGCGGCAGAAAGAAGAAAGCTGCGTGAGATTCCTCTGAGTCTCCGTGTCTGCTCAGAAAATCGTGTATACGACGTATGCACCACAAGATCTAGTCGTCATGAGCGTTGAGCACGACAGCCACATTTTCATGCGACGGGGTGAGCCCCGCTCATGACGACTCTGTGGCCCGTGGAGGTGAAATGCGTTAGAAGCTGACGCGGACCTCCCCAACGATCTGCCGCTTCAGCACGTCACCAAAGATGTGCTGCATCACCTCTTCGTTGGTGAGATTGGTGATCTTGACGCTCGTCGTCACCCGCTCGTCGGCCCATCGAACGCCGAACCCCGCGTTGACGAGCGTGAAGGCGTCGGTCGTCCCTGCAAACCGCGCGTCGAGCACGTCCTGCCAGTACGCCTCGTCGGTGAAGTTGAGACTCATGTTGCCGAGGAACCGCGCGTAACTGAAATCGAACCCTGCATTGAAGCGGTTCTTCGGCGGCCAGTTGATGTCGTTGATGGTTGTCCCAAGGGGAAGATCTTCCGCAATCGGCTTTGCCTGATAGGAGTAGTTCGCAAACACGTTGACGTACCGGTTGACGGCCGCATCGACGCCGGCTTCGAATCCCTTGTCCTTGATCGTGCCGAGGTTGAGGTATGTAAAACGCGACGGCAGCAAGACCGGTGGGTTGAGGCCGGCCAGGACCCCGACGATGACAGGCGCCAACCCCGGCGGAGGACTGGCTGGCGTGTAGAACCGGTCCGGCGTGAAATAGATGCCGTCGTCGGTGACGTTGTAATAGACGGCCGCCGTGACCGTGGCGCGATTTCGGATGACGCCGGTGTATCCCACTTCGTAAGCCGTCATCGCCTCCTGCCTCAGATCCGGATTCCCGAACGCACGAATCGGGAAGATGAACCGGGCGAGGAGCGGCGAGATGGCGCCGAGGTTGACCTCGTTCAGCACCGTCGTATCGATGTGGTTGTTGATGTACGAGGGCGCGCGGAACGCGCGATTGAAGGAGACGCGGAACGTCTGCGCCGCGTCAGGCTTCACCATGAACGTCGTCCGCGGCGAGAACACGGGATCGTCAATCGACGAGAACTTGTCGAGACGACCGCCGATCACCCAGCGGAAGCGATCGCTCAGAAAGATCTCGTCCTGGACGAAGCCGCCGCCCTCGTTGCGATCGTCGCCGCCAGGGGCGAGTGAAATGTCGAACGTGTTGTGCCGGAAATTGCCGCCGAACGTGAGAACGTTCTTCGTCCCGATGGCGCGCGTCTCCGAGGCGTCGACGTCGAACGTCTTCGTATCGAACACGAGTGGCAGCGGCTGTCCCGACGGGCCGCGCGCCAGCAGGTTCGACGCGTCGCCGTCGAGCAGATTGGTGAAGAACGCAATCCGGCGTCCGGCCCTCTGATAGCGGGTGCTGAGGTAGACCATTCGCGAGTCGCTGGAGACGTCGAACGGCCCGATCCCGCTGTGGATGAGCCCCTCCGTGCCCGCCACGCCTCCGCTCACGACCACCGATCCGCCGCCCGCGAGGTCGTAGTCGACACGCGCGTCGAACTTGGGCTGCGACGTGCCCTCATTGAAAAACGGCGGATACGGCGTCCTGAACGCATTGGGAATCGTGCCCACGGGACGAGGCAGCGGATCCTGCGTGAAGTAGCCGGCCGACAGCTTGAACGCCCACCGCTCGTTGACCGCCTCCGCATGGGAGCCGTTGACGTAGAACAGCGACCCCGTATCCTGATCCATTCCCGTGACGTTGCGGTTGAAGGCTCCGACGCCGACGGTCAGCGTCGTGCCTCGCTCGGCGGCCAGCTCGCGCGGCGTTTTGGTAATCACGTTGACCACGCCGGTCATCGCATTGGCGCCCCACACGGCCGACGCGGGGCCGCGGATGACTTCGATCTGGCGGATGTCCTGCGGGTTGGTCGGCACCAGATCCCACATCACCAACCCGAAGAAATCCAGGTACACGCTGCGGCCGTCGACCAGGGCGAGTTGTGACGTCGACAGCGTCGACGTGGCGCCACGGGTTGTGATGTTGATGTCGCGCGCAGAGGTCTGTATCACGTTGACGCCAGGCACGGTCCGAAGGAGATCGCCGATATTGGTGGCCGGCGAGTTCTGAATCGTCTGCGTAGTGATGAGGCTGACGGCGGCCGGGGCGTTGACGAGCTGCTGCTCGGAGCGGGAGGCGGTCACCACGACCTGCTCCTCGAAGGAGATGGGCAGGGCTTCCTCCTGCGGCTCCGCTGGCGTCTGCTGCGCGTACACGGGCGCGGCGGCGACGAGCGCCGTCAGCAGCAACGCAAAGCGCATCATCATGGGCGTCGTGCTCCTTCGCAAGAAGTGCCTGGAGGAAAGCGCGCCCCATTGTCGGCCGCCGACCGGACGGGCGCAAGCCTGCGTGATATGATCGCGCGTTGTGCGCCCGTAGCTCAGTTGGATAGAGCGCCGGACTTCGAATCCGTAGGTCGCAGGTTCGAGTCCTGCCGGGCGCGCCAGCACACACACTTTACTTCGCGCCCGTAGCTCAGCTGGATAGAGCACCAGCCTCCGGA
>DATCJA010000099.1:0-58516 GCA_036507475.1 Vicinamibacterales bacterium
CCCGAGCGCACCGCCTCGTTCCCGGAAGATCTTCTGCGCCCGCTCGGCGACGCGGTGCTGCATGGCCTCGATCTCGTCGAGGACGCTGTCGACCGTTCGAAATCTGACTTTCATTTCGCACCTCCTTTCATTCAAGTTCCCAGCGTCTTTTCGGCAACCTGTCCGCACGCGAGGACCGGGCACACCGCCTGACGCACGACGTGCTCAGCCGTCGATCCAATGAACAAACGCTTTACGACTCCGGCGCCGCGAGCGCCAATGACGATGAGGCCGCTGTCCTGCTCGGCGGCCACGTCACCCTCGGCGACAGAGAACTCGACGGGAATGTCCCTCAGGGCCTCCGCCGACGTCAGTCCTTTCAGTTGTTCGTGCAGCTGCTTGCGGTCGGCCGGAGACAGGACAAGGGCCTCCATCCGTCCTGGTGCTAGTCCGGCAAGCTGCGCGATACTCGGCATCATCACGCTGTGAACGTGCAGCACGGTGAGTCGCGAGCCGTACCAGCGAGCGATAGCAACTGCATAGTCGAGCGCCCGCCGCGAGAAATCCGAGAAATCGACTGGGCAGACAACACGCCGGATCTCGACGACAGCCATCCCGTGTAAGGCGAGGCAACCTTCATGCCCGCACGAGAGGACACGAACAGGGCAGCTCGCTGAAACGGGGAGGTATCAGTGAGGAATTTCCTGGCCTTAAGATCGGTCGCGAGCGCGAACGCTGTCGACCGCAAGTCCGATGGAATCACCTTCGCACAGCCAGTGAGCACGGCCGGAAGGCCGTACTCCGTGAATCGGACTTGACGGTTCATGTCGTCTCTCCTCACCACTCTTCTCCGCGTGCATAGGCAAGAGCAAGTTCTGCGCCTGCTCCACGCCCGCGAAATTGAATGCACGTGACTCGCCGAGTCGGGAGAATGGGTGGACCAGTCCACACCCGTGTCCCTCCTATTGTCGAATTATGAGCAACAATTCGGGATCCAAGATGAGCGATACCTCTCGGAGCGGCACGCAGACCGATGCTGGTCCGCGCACGTCGCCGCCATTCAGCGCCGCTTTGCTGACCGACTTGTACGAGCTCACGATGCTCGAGGCGTACTTCGAAGAGGGCATGCACGAGACGGCGGTCTTCAGTCTGTTCGTCCGCCGCCTTCCCGACCGTCGCAACTATCTGCTGGCGTGCGGACTGGACGATGTGCTGACGTTTCTCGAAACGCTGCGATTTGACGATGCGGCCCTCACCTACCTGGACTCGCTCGGTCGCTTCTCGCCGCGGTTTCTTCGGCACCTGGAGCAGTTGCGCTTCACGGGCGACGTCTACGCGGTGCCCGAGGGAACGCCGATCTTTCCCCAGGAGCCGATTATCGAGGTTGCCGCCCCGATTGCGGAAGCGCAACTCGTCGAAGCGTTCGTGATGAACCAGATCCATCTTCAAACAGTTCTCGCCTCCAAAGCGGCGCGCGTGGTCGAAGCGGCGCAGGGAAGACAGGTTGTCGACTTCGGATTACGCCGGATGCATGGCATCGACGCGGGCCTGAAAGCCGCGCGCGCGTTCCACGTCGCGGGAGTCGATGCCACATCCAATGTCGCCGCCGGACAGGCGTACGGCCTGCGGGTGGCTGGCACGCTGGCGCACAGCTACATTCAGGCGCACGACGATGAATATGAGGCGTTCCGCGCGTTCGCGCGGCTGTATCCCGAGACGGTCCTGCTCGTCGATACGTACGACACGCTCGCCGGCGTCCGCAAGGTGGTGCAGCTCGCCAGAGAGCTCGGCACGGCCTTCCGCGTCAGTGCGGTTCGCCTCGATTCCGGCGACCTTCTCACGCTCGCCTTTGGCGCCAGGAGCATCCTCGACGAAGCTGGTCTTCAACACGTGGGGATTTTCGCCAGCGGCAGCCTGAACGAGGACGAAATTGCGCGGCTCATCGCGGCCGGCGCGCCGATCAATGGGTTCGGAGTGGGAACGGACATGGGCGTCTCACGCGACGCACCCGCACTCGACATCGCCTACAAGCTGGTGGAGTACGCCGGCCGCGGGCGCCTGAAGCTGTCCACCGGCAAGGCCGTGCTTCCCGGCCGGAAGCAGATCTTCCGCGTTGAGCTCGATGGTGTCGCGGACCACGACGTGCTTGGGCGATACGACGAGTCCCCCTGTGGTCGTCCGCTGATGCAACACGTTGTGAAGGGCGGCGAACGGCTGCCCGCCGGACGGGTGAGCCTGAACGATGCGCGAGCCTCCGCAAGACACGAGCTCGATCGACTGCCGCCGCACATTCGCGGACTCGAGCCCGCAAGGCCCCCGTTTCGTGTGGACATCAGCCAGGTGCTCGGCGCCAGTCGCGACCAGCTCCGGCGCGCATACGAACGCTGAGGCCGCGCGCCGATGGCCGGACCATCGAAAGAATTCCCGGAAGCTGCGAACAATTCAGACTATCCGCGCAGGGTCGCATCCGAGCTCCTTTCCTTCCATTCGTGGAATGCAGGGGCTTGGTTGGCTCGATCCGTGCTCGACGAATGATCATCGGGGCAACGCCGCTGGATAGCCAACGGTTTGACGATCGGTCTGTGACGCCGGCAACTCGAGAGACGAAAGCCTCCGAGACCCGGAACGCACAGCATCCGTAAACGCAAACCGGCGTACCAGGGATGAGTGCCCCGACTTTGTTAACGCGTGCCTGTCCTCACCCGCTGCGTCCGATCAGAAATCGCAAGCACCTCATGACGGGCCGAAAGCGCTGGTCGCAATTTTGCTCATCTACGTCCCTGAACGAATGCCACCGAGATTCATGGTGACTTGAAAGGAACTGCCCATGTCTCGCTTCCCTCGATTCACCGGGCTCACGCTGTCTGCGTTGATCCTGCTTGTGATGCTGCCAGGCGAGGCCGACGCTCAGCGACGCGCCGTTCCCCGTCATCCCTCACATCCCGAGCACGCGGTAGTCCTGAGCGGCCACGTGTTCATCGGCGGCTACTTCTACGATCCGTTCTTTGGACCGTACCCGTGGTGGCCGCGAACGGCCTACCCGTACTGGTACTTCCCCGTGTACGACAACCGCGCCGAAGTGCATCTGCGGGTGCAGCCGGAAGAAGCGGAACACGCCGCGGTCTACGTGGATGGCTTCTACGCCGGCGTCGTGGACGACTTCAACGGCGTGTTCCAGGCATTGCCCCTCACACCAGGCGGGCATGGCATCGTCTTGTATCTTGAGGGGTATCGCACGGTACGCCACAACATCTACCTGAGACCAGGCTCGACTTTAGCATTAGCATGAACTGTGTCCCTGCTCCTGCAACAGAGACCCTGCGCGCGAGTGACCACGACACCAACCAGTGTTCCAGCCGAGACCACACCGGAAGAGCATGCCATTGTTGTGGCGTTGCGGCGGCACGTCGCCGCAATCGCCAACGCGCCGCGCAACCTTTCGTACTTCGAATCGCTGCAGCGTGCGGCCGCGTACATCGACGGTGAGTTCAAGCGGACCGGCTACGACACGCGTCAGCCGACATACGAAGTCGGGGGGCGCCAAGTCGCCAACATCGAAGCCGAGCGAAGAGGCAGCCGTCAGCCTGCTCGCATCATCGTGATTGGTGCGCACTACGATTCAGTCGCCGACTCTCCAGGCGCCAACGATAATGCCTCCGGGGTCGCTGTGATGCTCGAGCTCGCCCGCAGGCACGCCGCGCTGCCCGTCGCGTCTACGGTGAGGTTCGTCGCGTTCGTCAACGAGGAACCGCCTCATTTCATGACGCCGGCCATGGGCAGCTTCAGGTACGCCGCCGAGGCGGCCGCCCGTGGCGATGACATTGTTGGCATGATGTCGCTGGAGACAATTGGGTACTACAGCGATGTCATTGGAAGCCAGCATTACCCCTTTCCATTCCGTCTCCTGTTGCCCGATCGCGGCGACTTTCTCGCGATGGTGTCGAATTTCGCCTCGATGCGTGCGCTGCGAGCCGCATCGAGGGCATTCCGGTCTGCGACTCGGCTGCCCCTGCTCGCATCTCCAGCGCCGACCTGGATCCCAGGCGTCGCATGGTCCGATCACTGGTCGTTCTGGCAGCACGGGTACCGCGCAATCATGCTGACCGACACGGCCCCATATCGGTACCCTCACTATCACTTGAGCACAGACACACCCGATCGGCTGGATTACGAAAAGATGGCGCAAGTGGTCACCGGCTGCGCCGCGGCGATTCGCGCGTGGACCTGATGATCGTTTGCCACGGATAGGTCCTGACCGACGATGCGATATTGGACGAGCGCGCGACCTCTCAAGCCGCGCGTCGCTCCTCGCGCCCCGCGGGTGTCGAGCTGGTGCGCTTGTGACCGAACCTCCACGGATGCTCCAGGCGCCAATCACCGACTGCGCGGACCACACGCATACCCATCAACACCGCGATGAAGGCGAGCGAGGCTCCAGCGAGCGCATACCCCGCGAGCAGCGGACCGATGGCCAGACCCAACGCCACCGCGAGAGCACCAGCCGCCCAAAATACCAGTCGCACGTTTCGAGTCATGACCGCCCTCCAACGGGACTTCAACTGCAAGCCCGTTGCCTTCTGTCGCGCGGCGCCTTTCCGCACCGCCGCGAACTTTTTCGGCAACGCACTCCCCGCCCCTTTTGATGAATTGAACGTCGATCAAGGCACAGGCAGCGAGCGCACGAGGTGGTTGCTCCATGCCCCCCGCGGCATGTTGGTTGCTCCGAGTGTGCCGACGGGCACAGCAAAGGGGGGATGGTTTGACCTGTATTCGTTGGTTCGACGACATCGGCATGGGAGACGTGCCGGTTGTGGGCGGCAAGAACGCGTCACTCGGCGAGATGCGGCGCGCGTTGACGCCGCTGGGCATCCGCACGCCCGACGGGTTTGCGACGACGGCCGATGCCTACCGGGCTTTTCTGCGCGCCGCTGATCTCGAACGAGTCATTACAGACGCCCTCGGAGCACTCGACGTGGGGGACATCAATGGCCTACAGGCCGCCGGCGCCCATGTGCGATCAGCCGTTCTCGCTGCAAAGCTGCCCGACGAGCTCGTCGAGGCGATCTCCGCCAGCTACCGCCGGCTGGAGACTCAATACGGCGCCAACTGTGACGTCGCGGTACGCAGCAGCGCGACGGCGGAAGATCTCCCGGAAGCGAGCTTCGCGGGCCAGCAGGAGACGTTTCTGAACATCCATGGTCAGGCGATGCTCCTCGACGCCGTCAAGCGCTGCTACGCTTCGCTGTTCACCGACCGCGCCATCGTCTACCGGGCGCACCACAGCTTCAACCACACGCAGGTGGCGCTCTCCGTCGGCGTGCAGAAGATGGTGCGATCGGACCTGGCCTGCGCGGGCGTGATGTTCTCCATCGATACAGAAACCGGCTTTGCCAATGCCGTCCTCGTGAACGGCGCGTACGGACTGGGTGAGAGCGTCGTGCAGGGCACGGTGAACCCCGACGAGTTCTACGTCTTCAAACCCACGCTGGCCAAGGGATTCCGCCCGATCCTGCAGAAGAAATTGGGCACGAAGGAATTCAAGCTCGTGTACGAGGAAGGCGGCACCAGGCAGACGCGCAGCGTGCCGGTGCCCAAAGAAGACCGTGAGCGCCCCGTACTCGCAGACGATGACATCCTGACGCTCGCGCGATGGGCCGTGCAGGTGGAAGAGCACTACTCGCGTCTTCGAGGCGCCCCTTCGCCGATGGACATCGAATGGGCCAAGGACGGACGAAGCGGCGAGCTCTTCCTGGTGCAGGCGCGGCCCGAAACCGTGCATGCACGGCGGGACCCGCTCGTGCTGGAGCGGTTTCAGCTCGAGACGCGAGGCGAGGTGCTCGCCACCGGTCGCAGCGTGGGCGAGAAGATCGGCCAGGGCCGGGCTCGCATTATCCGCTCGGCAGTCGACCTCGAACAGTTGCAGCAAGGTGAGGTGCTCGTCACCGAGATGACCGACCCGGACTGGGAGCCGGTCATGAAACGGGCGGCGGCCGTGGTCACCGATCGCGGAGGTCGCACGTGCCACGCGGCCATCGTGAGCCGCGAGTTGGGTATCCCCGCCATTGTCGGTACGGGCTCGGGCACATCGGCCGTGAAGACCGGCGATGACATCACCGTGTCGTGCGCGGAAGGTGAGGAGGGATTCGTCTACCGCGGTCGGCTGCCGGTGCGCACGGAACGGACGAACCTCGCGGATCTTCCACGTCCGCGGACCCACATGATGATGAACGTGGCGAACCCGGCCGAGGCCTTCTCCCTGTCCTTCCTGCCGAATGACGGCGTCGGACTGGCGCGCCTTGAGTTCATCATTGGCACGCACATTCGGGTGCATCCCATGGCGCTGCTCCAGCCGGAGCGAATTGCCGACCCAAAGGAACGACGCGAGGTCGAGCAACTCACGCGCGGGTACACCGACCGGGGCCGGTATTTCGTCGACCGGCTCGCAGAAGGCGTGGCGATGATTGCCGCGGCCTTTTGGCCGAAGGACGTGATCGTCCGGCTCTCAGACTTCAAGACGAACGAGTACGCCGGTCTACTCGGCGGCGCCGCGTTCGAGCCAAAAGAAGAAAACCCGATGATCGGCTTCCGCGGAGCGTCACGATATTACGACGAGCGCTACCGCGAAGGATTCGCACTGGAATGCCGCGCCATGCGGAAGGTCCGCGGGGAGATGGGGCTCGACAACGTCAAGCTGATGGTACCGTTCTGCCGGACCGTCGAGGAAGGACGTCGGGTGATTGCGGAGCTGGCGGTCAACGGCCTGGTGCAGGGCGATGGCGGTCTCGAGATCTACGTCATGTGCGAGATCCCGAGCAACGTGATTCTCGCCCGGGAGTTCGCCGAGGTGTTCGACGGCTTCTCCATCGGCAGCAACGATCTCACGCAGCTCGTGCTTGGCGTGGATCGCAACTCGGAACTCGTCGCGCATCTGTTCGACGAGCGCAACGAGGCCGTCAAGCGAACGATCGAGCAGGTGATCACGGCCGTCCATGCCGCGGGACGGAAGATCGGCATCTGCGGCCAGGCACCCAGCGACTACCCGGAGTTCGCCCGCTTTCTCGTGAAAGCCGGGATTGACAGCCTTTCGTTGAATCCGGATTCGCAGCTCAAGACAATGCTGGAGATTGTGGAGCTGGAACACACGCTGACCTCGGAGGGAACGCGCGCACCGGCAACAAGGGCGTCTTCCTCCGCAAGGAACGAGCCGGCCACGAGAACTGGATCATGAAGGCGTCCTCGAAAAGAGTGTAGAGGCCGCACGGCCCGCAAAGCCCGTCGTCCGTGCTGCCACAACCGCGAGGTCCACGTCAGTTGCGAGCTTGACAGCACGTGCGTGAAGTCGAAGGATCGCCTCGCGACCTTTGACGTCGGGGCGATCGACGACCACGCGCCGGTCGAACCGGCCTTGGCGCAGGAGCGCGGGATCGAGCACCTCGGGCCGGTTCGTCGCGGACATCACCACGATGCCCTTGCGCGGATCGAAGCCGTCCATTTCTGCGAGGAGCTGGTTCAACGCGTGGCGGATGCGGCGGTGGCGGCAGAAGGCATCGAGCAGCATGGCCGCTTCGTACGGAGCGGCGGGACACTTGTAGGCCGGCGCGGCCGTTAGCACGACGAGTCGGCCCGCGCGAAAGCCTTGCAAGTCGTCCCAAAGGCCCTCGGCGCCCGCCAAGGTGTAGAAGTTATGCCCTGCCTCCGGCAGCCCCGGAACCGAGTGCGGATCGAGCTGGGCGCCCAGCGAGATAACCAAGAAGTCAGCGGACAGCGTGCTCCCGCGTGCGATCGACGAGGACGATGCGATGCGCACGCGGGAGGCGCCTTCGGAGCGCACGCGCGGTCACGATCCCGCCAACCCCACCGCCGAGAATGAGAATCGTCTTCGGGTCGGGCACTGCACCCCCTTCAGGTCCGCCGACGAACTACCTGTTCTCCCTCCCGCTTGGAGAGAGCGCCCGCGAGTCGCAGTCCGTTGTAGCTGCGCTCGGTCCCGTACGGCGGGTCGTTCAGGATGAAGAGTGTCTTAGCCAACTGGAAGCTGTGTATACCCGATGTCGTGCCAGGGCAGGTGGCTCCAGAAGTCAATCCGACGCGCATTGGCGCCTTCTCCTGGTGTGCCAGGTCATCGAGTTGTGGGTTACAGCATCTGACTATTTCTCAGACCGCCATGAAAATCCCCACATCGATGAGTTGAAAGACCAGGCGGGTCCCGGCGAGAAGCATGCGCAAGGGTCGCTTCAGCGCCCGGATGCGACGATCCGGACTGGTACGAAGGATGCTCGTTCGCCAGATGCCGGGCATGCACGTCCAGGCAACTGGAGGCGTTCATGGATTTCGCTATTTCACGCATCCTCGTTCCGGTGGATTTCAGCCCGCACTCGGAGCGTGCACTGCGGTACGCGACGGCCCTGGCGGGCCGCCATGGAGCATCTGTATATGTGCTGCATGTCGTCGAGGATCCGATCGCAGCGGGCGCGTGGAGTCCGGACGTGGATATCCCTAACCTGCGGGACATTCAGAAGGCCCTCGTCGAGGAAGGCGAACGAAAACTCGAGCGGTACCGAACCATTGGCGAAGGCCAGCGGGTCCCGACGGTCACGGCCGCACTCATGGGCATGACCGCGCAGACCATTACCGAATACGCGAAGAATCTCGGCATGGATCTGATCGTAATGGGCACGCACGGCCGCAGTGGCCTTGCTCACCTCTTTATGGGCAGCGTGGCGGAGCACGTCGTCCGACACGCACCATGTCCCGTGCTCACACTGCGCGAGGCTGCAGTCGGAGACCACGCCGAATCACCCCACGTGGCGGAACCTGCAGTTCTGGGCTCAGCTCTGGGCCACCTCGGGACCTCGCGTGAATGAGAGACGGCTTGTCGCGTAAGTCTGCGCGTTCGTCTACTCGTACCGCAGCGCATCGATGGGATTGAGCGATGCGGCTTTCCGCGCCGGATAGAAGCCGAAGAACACCCCGATGCCTGCTGCGACGCCGAACGACAGCATCACCGCCTGTGGCGTGACGACCGCCGACCACTCCATGATGGTTGCCACGGCATACGACAGACCAAAGCCGAGCGCGATGCCGATGGTGCCACCGCTGAGGCTCAGCACCACCGCTTCGACGAGGAACTGCATCAGAACATCCACATCGCGAGCGCCCACAGACAGCCGCAGTCCGATTTCGCGCGTGCGCTCCGTGACAGACACCAGCATGATGTTCATGATGCCGATACCGCCAACCACAAGCGACACGGCGGCGATGCTGGCCAGCAGCCACGTCATCGTCTCGGTGGTCGACGTCAGCACGCTCGCCATCTCTTCTAGCGTGCGCACCATGAAGTCGTCCTGATCACCAGGCTGTATTCGGTGGCGCACCCGCAGCAGCGCCGCGATCTGCTCTGTCAGCATGTCGAGTGCCACGCCGTCCTCGGCGGACACGGTAACGTTCATGATGTGCTGGACGCCGAGGAGCCGCTTCTGCACCGTGGTATAGGGCACGAACGCCGTATCGTCCTGGTCCTGCCCCATCGCGGCCTGCCCCTTGCGACTCAACACCCCAATCACACGGAACGGCTGGTTCCGTATTCGAACGGTCGCGCCGGTCGGGTCGGCGGCGGCTCCGAACAACTGATCACGGGCCACGGCGCCGAGCACGAGCACCCTCGCCGCACGGGTCACGTGCTGTTCCGTGAAGAAAGCGCCGAACTCCAGCGGCCACGACCGAATCGCCGGCAGTTCCGCGCCCGTGCCCTGAACCTGCGTGTTCCAGTTGGATGTCTGCGCGACCAGCTGCGAGCGGGTGTTGAGTCCCGGTGACAGATAGCGAATGCCTGGGACCTCACGACGAATCGCTGCTGCATCATCGGCTGTGAGCGTTGTGACGGCTCCCTGGCCTTGGCGCACAGGGCCGAAGCCGCCGGAGCCCGCACTCACGGTCACGATGTTCGAGCCCGCGCTACGGATCTGACTTTCAATCGACGCCTGCGCACCGGCGCCGATCGCGACCATCACGATGACCGCCGCCACGCCGATGATGATGCCGAGCGCGGTGAGCGCCGTCCGCATCGCGTTGCGCCGGAGCGCTTTCATCGCAATGACGAAGATGACGGACCAGGACATGGCAGGACCCTTACGCGCTGACCGCGTCTTCATCGGCCGTCTCGTCGAACCTGGCGAGCTCGATGGCGGCAGCACGCCGGGTGGTCACGGGGTGATCGCTTTGGACGCGCCCGTCGCGAAATGCCACGATCCGCTCGCCGTACTCGGCGATATCGTGCTCGTGCGTCACGAGCACGATCGTCAACCCGCGATTAGCATTGAGATCCTGGAACAGTCCCATGACCTCTATGCTGGTGCGGGTGTCGAGATTGCCGGTTGGCTCGTCGGCCAAGAGCAACGCCGGATTGTTGACGAGCGCCCGAGCGATCGCCACGCGTTGCTGTTGGCCGCCGGAGAGCTGGTTGGCGTAGTGTCCGAGACGGTCACCGAGCCCGACCGCTTCCAGGGCCGCGGTGGCTCTGGCACGCCGCTGCTTTGTGCCGATCGCCCCGGCATAGAGCAACGGCAGCTCGACGTTCTCCAGGGCGGTCGTCCGCGGCAACAGGTTGAACCCCTGGAACACGAAGCCGATTTCGCTGTTCCGGATGTGCGCCAGCGCACGCGGGCCCAGCGACGACACGTCGCGGCCTTGCAGCCAGTACTGGCCGCTGGTCGGACGATCGAGGCAACCGACCAGATACATGAACGTCGACTTGCCCGACCCTGACGCGCCTGTCAGCATCACGAACTCGCGGGGCATCACGTCGATCGTCACGCCGCGCAGTGCGCGTACCCGGACCTCGCCGAGGTCGTACGTCTTGCTCAACTCTCGAACACTGATGATGGGCGTCTTCCGAGCGTCGCTCATCGCCGCCCTCCTGGCGTGGCGGGCACTGTCTGACGGGACCCTGGAGGACGGCCGCCGAACGGTAGCAGCGGTGAGGCTGTCGTCTGCGTGACGGTCGCTGTCGTCGTGATGCCAGCGACGACTTGAGCGTCTTCGGTGAGGTCGCCTCCAACAATCGCGGTCGTGGTGCCGTCTGTGATGCCGAGCCAGACCGTCACGGGTTCGAGCCTGCCGTCGCGGAGCACCCACACGCGACCGCGACTACCGCCATCCTTGCGGCCCACCTGCGACGCAGCCGCACCCTGGAGTGCGCCTTCGCGCGCCCGCCCTGATACTTGGCGTGCGCCAGACGTGGCCACGGGCGCACCGGGGGGCTCTACGAACTCGGGTGCCGCCTGGCCAAGCGCCGCGAACAGCTCGGCCGTCGGCCGGAAGCGAAGCGCGGAGTTCGGTATCCGCAGCACATCGTCGTTGCGGGCGATCTCCACCGTCACGGTGGCCGTCATGCCCGGCTTCAGTTTCATGCCCGGATTGGGCACATCGATGACGGTGACATAGCTGACCACGTTCTGCTCCACAACCGGCTGGAGGCGGATCTGCGTCACTAGTCCAGAGAACGTCTCGTCAGGATACGCATCGACGCGAAATGTGACCGGCTGCGCCGGCTGAATGCGACCGATGTCGGCCTCACCGATGCTCGCGCGCACCTGCATGCGCGTCAGGTCACGGGCGATGACGAACAGCGTGGGCGCCTGCATGCTTGCGGCCACGGTCTGGCCGACGTCGACGTTGCGCGAAATGACAACGCCGTCGATCGGCGCCGTGATGACCGTGTGCCCGAAGTTGACCTGCGCCTGATTGAGCGATGCACGTGCCTGAGTGACCTGCGCCTCGGCTGACCTGACTGCGGCCTCGGCCTGCAGTGCATTCGCCTCCGCGGTTTCCAGATCGCTATACGGAATGAGCTGCTTGGCGAACAATTCCTGGGCGCGACCAAGCTTGCGTTGCGTGTCCGCTACTTCTACACGGCTCCGCTCGACATCTGCCTCCAGGCGAGTCACCGTGGCCTGCGCCTGATCCACCTGCGGCTGAAACAGCGAGGGATCCAATTTGGCGATGACCTGGCCTTTGTGGACGATGGAATTGAAATCAGCGTGCAACGACTGGATCGTGCCCGACACCTGCGTGCCGACTTGCACGGTGGTGACGGCCTCGACGGTTCCAGTGGCATCGACGGTCTCCACGACGTTACCGCGCGTCACTAGCGCCGTCACAGGTGCGGGTGCGGCTGCCGCATGGGTGGATCGGTAGTAATAAACGCCAGCCGCGACCAGCGCCAATATCAGCACGAGAAACGCGAGACGCGTCGTCACGTTACCGTACCCTCGCAGACCGCGTGCCACCAGTGGGCCACATTTGGTCTTGCAGTGTGAATCAGATGCCGCCGCCGAACGGGGAAAATTCCGCGAAGGCAGGAATTTTCCCATGCGCCGTTCCTTATCGTCCTCTTTCGGACAGGGAGCCTCCGCGCTCACGCCGCTCTCGCAGCCGTCTTGCTTGTCTCTCTGCATGTCGCCATATGGGAAGATCGGGCCGTGCATGTCGCATTCTTCAGTACGCATCCCTTCGATCGACAGTCGTTCGACGAGGCCAACGCCACACGGCGGCACGATCTCCGCTATTTCGAGGCGCGACTCGGGCCCGCCACCAGCATGCTGGCGCAGGGCTTTCCCGCTGTCTGTGCGTTTGTCAACGATCAGCTCGACGCGAGCACGCTCACGGCGCTGTCCGCCGGAGGGACACGCCTGATTGCGCTCCGTTCTGCTGGGTTCAATCACATCGATCTCAACCGCGCAAAAGAGCTGGGCCTCACGGTGTCGCGCGTGCCCGCGTACTCTCCCCACGCGGTCGCCGAACACACGATCGCCCTCATCCTCGCCTTGAACCGCAAGATCCACCGGGCTTACGCGCGGGTGCGAGAGGGCAACTTCGCGCTGGACGGCCTGTTGGGCTTCGATCTCGTCGATCGCACCGTGGGTATCGTCGGCACAGGCAAAATCGGTGCGATCGTGGCGCGAATCCTGACCGGCTTTGGGTGCAGGGTTCTCGCGCACGACATCGCGCCGCGTCCCGAATGTAGCGAGATCGGCGTCGAGTACGTCGCGCTCGACGACATCTGGACCCAAGCGGACATCATCACGCTGCACACGCCCCTGACGCCGGACACGCGACACATGGTCGGCGCGAAAGCAATCGGGCGAATGAAGCCTGGAGTCATGATCGTCAATACCGGGCGCGGCGCACTTGTGGATACGCCCGCGCTCATTGCTGGCTTGAAGGAAGGGCGTATCGGATATCTCGGTCTGGACGTGTACGAGGAGGAAGAACAGCTGTTCTTCCGGGACCTCTCATCGCACGTCATTCAGGACGATGTCTTTGCCAGGCTGTTGACGTTTCCGAACGTGCTCGTCACGGCCCATCAAGCATTTTTCACTCGTGAGGCGCTTCGGGGCATCAGCACAACCACACTGGACAACATCTCCGCATTCGAGCAAGGTCGTCGCAGCGGAAACGAGCTGTACTGAACGAAGTTCACGAACGCTCCTTCACGCGCGTTCCGTCACGGACGGCATCGCTCGGGTGCACGATCACGCGCGCGCCCTCCGTGAGGCCAGCGACCACTTCTGCCTCCCGGCCGGTCTGATGTCCGAGCTCCACGAGGGTGCCCCGCGCTGAACCGTCGCGCATCACGTACACGGCCCATTGATCCCCTGCGCGAAACAGCGCGCTCGTCGGTACCTTCAACACGTCCGGCGTCTCCCAGACGACAATGCGCACTTCTACTCGATACGCGTCGCCGAGCACGGTGTCCTCTCCCCCGGGATCCACCAAGTCGAGGATGACGTTCACGCGCTGCTCCTCGACTCCGAGAGCCGATACCTTCGTGAACCCGGACGGCTCGATCCGCCGGACCGTCGCCTCGGGCGCCGCCTCGACACTCGCCAGCTGCTGCACGATTGCCCGCGACCCTGCCTTGATCCGTGCGGCGTCCGTTGAGAGCAGATCCGCCACAATTTCCAGGCGGGCCGGATCGCCGATCTCGACGAGCGGCTCCCCCGCCGGAACGACGGTTTCGCTTTCGCGCAGACGCCTGAGGATGACGCCGTCGACGGGCGCCGTCACGGCGACCGTGCCGCCCGCTGCGCGCGGTGCAGCCGGCGCCAGGCGAGCCTCGGCGCGCTGCAGCTCGGCGGATGCGGCGCGGGAGGCAAACGCCGCCGCATTCACGGCTTCCTCGGCGAGGCGTGTCTCGACCTCACGCGCCTCGAGCTCCTGCGTCGACAGCGCTCCGCCCGTCGTCAGCCGGTGGGCACGCTCCAGCTCGCGCTGCGCTTGCGCCAGCGCCGCTGCAGCCCTCTGTTCTTCGGCACGTGCCCGGCCAAGGCCCGCGCGTGCACTGTCGACGGCCGCTGCCGCCTCGGCCCGTGTCCGGACGTCGAGCAACGGCGGCACCTCTGCGTGCACGCGAGCGACGACATCGCCGCGTCGTACGCGATCGCCTGGCTCCAGCTCGATTCGCATCACGCGTCCGGCTACGGGCGCCGACACGACAAACCGATCACGAACGCGTGTTCGTCCCTCTTCGTCGACTGTGACGACGAGCGGGCCGCGGGACACGGTGGCCACGTCGACTTCGACCGGTGTCGGCCACAACGCGATCACGAGCAGTCCTCCAACACCAGCCATCAGAAGCAGAATGCGCCAGTTTCCGAGCAGGCGTACCATTGGAGTTACTCCTGTACTTTCAACACCGCGACGAGGTCGAGTCGGTCCAGCCTTCGCCGAACCACGAGGCTCGAAAGCACAGCCGCCGCAATCACGATCAGCCAGGTCCATGCGACTGTGGCTGGCGCGACCACAAACGACAGGCGGTAGACCTCGTTGCTCAATCCGGCGAGGATGAACTGTCCGAGGAAGTACCCGATCGCGGCGCCCAGAGGGAGCGCCGCCAAAGTGAGCACGGCAAGCTCGCCAAGCAGGATGAGGGAAATCTCCGCGCGGGTGAAGCCGAGCACGCGCAGGCTGGCGAGCTCGCGGCTCCGCTCCGACAACGAGACCCGCGCCGAGTTGTAGACCACGCCGAAGGCAATGACGGCTGCAAACATCACATTGATGAAGATCTGGAGGTTCATGTTCTCGGCCATCGTGTCCCGAAAATTCTGGAGAGTCGCCTCCCGCAGGCTGACGCCAGCGATCGCCGGCATGACCTTGACCTCCGCGTAGAAGCGATCCCGCATCGCGGGGTCGATGGTGACCGCCACAGCGGACACGGTCTCGTCCTCACGCAGCAAACGAGCCAGGTCTTGGAGCCGCATGTACGCCTGGAGTCCGAGCGTGTCGTCGACCAGCATGGCAACAGGCACTTGTTGAACGGCCCGTCGCCCCTCCAGCACTTCGACCTGCACATCGTCGCCCGGCTGGACCGACAGCCTCTCGCCGAGCACTCGCGACAGCACCAAGCCGTACGGCGGCATCGCAATCGAGGTGCCGGCCCGATCCACCACCCGATTCAGGTGCGGCGTCTCCGGTATTCCTGTAATGGCCAACGTGCGTGCACGGGTCCCTGCGCGCAGCCTCGCGGGCACGATGCGCATCGGCTCGGTGTCCAGCACGCCTGGGAGATGTCGTACGTCGTACATCACGCGACGTGCGCGGGGCTCGACGAACGCGAGCGTAGCGTCCTGCCGCATGACGCGCGTGAATTGCTGGTCGATGAGAGCGTCCATCACGTCGATGAACGACAGGCCCACCAACAGCACCGCAACCGCAAGCGCGATTCCTATCGTCGACATGAGCGCCCGCGCCGGCTGGCGTTCCAGATTGCGCAGAACCATGCGCGTGGCAAGCGTCGGCCGCAGCCGGAGCGACAGGCGTTCCAAGACACTCGTGCGATAACGTGCGGGGGCCACGGGCCGCATCGCTTCTGCCGGCGGCACACGGACGGCGCGACGGACCGCCGACTGGGCGCCAAGAGCCGCCACGACGAGGCTGGCAGCCACTGATTCCGCGGCAACGCCTGCGGACAGGTGATAGCTGAGAATCGGAAAGCGAAAGAACTCGTTGTAGAGCCCGATCAACTTCGCGCCGAGCCACGCGCCGGCAACGACGCCGGCTGACGCGCCGACCGACGCAATGACAAGCGCCCACTTGATGTAATGCCAGGCGATTGCCGCATTGGAATAGCCCAATGCCTTGAGAGCCGCAATTTGCACGCGCTGCAGCGCCAGAGCTCGTGTCAGCGCAACGTGCAGAACGAACGCCGCGACGCCGAAGAAGATCAGCGGCACCAGGAAGCCAAACGTTTCGAGCTGTGCGAGCTCGTTCTCGAGCGTCCATGCCGACGCCTGCAAGGACCGCGACACAGCGCCCCGGCCCCCATAAGGTTCGAGTAGCCGATCGAGTTCTGCAATCGTCTCGGTCGTCGAAGCGCCAGGGACGAGCGTTACCGCAACGTCGTTGAACCCGCCTTCCATGTTGAAGGCCGAGGCGAGCGCTCGTCGGTCCATCCAGAAGATGCCGAAACGGCGGGAATCAGGGATCATCTCCCCAGGCCGGATCGCGTACACGTATTCGGGCGAGAGCACGACCCCGGCAATGATCAGTCGTCGCCAACGGCCGTTGATGACAATCGACACCGTGTCGCCAGGGTTGAGGCCGTGCTCCTCGCAGAACATCTCGCTGGCGAGCACCTCATCGGTCCGGCTCGGGTCGATCCAGCGCCCGCGACGCAGATAGACACCATTCAGCCGAGGCGCCTCGTTTCCCGGCAGCGAGATCAGCCGTCCCACGGCCGGCTCCGCCATTCCGGGCACGTCGAGTGCCGCGTCGGCGACGACACGCGTGTCGACGACGGCGACGCCAGGGACGGCGGCAATTCGTTCCTCGAGCCAGGAAGGCGCACGCGTGAGTGAGGCGAAGATGTCGGCAAACCGTGCTTCTTCGTAGTACGCAGCCCGCGTACGCTGCAACGAGTCGAAATTGGACAGATACGTGACATACATCGTGACGCCCGCGCAGATGACAATCGCAATCGCAAAGGCCTGCCCCTTCATAGCCCAGAGGTCGCGGACGAGCTTGCGATCCAGGACGGGCATCCGCGCGGGCAGCGTCACCACTGCAGTTCTCCCGGTGCGACCTTGCGCGAGTTTTCGCGGACGTCGACGACGCGACCGTCCGCGAGACGGACGACGCGATCGGCCATCGCTGCAATTGCCGCGTTGTGCGTAATGACAGCCGTGGCGGTGCGAAGCTCACGGTTCACCCTATCGAGCGCCTCCAGCACGAGCATCCCGGTGCTGATGTCGAGGGCACCTGTGGGCTCGTCACACAACAGCACGGCCGGCCGCTTGGCAATGGCACGCGCGATCGCCACGCGCTGCTGCTCGCCACCGGACAGTTGCGCCGGAAAGTGGTCGAGCCGGTGTGCGAGACCGACCAGGCCAAGCGCTTCCTCCGGCTGCATCGGTCGCTTCGCGATCTCGGTGACCAGCGCGACGTTTTCACGCGCGGTGAGGCTCGGAATCAGGTTGTAGAACTGAAACACGAAGCCAACGTGCGAACGTCGGTACTCGGTCAGGGCGGCATCGCCCGCAGTCGTCAAGTTCCTATCGCGATACAGGACCTCGCCGGAGGTCGACACATCGAGTCCCCCCAGGATGTTGAGTAGCGTCGACTTCCCGGAGCCCGAGGGACCAAGTAGCACGACGAACTCGCCTTCGAACAAGTCGAAATCGACGCCGCGCAGTGCCTCGACCCTTACCTCCCCCATTTCGTAGACCTTGGTCACCGCACGGGCTGTGAAGATCGTGGGGCGTTCGATGGCAGCGGCGACACCAGTGGCGCGCATGGAACCCATTGCCAGCGGTGGAACACATTTCATGCCGTGCCGGCCGACGTTCATGCCGGCGGAATCGAACCTCTTCGGGCGCCGGCCGCCGTGGAAGCTGGCGGAATCTCTCGCACCTGCGAAGTATTCCGCAACGCGGTGACACGCCGACGGCACGCGCCACAAGCTGCAGCCTTCAGGCTGAACAGGCGGGTCACCCCACTGCGCGCGCGCGTGTGGGCACGTCTGCCTGGATGATCTCGGCCTCCAGGCGAATCGGCGTCGCCAGTGATGCCGACACGAGGCAGGCTTTTTCCGCCCTCTGCAAAGCCGCCAGGGCGCGCGCACGATCGGTGCCCAGGGGAACGGTCATCGTCGGACGCACGACGATTTCCGTGAAACGGGTGACCCCTTCCTGCCGATCCACAGTTCCTTCGGTCTCCACCTCCAGGCTGGCAAACTCCACCTTTGACAGACGCGCGACCGCACGCAGCGTGAAGAGGAAGCAGCTCTGGACGGCAGCGAGCAGCAGATGCTCGGGGCTCCATTCATCACCAGGCCCGTCGTACTCGACTGGCGGGGCGGCGCGCAGCACAGGACGATTCACGGCGAACAGCTGCGCGTCACCTGCGGGTGCGCCGGCAAGGCGGACGCTGTAATGGTGCGGTAACGGTTTCATACTCGCCTCCGGCGGGCGGGGTTAGCGTCCCATCATGCGGCCGCCCATCATGCCGCGGCCCGACATCATCTGTTCGTGCATCTGGCCCATTCGGTCGTGCATCGCGGTCTGTTGACGGACGAGCTCCGTGACGACGGCAGCCATGGCATCAACCTTCGCACTACCCGAGGCGGCATTCATGTCTTTCGTCAGCACCTCGAGCTTGGTCTGGCTTGCTTTCATGTCGGCCATCATCTGCTCGTGCATTTTCATCATGTCCTGCATGCCCCGTTGAGGCTGCGTGCCCGACCCTTCCTGTTGTGCCGTCGCGGCGACGCCGATGTCGTGCCTCATCGTTCCCCACGTGGGTGTCACGACAACAAGAACGGCCACCGCCAGCGCAAAACGCATCGTCATATATGCCTCCCCCTTCATGCCATCTCGTCCTCAGTCAGGTCGTACCTCGCGCGGATCGCGCCCACGATCTCTGGCAGGACGTCGTCATCCACACGCGTTCGGAACCTTTGCTCCTCGGTACGCAACTCCTCGGCCAGTGCGTTGTCGCCAAACACATCAGAAATCCAGCGCGAGAAGTCACCGCGGCGTAGATACGGGCCCAGAGCGGCTGCCGTCCCGTGTTCGAGCGCGTCGACGAACTGCCGTAGCGTGCGGGCACGTAGCGGCGGGACGCCATTTTCAGCGAACTGAAAGGCGCGACTCTCCGTCACCGGGACGTCGACGTACTTCTGCCGATGACGCACATGCGGCGTCAGCCGCTGACCGATGTTGAACATTCTCAGCCCGCCGCCGGCCTCCTCCGTGATTGGCAGCGCCACGGCCTGGCCCAGCGAAAGACGCATCAGCGCCAACCAGCGGGCCCCGGCGCCTTCCAGCTGTTGACAGCTTGCGCACCGCTTGCACAGCGCGTCGATCTCAGCGGGATTCGACTCACAGGTCACGAGCATCACCTCAGTGGCCGCCAGCAGCTCCTGAGGCAACCGTGATGCGCAATAGGTGACGATGATGTAGCCGTTCGTCTCGAGATCGAGCAGGTGCTTCGCCGCCGCGTCGTGCAGAAAGTAGTGCGCCTCGTCCAAGAGGATGCGGTGCGGGAGTCCTGTCCGCCGGCGCATGACATTCAGCGCCGGCAGCACGGATCGGATGTAGTCGATCTTCTGCTCGTGAGCAACGTGCGACAGGTCGATGACGAGGCTTCGATCCGGGTAACGCAGCGCGCTCAACAGCTCGCGCGGCGTCGGCGGAGGATCTTCCCCGCCAAGAACGGTCACGCCGGGCAGCGCCTCCAGCGAGCGATAGTCCCCTTCGGCATCGAGAACGCACATGCAGTAGCCGTGCAGGATGAGCTGCTCACACAGCAACCCGGCGATCCACGATTTCCCCGACTTGGCATCCCCCGCAATCAACACGTTTCGACCACGCACGGCCAGCGAGAACTCGCGCCCGTCCTCCGTGTGCCCCAGGCGCAGATGTCGCCGCGCCTTTGGGGGAATGGGCATCCGACCTGACGCGGCAATCGTCCGGACGTACCCGGCCACAGCCGCGGGTCCTGTTCCTTTGACCATCAGGTCGGCTGCCTCTTTGAGCGCTTCGCTGCCCCATTCCACTGCTACTCCGACTTCTGCAAGCTGCAGCAGCGCGTGATCGTTTTCCGCATCTCCCACGGCGACCGCGTTGCGCGGCGACAGGCGAAGCATGTCGAGCGCGACCTGCAGCCCAGTGGCCTTGCTGATGCCCTGGGGCAGCACCATGACGCGGGAGCGGTTGAAGGCCAGCACGAGGGGGAGCTCCATCTGCTGAATCGCGTCGAGGATCTGCAGCGCGTCGGAGGTGGCGCAGTCGACCAGACATTGCCCAGGCGTCGCCGCAATGCCGCGACGCTGCAGCTCGACGGTCAGCGACGTCGGCGCGGCAGGCGCAAGCACGGTCGTGTACTCGTTTTCGGGAAAGTGGACAACCGCCCCGTTCTCGGCAATGACGACGTCAACGAAATGAAGGTCGCCAGCGACGCGGCGCAGCGCGTCAAGGCTGCGTCCCGTCACGACGAATACCGTGATGCCTCTCGTGCGTGCATCGGCAATCGCGTCACGAATGGCGGCATGCAACCGGTCGTGCTCCGCGATCGTCCCGTCGTAATCGAGTGCAATGACTCCGAGCTTCATCCATACCTCTTGCCGGCCGTGTCTACTTCTCCAGATGGAACGAGACGACCACTGTCAAGATGAACTTCTCGGGGCGTCCGTTCAGCAGCACTGGAGAGTATCGCCACTGCCTGACCGCCGCGAGTGCGGCTTCTTCGAACACGCCTGGCGACCGCAGCACCTTCAAGCTTTCTACGCGTCCTTCCTCGTCGACAATGGCTTCGAGGATGACCACGCCTTCCATCTGTCTGACGAGAGCCAGCATCGGATACTCCGGATCGACGCGATGAATCAGCGTCGGCTCCTTGAGTTGACCACCCATGCGGATCGGCGCGCGTGGAGCCGGAGGAGGAGGTGGTGGTGGCGGCGGAATCTCGGCCATCACGCCACCGATGACGCCTCCTGCGATTCCGCCGGGCACCCCGCCAATAACTTCACCTTCGCCGATGTCGGCCACCGGCGCTTCGGGCTCGATCTGCATCGGCGGCTCGACAGGCGCCACATCGCCCGAGGTCGGCAGCGGCTTCAGTGTCCGCGCCTTTTCTACGGGCGGCAGCGCGGGCGGCGGCGGTGGGGGAGGGGGCGGCGGCGGGGCGACGAACGCCATCATCATCGGCAGCTCGGGGATTGGCGCGTGTACGAACATCACAGTGCCGACAACGACCGCGCCCACGAGCGCAGCATGTGCCGCAATCGAAACAATCACGGGCGCCGTTCGAGGACGGGGCGCGTGGGTGACGTTTCCAGTGATGAGATCAAACATGTCAGCCTTCCGCGATCTGCCCTGGTCTTAGCGCTACGCGCGACCTTCGCGCGGGTGGCCGCGTGTCACGCTGCGCGCCTCGCGCGTCTTGACGATCTCCTCGAGCAGGCAGATGGCCGCCACGCCTGTGACCGTCGGCACCATGCCCACCATCATCAGGATGAGACCGAAGAGTGACCCCTGGGTGCCGCCGTATGCAATCAACGCGAAGCCCACGACCACACGGAGCACTCGCCCCGGCGTCGATCGGAGAAAGTCGATAAAAGCCATTGAAAACGACCCTCGTTCAGTGACGGTGCAAGCGCGCGGCCACGGCGAAGGTGGGTGCTGCGTGGCTGACCGTGGCGCTCACCAAGCCGACGGTCAGGAAACTTTCAGCGGTTCGCGAAAAATCCCGCGGGTTGTACGACGGCAGTTCAGTGCGTGCGTGGGACGCGGGTGACGTCGCGTGCGATCCCCTCGCGCCGAGAGGCAACCGTATCGGCAATCGTCCAGTCGATCCGCTCCGACACTCCGGCCGCCGATGCCAGCGTCCGCGCCGACGCGCGCGGCTCGGCGGCAACGCGCCGATAGACGTCGCGATGAACCTCGAGGTAGACCGTATCGTCGTGAACCGTCAGTAGAGTGGGCTCGTAGATGATTCGTCCGGCCGCTCCAACCTGGACGCGCTCAAATAGCTGAGCGATATCGTCGGGATGGACCCGAATGCAGCCGTGCGACACGGTGCCGAAAATGCTGGACGGCACGTTGGTGGCGTGGATGCCAATTCCGGCAAGACTCAAACCTATCCAGAAATCGCCGAGCGGGTTGTCGGGACCAGGCGGGACGACCGGCGATTGAATCCGCCCCTTCCGCCGGCTCTCCTCGAGGATCGATGGCGGCACGTCCCAGGTGGGATGTCGCTCGAGGACCGCCACAACGAATGTTCCACTGGGCGTCGGCCAATCAGGACGGCCGACGGCCACGGGATATCCGACCATCGCACCGTCGCCGCCGCGGTAGAACAGCATCCGCTGAGGAATGTTGATGACGAGCTCGACCGAGTCGAGGGCCGCTGGCACGATGTGACGGTTATCGATGCGCATCGCTTGACCCGATGCGAGCCTGGCGTCCGCGCGCAAACCATTCTCACGAGCAAGCGTGGCAACCTCGATACCGAATCGTGCCGCGATGCTCCGCAGCGTGTCGCCGTCCTTGACGACGTGGTCAGTAATGGCACCGACGAGTCCGTCGTGCGCATCACGAACCGCCGCGACTGCGGCCGGTTCGGCTGGTCGGGTCGTCGCGCGGGCGTCAGCGCTCGGCAGTTGTTCCTGTCCGCGCACCTCGAGCGTCGCCAGACACAGGCACACGAGCGCGACAGCATGTTGGTTGAGCACGAACGCCTTCCAGTTCCATGGAAAGCACTTCGTGTGCCTAATGCGGACGAGAAAGACTGCTGGACCTGGCGTGCGCTTCCTGCACCAACGATTCGAGACCGTGCATGTCGAACGGCTTGTTCAACACACGGTACGCCCCGAGCTCGATGGCGTCTTTCGTGACCTCCGGCGTACCGAACGCGGTCATCATCACCACCGCGCTGTCTGGCCGGATGTGCCGGATGCTGCGCAACAGACCGAGATCGTCTGAGTCCGGTAAGCGGTAATCGAGCAGGATTACGTCAATCGGCCCGGGAGTGTCGCGGAGGAGCTGAACGGCCGCATTGGCATTGCTGGCTTCGACGACGTGATGCCCTTTCTGCGCGAGCGTTTCAGCAATCGACCAGCGGATCAACGTTTCGTCCTCGATGACGAGCACGCAAAGATGAGGACTCGATCCGGTCATACCTGAAAAATTCCACACTCATGGGGAAATTGGCCCAATTGCCGCCATCCTTCGCCGCTCTTGTGGCGGCTGAACCAGCTGAATTGCTGCCCCACTGAAGCGCTACCGCGCACACAGTTTCAAGAAGCGGTCCATCCACTCGGGCCGGTTGCCGCAACTCGCGCAAGGGGCAAGCGGATGGTGACCGTGGTACCGCCCGCAGGCGGACACTCGATATGGATGGTCCCCTGGTGCGCCTCCAGCAGCCGCTTCGCGGTCGGAAGACCGAGACCGGTCCCGCGTGCTTTGGTCGTGAAGAAAGGGCTGAAGATTTTCTCGCGGATGTTGGGAGGAATTCCCGGACCCGCGTCGACAAATATGATCTGGCAACTCTGGTCAGCCGTGTGAACCCTTATGCGGATCCGGCCACTGCCGCGCATCGCCTGGGCGCTGTTCACGATCAGGTTCTGAAAGACGATTTTCAGCAGCTCGGGATCCGCACGAACAGGAGGGGATGATCCTTCCATCTGAATATCGATTCCGCTCAACGCCGGGTCGCCGCTCAGCAGGTCGACGGTGGTCGTAATGAGCGGTGAGACATCGACGAGCGACGGATTCGGCTGTGGGGGCCGCGCAAACAGCAACAGATCCTGAATGAGCCGGTTGAGCGCGTCGATGCGGCTGACGATCTCGTCAACAACTGCGGCGTCACGGCTGCCGGACGGCAATCGTCCTCCAATGACCTGCACGGCGCCGCGGATCCCCGCAAGCGGGTTCTTGACCTCGTGGGCAATGACCGCAGCCATCTCGCCGAGCCGCACGAGCGCTGATTGTTCGCGGAGCTGCTCCTCCATCTGTACGCTGGCGGTCAGATCGTGGAGGATGCCCGTGAATTTGTGTTCGCCGCCGATCGACATTTCACCCACCGAGAGACGCACCGGAAATGTCGTGCCGTCGCGGCGCACTCCCGTGACCTCGCGGCCGATGCCGATGATCTTGGCGTCCCCTGTCGCCAGGTAGCGCGCCAGATAGGCATCGTGCTCCTCACGATACGGCGAGGGCATCAGCACGTTGACGTTCCGACCCAGTACTTCTGACGCCTTGTAGCCGAACAGACGCTCGGCCGCACGATTGAAGGCTTCGATTCGTCCGTGCGCATCGATGACCACGATGCCGTCGACGGCCGACTCGATAACCGATCGCCAGTGTTCCTCGCTGGCGCGCAACTGCTCCAGAAGCCGCACGCGCTCGGTGAGGTCGTGCACGATGCCTGTGAACTTGCGCTCGGACCCGACCGTCATTTCACCGACGGACAGGTGCAACGGGAAGACGGTGCCATCACGCCGCAGTCCGATTACCTCGCGCCCGATGCCGATGATCTTGGCGTGACCGGTCTCGAGGTATCGCGACAGATAGCGGTCATGCTCGTCCCGGTACGGTGACGGCATCAGCATCGTGACGTTGCGGCCGACGACCTCCTCCTCGCGATAGCCGAACAGCCGTTCGGCGGCAGGGTTGAACGTCTCGATTCGTCCCTGTGCGTCGATGACGATGATGCCGTCGACAGCAGAATTGATGAGCGCCCGCAGTACCTGCGAGGCGTGGTCTTTCGGATCCAGTGATTGCACGCGGCGAGCCTCGCGTATAGCTTACTGCGAACATTTTCACGGTTGCGCCAGCGGTCGGCGGGGCCGACGTTTCGGCGCGCCGGCTGAAACCAGCCAAGGACTCGGCCCTTGATATCCCTCCAATCGCGAGCGTGAAGTGAGAGCCCTTGGCTGGTTAGCCAGTCTCTTTTTTGGCGCGCTCCGCGCGCCTAGGACCGCTATACGGCTCATCACAACAGGTACGACATTCTCGTTTAGAGCCGTATAGCGGTCCGCACCACTCGTCGTGCTACGGAGGATCGCCTGCCTCGAGCTTCGCGCGGAGAGCGTTGAGGATCGTGGGCGCCTCGCTGTTCACTCGCCGCTCGATGATGCGCCGCACCAGGCCGCCGAACACGCCGTCGAGGACGTCCACATGCGATCGATGCGCGTACACCAGATATTGCGGTACTCCCGAGCCCACGATGGCAGTCACCCCGACCGCGCTGTCCTTGTAGTGGTTGGCGTACACCTGCTTCGAGATGGCGAGGGCAGCCGGCACTCCGGGCACATCGCTGCGCAGGAGCGTCATGTGGGTAATGCTAGTAATGGGCTTGAAGCCGAGTGTCTCCCTGGACCAGTAGAGAAACGAGTCAACGACTCCTGGGTGATCGATACGCGGGAAAAGCTGGAGGTATTCGGCAACGCCAGGCAGTTGTGGTGATATCAAACCGAGGTGATCCGTCAGCGCGGCAAACTCCACGTCGGCCGACACTGGGGTCGAATCATCGTCGTAGGGGCCCAGCCCGAAGTCGCCCTCGGCGAGGTATTCGGCCGCCCGTTGTAGAAGCGCGCGCCGGAACTCCTCCTCGACGTCCTGCTTCCACGAGCTCCGCCCGTCGATGTGTTGTTGCAGTCGCCCGATCTCGTCTCCGCTCAATTTGAGCCCGCAGTCGCCGGGCCGGCAGTCTCGAATGTCGTCAAAGTCGCCGTCGTCGAGCCTCAAAGCATCCAGATCTTCGATCTGCGGAGGGCTCGAGAAGCGTGCGACAACGGGCACGTAGCGCCCCTGCTGCATTACGGCAATCCGCTGCATCCATGAGATCAGGCGCTTGGGTGGAGCGCTGGTGCGGACGGCTGCAACGACCGCGAGCTCCCGGTCACGGCTGGGCAGCACCTTCGCGATAGCCTTCCCCGCCTCGAGGCTGCTGCGATCGGCGGCATTCAGATGCAGCGCTGGCGTCAGGAAGGCGAACGGCTGTACCGGCGGGTTCGATGCCGCGACCACGGATACACCCGCGGCGAACGCCACGATGATGGCGGATGTCCTGAGGCCAGTCCCACGCATCTTCATCCCGTCACCTGCAAGAGTCCTGCGCGGTGGCGACCCTCCTCGCAACCCCCTCCCCGCGGCCGCCGCGGATCACGTCACTCGGCTCGAGCCGGCAGCACCTACGCGGACTATTTCGGGGCTCTCAGGAAAAGTGCGCGGCGCCTACGCCCCCGTGCGCCATAACCTTCGAGTCTGCGCACTGTCCGCGACGGACGCACTGGCACACATGATGCCCCCACGTGAAGAAAAGTGGAGGGCGCACGCATGTCCGTAACACGGTGGGACGACGATCGCGGGGCAACGCGAGTCTCCGTCGCTCTGGCGGAGCGCAGCGGTTGGACACTGCTCGTTGAGCGCGATGGACAGATCGTCGCGACCGAGCACCACAACGACTGGCATCGCGTTGAACGGCGTCGCAAGTTGCTCGAAACGACGACGCGGCGGCGTCTCGAACGTGTTGCGGCGGCGCTGGCGGTGACGGCGGCGATTGCGGCGCCGGTCGCGGCCCAGGAACCGCCAGCGGCGCTCTTCCCGGAACCGACCATCGTGACCAAGGCGGTGGACTTCGTCACCGAGTTCAAGGGCGACGACACCGCCACCGCGAAAGACGGGTTCTATCCGGACGTCGGGCGCATGATCACCGGTGCCGGCTGGATCTCCTTTGGCCCCGGTTATCGACATCACCTTTTCACCGGCAGGGCGGTAATCGATCTCTCGACGGCCATCTCGTGGCGCGCCTACAAGACCGCGCAAGCCCGATTCGAGTTCCCGTCGCTCGCAGCCGATCACGTCGCGATCGGCTCACAGGTGTTCTGGCAGGACCTCACGCAGCTCGTCTACTACGGAGGGGGTGCTGATTCCACCGAGGCCGGGCAGAGCGACTACCGGCTGCAGGCGTCGGATGCCGTGCTGTATGCCGTCGTGCGGCCGAGTCGCGCCGTATCGCTGACCAGCCGAATAGGGTGGCTCAGCCGCCCGGGTCTGTCGTCGTCCACCGGTCCCTTCGACCGCGATTTGCCCGACACCATGCAGCAGTTCCCTGGCGAGCCTGGCGCCCATCTGGTCCGGCAGCCTGGGTTTCTCCACGCCGACATGTCGATCGTCGCCGATACGCGCGACCACCCTGGGCATCCGTCGCAGGGAGGGCTATATCGTGCCGCCTGGGCGGAATTCAGAGATCGTGATCAGGGAGCCTTCGCCTTCGAACGGTATGAGATTGAAGGGGCCCACTTCGTGCCATTGCTCGCCGGTCGCTCCGTGCTCGTCGTTCACGGCTGGGGCGTCTTTTCGACGACGACAGAAAGCCGCGAAGTTCCCTTCTATCTGTTGCCAAGCCTCGGAGGACACAACACCGTTCGCTCCTATGGGGACTACCGATTTCACGACCGTGACATGGTGGTTGTCAACGCAGAGTCGCGGTGGGCGCTCATGCCTCACGTTGACGCGGCGCTGTTTGTCGACGCAGGAAACGTGGCACCCCGTGCTGCCGATCTCAACTTGGCGCGCACGGCGTACGGGGCGGGCATGCGGGTGCACTCGGGTGCCTCTACGTTTGCGCGTTTCGACGTCGCCAAGGGACACGAGGGGTGGCGTATTCAGCTGCGGCTGAACGACCCGTTCCGCTTCGGGCGTCTGAAGCAGCGCACGGCGGCCGTGCCGTTCGTGCCATGAGGGGAGACTCATATGGGCCGCGTACTCATGCTCGCGGTGCCGGTTGTCTTCGCGATGTACATGCCTACCTGTGTGCCGCCGGCGATGTTACCGACGGCGCCGGCGGGTGAAGCGCGCATCGCGGAACTCTGGGAGCAACCAGCCGACCTTGGATCGCAGGACCTCTTCTACGGTCCATGGGGACCTGAGCGCGCACCGGATCCAGAGGCCACCTACACGTTCATCGAGGAAAAACGGGGTGGCGTCAATCCGGGCATGACGGTTCGCGATCCCGCCGGACGCATCTGGAAAGTGAAGCAGCCGCCGCTTGACGGCCGGCTCAGTGAGGGGCCGATCGAGGTGGTGCTGTCACGCGTGCTGTCCGCCGTCGGATACCACCAACCACCCGTGTACTACCTTCGGGCCTTCACGGTCGCCGACCCCAGCGGCACGCGCCGGACGGCCGGCGGCCGTTTTCGCCTGAGCGATCCGTCCCTGAAGGATGTCGGCGACTGGTCATGGCAGCAAAACCCGTTCGTGGGCACGCGCCCCTACCAGGGACTGCTCGTCATCCTGATGATGTTCAACAGCTCTGACCTCAAGAACTCTAACAACACTCTGTACGAGTTCCGCGAGCAAGGGGATCTCGTCCAACGCTGGTACGTCGTCCGCGATCTGGGCACCGCTCTCGGTGGAACCGGCCGTGTGACACCCGCACGGGGGGATATCGAGCGGTTCGAGCAGCACGGATTCATCGAAGGAGTGGAGAACGGCTTTGTGAAGTTCGAGTACCACGGCTGGCATCAGGAGCTCGTGCGCGGACGCATCACGCCGGAGGATGTGCGCTGGGCGTGCGACCTGCTGGCCGGCCTGACCGACAGTCAATGGCGCGAAGCCTTCCTCGCAGGGGGCTACGAGCCGGCAGTGGGCGACCGCTTCATCCGGCGGCTGCAATCCAAGATCCGCGACGGCCTCGCCCTCGTCGGAACCGGGGGAGGACCTGCGTCATGAACGGCCTCTTATCGAACGTTGCCCCTCTCGTGCCAGCAGTCGGGCACGGATTGCTCGTGCTGACCGTGGCGGCGCTGCTGGGCGCGGCGCTCGGAGTCGTGCGCCCCGTACGCAGCGAGATCGTGCCCCGCTCGGCGCACGTCATTCAGGCACAAATCCTCCTCGCCATCGTCGGCGCCATCATCATCGTCGTCGTCGGGGAAAGCCTCGCGAAAGCCTTTGCCATCGTTGGTGCTGCCGGGCTGGTCCGCTATCGCGCGCGCATCAGGGATGTCAAGGACGCCGGCGTCATGCTCATCGCACTAGCGCTGGGACTCACGGCCGGAAGCGGCATGTTCCTCTTTGCCTTTGTCTCGTGCGTGTTCGTGATTGGCGTGCTCTGGCTGCTGGAATCGCTGGAACCGGCGGCACGCTCCCGCTTCGACTTGAAGATTTCCACCAAGAATCCCGGGCGGCTGAAGCCTGACCTCGAGCACGCGCTCGGGCAGAAGGGAGTCACGTACGAGCTGCACAGATCGTCGCCCAACGAGCTGGTCTACGAAGTCACAGTGCCCTTCCACCAGAAGATTCGGCCTCTGACGAAGCTGATTCAGCAGCTCGATGGGCACGACGGCATGCTGGTGGAGTGGGAGATCAAGAAGTACGAGACGGTCCGACCCTGAGGAGGCCGACGTGCGACGACATCTCGCCCTTGCGCTCCCGGTTGTCTTGCTCACGGCAACCGCGGTGTGGCAGCCATCGGCACAGCCCGCGGCGCCCGGCGCCGCAGTTGGCGCGCCAGCACCCCCGGCGCAATTCCTGACCGCCGCGCCTCGGCCGGAGTCGCTCAAGTTCGCCGTGGTCGGCGACGCTGGTGATGGCGACCGCCCGCAGTACGAAATCGGTCAGCAGATGGCGGCGGCCAGGGCGACGTTCCCGTTCGAGCTCGTCATCGCGCTCGGCGACAACATGTACGGCCGGCAGGAGCCGCAGGATTTCATCACGAAGTTCCAGAAGCCCTACCAACCACTGCTCGAGAGTGGCGTGCGTTTCTACGGTGCGCTGGGCAACCACGACAAGCAGGAGAACCGCTTCTATCCTGGCTTCAACATGGGGGGCGAGCGGTTCTACACGTTCGTGCGGCAGAACGTTCGATTTGTGGTGCTCGATACGAACCTGCTGGACCCGAAACAGCTTGCGTGGACCGAGGACGTCCTGAGGGACAGTCAAGAACTGTGGAAGATCGCCTATTTCCATCATCCTCTGTACTCCAACGGTGGCCGCCACGGATCGGACGTCGAGTTGCGCGTCGTGCTGGAGCCGTTGCTCGTGCGATTTGGCGTGAGCGTCGTATTCACGAGCCACGATCACATCTACGAGCGCCTCAAGCCGCAAAAAGGGATCACGTACTTTGTCGAGGGGTCGGGCGGGCGGTTGCGCAAGGGAGACCTCGAGCCCTCGGCCATGACCGCCGCCGGCTTTGACCAGGACCGAACGTTCATGTTGGTCGAAATCGCCGGAAATCAAATGATGTTCCGGGCAATTTCCCGGACCGGAATCACCGTTGATTCAGGAGTGATCAGCAGGCGCCCGACGACGTAGCGCACGACAGGAGAGGACCATGGTGGCTGAACCTCGACGCTGGCAGTCCGGAGCGCTCTTTCGTTTCACGATCGATCACTTTCTGCTGCTGCCCATCGGCGGCCTCATGGCGATCGTCTGGGCCAACACCCGGCCGGAGAGCTATTTCACGGTGGCTCACGACCTCGCGTTCGTCGTGAATGAGATTGGGATGGCGCTCTTTTTCGCCCTCATCACGCAGGAGGTCGTCGAAGAGGTGATGCCCGGCGGCGCCCTGCACACGTGGCGGCGCTGGGCGATGCCTGTCGTTGCGGCGACCGGTGGGCTCGTCGGCTCAGCGCTCGTGTACCTCGCCTACATCGGGTGGAGGTACGAGCTCGTGCTCTCGCCAGGATGGCCCGTCGCCGGCGCCGTCGATCTCGCCTTCGCGTACTTCATCGTCAAGGCGATCTTCCGGCGGCACGCCGCCATTCCGTTCTTGTTACTCCTGGCGATCACAGCCGATGCACTTGGGATGCTCGCCATCGCGTCTCGGCACGCCTTTGTCGAGATCAGACCCGGTGGCGCCGCTTTCATGGCCGCGGCCCTCGGCCTGGCGTTCGTGCTGCGACGCTGGAACGTGCGCACGTTCTGGCCCTATCTGCTCGCGTGTGGACCGCTGTCGTGGTGGGCGCTGTATCTCGACGGGCTTCATCCCGCGTTTGCACTCGTGCCGATAGTGCCGTTCCTGCCTCACGCCCCGCGAAACCTCGAGTTGTTCACAGACGCGCCACACGGGCGGCATGACTCGCGACGGCATTTCGAGCACGTCTGGAAATATCCGATCCAGGGCGTGCTGTTCTTGTTCGGGTTCGTAAACGCCGGCGTGACGCTGAGCGGCTACGACACGGGAACATGGGCGCTCCTCGCCGCCGCCCTCATCGGGAAACCGCTCGGAATACTGGCGGCCATCGGTCTGGCGCTTGCGCTGGGGCTACACCTGCCCGCCCGGTTGCACTGGCGCGACCTGGCCGTGCTCGCATTCGCCACATCCGGCGGGTTCACCTTCGGGCTGTTCTTCGCTACAGCCGTATTTCCCATCGGGCCGGTTCTCGCGCAACTGAAAATGGGCGCCGTCGCAACCGGCATCGGCGTGCCAATCGCGTTTGGGGCCGCGCGGCTGCTGCACGTGGGCAGATTCAGCCGCCACGCTCCTCATCACCATGACAATGCCCGCGAGTACCACGATCAGCACGTGCATCACGTGCACCGCGCGGGCGCGGAAACGTGAGGTTCATCATGCGCAGAGTGTCTGCCGGAGTCACATTCGTATTGCTCCTTGCCGCCTCCACTAGCGCGGTCGCACAGCGGGCGGCATCGGATGAAGCCATCGGACGACTTGTCACAGCCCGTCTGGCTGACGAGCACATCACCAGCGTCGGTGTGTCGGTCGTGAGCGGAATCGTGACGCTTCGCGGCACGGTACCAACGCTGTGGATCAAGCAGCGCGCCGTCGAAGAGACCGGCAAGGTCGACGACGTAATATCTGTCGTCAGTGAATTGTCGGTGCCGCTCGGCGAAAGCGACGACCGCATTGCCGCGCAAGTCGCCACCAAGCTTCAACGGTACGTCTTCTTCACGATATTCGACGACGCGAACGTCGAGGTTCACGACGGCATCGTTACACTCACCGGACGCGTGACAATGCCGTACAAGGCGGAAGCCTTTGCCGACTTGGCCGCACATGTGCCCGGAGTGCAGGACGTGCGCAACGACGTGCGGACGCTGCCCGTTTCCCTGTTCGACGACCAGTTGCGGTATGCCGTGGCGCGGCAGATCTACGGCGACGACCTCTTCGTCCGCTACGCAATTCAGGTCAACCCGCCCATCCACGTCATCGTAGAGCGCGGCAACGTCACGCTGACTGGTGTCGTCAATTCCGAGGTCGAGCGACGGAAGGCGGAAGCCATCGCCCGCAACACCTTCTCCGTGATGTCGGTCACGAACAAGCTTCGAATCGACCGGGAAGAGTAAGGCGGGACGGCTGGGGCGGACCGTAGGGTCCGCCCCTATGAATCGAGAAAACGCTCGGCCACGCGGAGATCCCTCAACATCGCGCTCTTCTTCCGCTGGTGCGCCTGCATACGCGTGAGGATGTCGTTCAGCACCCGTACGGCTTCCACGACATAAGGCCCCTTGTTCAGCATCACGCATTCGGCGCGCTCGGACATGGCGGCGTCGGTGATCTCCGCACGCGACGGGATGCCGATCTTGGCGAGGTTTTCCAGGACCTGAGTCGCCCAGATGACCGGCGTGTGTGAAGCTTCGGCCATCCAGAGAATTTCCTCCTGGACCTCCGCCAGCCGCTCGTACCCGCATTCGACCGCAAGATCGCCGCGGGCGATCATCACACCCGCCGAGGGGCTGCTCATCGCGGCGAGGAGCAGCGCGGGAAGCTGCTCGAATGCCTTGCGCGTTTCAATCTTCAGCACGATCCCCATCTGCCGCCCACGGACGGTCTCGAGATGTGACTGGAGCTCGCGGACGTCCTCTTCAGTACGGACGAACGAATAACCGACCAGATCGGCGCGTCCATCGATGAAGCGCAGGTCCTCGCGGTCCTTTGGCGTTAGCGCCGGCAGGCGGAGCGTGCTTTCGGGAAGATTCACGCCCTTGTCGGCGCCGAGCTTTGCACCGCCTGGCTTCGTGCGCGTGATTCCCACCTCGATCCGAGTGGGACTGACGGATCTGATGACGCCGGCGATGCTGCCGTCATCGAGCCAGATCGGCTCGCCGGGCCTGACGTCGTCAAATACTTGTGGCAGTGTCAGGCCGATCGAGGCGGGCTCGATCACATCACCGTGCTTGCCCCGGATGGCCGGCGTGCCCGGTTCGAGACTGCGCGTGAGAATCAAGGTATCGCTGGGTACCAGGCCGATCGTCTGCGGTACCGGCGGCAGATCGCCGACGTCCGTCGCGCCGCGCGATTGCCCGCGCGTCACGTGGAGCGTTGTACCGGGCACGATGTACGCAGTCTGCTGCGATTCTCCCCAGACACCACCCTCTGCACGCGCGACGATCGACAGCTCACGCATCGAGCCGCGAGCGTCGAACAGTTTGACGACGTCACCAGGCGACCTTTCGTCGAGCCAGCCGCGCGAAACCGGCAACACGGCGTTTGCCGGTTCCGCCGGCGACTGTGGTTGATCAATGGGCGTCAGCCAAACGCGCGCGGGGGAGGTAACTCGTCCATACGCATCGCGACTCGGGCGCCAGCGGAGAACGGGCGAGGCGGGTTGAATCGGTCCCGTTCGGAGCTTTGGCCCCGCTACGTCAATTACGGTGCGACATGGGCGGCCTGTCGACGCGCGTGCATGCTCGAGGTGCCGCAACATCCGATCCCACGCATTCGCGTCGTCGTGTGCGGCGTTGACGCGCATACAGTCCATGCCGGATGCGAGGAGATCGTGGATGAGATCGGGGTCGTCGGCCGCCTCACTCGGCATCGTCACCATGATTCGGACGTCCCGCCCTGGCGGTGGCGTTCCCAAGAGCGCGCACGTATTCGCCTCGAGGAGCTCCCGGCCGCCCAACACACTCGGAATCGAAAGCTCGTCGCCCGGCCCGAGCGTGTCGCCCCGGAGGTTGCGCACAATCGCCAGCACTGCACCAACGCCCGCCAGCGCCTGCGACTCGGCTCTCCCGAGCGACGACAATCCCCGCGCGGCGAGCTGCAACTGGAGCGCGCGCAAATCTCGGCGGCGCATCGCCAGGTAGTGCAGCAGATTGCGCGCACTGTCTCGCCTCGCATCCGGCACGCTGCTCCACCGGCCGAGAAGATGGCGCTCCGCCGCCACCATGTCCGATCTGATCGCGCTCAGCTCGTGTTCGAGTTCGTCGAGTCCACGGTCGAGCGCAATGAATGAATCCACCCTCTACGCTGCCAGCAGTGTCGGCGTGCGACGCGCGCCAGTGCGCCCCGTGGGTCCGTGATCTGCGACCGTCCAACCAGTCTGGCGGAGCCGACGGGCGATGTCTGCGTGCCGCTCGAACGCGGAGATCGGGTCATCGAATTGTTCGATCGAAGACGCCGCCACATTCCAATGGGGCACAACGCAGACATCGAAGTGACGGTCGGCGGTCGCGTCAACCTCGCAGGTCATCGTGGCGGTGCCGTGACGGAAGACCCAGCAAAGCATCGGAGCGGTTTCGGTCGAGACTCGAGCGCGGCGAGTGCGTGGATTGGCAGTCATGGAGGCACGTGTCGCAACTGCAGTGCCACGTGCGTTTTCGCGGTTGCTTGAGCGTTTCGCGCCGCATCTGCAGCATGCGAAGCGGCGGAGACCGATTTTTTCGCGAAAAGCGGGAAAGTTCGCACGGTGGAGGCTCTCGGCTTCAGTCGCTGCCGATCGAAGTTGGCGCGCAAGCTGCACACGGCAACCCTTTATGCGCACAACAATCATCACGATTGCCATCGTAGCCATGGCGACGCTCGCTTCCGTTGCGTCCGCGCGGCAAGACGCAGGACAGACGCCGAGGACCGTCAAGGAGGTCATGACGACCATGACGATCCCGGCATCGGACGCCATCTTCGCCGGTTCGGCGGAACCGCCAACCGCCGCTGAGGGGTGGGGCGCCATACGAAAACAAGCGGTTACGCTTGCCGAATCCGGCAAGCTGCTCATGACCGACGCCCTGGCCAAGGACAAGGCGAAGTGGATGGAGATGGCTCGCGCGTTGGTCCAGGAGGCGGAAACGGTGATGAAAGCGGCGGACGCCAAAGATCGCGACGCGCTCGAACAAGCTAGCGATCGCGTCTACGCCACCTGCGAGGCATGCCACGAGCGGTACATGGCGGCGAACTGAGCGCTCACGTCCGCCGCGAAGTTTTCCGCGCCGCTGGGCACTATTCCCGATTGCACCGTCCGCACGCATCCACTCTTGTACATCGACGCGCCCTGTTCGTTGGCCCGCAATCTGCACTGAGATATACGGGACCGGAACAGGTCCCGCAATGCTGGAGGATGCGATGGCTGAACGAACTGAACGAGATGCGCTTCATCACCTCATCGAAATCTGCAAGGACGGCGAGCGTGGATTCCGCACGGCGGCTGAGCATGTCGGCGCTCCCGTGTTGAAGAGCCTGTTTGCTGATCTGTCTGCGCAGCGCAAGCAATTCGCCGAGGACCTTGTGCCGCATCTCCACCGCCTGGGAGGGCTGACAGACGGCGGAACGAACGCCGGCACGCTCCACCGGGGATGGATGCTGCTGCGAGACCTGGTGCCCGGCCAGCACGATCACACGATTGTGACGGAAGCAGAGCGCGGCGAGCACGCAGCGCTCGATGCCTATGACGAGGCGCTCAACGGCATGCTGCCACCGACCGTCACAGACCTTGTGGAAACGCAGCGTGACGCCATACAGCAAGCAAACGAGCGCATTCGCACGGTGGATATGGGTTACGAGTAATCGGTCGCGGAGAGGTGCCGGCCATGGAAACAGCGACGTCGTATCTTGGATTTCGCCTTTCGCATCCCTTCATGGCCGGTGCCTCGCCATTCGGGCACCAACTCGACACGGTGAGGCGCCTCGAAGACGCAGGATGCGCCGCCGTAGTGCTGCACTCCCTCTTCGAGGAGCAGCTGACTGCATCGCGTGAAGGCGGTCGAATCCGGCAGATGGATCCAGCCGACGCCGCATTCGCCGCAACGATGGCCCGGTTCCCGGAGGGCGAAGAGTACCCGTTCGGGCCCGACGCGTACGCGGAACACGTGCATCGCGTGAAGCAGGCGGTCGGCATTCCCGTGATCGGCTCGCTGAACGGGACTGCCCCCGAGTCGTGGCTCAAGTTCGCGCGGATCATCGAACAGGCGGGAGCGGACGCGCTGGAGCTAAACCTGTACGAAGTGATCACGGACCTCGAAGCACCCGCCCCGGCGGTCGAGCGGCAGTTCGCCGGCATCGTTCGCGAGGTGAAGCGAATTCTCCGCATCCCGATTGCCGTGAAGGTCTCACCGTTCTTCACGGCGTTTGGCAACATGGCGCGCCAGTTCGAATCCGCTGGCGCTGACGGCCTCGTCCTCTTCAATCGCTTCTACCAGGCCGATATCGACATCACCACCATGAAGACGGCTGCGCACGTGGAGCTTTCCACGAGCAGCGAACTGCTGCTGCGCCTCCACTGGCTGGCCATCCTGTACGGCCGCATCCGTCCATCGCTTGCAGTCACTGGCGGCATCGACACGCCGGAGGACGGCATCAAGGCGATTCTCGCCGGCGCAGATGCCGTGCAGATGGTCTCGGCGCTTCTTCGCCACGGGTCGGCCCACGTGCAGACGATGCGCCGCGGCCTGGAGGAGTGGATGGAGCGCCATGAGTTCCTCAGCCTCGAGGATTTCCGCGGACTGGCCAGCCTCGAGCGAACTCTCGACCCGGCCTCGGTCGAGCGCGCCGGCTACATTCGAACCCTTCAGAGTTGGGGCACGAATCACAAATCGTCCAAGGAGGCCTCATGGCAACTTCGCTAGTCCACACAGCAACACTGGGGGCCGCGGGCGCCGCGGACGACCCCTTTCACGATCCACTGATGGGCGGCGTTGCCGCCGCATTCATCCTCCTGGGCGTGGTCATCCTGGTCTTGACAGGACTGTTGATTTGGGGCGTGGAGTATCGGACGCCGTCGTGGAACTCGCACAGCTATCCCCCACCGGTGGTGCACCGCTGGTAGCTCGAGGCTCATCCTATTCGGCGGTCGCCGACGCGCGACCGATCATGACCGCCGACCCCGATGACAGGGCATCGTAGTATCGGGTGAAACGCTGCGGCTCGGCAGCTTTGTACGACCTGAGATTTGCGGCCCAGCGATACGAAATGGGCTGGAACCACAGCTCGACCTCAACCCGTAGTGGACCCTGTGCGCTGGTTGCTGGAATCGAATAGCGGACCTTGTCGCCGCCGCCCACGAAGTCATCGTCCGCCGTCGCACCACCTTGCGGCGCGATGTCCTGTTCGACCTTTCGCTTCTCGAACCCGTCGGGCAGAAGGCGGTTGTCCTTGATAAAGCGCACGGCAGTCAGGAGCCCGGTGGTCGGCACGCCGTCCTGACCGACCATGATGTCTTCGTAGATCTGCACCTCATCGGGCTGTGACACTTCGGCGTAGTGAGGCTCGAACCGCGTTGCGTCCGCATCATTGTCGTTGCCAGTAATCGAGCCGTCCGGGTTCAGGGCGCCCGACTCGAACACCGTCCGGTTGTTCCGATCGAGGACCTTCACGTGAAGCCACGCACGCCTCGACGGATAGGCTGTCGGGAATTTGTGGCCGCCAAGATTCTCGACGGAGATATCGGCGTTCAGACGATCGCCGGTCATCTGCAGACGATCGATCGCGACCCTCGCGGTCCTGGACCTCAAGTGTTCGATGGTGCGTGCCGCGGCGCTCTCGAGCTCCGCCGGCAGAGCCAGCACGCCGAGATCGCCGCGGTACCGGTTCAGCATGCGCTGAACGAAGAAATTTCCCCCCACGAACACGTGCCGAGACACGCCTTCCCGGAACTTGCCGAGGGCGCTCGTCATCCGTACCGGTTCCTCGACCACCGGCATGTGACAGCTCTGACAGCTCTGCGTGTCGCGAAAGTCGCTGTTGAACCACTCCTGGTACGGCATCTGCTCGGGCAACTCACCAATCTTCTGCCCGTTCGGCCCGAGCGCAGTCGTAATCAGCGTATGGCACGTGGCGCACAGCTCCGACTGCCGGATATGCTTCCCCTCGGTGGGTCGATAACCACCAGACGACGTCCGCATGATGCGGTTCTCGCCGTTGTCGATCTCGAACGGGCCGAACTCCTCGCGCTCTCCGAGAGGACGCGTCGTATCGATGACGAAGCCGCCAACGAAGCTCTCACGCGTACCGAGATTGTCGGGCCTGATTTGATGACACAGCGAACAGGACACGCCGTCCTGCGCCATCTTGTCCACCCGGTCGTCGGAATCGAAGTCGAGATGGGCGAACACCTCCGGCTCGCGTTTCTCGAACCTGGACTGTGTATTCGCCATCGGCATATGGCACTTCGAGCATTCTTCCTCGATGGCTGCCTGCGATTCGGGATGGTCCATCGCCTCGCGGCGGACGGCAGCCTGCCAGTACGGATCGCGCGCCGAGTTCGCCATCATTGTCGGCCGCCACGCAAATCCAATGGAAATGTCCTCGCCCGCCGACGTCGAGAGGGTGTTGTGGCACGCCATGCAGCGATCAGACGTCTGAAACAGTTCTCTGTCGAGCGGCCCGTGCGCACCTTGGGCCCGCTCCGTTACCGGTATCGCGAGCAGAATCAGCGCCGCGCCGAGCAGCGCGCCTCTACCAGCCATCGCGCAAGCCTCCGTCGAAGAAATCCCACAGGGCGTAGAGCGCCACCTGTGTTGATCGACCTTCGGTGTTGTTCAAAGGTCGTCGAATGCCGAGATTGACGCGTACGTGCTGACGCCTGTTCAGCGCGACCTGCAGTTGCGGCACGATGTCCCAGTTCGTGCGCGCGCCTGATTCCAGTTCCCGATCGGCGAGAATCTCGACCATAGGCGTCCAGAGCCGGCCGAAGCTTCGATCCTCCGCGAGGCTCTTGCCAAAGGCGACCCGTCCGAACACCGCGCGAGGCGCCCTCTCCGTGTCGGTCGGCAGTTCGGCGCCCGCTTGCGCCTGAACGAAGCTGAAACGCGGCAGGAGCTGTCCGACAGCGGCAAAGGTTTCGAACTTCGGCACACCCAGGCCAAGCCCCCGCGCTTCATGTCCGGTTGGAAGTGCCGCCTCACCCACGACGCTCAGGATCGTTCCGGATGCGAGGCTGCTGAAGAGCACGCGTTTGTAGCCCGCGACCAGGTCGCCGACGCCGCCGACCCAGTCGTCGCCCTGACGTTCGAAGCTGAATGGCGCCACGATCTCGATCTGGTTTCGCGCACCGAACCGTTTCTCATAGATGATCCTGTTCGAGACCGCCCCGTCGCCGTTCGCGTTGGCGGTCGTCGCAATCACCCATTCGTCTTCCGGGAACGCCTTCTCGGTGTAGAGGGGGCGCGGAAGGTTCAGCTCGCCGAGCGGCCACGCGGAGTCCGGACACTGCTCGCGCAGATACGCCATGACCTTGTCGATCTGCTCGAGCGTCAGCGCCTCGCCGAACGAAGGCATGATCTCCGAGAAGCCGCGTCGCGGGCCTCCCTCATGAATGATCGCCCTCCAGTCCCACGTTCTCTCGCGCGTACTGCCGTTACAGTCGGAGAAATCGGGGAACGTGGCTGGCGGCTCGAACCCGAGCGTGTCTTCTGGCTGTCCGGTGGCACCCGGCCCATGGCAGCCAATGCACGCCGCGTCGAAGATTTCGCGGCCGGTGTCGAGTTTCAATTGCAGAAGCGGCATCGTCGACTGCGGTGGCGCGGCTGAGAGACGCGCGCCATACCACGCTGCGCCGATCCAGAGCAGGCATGCGAGACGAAGCGTGCGTGAGGAACGCATCGCGCCACGCACCGTACCATCTAGATCGGCAGGACCGGTAATTAGAGAACTAGTCTCAGAATCAGTCTCGAAATGCGCACTGCCCGCTGCCTACCGCCTACTGCCTACTGCCTACTGCCTACTGTTTAGCGAAGTAATCGATCACCGCGGTCGCTGCTTTCGGACCAACGACCGCATCGAGCTCCTCACGCGTCGCGCGACGAACCGCCGCCACGCTCCCAAATGCAGTCAGCAGCGCGCGGCGTCGGCGCGGTCCGATGCCGACCACGCCATCCAGTTCCGACTGTAGGTCGCGCATGGATCGTGCCTTGCGGTGGAACGTCACCGCAAAACGGTGCGCTTCGTCTCTGATCCGCTGCAAGAGCAGCAGCGCCGGATCGTCCTGCGGCAGCGCGATCGGGTCCGTCCGGTCGCGCGTGACGAGCAGTTCTTCCCGCTTTGCGATGCCGACGGCTATCAGGTTGCCCAGCCCAATCGACTCGAGCCCGTCGTAGGCCGCTGTCAGCTGTCCTTTGCCGCCGTCGATGAGAATCAGGTCGGGAAACGGTCCCCCCTCTTCCATCACCTTACGGTAGCGCCGCTGAATCACCTCGCGCATCGCCGCGAAGTCGTCGGGAACGATCCGGGATCCGGGATCCGGGATCCTGATCCCCCTGATCCCCCTGATCCCCCTGATCCGAAACTTCCGATACTCGCTCTTCCTCATCCGGCCGTCCTCGCAGACGACCATCGACGCCACCGTCTCGCTCCCCTGGATCGTGGATATGTCGAAGCACTCGATCCGTCTCGGAATGGCTGGAAGCCCGAGCGTCACGCGCAGCGTTTCGAGCGCGTCGAAATGCGCCGCGGTGATCTCGTTGAACCTGGTTCTGTAGGACAGCTCGGCGTTTCTCGTCGCCAGCTCCACGAGCGCGCGCTTGTCTCCGCGCTGCGGCACCGCGATGCGGACGCGGCGGCCTGCGCGGTCGGACAGCCACGCCTCGATCGCTTCGGCGTCGTCAATCTCCAGCGGGAGATGAACTTCGGCTGGCGGAACACGCCCTTCATAGAACTGCTGCAGCGCTGCCTGCAGAACGTCGGCGTCGCGGGGCGCGATGCCGCCAGGCTCGGTTGCCAGCTCCACGCGCTCGACGACCCGACCGCCACGCATCGCAAATACCTGAACCGCGCTGCCGCTTGGCCCGACCTTCAGGCCGAACACGTCGCGATCGCCAAGTCCCGGCGTCGCCACCTTCTGCTGCCGATCGCGCAGCACTTGAACGGTGCGCAGCGCGTCTCGCAGCTGCGCCGCCTCTTCGTAGCGCTGCGCGTCGGCTGCCTCGGTCATCCGGTCGCGAAGCGTGTCGATCAGCTCGTCGTTGCGCCCCTCGAGCAGGAGCCTCGTGCTGGCCACAGCCGCCCCGTACCGGTCTTGCCCGCAGATCTCGGCGACGCACGGCGCGATGCACCGCTTGATGTCGTATTCGAGGCACGGCCGCCCGCGCTGCCCCGTGATGACCTCGTTGCACGACCGGATGCCAAACAGCCGATGCGCCAGCGTCATCGTCCTGCGCGCGAGCTTGGCGGGCAGAAACGGTCCGGCGTAATAATCGCCCCCCTTCTCCACGTGTCGCGCCACGAGGATCCGCGGGAACGCTTCGCTCGTCGTCAGCTGCAGGTAGGGATAGTTCTTGTCGTCGCGCAGCAGAATGTTGTATTTCGGCCGGCGCTGCTTGATGAGGTTGTTCTCGAGGGCGAGCGCCTCCATCACGGAGTCTGTGACGATCACCTCGATCGACGTAATCTCGTCGAGAAGCGCATCGTGTCGTGGACTGAGACCGGCCGCCCCCAGGTAGCTGCGCACACGATCCCTCAGCGCACGCGCCTTGCCGACGTAGATGGTCTCGCCGGCGGCGTTGTGCCACAGATAGACGCCCGGCTGCTCGGGCAGCCGCGCGATCTGCTCCTTGAGGAGATCTATGGACATTGAAATTTACGGATTGACGGATTGACGGATTTGCGAGTTTATGCCTCGCTTGTGATAGAACCCAAAGCCGTGAATTCGTAAATTCGTCAATCCGTCAATGGCACAGTGCTATATTGTCGCGTCTGATCCCGGCGGTCGAAATCCCTAATTATAACAAGCCATGACATTTACCGGGTTCGTGGGAACCGCGTGCATGTTCCCCCTGCGCGCCATTATCGCCGCCAGCGTCGCCCTGGGGATTCACCCCAACACACTGACCTTCATCGGCGTGGTGCTGAACATCGCCGCGGCATGGGCGCTCGCGATCGACCGCTTCCTGGTGGCCGGCTTCTTCATGATTGCGGCGAACATCTTCGATTTCATCGACGGGAAAGTTGCGCATCAGACGAACACCGTCTCGCGGTTCGGGGCGTTCTGGGACTCGACACTCGACCGCTTTTCCGACATCGCGCTGTTCCTGGGGTTGATCTACCTGTACGCAGACATGAGGCGTACCGACTATGTGATGGTGGCTGCCCTGGCAATGATGTTCTCGATCATGACGAGCTACACGCGCGCCCGCGCCGAGTCGCTCATCGACAAGTGCAAGGTCGGCTTCATGGAGCGGCCCGAGCGAATCGTCCTGTTCATGATTGGCGCGTTCACCGATCGAATGGCGGCCGTTCTCTGGGTCATTCTGGTGCTGTCAATCGTGACGGTGGTCAACCGGATTCACTTCACATACCTCGCGCTGAACAACCGCGCGATCCCGGCGGGATCAAATCCTCTGACAGGCGCGTTCTGGCGTGCCTTCTTCTGGAGGGATGAACGGACGACGGTGCCGTACGACCTCTGGGTGATTGCGATCCTGACGTTTGTGTGGCTCACGCCGCCAGACTGGCTGGGCGACCCGACGGCAGCAGGCGCAGGGCTGTGGGCGTGGCTCGGGGTTTAGGGTATCAACCGACCGCGGCCTTCTTGGCCTGCTGATTCGTCCTGTGACTTTTACCCTTCGACCTGCGGGCGATAGCGAGCTTCGCTTTCGCGGGCTTCTTCTTCTCGCCGCTCACTGAATCGAGACTCCGCCGCAGCGCCTCCATCAGGTCCACGACCTTCGGCGGCTCCTGTATTTCGGGCGCCACGATTTCCTCGCCGGCAACCTTCGCGTCGATGATGCTGCGCAAGCCTTGCGTGTATTCGTCCTTGTAGTCCTTCAGGTTCAGCTGCGCGTCGAAGGTGGCAATCACCTGCTTGGCGAGCTTCATTTCCTCGGGCTTGACCTTTGTCGGGACGGATTCGAGCTCCTCGATCTGATCGATGCTGCGAATCTCGGCGTCATGGTGGAGCGTGTACATGACGAGCCCCTTTTTCTGGGGCTTGATGGCGACGAGATACTCGCGACCGTACAACGCGACCTTCCCGATGCCAGCCTTCCCCGCCATCCCCTCGCGCATCACGGCGAACGCTTCGCCCGCCATCTGACCATCGGGAGCCAGGTAGTACGCCCGGTCCACATAGATGGGATCGATGTCGGCCGCATCGGCAAACTGCACGAGATTGATGACCCGCGTCGACTCGACCCGCACCTTCTGCATGTCCTCGTCGGACACGATCACGTATCGCCCCTTCTCGAACTCATAGCCCTTGGCGAGCTCCTGGTTCGACACCTCACGTTCGCAGTGCGGACACCACCGCTTCTGCTGAATGCGCGTCTGGCACTCGGCGTGGAGCTGGTTGAAGGAGAGCGTGGCGGCAGACTCGGTCGCCGGGAACACCTTGACGGGGATGTTCACCAGGCTGACCTTCAGGAAGCCTTTCCAAGTCGGTCGAGGTGGCATGCACCCATTATCGGTGAACGGGGGCCACAGGCGAGGGGGAACTACAAGTCACAAGGCACAAGTCACACGGCACAAAGCCCGAGGTCCAAGGCCCAAAGACCAGAGACCAAAGCCCAAAGACGAAAGGCATCAGATCGTGTCCTGGTCGTCGCGGCTTCCAAGATCCAGCCCCGGCCGGCCCATGTGGATGTCCTGCATCTTGACCTTCTCGCGGAGGACGCGACGCGCCTGTCCGTAGAGGTGGCCTGGAACCTGGAGCCGGCTGGCAATGCTGCGGAAATGTGAGACCAGAATGAGGGTGACGGTGTCGTCTTCTCTCCACGAAACAGCCGAAATCTGGCCCCAGGGCATGAAGCCCGTATCGGCCCAGACCCCGTCACGGTAGAACCCGCGCGAAATCCGCGTGCTCAGCGGAACCGCATAGCCGAAGTACAGAAACATCATCACCTCGCCGAACAGCTGTCCGGGAGTCCGGCCGAGAATGAACAGCTTGATGACCACCAAGAGCCCGAGAATGGCGGCGAGCGCGAGCGCGAACCCGTAATACCGCGGTTTCGGGTTTTCCCACACCAGAAGCGCCGACGATCGGCGGGCCAGGAAGCGCAGCAGGTCTGCCGTCACTTTGACGTTGGCGGCGAAGAAACCAATGCCAAACATGAAGAGCAGCCCTGGGAGCAGCGTCTCCGACGGCATGAGATCAGAGTATCAGGAAGCCGGTCGTCGGATCTTACGCTTTGGATTTCTCCGGCGCAGGCTCTGCGGGACGGGCGCGCTCGGCAAGGCGTGGGTCGAAGCACCGGCGGCAGCGCGCCTCGTAAGTGCCCTGGGTGCCCAGCAGTACGCGGTCGTCGCTGGCGACCAGCCGCTGTGTGTGGTTCGCGGGGTTGCCGCAGACCATGCAAATCGCGAGCGTCTTCGTGATGAATTCGGCAATCGCGAGCAGCTGCGGCATCGGCTCGAACGGCTTGCCGAGATAATCCTGGTCTAGGCCGGCAACGATCACACGTTTTCCCCGGTCGGCCAGCATGTTACAGACCGCGGGAAGCTCTGCATCGAAGAACTGCCCTTCATCGATGCCGACGACTTCGGTATCGGCCTCGACCCGCTCGAGCAGCTCGCGTGCGCTCGAGACCGCGGATGACGGGATCCGCATCTCGCTGTGCGAGACAATGTGATCGGCGGCATATCTGCTGTCGAGGACCGGCTTGAAGATTTGCACCTTCTGCCGCGCGATCTGCGCACGGCGAAGCCGGCGGATCAACTCCTCGCTCTTCCCGCTGAACATGCTGCCGACGACGACTTCGATCCAGCCCTGGTTGGCGGGATTCCTGACTACGTCCACCGTGTGACCTTTGACTGTTGACAGATGGCTGTGGGCTTTAGGCTTTGGGCACCTTTTGAATCTTGAATTTTGAATTTACGCGCGAGACAGATACTCGCCCGTCTCGGTGTTCACGCGAATGGAATCGCCCGTATTGACGAAGGGCGGCACCTGAACAATGAGTCCGGTCTCGAGCGTCGCGGGCTTGACCTGGGCGCTCGCGGTAGCGCCCTTGATGCCTGGCGCTGTATCGAGGACCTTCAAATCAACCGCCTGCGGTAGCTCGATCCCGACCGGCTCGCTGCCGTAGAACTCCACCTCAATGGTCATCTCCGGTTTGAGGTAGTTGACCGAGTCGCCGAGCGCCTCGCTGGAAATGTGCACCTGCTCGTACGAGCTCGTATCCATGAAGTAGTAGTCGTCACCATCCTTGTAGAGGTACTGCATCTCACGCTCGTCGAGAGTGGCGCGCTCGATGAGATCCTCCGACCGCAGTTTCTGGTCCGACAGCGTGCCGTTGCGGATGTTGCGCATCTTCACACGCACGAAACCGCGAAGGTTGCCGGGGGTGACGTGCTGGAAGTCGAGAATCTTGAACAGGTCCTCGCCCATCTTCACCAGCATGCCCTTCTTGACTCTCGTTGCCTGTATTGACGCCATATCTACCTGTCGATCTTTTCGATGCTAGCACATGGGCTGGTTGGTGGTTGGTAGTTAGTGGTCGGTAATCAGGACACAGCCACCGGCTGCCGCTACCAGCTGACCAACCAGCCAACCCCCAACCACGAACCACCAACCACCAACCACCAACCAGCCCTGTGCTAGCATCGATCGCATGGCGTTCGCACACTGGGATCCAATTCGCGATCTGCTTGCCATTCAGCAGCATCTGGAGCGCTTTGCAGGGGGTCCCGCGGGATGGGTCCCTCCGGTCGACCTTCACGAAACGCCCGATCGGTACGTGCTCACCGCGGAGGTTGCCGGCCTGCGGCGTGAAGATGTTCAGATCCAGTTGCGCGAGGGACGCCTCACGGTGTCGGGCACGCGGCGCGAGCGCGCCGTCGTGTGCGAGCAGTACCATCGCATGGAGCGCGGGCACGGATCGTTCAGCCGCACGTTCGACCTTCCTGCCCCCGTCGATGCCGAACGCATCGTTGCCGACCTGCGCGACGGCGTGCTGACGATCGCCTGTCCCAAGGCGGAGCCCGAGGTGCGCCGCATCCACATTGTCTGACCCATGAGCGCTCGACGTCTCATCGTTGCGCTGATCCTTCTCACATGCGGCTTTGCCGCTGGACTGGTGATCACCGGGCGCATGCGGCAGGTCAGCGATGCCCGCGCGCAGAATCCGGCCGTGCAAACGCCGCAGATCGTCTCGCCCGCGCCGGGCGGCGGCGCCACGCTCCCTGATTTTTCGCGCGTCGCCGAGCGCACCGTCCCCGCTGTCGTCAACATCTCGTCGCTGCAAGTGATCCGGCGTCAGAATTCCCCGTTCACCAACGATCCGTTCTTTCAGTTCTTCTTCGGCGACCCGGACGACGTCTTCGGGCCCAGGCGTGGCGTCGAGCGGAGTCTCGGCTCCGGCGTGGTCGTCAGTCGCGACGGCCTCGTGTTGACGAACAATCATGTCGTCGCCGGCGAGTCCGGACGCCTTTCCCTGCGGCAGCTGCCCGCCGTGACCGTTGCCCTCGGCGACAGGCGCGAGGTGGAAGCCCAGATCGTGGGCGTCGATCCCGCTACCGACCTTGCGTTGCTGAAGATTGGCGTCAATGATCTTCCGACTATCTCGTGGGGAGACTCGAGCAAGTTGAAGGTGGCCGAATGGGTGCTCGCAATTGGCAATCCCTTCCAACTCAATCAGACCGTGACGCTCGGAATTGTTTCAGCGCTCGGTCGAACCAACGTCGGCATCTCGGCGTATGAGGATTTCATCCAGACCGACGCGGCGATCAATCCCGGCAACTCTGGCGGCGCGCTCGTCAATGCGCGCGGCGAGCTCGTGGGCATCAACACCGCCATATTCAGTCAGAGCGGCGGCTACCAGGGGATTGGCTTCGCCGTGCCGAGCAACCTTGCACGGAAGGTCGTCAACGATCTCACCCAGTACGGCGAAGTGCGGCGCGGTTCCATTGGATACGTGGAGATCGCCCCGCTGTCGACGCTCATGGCCGAGCAACTCGGCGTGGGGGACGCGCGCGGTGTGCTCGTTCAGGCAATGCGTCGGGATGCCGCCGCCTACGGAGCGGGCCTGCGACCGGGTGATGTGATCGTCGCCTTCAACGGCACCGCCATCATCGACGGCGGGCAGCTCTCGCGACTGATTCAGGACTCACGGATCGGCAGCTCGGCCGCCGTGGTCGTCATCCGGGAAGGCCGTCGGCTCGAGCTGAAGATCCCGATCAGCACGCAATAGATCGTTGCCCCCAACCTCACTTCTCGCGGCCGCCGGGCTCCGAATCATCGCAGTCGCCATCGGAGCCTATCTCCTGATTCGAATCGGCAAGGCCGCCGCGCGGCGTTTCGAGCGCGAAATGAGTCAGGGCACGGGCCTCGATGTGATCGAGCGGACCAAGCGCGCGCAGACGCTTGGCCGCATCCTCCAGAAGACGCTCTCGATCGTCGTCGTCGGCATGGCCGGTCTGATGATCCTCCGCGAATTCGACGTCGACATCACGCCTGTGCTGACCGGCGCCGGCATCGCGGGCCTCGCCGTGGGCTTCGGCGCGCAGACGCTCGTGCGCGACGTGATCTCGGGATTCTTTCTCATCGTCGAAGACCAGGTGCGCGTGGGTGACGTGGCGGTGGTCAACGGCCAGGGCGGCCTCGTGGAGCAGGTGAATCTCAGGACAATCGTGCTGCGCGACGAGACGGGCACCGTGCACATCTTTCCAAACGGCGAGGTCAAGACGCTCGCGAACATGTCGAAGGACTTCGCGTACTACGTCGTCACTGTCGGACTGGCCTACGACGCAGACATCGATCGGGCGGTCGACGCGATGAACCAGGCTGCGGCCGGTCTGATGGAGGATCCTGACGTCAGGCCGCACATCCTGGCGCCGCTGGAGGTGCACGGCGTCGACGCGTTCGAGCAGGGTCAGTTCGTGATCAAGGCGCGAATCAAGACGGTGCCGCAGAAGCAATGGACCGTCGGACGCGAACTGCGCAAGCGCATCATCCGCGTCTTCGCCGAGCGGGGCATCGACATGGCCGCGCCACACGTGATGCTGAGGACGGTTGATGCATCGGAGCGTAATTCAAAATTCAAGATGCAAAATGCAAACAGCGCGAACGAATAGCCCGCGTTTGCATTTTGAAACTTGCATCCAGAATTACGAGTTATACCCCGTGTCCATATCCCGATTCGTGCAGCGCGTGCGGCACGCCCGTTGACGGCGTGTCGAACGGATCGACCGGCCCCGAGGGCGCGGGGTGGGCGGTGCGAACGCTGCTCACCACGGCGACGATGTCGGTGTCGGTGAGGACCTTGCGCTCGTCCGCGATGTCCATCAGCGCGCGATAGACGGCCACCAGCTCGGCGCCCTGCACTTCGAGTCCCAGGTCGTTACAGCGCTTCTGCACGGCGTGCCGCCCGGAGTGCTTGCCGAGAACCAGCGGATTCCACGGCGCTCCCACGTCTTCCGCGCGCATGATTTCGTACGTCCGCCTGTCCTTCAGGATGCCGTCCTGATGTATCCCCGCCTCATGCGCAAACGCATTCCGGCCGACGACGGCCTTGTTGACCTGCACGCCCTGACCGGTCAGGCGCGTCACCATCTCGCTCGACGGATAGAGCTGCCTGTGCGCGACGCCAACCGAATAGGGGAAGCGGTCGCGGCGCACGTGAAACGCCATCACGATTTCCTCGAGCGCGGCGTTGCCGGCGCGTTCGCCGATACCGTTCACCGTGCATTCCACTTGTCGAGCGCCACCCTGCACCGCGGCGATCGAGTTTGCAACCGCCAGTCCGAGGTCGTCGTGACAGTGCGTGCTGAACACGACTTCGTCTACTCCTGACACCCGCTCACGGATACGTGTGAAGAACTCACGCGTCTCGTCCGGCGTCGTAAAGCCGACCGTGTCCGGCAGATTGATCGTCGTAGCGCCCGCGGCGATGACCGCTTCCACGACGCGGCACAGGAACTCCATGTCGCTGCGTGTGGCATCCTCAGCCGAGAACTGCACATCGTCGGTGTGCTGGCGCGCGAAACGAACCGCGTCGACAGCCGCCTCCAGGCACTGTTCGCGGCTGATGCGGAGCTTTGCATGCAGGTGCAGGTCGGACGTCGCGATGAACGTGTGGATGCGGCCCCTCGCCGCCGGCGCAATCGACCAGGCGGCCTTCTCCAGGTCGGCGCGATGGCAGCGGGCCAGGCACGCAATAATGGGCCGGCGGATTTCGGTGGCAATGCGACGAACCGCCTCGGCGTCCGCTGGCGACGCGATCGGAAAGCCGGCTTCGATGATGTCGACGCCCAGCTCGTCGAGCTGGCGGGCGAGCAGCAGCTTCTCAGATGTGCGCAGCGAGAAGCCCGGCGCCTGCTCACCGTCACGCAGCGTCGTATCGAAAATTCGAACGCTCTCCTCGCTCATTGGCGCTCCCTCGGGTGGACAAGTCACAAGTCACAAGTCAGAAGTCACAAATCACAAAGGGTTTTGTGACTTGAGCCTTGTGACTTGGGCCTTGTGACTTTGGGACCTGGGTCCCCCCGTCCTGCCAGTAGACGCGACCGGCCAGGATAATGTCAAAATGATAATTATTCTCGTTGGATTATCGTAATTTATGGTGTTCCGAGGCGGTACGTGGGGCGGGTGCCGCCGCCTGTCCGCCGTAGCCTTGGCGAAGGCGGAAGCAGCAGCGAAGATGTGCCAGGCGGACCCGCCGGAGTCGGGAGTCCAGTGGAGCTGAACGAGCTGCGCGTTTTCCTGAAAGTGGCCGCCGAGCGCAGTTTCTCGCGCGCGGCGATGAAGCTCCACCGGACGCAGCCGGCGGTCAGCCAGGCTGTCCGCCGACTCGAGGAGAGTGTCGGCGAGCGGCTTTTCGACCGCGCCACCAAAGACGCGACGCTCACGGACGCCGGACGCCTTCTTCGCGATTACGCCGACCGGCTGCTCCGACTTTCAGAAGAGGCCGAGGCGGCGGTCAAGGAGCTTCGAGACCTGCGCCGCGGGCGCGTCCTCATTGGGGTCAACGAAGCCTCCGTACACGTCGTCCTTCCTCTGATCCACCGCTTCCGCGAGGCGCATCCGCTGGTGCACGTCGACGTCCGGCGCATTCCAGCGCGTCAGATTGGCGCCGAGGTCGCGCAGGGCAGCCTCGACTTCGGCGTGCTGACGTTTCAGCCTGCAGAGCCACGGCTTGGTTCGCGTGTACTCGGCCATGACGAGCTGGTGATGCTCGTCCACCCGTCTCATCCGCTTGCGCAGGCGAAGGAAGTGACGCTGGCCGAATGCGGGCGACAGACCGTGATCGCGCACAACGACCCGTCGCACGTTCGCGATCGCGTGCTCCGGCTGTTCGAACAGCACCACATCCCGGCGAATATCCTGGTGTCATTGCCCAGCCTCGAGGGCATAAAGCGAGCCGTCGCGCTGAAAATGGGCGTCGCGCTCCTGCCTCGTCGCTGCGCGGAGTCAGAGATCGCGCGCGGTGAGCTTATTGCGCTGACAATGCCCGAGATTCGACTGCGACGGCAGGTGCGGCTCGTGTACCGAAAGGCTGGTGAACGTTCGCACGCGTCGGCCGCATTCTTGGAGCTGGTGGAAGAGGGACGTTCGGAACGTTCGATTCGTTAGAACCCTCCGACATACGGCAGCCTCGCCGCAACTGCGTCAACCTCCTCGTACCGCTCCAGCAGCAGGCCCGTCGTGTCCCAGGTTCCGGACACGAGCGCTTGGCGCGCGTGAGGGGGCAACGCGATCGAGCACGCGAAGCCGTTCGATTCGCACGTTCCCGCCTGAAGATCGATTCGGAGCCGCGCATTCGGCTGTTTCTCGACCAGGTCCATCAACTCCCGGATGCGCTCGGGCGGCGCGGTGATGCACGGAAGCCCGATCATCAGCGAATTCCCGAAGAAGATCTCCGAAAACGATTCGCCGACGACGGCACGAACGCCCGAGCGGTGCAGCCCCTGCGGCGCATGCTCGCGCGACGAGCCGCAGCCGAAATTGCCGTTGACGATGAGGATCGTTGCGCCGCGGTAGCGCGGGTCGTCGAACGGGTGGGTGTGAACGGCCTTGTCGCCGGCAGCCGATCCTTTCCGTTCGTCTTCGAACAGGTGCTGCTCGAGGCCCTCGAAGGTGACGGATCGCAGGTAACGCGCGGGCATGATCCTGTCCGTATCGATGTCATTGCCGCGCATTGGGAGCGCGGACCCTTCGATGCGTGTGATGCGCTGAGCTTCCATCATTCCTCCCGGAGGCCTAACCGCCTCCGCCTACCTTTTCTTGGACGAAATCGCGGACATCTGTTACTTCGCCGGCGATGGCCGCGGCGGCCACCATCGCAGGGCTCATGAGCAGTGTTCGCCCGGTCGGACTTCCCTGTCGTCCCTTGAAATTGCGGTTCGACGAGGAAGCGCACACCTGGCGGCCTTCGAGTTTGTCGGGATTCATCCCCAGGCACATCGAGCAGCCCGCTCCCCGCCATTCGAAACCGGCTGCGCGGAAGACGTCGTCCAGCCCTTCGCGCTCTGCCGCGTTCTTGACCGACGCTGAACCCGGCACGACGAGCGCCTTGACGTGCGGCGCCACGTGCCGGCCGCGCACGATCCGAGCCGCCTCACGAAGATCCGAAAGACGCGAGTTCGTACAGGAGCCGATGAAGGCGACGTCCACGCGCATGCCGGCGATGGTCTCTCCTCCGGTGAAGCCCATGTAGCCACGCGCGTCCGCGAGCGCCTGCCGATCCATTCCCGAGTCGCCGTCCACAGGCACGCGACCGGTCACGGGCACCGACTGCCCGGGATTGACGCCCCATGTCACGACCGGTGTCAGCTCTTCAGCTCGAATCACCACGTCATCGTCATACCGCGCGTCTGGATCCGAGGCCATCGACCTCCACCACCTGCGTGCCGCCTCGAAGCTGTCACCGGGTGGCGCGAACGGGCGCCCCCTGATGTACGCGAACGTCGTGTCGTCCGGGTTGATGTACCCGACGCGGGCTCCACCCTCGATCGACATGTTGCAGATCGTCATTCGCTCGTCCATCGACATGCGCTCGAGGGTGTCGCCCGCGTATTCGTATGCATAGCCGACACCGCCGCCGACACCGAGCCGATTGATGATGGTGAGGATGACGTCCTTGGCGTAGACGCCCGGCGGCAGCGCGCCAGAGACGCGGATGCGTCGCACCTTCATCGGTTCCATTGCCAGGCACTGCGACGCGAGCACGTCACGTACCTGCGATGTGCCGATACCGAACGCCACGGCGCCAAACGCACCGTGCGTCGACGTGTGGCTGTCGCCGCAGGCAATCGTCATGGCCGGCTGCGTCAGGCCGAGCTCGGGCCCGATGACGTGCACGATCCCCTGACGGTCATCGTCGAGGCCAGCCAGGCGGACGCCGAAGTCGCGGCAGTTGCGCTCGAGCGACGCGATCATGCCCTCGGCAAGGATGTCGACGAAGGGGCGCGTGCGCTCGCGCGTGGGCACGATGTGATCGACGGTCGCAAACGTGCGATCCGGCCGCGCGACCTTCCACCCTCGCGCCCGCAGTACGTCGAACGCCTGCGGTGAGGTGACCTCGTGGACGAGGTGCAGGCCTATGAACAGTTGTGTCTGACCCGTCGGCAGCGTGCGGACCGTATGCAGGTCCCACACTTTCTGCAAGAGTGTTTTGCCCATGCGTTTTCGATCAACTCTAGCATTTGCGGCGCCTGAGGGACTCGGACTGTCCGCCGGTACGTCCCGCGCACGCCGGGTCCGCGCCGCGCCGATCCTGCCGCGCCGCGGCACCCGGCCTACATGCCCTTCCCGTTCTTGCGTGAGCCGGAGACCGCGGGATGATCGACGATCCAGCACCTCCATCGTCTCTCGACGCCCACGCGAATGCCGACGCGTGATCCCCACGAGATCCGGTCCACCGTGACGCCGCGGTCTTCGATGACGAGCCGGCCCGAGACGAGATCGAGCTGGTTTTCGGCGAGGGTAATGCCGAGCGCACGCGACAGGTTGCCCGGTCCGCGACACAGACCAGCGTCCGCGATGTGGTTCCCGGCAGGGGCGCGGCGTTTCTTCATCAACGCGAGCCCGTCGATCGGTTCGAGCGCGCGAATCAGCACCGCGGCGGGCCGCCCTTCCGCTTCTGTCACGGCATTCACGAGGTAGTGGATGCCATAGTTCAGATACACGTACGCAATGCCAGGTTGGCCGTAGAGGGGGGCGTTCCTGGTCGTCGGTCCGCAGGCGGCGTGGCAGGCGGGATCGTCCTCCCCGACGTATGCCTCCGCCTCCACAATCATCCCGGCCGTCATACCACCTGGCGTGCGATGTACGAGCACCTTGCCGAGCAATTCCTCCGCGACCGTCAGGGTGCGACGGTCATAGAACGATCGCGGAAGGACGGCGGGTGGAGGGACGTACGTGGGGCGGGTTCCGCGCGGCGCCATCGAAGCCCCGTGGCGCGGACCCGCCGAGTCACCGTCCCGCATACGCATGGGCGCGTCCGGAGGCCAGCACCTGACGCAGCGCGCGACCGGTGTGCGACCCGTCGACCTCCGCCACCTTTTCGGGAGTACCGACCGCGACTACGCGGCCACCTGCCTCACCCCCGTCCGGCCCGAGGTCGATGATGTGGTCAGCCGTCTTGATGACGTCCAGGTTGTGTTCGATCACGAGAAGCGTATGTCCGGCCTCGACCAGCTTCCTGAAGGCGGCCAGCAGCTTCGAAATATCGTCGAAATGCAGACCCGTTGTCGGCTCGTCGAGGATATAGAGCAGCCTTTCGCCGCCAAACGAGGCGAGGTGCGCCGCGATCTTGATCCGCTGCGCTTCTCCACCCGACAACGTCGTCGCCGGCTGGCCGAGCCGCAGATATCCCAACCCGATTTCATCGAGCACTTGCAACCGACGCAGCACCTTGGGTGATGTGCCGAAGAACGCGAGCGCCTCGCGCACCGTCATGTCGAGCACCTGGTGCACGTTCTTGCCGCGGTACCGCACGTCGAGAATGTTCGACTTGAAGCGCATGCCGTCGCACTGGTCGCACGGCACGAAGACATCGGCCAGAAACTGCATCTCCACTCGCACTTGCCCTTCACCCTGACACGCCTCGCAGCGTCCGCCTGGCACATTGAAGGAGAAGTGGCTGGCCGTCAGGCCGCGCGAGCGAGCGTCCTTGGTGGATGCGAACAGCTCGCGGATCGGGTCGAATGCCTTCAGATACGTGACCGGATTGGATCGCGGCGTGCGCCCGATAGGTGCCTGATCCACCAGCACGGCTTCGCCGATGTACTCGAGCCCTTCGAGCCTGCTGAACGCACCGACGCGCCGGTCCCAGTCGCCTTTGGCGCGCTTGATCGCCGCGTACAGAACGTCGTGGACCAGCGTCGATTTACCCGAACCGCTGACACCCGTGACGCAGGTCAGCGTATTCAAGGGGATTTCGACATCGAGGCCCTTGAGATTGTGCTCGCTCGCTCCGAACAACCGAAGCTTCTGACCAATTCCTCTGCGCCGAGGCGAGGGCACTGGAATCGCCAGCTCGTGCCGGAGGTACTTGGCTGTCAGCGATCGCGGCTCCTGGAGCAATCCGGCCAGATCGCCGGAGAAGACCACGCGCCCACCTTGCTCCCCCGCACCAAGCCCCATGTCGACGATGTGGTCGGCGACGCGAATCATGTCTTCGTCATGCTCGACAACGAGCACCGTATTGCCCTGGTCGCGAAGCTGCCGGAGGATGTCGATGAGCCGCTGGTTGTCGCGCGAATGGAGGCCGATGGACGGTTCGTCCAATACGTAGAGCGTTCCGACGAGCGCCGACCCGAGCGACGTGGCTAGATTGATTCGCTGCGCTTCACCGCCGGAGAGGGTGGAGGACAACCGATCGAGGGTCAAGTAATCGAGGCCGACGTCGACCAGGAATGACAGACGGCGTCGAATCTCGCGCAAAACTTTTTCTGCGACTGCCGCTTCCTTCTCGGTGAGCTGGAGGTCGGCAAAGAACCGCTGCGCTCCCTCGACGGTCAGCGCCGACACCGCGTCGATCGTCTGACCGGCCACGCGCACGTCGCGCGCCTCCCGCCTGAGGCGCGCGCCACCGCAGTCGGGGCACGGCAGATAGCCTCGATAGCGGCTGAGAAAGACGCGGACGTGCACCTTGTACTTTTTCCGCTCCAGCCAGCGAAAGAAGCCGCGAATGCCGTCGTAATCGTCGCTACCATCGATGACAAAGCGGCGCTCATCGTCCGTCAGGTCGGCCCAGGGGATGTCGAGACGAACGCCCGCCTTCCGCGCGGCACGCTTCAACTCGGCCAGCTGCGCCCGGTAGTGCGGCTTGCTCCACGGCTCGATCGCACCCTGATTGATGGGCTTGGACTGGTCGGGCACCACGAGATTCATGTCGAGCTCGATGATGTTGCCGAAGCCGTGGCATGTCGGACACGCGCCGAACGGATTGTTGAAGGAGAACAAACGCGGCTGCGGCGCTTCGTACGCCAGGCCACACACGCGGCACTCGAAGCGTTCGGAAAACACTAACCGGGATCCGGGATTCGGGATCCGGGATCCGGTGGGATCGGTCATCCCGGATCCCCTCGGATCCCGGATCCCGGATCCCGGATCCCGTTCAGGCAATACCACCGCGAATGCGGCGCCCCCTCCCTCGCGATACGACGTCTCGATCGAGTCCGTGAGGCGGCTTCGCAGGTCACCTTCGATACGCAGGCGGTCGACGACAACTTCGAGCGTCGATCTGCCCCGCAGCGCGCCCGGATCGACTTCGTCGAGGGCGACCGCGTTGTCGCCGATAAGCAGTCGCCCGAAACCGCGGCGCCGCAGCACGTTCAGTGTTTCGGCAATCGCATCAACACCATTTCTCTCGTAGTGTCCGGCTTTAGCCGGACCCGTCCGCTCATAGCGTCCGGGCTTAGCCGGACCCGGCACGTCGGCTTCGTTTTCGGACAGTTCCTCTGCACCTTCCTTGTCCGCGACAGGCAGCGCGACCACCGGCATCTCGAAGCCGATGAGGATGCGAGTGCCTCCGGGCAGCTCGCCGAGCTTTCGCGCCACCACCTCCGCGGTTTCGCGCGTCACCTCGCGCCCGCATTGTCTGCAATACGTGCGGCCAACTCGTGCGTACAGCAGCCGCATGTAGTCGTGGATCTCCGTCATCGTTCCGACCGTCGATCGCGGGTTACGGACGCTGTTCTTCTGGCGGATGGCGATGGCGGGGCAAATCCCTTCGATGCGATCGACGTCCGGCTTTTCCATCCGCTCGAGGAACTGACGCGCGTAGGCGGAGAGCGACTCGACGTATCGCCGCTGTCCCTCGGCGTAAATCGTGTCGAAGGCGAGAGACGACTTGCCCGACCCGCTCACACCGGTGATGACCGCCAGCTTCCCCGACGGCAGCGTGACGTCCACGTTCTTGAGGTTGTGCGTGCGGGCGCCGCGAACGACGAGCGGCCGGCGAAGGGAAGACGTTGCGTCAGGCATCCTAAGGTCCGCCGGGTCCCTCCCCATGGGGATAAACCCGGCCTGGCTACACAGCTCCCTATTTCGTGCTGGCTGTAAGTGACTCATGTTACTCCCGGGGGATTCCCCCGCTCAAGCAAGGGCACACCGAACAACCATCATCGAACGCAGATCACGAGTCTGCTAGGCTGAACGCGTGACTCGCCGAGTCATCGTGTCCGCGCTCGCGCTGGCCATCGTGATCACCCTGGCCGCCGCCGGTGCGGCGTACTGGTTCCTCAGCGGCGACGGGATTCGTCTTGCCCTCGAGAGTCAGGCCGGCGCGTGGCTCGGGCAGCCTGTGCGCATTGCGAGCGCGACAGGTCAGGTCTTTCCCCGTCTGGGCATCCAGCTGCGCGAGGTCCGTATCGGCGAGCCAGCGAAGATGACGCTGGCCGACGTCGAAGTCTCGACGTCCCTTCGCGCGCTCATCTCCGGGCGGATCGAAGATGCCGATGTCATCATCTCGGACAGCCGGATCGAGCTGCCCTTGCCGATCGCGCCGGCCGAAACGCAACAGGCAGAGCCGCGCCCGTCGGCTGCCGTTCCTCCGATCGAAATCGTTTCCGTGCGGAACATTGCACTGAGAGACATCGTGATCGCGAGCCGGGGACGCGAGATTGCCGCGTCGGCCGAGGCGGCGCTCGCCGGGTCGCAGCTTCAGCTCAGCCGCTTCGTCGCAACGTCCGGACGGACGCGGTTGGAGGCCTCGGGCACGGTTGCGCTCGGGCCGCGCATCGAGGCCCGCTTCGACGCAGCCGCCAACCGTCTCGATTTGGACGAGCTCTTCGCGCTGGCGGGCGCATTCCTGCCCGACGACACGTCGCGCCGTGAAGGCTCTGATCGTCCCTCTTCGCACGTGACGGCGCACATCAGCGCAGACGTCGCGAGCGCGGCGTCGGTCGAGGCTCGCAGCCTTTCAACGGAGATGACCCTCGATGGCGAGCGGGTGACGCTCGATCCTCTGAGCTTTGAACTGTTTGGCGGGACGTACAAAGGCGCTCTCCAGGCGACCCTCGGCGATACCCTTGAAATGCGCGTGACGTCGAGCATCTCCGGCCTCGACGTGGCGCAGCTCGCCGCCTTTGGCGGGGTTCCCGACACGATCACCGGCCGGCTGTCGGGCAATGGAACTTTCAGCGGGCGAGGGCCCGATGTCGGCACGATGCTGCAATCCGCACGCGGCAGCGGATCGGCGTCGATCGTGGACGGAACGATCAAGCGCCTCAACCTGATTCGCACGGTCGTGCTGTTCTTCGGGCGTCCGGAACCCGACGCACCGCCTGGCGCCGACACGTTCGATCGCATGCAGGCGACGTTTTCGCTGGCGCAGGAAGTCGTCAACGCCCAGGAGTTCTCGATGCGGTCGTCCGATGCAGACATCGACGGGCGGGGCTCGCTGTCACTCGCATCGAAGGCGCTCAGCGGCACGGCCGAGCTGCGCCTCTCCGAAGGGCTGTCCAAACAGGCAGGCACCGATCTCGTCCGGTTCACGCGCGAAGGGAATCGTGTGGTGCTCCCCGCCCGGATATCCGGATCGATCGCGGAGCCGCGTATCACCATCGACGCCGCCGCGGCGGCTCGGCGGGGACTCAGGAACGAGGCCGAACGTCGGCTCCGGGACCTGCTCAACGTACGCTGAATCTGCACATCGATGATCGATGATCTGACCATCGATGTGACCGTCGTCGTGACGGGCTGATTTGAGTGTCTACCAGAGAGCAACTCTGCCTCCGTAAACACTACGGCGTTTGATCGCGACCTAACGCGGCTTCGGGTAGGCTCACATAAAAAACCGGAACCCGGGCTGCACGTGTCCGCCCTCCGGCACACACTTGAGAATGTCGCCCACGCGCCGTGCCGCACGGACGGTGATTGGCTCCCCACCGTCGAACTGCGTGTTGTTCCAGTTCAGCTTGGAGAGAGCGAGCATTTCGGTGGCGAGTTGCGAGGCTGTGGACTCAGCCCGCGCGATGGAGATTTCAAGCG
>DATCJA010000100.1:0-21740 GCA_036507475.1 Vicinamibacterales bacterium
CTTCGAGCGCGAGGCAGGACCAGTTTGCCCCGAAGCCGAAGTTGAATAGCAAAAGGCGATCGCCCGAGCGTATGCGACCGCTGTCCCACGCATCCTTCAGGTTGATGAAGTTGTCTGCGGCGATCACGTGACCCTTGGCGGCGATATTGTCCGTGAACAGCCGGTAGAGTGGCAGGCCGAGAAGCGGGAGCAGGATCTGCCAGCTCCGAAGCGACACATTGTGCGGCACGAGGAGGGCCACGTCGTCAGCCGTGAGGCCCAGGTCGCGAAGCGTCTCGCTCACCAAGGTGCGCGCCGTCGGAAAGTACGCCGCAACCAGTTCGTTCCGGCAACCGCCCGGATTCCAGTAGTAACCCTTGGCAATGCGTCGAAGCGCCAGGATCCGGTTGCGCGCGGCGTGGCGCTCGACCAGGAGCGCACAGGCGCCGTCCGACACGAGGTTGTAGATGATCTCTCGTCGTGCACCCGGCGGAAGAACGTCGGCGCTCACGCAAATGACGCGATTTGCCTCCGAATGGGCGCGAAGATGATCGGCGGCAAGCGCCGCCGCCGTGACGAGCCCGGTGCACCCTGTCTGGCTGACCCCGATCGTAACGGCTCGGCTGAGCCCCGCCTCGTACTGAAGCCGGGCTGCCGGATATGCGAACTCGTCGAGCCGCCCACCTGCGGCGACACGATGGCTGTCGGGAATGGCGCCTGCATACAGCAGCAGGTCGATTGACTCTCGATCCACACCGTCGTGCTCGATCAGCTGCTGGAGTGCCTGGAGCGCGAGCTCGTCGGCGGGCCGATCGCTGACGTGGACGCCGCGGAATCCGAACTCCTCCATGGCATCGGCGGAGCTCTCGAGGAGTCCACGCGCCTCCAGATCGCGCACGTCGATGAAGGTGGGCGGCAAGGCGTACGCCACCGCTGAAATCCCGATTTCTGAATCGTCGTTCGAAGCCATACTTGAGCGCGCGCGTCATTCGAAGGATATGCCCAAAACCGTCGTTTTCGGCCACAGGAGGCCAGGGATCTTCTGGCGAGGCGCGAAGGAAACAGTCGGGCTATACTCGGCTCGATACCTTCGATACCGCACGAGGAGGCCATCGTGAGACAGAGGATTTCCGTATGGGCGGTCGCCTTCCTGTTGTTGTCGCCGGCCTCGTTGGTGTGGGCACACCATTCGCCCTCGGCGATCTTCGACATGAGCACCCGCATCTCCGTGACGGGGACGCTCACGAAAATCGACTGGATCAATCCACACATCGTCCTCGCCATGGACGCGAAAGGCGACGGCGGGACGATCGAGCACTGGACGTTCGAGAGCAACCCTCCCTCCTGGTATCGGAGCGTCGGCCTGGCCCGGGCCGATTTCGCCAAGGCGATCGGACAGACGATCACAGTCGAAGGCGTGCGCGCGAGGGACCGTACACCTTTCGGCTACATGCAGAAGATCGTGCTGCCGGACGGCACGTCGCTGGAGTTGATCAACAGCGCGGATCCGAAGTAGAGGAGTGAACGATGCTGAAACGACGCTTGACCAGCTTCGCCTGCGCGGCTCTGCTACCCGCGATCGCGCTGGCGCAGCAGGCCCATCCCGACCTGAGCGGGGTATGGAGCTACGCCATCGATCGGGCGCCTGCCGCCCTGAAGAAAGACGTGAACGGGGTGGTGACGATTCAGAAGATCGACCAGAGCGCGCGGCACGGTGATGCGACGTCGGTCGCCGGCGCGCTCCCGTCCACACCGAGGCCTTCGTACAAGCCGGAGCATCTAGCCAAGGTGAAGGACCTCTTCGACCACGAAAGCAAAGTGGACCCGGTCTTCTACTGCGGCAGGCCGGGCGTGCCGCGTATCGGTTCTCCGCGAAAAATCGTGCAGTTACTGAACGAAACGATCTTCTTCTACGAAGACATCTCCGGCGATCCCTATCGCATCATCCCGACCGACGGCCGTGCGCATCGCGCGAACGCGAACCCGTCGCATTACGGCGACTCGGTCGGCAGATGGGAAGGCCGGGTCTTCGTGGTGGACGCCAGGAATTTCGTCGACGACACGTGGTTTGGCGAGGACGGCTACTTTCACAGCCCCGAGATGCGTGTGATCGAGCGCCTCTGGATGGTCGGCGAGAATCTCGTCTGGCAGGCGACCGTGGAGGATCCGGTCGTGTTGACCGCGCCGTGGGTGATGCCGCCGCGTCTCATCAGGCCGTCGAAGGAGTCTCTGGAGGAATCGCCGAAGTGCGTTGAGACCGACGGCCACAAGCTGCTGAACGACGACCATCACCTCCAGCGATAACGGACGGCCGCGCGGATGTGGGGTGGCTTTCCTACTGCGGCGGCACCCATGTCTGGTTTTCGCAGATGTATTCCATGGCCTCCGTGTCCGGCAGTAGCTGGAGCTGCGCGGTGGCGCTCCAGGGCCTGGTGAACGCCCCCGGATCCTCGAAGGTGAACTGCACCTCCATGTGGCCGAAGTCGATTCGCCTGAACCGGTCCGTTACGCGCATCGCTTCTGCGTGTGGATGCCCATCGTTACCGAGCCACGTCCGGTCGTTGAAGCCGATGTCTCGGCGACGAACGTGTCGCCATCCCATCTGCCGATCGAGTAGCCGAACCAGCTTGGCTTCGAGACATCCGGCAGCGGCCGGCCGTCCGTGAAGATCTGCCGCCAGTTGGCCCACTGTTCGAACAGGATCAGCATGACCCCCGGGGCCTGGATGATCTTCCACGGCAGTGGATTGACCATCTGCTCTGGGATTCCCGGCGGCAGGCACAGACCTTCCGGCGTGGTTCCCCTTACGAGCGCAAAAAGGCGCGCAATTCCGCGAGCGTCTGCTCCGGCGCCTCCAGCTGGATGTTATGGCCGGACGGCATGGGCCGGCCTCGCACGTCGGAGGCGCGCTCCCGCCAGATGGTCATCACGTCGAACAACTTTCCGACGTTTCCCTGCTCGCCCCACAGCACGAGCAGCGGGCAGGCGATTTTGCGATCCAGGTCGGCTTCATCGTGTTCGAGATCGATGGACGCGCCCGCGCGATAGTCCTCGCACATCGCGTGCACGGTGGCCGGGTTTCTGAATGCGCGCAGGAATTCCGAGAAAGGCTCTCCGACGCCGCGACCGATGTAGGTCTCGAGGCTGTTGTTGATGAGCGTCTCCGGAAAAGGCGCCGGGCGAATCAGGAAGAACCAGTGATAGTACGCCGTGGCCACCTCCCGTGTGACGTGGCCGTATAGGTAATGTGTGGGGACGATATCCAGGACTGCCGCCTTGGTCACGGCGCCAGGATGGTCGAGCGCCAGGCGGTGTGTCACTCGCGCTCCACGATCGTGCCCGACGACGACGAACCGATCGAACCCGAAGTGCTTCATGACTTGCACCTGGTCCAGCGCCATGGCGCGCTTGGAGTAGTTGACATGGTTCGGTCCACCCTCGGGTTTGCTGCTGTTACCGTAGCCCCGAAGGTCGGCCGCAATGACGGTGTATTCCTTCGCCAGGTCGGGGGCGACCTTGTGCCAGATGGCGTGGGTCTGAGGGGCGCCGTGTAGGAGCAGCAGGGGCGGGCCGCTGCCGCCTACGACAACGTTGATCGTCGCCCCTGAGGTTTGAACCTTCGATGCTTTGAAGCCCGGAAACAGGTACGCAGACCCGTCACCCCGCTGCTGCGCGTGAACCCTCCGAAGGCCCCCAAGTGTCGCTCCCGCCGCCAGAGTCGCCGCCTGTCGAAGCCAGTCGCGTCGGTCGATCATGATGGGCTCCTTCGCGTTGCAGTTCCTCTCTATCACAGAAAAAGGGTCCTTGTTTCCAGCGAATTCCATCGGGCGTAAGATAGCCGCCATGCGAACGACGGTCGCACTCTGTCTGCTGATTGCGGCGAGAGGGAGGACGAGGATGGGTGCCTATCGACTTGGCTCGGTGCTCGCGGTCGGTGTTGCCGCTCTGGTCGGCATGACGGTCATGACGGCGTCGGAGGGACGGCTCCGCGCGCAGTCCAGTGCCGGTTTTCCGCAGTTCTTCGTCCCGGTCGTCGTCGATCCGGCGGCCAAGCCGCTGCCCAATCCGACGCCAACGATCGTCAAGGAGTGGGGACCGCTGCCCGGCGGGCGCCGGTGGGGATCGTCGGCAGGCGTCGACATCGGACCCGACGGGCAGGTCTGGGCGTATGACCGGTGCGGCGAGTTCGACCTGGCGGCTGGCGCCTGCGACGCCTCGAAGGTCGATCCGATCCTCAAGTTCGACCGACGGACCGGAAAGATCCTGACCAGCTTTGGCGCGGGGCTGTTCGTGGTGCCTCACGGCCTCGACGTGGACCGCGACGGCAACGTCTGGGTGACTGATTTTGCGGTGAATAAGGCGGGCACCAAGGGGCACCAGGTGTTCAAATTCAGCCCGGACGGTAAGATCCTCATGCGGCTGGGCCGGGCCGGCGTGGCCGGGAGCGGCCCAGACGTCTTCAATCAGCCGTGCGATGTGATTACGGCGCCCAACGGCGACATTTTCGTGGCGGACGGCCACAGTGGGCAGAACGACAACCCTCCTCCCGGTTCGACGGGACGCATCGTGAAGTTCACGAAGGACGGCAAGTTCATCAAAGAGTGGGGTCGGATCGGATCGGGGCGCAGCGAGTTCCGGACACCGCACGCGATGGCCTTCGACTCCCGCGGTCGTCTGTTCGTGGCCGACCGCGGGAATCATCGAATCCAGATCTTCGATCAGGAAGGCAACTACATCGACTCGTACTACCAGTTCGGCCGCGTCAGCGATTTGTTCATCACTGCAGACGACACGCTGTACACGATCGATTCGGAATCGGACCAGGTCCGCCATCCGAACTGGCGGACCGGAATTCGGATCGGTCGAGCCACCGAGGACAGGGTCACGGCGTTCGTTCCACCGCACTTCTCGGACGCCAGGCCGCTGGGCGTGGCCGGTGAAGGCGTGGCGGTCGACGCGGATGGTAACGTGTACGCCGCGGAAGGGCCCGGCTCGCGTCCTGCCGCCGGAGGCGGATTGACGAAATACATCAGACGATAGTCGCGGATCGCGCGTTGACGCTAAAGGTCAAAGGTCAAACAGTCTCAGCACGCAGACGGAAGGAGGTGCGCATGAGCAAGCGTCATGCATCTCGGCGTGAGTTCCTGGCTCGCGCGGCGGCGGGGGCGGGGGCCGTGGCGGGCGCCGGACTTGCGGGCGAAGCGGCCGCCGGCAGTCAGGAGCAGCACACAGACACAAGCGCCCCGGCCGCTGCACAGCCGCGGGCGGGCGGGCAAGGGCATGGCGCGTTCTTCAACCATGACGAAGCTGCCACGGTTGCGACGCTCACTGAGCGGCTCATGCCCGGAGCGCCGGGCAAGCCGGGTGCGCGCGACGCGGGAGTGCTGAATTACATCGATCTCGCGCTCGCCGGCGCCTACGCCGATCTGCAGGATTTCTACCGGCGCGGTCTGGCGCAGCTCGATGAACACTGTCGCAAGACTCACAACGCCTCCTTCGTGCAGCTGCGGGCTGCACAGCAGGACGACGTGATCCGGGCGCTGGAGCAGGGCCAGGCAGCGGCGTTCACGTGGCCCACGGCGCAGGAGTTTTTCAACACGATCCGTACGCACACGATGGAAGGCATGTTTGCCGACCCCATCTACGGCGGCAACAAGGACTTTGCCGGCTGGCGTCTGGTGGGCTTTCCCGGCGCGCAGGCGGTGTTCACGCCGGCCGACATGCAGAGCCGGCAAGCGTTCACCCGCGCGCCCATCATCGGCCTGCAGGCGCAGGCCAGAAAGAGCTAGACAGGGGCGCGCAAGTCACAAGTCACAAGTCACAAGTCACAACGCAGAAGTCAGAGGTCACAGGTCAAATCATGGCCATCGAAAGGACCGATGTCGTCATCGTTGGCGTAGGCGCGGCGGGCGGGATCCTCGCGGCCGAGATCGGCAAAGCGGGCATGAAAGTCATCGGCCTGGAGCGCGGCCCGCGTCTGACCACGGCGGATTTCACGCCGCAGGACGAGTTGCGCTATTTCCAGCGGCAGGAGCTGCGCCCGAACGTCAAGCGTCAGCCCGTCACCTGGCGCCTCAGCGCGAATGCGCGCGCGTATCGGCTCCCGGTGCTGAATTACGGCAACCAGGCGGGCGGCGGCACGGTCCACTACGGCGCCGTGTCGTGGCGCTTTCACGAAGACGACTTCCGCGCGCGTTCGCAGACCATCGAGCGCTACGGCGCCGCGGCGATGCCGGCCGACTCCTCGCTGGCCGACTGGCCGTTGACCTACGCCGATCTCGAGACCTTCTACGATCGCGCCGAATACGAGCTTGGCGTGTCGGGCAAGGCGGGCAATCTGCAGGGGCGCACAGTCGACGGCGGCAACCCGTTCGAGGCGCCGCGCCGCCGCGAGTATCCGCTGCCGCCATTGTTCGTCGATCAGGCGGGCGCCATCTTCGACGCCGCCGCGCGCAAGCTGGGCCATCACCCGTTCTCGACGCCGCGCGCGATCGTCTCGCAGCCGTATCAGGGGCGGCCGGGTTGTACGTATTGTGGTTTCTGCCAGGCGTTCGGCTGCCACGTCGGCGCGAAGTCGTCCATTCTCGTCACGAAGCTGCCCGAAGCCGATCGGACCGGCAATGTCAGGCTGCTGACCGGCGCCATGTGCTACCGCGTGAACAGCGACAACAGCGGGCGTGTGACCGGCGTCGCGTACTACGGTCCGGACGGCTCGGACAACACGATTGAGGCCGACCTCGTCATTCTCGCTCCGTTCATCTACGACAACGTGCGCCTGCTGCTGCTGTCGACGACCGCCCGGTTCCCGAACGGCCTAGCCAATTCGAGCGGCCAGGTGGGCAAGCATCTCATGGCCCACATCGGTGTGAGGGTGTTCGCCGCCTTCGACGATCGGTACGTCAACATCTACATGGGGCCGAGCGCGCAGCGGCATACGTTCGATGACTTCAACGCCGATAATTTCGACCACGGCGGCCTGGGCTTCATCCGCGGCGCGCAGGTCAGCGTGTCCCCCGCCGATCTGGAGGCCGGTCCGATCGGTGCCGCGGTCGGCATGAACCCGCCGCCGGGCGTCCCCGCGTGGGGCGCGGCGTATCGCGACTTCCTCGCGAAGTACTTCGCGCGCTACGCCGGGTTGACCGCACAAACCGAGAACCTGCCGTACGCCGATCAGACGATCGACCTCGATCCGGACGTGCGCGACCAGTGGGGCCTGCCGGCCCCGCGTTTGACCTATGACTGGCGGAGGCCGGACGAGCTCAAGCGGGTCGAGTTTGCGGCAGGGAAGCTCGAGGAGCTGGGCCGGGCCATGGGCGCGGGACGCGTGTGGCGTTCACCCACAGGATCGGGAGCCCCGGGCGCGCACCATGAAGGCGGCACGCGCATGGGCAGCGATCCGAAGACCTCGGTGGTGAATCGCTACGGCCAGAGCTGGGATATTCCAAACCTTTTCATCGTTGGCAGCTCGACGTTTCCCACGATGAGCGGCTTCAATCCCACGCTGACGATCCAGGCGCTCGCCTACATGACTGCCGACGCGATCGTCAATCGGTACAAGAATCGTCCAGGACCACTCGCATAGCGGCCGTTCGGACCGGCGTAGGATGGTCAACACACTCGCCGACTCATGGACAAGGGAGGTTTCAATGCGCAGACGCCTCAAGCGGCGATCAGAACCCAGTATGTCGACTGCATGCACGGCAGCACACCGCTGAAGGGCTATCTCGCGTATGACGACGCGATCAGCGGCAGGCGGCCGGCCGTCCTGCTGCTGCACTACCGCGGCGGACTGCAGGGCTCGACACTCGAAGACGCGCAGATGATCGCCAGGCTCGGTTATGTGGTGTTCGCCGCCGACGTATTCGGCAAGGACGTGGTTCCCAAGACCGTGCCGGAGATGACTGCGCTGACCGACATCTACAACAAAGATCGTCCGTTGATGCGGGCCCGTGCGCAGGCCGGGTTCGACGCGCTGGCAAGGAATGCGATGGTCGGTACGTCGAAGATCGCCATCATTGGACCGCTATGCGGGTCGTTGCGTGAATTTTGGACTCGTTAGTCCCCCGCATAGCGGTCCTAGGCGCGCGGAGCGCGCCAAAGAGATACTGCCAACCAGCCAAGGGATTCTCATCGGGATATCAAGGGCGAGCCCTTGGCTGGCTACTGCTTCGGCGGCACGGTGGCCGTGGAACTGGCGGAAACGGGCGCCTCCGCACTCGGCACGATTGCCGTGCACGGGTCATTCCGCAACTTCACGCCCGCGGCAGCCAAGAACATCAAAGGGCCGGTGCTCATCCTGCACGGCGCCGAGGACGAAGTGGCGCCGCTCGAGGAAGTCAACAAGCTGATTGCGGACCTGCGCGCCGCTAAGGTGCCGTGGGAGCTGCAGCTCTACAGCGGCTCCTCCCACGGCTTCACCAACCCGTCCAACCCGCAAGAAGGGCGCGCGGATCAGGAATACAGGCGATCGATCCGGCGCTTCTTCACCGAGATCTTCGGATGTTGATCCTCAGTTCGTGGCGGGCTTGCCGCTCGCCACGAACTTGGCGAACTCCGCCCACGGGAACGTTCGGCCCCCGTGGATCGGCGCGATCGTCGTGACATCCAGCTTCAGTCGCTGCACGTTGTTGAAGAAACTCCTGTGCGACGCGGTGACCATTGTTGGCATCGGCGCATTCTGCGCGGGCGGCGTAAAGAGATCCGCCTCGATCACCATCTTCTCCTGCGGCAGATACGCGATCACCATCCCCTGCGCGTGCTGGAGCCCCTGCACGTTGTAGATCTCCATGGTGCGCGTGCCGTCGCTCAGCACGTGCTTCTGGCCGACCGTCTCGAAGGTGTATCCCTCTGACACCTCCTCCGGCGGAAACAGCGCGAGCAAATCGGGCTGCAGCGTCCACGGCCGGATCCAGAGTACCTCCGCGTAGTACGACAGATTGTTTTGTTGCAGGATGACCGTCACGTTCTCCTTCGCGACGTAGGCGCGGAGGCCGCCGAGGTGGTCCCAGTGGTGGTGTGAGCTCACCACGTACTTGATCGTCTTGTTCGGGATCAGTATCTTAATCTCGCGGATCACCGCCAGCGACCGCGCCTCGTTGAGCGGGGCATCGAACACGGTGATGTGATCGCGGAACTCGACGGCGACGCTGGCGTGCGTTCCGCCGCCCATGTAGAAGATACCGTTCCCGATTTTCTGCACGTCGACCTGCACGGGCGGCACCTTGGCCGTCCGTACCGCATCGGGAATGGCCGGGGCGGCGTCGGGCACGTTCGTGCGGACGTTGGTCACGGTGAGGCCAAACGAGTTGTGCCCGCCGCTCACGTTCACGCCCTGCCCTTCAAGATCGTCGTCGAGATCGTGATGCGCGTGGAAGTTCGTCGGCAGCATCACCCCGCCGAAGTCCTTGTAGTTCGTGTAGACGATTTCGTGGTACAGGTCGCCGACGACGGGATTGGGGAGCCACGTCTGGACGCGCTCCACCAGGTTCTTGCTGTTGATGCCGCACTGCACGCGGTACTTGCCGAGCGCCATAAACGACACGCCGACGATGCGCCCCTTGCCCTGCTCGTTCCGCTCGGCGGCGATCGGGTTGGCGCCCGGCGCCAGCGCCGCCTTGAGGCAGCCGTGCGGTGTCAGCCAGATCTCGAGCTGGCGCAGCTCGCCGAGCGCCGGCTGCGGAACAACGTTGGTGCCGTCCACGTTCCAGGCGAAGTTTTCCCGGACGTTCCAGTTCCGGCGCTGTTCACCGACGATCGGCGTGGTGATGACCGGCGCGTTGCCCCCGCCGATCGGGCCGCCCTCGCCGGTGCTCGTCCGCAGGCCGTACTCCTCGCGCGAGGATCGCGCTTCGTAGTCGATCGTGCGCGTGTAGGTGGTGATGATGGGGGCCGGCCAGTCGTTCGACGGGTTGTAATTCTGCCCCACCGCAGCGACATAGCCGCTGCTCCCGGAATACTGGATGGACCTCAGATTCTCGCCGCCCATTGCCTTGAGGGCGGTTTGCAGCACGGTCCTGGCATCCGGCTCCTGGGCGATCCCCGGCATGCGTATCAGGGCCAGCAGAAGCCCGACAAGGAGAATCAACAATCTGCCTCTCATATCTCCTCCTATTTCAGACCGATGTAACGGCGTTCAATGACCCGGGGACCTGTGACGATTCGCGTGAAAGGGTGAAGCGGAGAATGATGGATGCGCGGGTCAGTGTCAAGTTGAACGAGACGTGATGGGCTCCTCACCTGTGCGCCGCGCGTGCGGTGGGCGATTTCGCACGCGCTCATTGCCAACCGGACACGGCCTTGGGCAAATGCGCAAAAAATGGCCGAAAAAAGCCTCTCCGATTCCAGCTCGGCGGCATGTGCCCTGCTTCGCCATGCTTCATGAACATGACGCTGCACTCTTCCCGAACGTGGCTTCTGGTCGCTTTCACGGTGTTGCGCACCGCCGCTGCAACGGCACAAACACCTGCGTCCGAGCTGACGACCCTCACGCTCGAGGAGCGAAGCGTTCGGGGGTTCTACACCACCTACGACCGCAACTACAGCTACGTGGGCGTGCGGGGATTCGGCCGGCCTGGCGACTACAACACGCGAGTGCTGCTGCTCGTGGATGGCCATCGTCTCAACGATGCCGTCTATGACCAGGCGCCCATCGGCACCGATTTTCCACTCGATGTGTCGCTGATCGAGCGGGTGGAAGTCATCCGAGGGCCGGGCTCGTCGCTGTACGGCACGAGCGCCTTCTTCGCGGTTATCAACATCATCACGCGCAATGGCGCCGACCGGCGCGGGCTCCAGGTGAACGCCGAAGCGGGCAACCTCGGAACGGGCAAGGCCCAGGCGAGCTTTGGCCGGCTGTTCGACGGTGGAGTGGATCTGCTCGTTGCCGGCCAGACGTATCGCAGCGCGGGATCGTCGGAGCTGTATTACCCCGAGTACGACTCGCCCGACACCGCCAATGGCATCGTCCGCCACGTCGACGGAGACGGTCTCGAGGGGCTCTTTGCGAAATCGTCGATCGGAAACGTCAGTGCAGCAGCGGCCTATTCACGGCGCGACAAGACGATCCCGACCGCGTCGTTTGGCAGCGTGTTCGGCGACCATCGCAACCGAACCTGGGACGCCCGGGGCTACGTCGACGTGCAGTACAACGGGTCGTTCGGGGGCGGTTGGAACGGCACGGCGCGCGGAAGCTACGACCATTACCGGTACGACGGCAATTATGCGTTACGAAAAGTACTATTACGAGGCAGCCCGTGAACGTGACGTTGCGCTGTCTCCCGAGCGGATCACCACGCTCGAAGGAGTATGGGAGCAGTACCTGGGCTCGCACGTCCGCACCGTGGTCACTGGGTTTCAATACGACATCAACGGCATCATCACGTTGACGTCGGATGAGGACGAGCTCGCACAGCTCTACTTCGTCAACGCTGAGTCGGCCAACGCCCACGGTGTCGAATCGGAAGTCGAGGGACGCTGGCGCGGCGGGCTGATTGCCCGCGCGAGTCACGCGTGGGTTCGCACCGAAGATCCCTCGACCGGGGCCGTTCTGAGCAATTCACCGCGTCACCTCGCGACGCTGAACGCCATCGTTCCTCTTGGAGCGACGGGATTGCGACTCGGTGCGCAAGGGCAGTACGTCGGCCGGCGCGACGGAGTGCGCGGCAACGCGGTGGGGAGTGCGTATCTGCAGGACGTCAACCTCTTCTTCAACGGCAATAACGGTTTCAGCCTCTCGCTCGGCGTCTACAACGTGTTCGACCGTCGCTACGGCGACCCGGGGTCGGAAGAGCACCTCCAAGGACGCGATCCTCCAGGACGGCCGCACGTTTCGAGTGCGGGCCGGTGTCCGCTTCTAATTCCAGTCTCGTCGGCCGTCGGCCAGATATGGGCATCATCGAAGGCCGCGTCGCGCGGGCGTTCCTGATCGGACCCGCCATCGCAGGGCTCGCCTGCGTGCTTCTGTGCGCGGCAGGATCGGCTGCACAGGAGCGAGGACGCGTCGAAGAGTACCAGGTCAAAGCGAGTTTCCTGGTGAACTTCGCCAAGTTCGTGACGTGGCCCTCCAGTGAAGATCCGCTGGTGCTTGCGATTGTCGGCGTCGATCCGTTCGGCCCGTACCTGGACACCATCGTCCGCGGGAAAGCGGTGAACGGGCGAAGAATCGAGGTGCGGCGCTTACAGGCGGGTGAGAGCCTCGAGGGCTGCCAGATCGCTTTCGTCAGTGTGTCTGAATCCGCTCGCACCGCAGAGATTCTGAGCAGGCGCGCCACGCCCCGGTCCTCACGGTGGGTGAAACGCAGCGATTCCTGCGCGACGGTGGCATGATCCGTCTGCTCGTGGAGGACGATCGGGTGCGATTTCAGATGGACGGGCGCCGTGCGGAAGCCGCTGTTCGCGTGAGCTCGCAGCTGCTCGCGCTCGCGGCGCGATGACCGTCGGCCGAGACTACGTTATCCGCACAGAAGAGTGGCGCGGCGAAGCACCTCTTTCAGCAAAAGCGTTCCCGAACGTTCGGAACTATGCCGCCTGGGTCGTTCACAAATCTTGCACGACCCCGTGACGACATGGTCTGCAGGCGTTACGCAGAGGCGGTTTGTGTGGCAGCGATCGCGATAGTTGTCGCCGGCTGCGGCCAGGATCGCTTACCGCAATCGCCGTCTCCAATACCGTCACAGTCACCGTCGCGATCACCATCACCACCTCCACCGCCAGCTCCGGCAAGCGTTTTCATTCAATCGGTCACCGCCTTCCGTGAGTCCCTGTCATCGCAGACAGATGCGTACCATGTCGGGTTTGTGCTGCGTGAGACTGGTGGCAGCACCGGAGCGACAATCAAGGCGATAGAGCTCGCCTTCGCCAACGGATTGAACGCCACGTTTGGCCCCGAGGTCGCCCAGATGAACCGCGTTACGCCGGGTGGAACGGTTCCACTCGACGGCCTCAGCATGACGGCTGCGAACACCTCGCGGGCAGGAAGCGTACAGATACGCGTGCTGCTGACCGACGACGGCGGCGTCGACAGCGTGTCGATGGCAGCGGCGTCGGTGACCGCGACGTACCACGTATCGGGACGCGTCACGGATTCAGCAACCGGCCGGCCTCTGGCGGGTGCCGTCGTGACGGTTACCTTTGGTGGCGCGTCCGGACGGACGGCCACTTCTGATGCAGTCGGCTATTACCTGCTGCAGGCCATTCCAGTGGGCTCGGTGAGCTTCAATGTCAGCGTTCCCGGGTTCGTGACGGCGACCAGAACAGCGACTGTTCAAGCCGATACGACCGTCGATGTCAGCCTGACGCGGATTTCTTGAGGGAGCCTGTAGCGGCTCTTCTCAAATCGCGAAGGTCTCGTTGCGACGCACGCCGCCAAGCGCGGGCTCACCGCAAGCCTGTCAATCGACGCAACGTCGGGACGCTCCCGCTGGAAGCCAGCCAAGGGCTCGCCCTTGATATCCCGATGAGAATCCCTTGGCTGGTTGGCAGTATCTCTTTAGCGCGATCCGCGCGCCTGTGCGGGGGACTAACGAGTCCAAAATTCACGCAACGAACCGCAGACCGGTCCAATGCCGCGCTTAGAAGCTAACGTCCAGTCCAATCCATGCGCCGCGCGGCGCGCCCGGACTGACAAACCGCGGATCGTCGAATGTGCCACCCAACACCTCGTCAGCCTCGCCAAGCAGTCCGAACGTGGCATAGGCGGCGTTGAACACATTCGTGACACGCGCAACAACCCTTGTCCGCCGGTGTAGCGCATAGCTCCCCGAAAAATTCACGATCGTCGAACTCTCGATCGGTGGGAGCAGGTTTGCTTCATCCCCACGTAGAAACTGGCTCGACACGGACGTCACGCTCCCTGCGACAGTCGCCCGGCGGGTGGTCACCGACAGGTCGGCCTTCAAGTTGTGGCGCGGCACGCTCGGAAGCGAATCGCCGGACCGAATCGTGATCTCGCCGTCAACCGCAGCCGGGTGATTCGGGCTGCTCAACGTGACCGGCGCATCGAAGGTCGCTCGCAGATACGTGTACGCGGCGCCCCACCGAACGGTATTCGCCACAACCCCGAGTGCGCTGAGCTCCAGTCCACGACGGAGGGTGTCGCCCACGTTTTCGAAGTGCCCTTCGTTGGTCAGCGCGCCGCTGCTCACGAAAGTAATGTCATCGCGGTTCGCCGTGCGAAACACCGATGCGTTCCAGTTCAACCCCCGAACTCGCCCCCTCGCTCCACCTTCCCACGTACGGGCGACGACCTGCTCCAACGGGGGATCGGCGACGAACGCGTTCGGCAGGCGGCAGGGGTCATCGGGATCGGCGCAGCTCAGTTCGGACGGTGTGGGCACGCGCGAGGCGACGCTGAGGCTGCCGTACGCCGTCGTACCGCCCGGAAGCTCGTACGTGAGGCCGGCGCTCGGGTTCAGTCGGGAGAAGGCGTGATCACCCGTTAGATCGTCCCCGAGCTGGTCCCTCAATTCCACGATGCTGTTGTTGAATCGTGCAGCGCCAGTGAGTGTCAGCCTGGGTGCGACGGTGAAGAAATCGGCGACGTACGCACCTATATGTCTCACGCCGGTGCGAAGTCGCACGGCCGCTTCTTCGTCGAACACGCCGGCGCCGACCGCGCCGCGTTCGTCTGTCAGGCGTGCCAACTCGGTGTCCGACTCGTAGCGCGACCGTCCGCCATCGAAGCTGCCACCGAGAATGAAGTGGTTTTCGCGCACGGCGAGCGGGCGCGTGACGGTGAGCTGAACGCCGGTGCCCCATCCGTGCGTGCGCGTCTTCGACGTGTTGTTCGTCCCATCGAGCTCGTCATCCTCGTCAACGGGCACGAGACGCCCGAATCGATCGTGAACAGGCGCTCCCTTCCCCTCTTCCGTGCACAGCAACCCCTCGAAGCCGTCGTTCTGGCACTCGTCGTACGTGGTGTCGTCGCCGTTCAAGGCGCGAATGGCAGCGGGCCGGTAGAACACGACTGCATCGAGCGTCACGTCGCGGGCCGCTGCCCGCCGTCCGCGAAGGGTGACGAGCGTCATGTTGGTCTTCGTCTCGTCCGGGTAGGTGAAGATGGCGTTCCGATCTTCTGCGAGAAGCTGAATAGGCGCTGTCCCATTACCGATGAGCCGATTGACGCCGCCGGTCACCGACGCGTTCAGCATCGTAGACGCACCCCGCCACTCGACGTTCCCAAATACCTGACGGACGCGGGAGGGAGAGAAATCACGCCACCCGTTCTCACGCAGCACACGACCCGTGACGAAATAGCTGAGACGGTCGTTGTGGCCGGCGCTCTGTGCGTCGGCCCAGCGACGGCCAAACGAGCCGCCGAACAGGCTCACACGATGACCCGGATGGGAGAAGCCCGTTTTCGTCTGCACTGATATGGCGCCACCAAGGGCGTTCAAGCCAAACAGCGGATTGGAGCCGGGCATCAGGTTCACACTCGCGATCGCATTGGTCGGCAGCAACTCCCAGTTCACCGTGTCCCCGAATGGCTCATTCAGACGAACGCCATCCTGGTAGATTGCGATGCCCTGCGGCAACCCGAGCAGTGGCGACCCGGCAAACCCCCGGAACTGGATGTCTGACTGGAACGGATTCGCCTGCGCCTCGTTCACGTGGACGCTGGCGGAGGCGGCAGTGAACTGCTCGCCGAAGTGGAGACCTGCGGTCTGTTCCAAGTCGGCGGCAGTTATCCCTTGAATGTTGCTGGGCACCTTGTTGCGCTGAATGCCAAGACCGTGGATGGGCGTCGCGCCCACGACCTCGATCGTTTCCTTGTATTGCGGGACCGGAACCGTCTGTTGGTCCGTCTGATCCTGCTGTTGATTGGCCGTCTGCGCGGCTGCGAGGGTGCAATGCAAAGCCGCAAAGGCGAGAGCGGCGAGGAGCCCCCACGGTCCAGCCTTATGAAGAGTTGGGGCCGGGCTCATCGAGCGATTGCCGCCAGATCCGTCGTATTGGTCAGTCGCGATCTCACAGTCTCGAACATGCGTCCAGCGCCTTTGGCGTGCGGTGTCAGTCCGTTATGCGGCTCGAAACGCGAATCTTATACTCGTTGCGTCGGGAGCCGCATAACGGACTAGGGACCGACTTTTCGTACCGAATTCAGACGCGCCGCTTGCTCAACGGCCGCTGGTGCCGTCATATTCGAACTTCCGCCTGATTTCGATGGCCGACTTGATTGGCACTGCATTTGATGCAACGACGACCTCTATGCGTAACTTCCGCGTCGTTGTATACGTGGCGGCGGTCACCGCGTCGGCGTGCGGCGATTCTCCGACGCAGCCATCATCGTCCTCCCGCGTTGAGGCGATGATCCAGGATGCTCCGGCCGGAGGTCCCGGCGTGTCGGGCAACCTTGTGGGCGACGTGTCGGTGTCAATTTGGGACGGCTCTCGCTGGCAGGATTTGGGTTCGCCGAACGGGATCACAGTTCCGCTGCAGCTCGCTGGCAGGACGACCACCGTTCACGGCGAGCAGAGCGTGCCGCCGGGAGAGTACAGTCGCGTACGCTTCGTGCTGCAACGTGTCAGCGCTCGCCTTGCGCGTGGCTCCACGGTCGGAAGCACGACTCTGGCTGCGGACAGTGCTCTCGCGTTGGGTGGCAGCGATCAGCGAGCCGAGCTGACGGTGTCGATCAACTCGTCGTCGCTTGAATCTGGTGCGAGTCGGCGTCTTGTCATCGTGCTCGATATGCGGTCGTACCAGTGGCTCACGACATCGGCGCTGCGGGCCGGCGTCGTCGAGGATGCGACACTGACGTCTGCAGTTACCGCCAACGCCCGGCTCGAATCCCGCTGAGAGTCAGTTTAGGACTCTAGGCCACGCCGCACCACGCAAGGCTCGAGCGCGAGCATGATCGAGGCCTGTATCGACCGGTTATACTCTCGGCCCAGTGCTCTGTCCCTCGAATCCAAAGACGCGCCTGCGAACGACCGTCCTGCCGCTAGGTCTCGCGCTGATCGCGCTTGTTGGCGCACAAGAACCTGCCGCGGCGCAGCAGGCTGCCGCTGAACGCCTGCCGCCTGACGTGTCCGAGGTCGTGCCGCCGTCCGCCCGCGTGCGCGGCGTGCCGGGCGCCATGACCGTTCAGCCGCGCGCGTGCCGGGCATTGCCGACCGGCGACACGAGACGCCGCATTGTCGACGTCGCTGCCCAGGAGTGGGGCTTCTTCGGGTTTCGAGTGGCCGCCCCGACCGATGGCGAGGATGACGATGGGATTCGTCGCGGCCGCCGTTCGCGGCTTCCCCCAGCCGAAGCGTCGCGCGTTGCCGCCTCGATCGCCGGGTATTGGGCGGTTACGCCCGAAGGGTCCTGGATCGTGGAGCGGCAGAACGACCGGTGGGATGGACCGGACGGCATCGCGGCGCGATGGAACGCCCCGTGGTCGGCCGCGTTCGTGTCGTGGGTGATGTGCGAAGCGGGCCTCGGCGCGACGACACAGTTCCAGCGCGCCATTGCCCATCACACCTACATCGATCAGGCGATTCGTGCCCGCGACGGTCGCGCGCCACAAGCGGCCTTCGTCGCCTACGACCCGGGCGAGACGGCTATCGCGCCGGGCGACTTGCTGTGCTCATCGCGCCGTCCCGCCTACCGCACGATCGCGGAGCGCCGCCGGCAGATGGGGGTCGGCGCGCGAAGCCACTGCGATGTCGTCGTCAAGGTGGACGAGGTGCGCGAGCGCATTCACGCCATCGGTGGCAACGTCCGCGGAGTCGTCAGCCTGAAACAGCTCCCCGCGGTCCGCGAGTCGGGCAGACCGCTGCGGCCCGCCACCGGCGGCGGTGAACGCCCGATGTTCGCTCACCTGAAGCTGCGAGCCGCTCCGATCGACGCGAACGCGCTGGATGCGAGCCCGACGATCGCAGCCCCTTCACGCCGAGACGCTCTCCCCGCCGCGCAGCATCCGCGCAAGCCTGGCGCCCAGCTCGGCTCCTGATTCCTCACACGTCGGGAGGCGCGGAAGGCGGAGCCGATGCTCGCGCGCGCAGCCCACGCTCTGTGCATTGAGCGTCCATTCAATTCAATTATCGGTTGCGCTTCGTAGAGGATCGCACCGATCGGGTCCTTGGCCGTCATTCCGGCACCGTGGCCACCGCGGTGTGCACCTGAAACGCCGTATCACTTTCGCCGGTGCCCGCGATTTCAGTCCAGGCGAACACCAGTTCCTTTCCGTGCCGCGCTATGCGTGGAGAATCCATCGCAAGCCTGGCTGAGGGCGTCGAGACCGCCACTGCGCCCGATCGATCACCTGATGGCTGGATGCGTCGCAGCTTGAACTGCCCTCGTTTGTCTGCGTATTCCACCCATGAGGCGACCGCAGAGCCGTCGTCCAGGAGATCGACTCCGACGCGGCCGAGCGAGGTGCCGTCATCGAGTCGTATCGGCTGGCCCCAGGTGCGTCCCGCGTCGTTCGAGAACGCAGCCCAGGCCTGACCGTTGTCGTCCTTCGCTGTGAACCACGCGACGACGGCATCGCGACCTCTCGCGCTCACCACCGGCCCGTTCACCGGACAGGCAAACACTTCCCAGTTGTCGTCGTGCACACGCGTGGGTTCGGTCCACTTGCCGTTTTCGAGCCGCGAGACGGCGATGTCACGGATCTCCTTGTCCGAGCGGTCACGGAATGCCGTGAGCACTCCGTCCGACGTGACCGCCGACGTCGTCGAACAGCATTCGCACGCCCGCGGATCGACAACGCCCTCCGCCGTCCGCTTCCACTGTGCGTCGTACGCCGCGTACCGAAGGGCCATTGGTCCACCCTCGGGATTGGCGTCGGTGGGTTGGACGTCACGTCCGTCGAGCCAGATCACCCCGAGCGCGTTTCCGGGCAGCTCGAAAAAGGATGGAAACGCGTGCTGCTGCTGCGAGCCATCGTGGTGCGGCACGAGCGGTCGAGCCCAGGTCTTGCCGTTGTCCTTCGAATACGAAAGATACAGGTCGGAGCCTTCGTAGATGGGGTTGGTCGACATGAGCCAGTTCGCGACCAGCGTGCCGTCGGGCCGCCGCAGCACAGTCGGCGGGTCGGCATAACTCAGGAACCATTTGTTGCCCGAAGCCACGGCGGTGGGCTCGCTCCAACCAGCGGATGTGCGCTCGGCAAACTCGAGGTGCGCCATCGTTCCCGCGCGTTCGACCCAACTCAGAATCACGCTCTGACCGGAAACGGTCAGCCGGGGCAGCATGGTGGCAGGACCCGCCGGCGGCGAAACAGCCTGCACCTGCACGGTCCATGCTGGCGGGGCGGCAGGTGTGGCAGCGCGGTCTGTGCCGCTCGGCTCACGTGAGCAGGAGACAACGGTTATCACGAGGCCGGTGAGCAACAGCGCCGACAATCTGAGCTTCATGTTCATCCCCTGTGATCGACGGTTTCAGCGAACGCAGTGCGGTGGTGGGGCCATGTTCGGAAAGGGCACCCAGAATTCTAATGACCGACATTCCGACCCATATCCGTTCGTTCGCGCCGAAGTAGGCCGGGTCAGATCAGTTGGGCGGAACGACTCCGGTGAACCATTTGAACCCAAGGTCCCGAATATCTTCAGCGGCTTTATTGCCCTCGTGGCACGCGTGCTCCCATATCTCATTCACGTACCGGTCGTTTGCCGCGCCGCCTGCGCGCCTGAACGGCAGGCGAATCGTCCACGGTCTGGTGAATACCTTCGGATCGTCGATCGTGACCTCGTAGTCAATCGTGTTCGCGTCGGCCAGCGTAAAGCGCTCGACGAGGTGTGCGTTGTCACTGACGAAGTTACCAACCTGGTCGAGCCAGTTCCTGCCGTTGAGATTCGTCACGTCGACGACGAGCGTGTTGCCCTGCCAGGTGCCGCGCGAGTTGCCCATCCAGAGCTTGACGCGGTTCCCGACACGATGCGGGCGTCCATCCGTGGGAATGTAGCGAGAGTAGTGGCCGAAGTTGAAGAGCATGAGCACGTAGCCGGGGCCCTGCCGTATCTCGAACCCGCCGCGATACGTGGCCCGCGGGACGGCGTAGAGGCAATAGGTCTGCGGATCTGCATACAGCCGTTGCCCCGTCTCGCCCGGCCATCCGCGCGCCAGGCCCGCCCGGTGCTCGGCTCGCGTTGCCAGAGCCCAGGGCTGGTACGGAATCTTCCCGTCGGGCGGATCGGAAATGAAACTCTCTTCGGGCGGGGAGCTGATGTCGACGTACTCGTGTTCTTCCAGGTCGTCCCCACCTGGCGTGCCTGCCCAGCGTCCCCGCAGGTCTGGTGTACCCTCCTTCGTTCGCGGCGGATCGAAGGGAGGAAGCTTCATGCGTGCCAGCGCCCAGCTTCTCGCGCCCGGCTCTTTCGGGGCGTCTCGCGAAAACAGCGCTTGACCGGTCACGGGCACCAGCATCAGCGGCATGATGGCTGCGCCAGCCACCACCGCCATGATCCAACGGACAAACGGCGTCACCTGATGCCGCGCCTTCGACCGCTGCGTGGTAGCAGAGAAGATGTCCACCGTTGTCAGGAGCAGATACTACACCCGTGTCGAGTCGCGGACAATTTGTCAGCGAGGATGGCGAGGCGAAAGCCCCTCAGCCCACAAGCGGATTTCGTACGCGCAGCGCCGGAAACAGCGAGAAGTCGCGATCGGCGGTCCACAACTCGCGCACCGCGTGGCTCAGACAGAGCGCCGCCACGCGCGCATCGTGCACGCGGGGGCCGTCGAGACGCGCCTCGCCAATCAATGTCCGAAGCGTCGACCAGTAGCTTTCACCCTCAGCCAGTGTCACGAGAGAAGGCGATTCGAACCAGGCGTCTACCTGGTCCAACGCGGCTGTTACTGGCGTAGGCGTGCGGAAGATGCGCGGGTGCGTGGCGATGGCCAGGAACTCGTGGACGCACGGCCACGGAATCGTCCAGGCGGCGACGCCTTCGGCGAGCTCTCGAACGGCGCGCTCGGCGCGATCGTGCCATTGCGCCTCCTCGCGGTGGGCGTAGACCAGGATGTTCGTGTCGACGGCGATCATGCCCCCCGCTCCGAATAGCTCAGGTCGCGAATCGCCTCCCAGTCGCGGAGCGACCGGCCCGCCACCAGCCCATCACCGCGAAAGCCGGCTTTTCGAAGAACGAAGCGCCCGGCGGATCGACGACCGCCCACCACGCTGCGGAGGCCGCGCTCGATGAGCGCCCGAACCGTCGTGTTCTCACGGAGCGCGACGCGCTTGGCCTCGCGGAGCAGGGAGTCTGGCAGGTCGACGGTGGTCTTCATATGGGTAAATGTATCATGTGACCCGTACATATGGCTCAACGCGCGTCACGACGTGGGGCTCGACGGGTTGCCAATGTCCGGCGGGGCCCCACGCGGCCGTGCAGACGCGCAGATCGAGGCTTCAGTCCCGCTGGAAATTGCGCAAACTCGAGTATGAGCTCCGGGCCTGGTGGCCCGACTTTCACCATCGCGGCGGTGTAGTATGCTCGCCGCCACCCAGGACTCGGACTTCTACGAGGAGGTGAATCGTGCGCGAGCGGCTCGTAACAGCCTCGTTGTCGGCCGTTCTCAGCGTCGCGGCTGCGACATCCGCATCGGCGCAGGTTGCCGACACCATTCTTGTCAACGGCAAGATCCTGACCGTTGATGCCCAGTTTTCCACGCAGAGCGCGCTGGCCGTACGCGAAGGAAAGATCGTTGCGGTCGGTCGCGACGACGAGATTCGCAAACTTGCCGGCCCGCCGACGCGCACGATTGATTTGCAAGGACGAACGGTCATCCCTGGTCTTATCGACTCCCACATGCACGCGACGCGTGCGGCCCTGAGCTTC
>DATCJA010000101.1:0-3562 GCA_036507475.1 Vicinamibacterales bacterium
TACTGGCAACGCGGTGCCGCGCGCCGACCGCTGCGGCTCTTCATCGTGGCACCGACGCCGTACCGCACACGCCTGAGCGCGCGGCGATACTATCGGCAACCCGCGTATCTGCTGACGACCGATCTGCGGAGTGGGGCGCGCGCGTTGCTGCAAATCTATTTCGACCGCTGGCAGATCGAAGTCAATCATCGCGACGAGAAGGACACGTTGGGTGTCGGCCAGGCGCAGTTGTGGAATCCCATCGCAGTCCCCAAGCAGCCCGTCCTCGCGGTCGCCGCGTACAGTGCGCTGCTGCTGGCCGCCCTGCCGACCTTTGGTGCCGAGCGCGGGGCCGGCGATGCGCCCTTGCCCAAGTGGCGGCGACACGCACACCGCCCCTCGTGCCTCGACCTCATCACGTTGCTCCGCAAAGAAATGGTGGAACATCCTGCATTGGTGAAAGAATTCGACGTCACACTCACCGACCGCGCACTGACTGCCAGTGCTGCGGCCTGAAATATGTAGAAACTCCAGCGGCGGGTCCGAAATGACCCGCCCTACGTCTTCGTCCATTGCGAACATCGCCCCGGCGATGTCGGCCAGACGCTTCCGTCGATCCTTCTCCAGGCAGCGCCGGAGCAGGATCCGGATCACCGGCGGCAGATGCGACGGCAGCGCGCTCCAGTCCGGATCCGCACGCAGCACGGCCGCGAGCGTATCGCCGACGTCCTCGCCCTCGAACGCGCGCCGGCCGGTCAGCATCTCGTAAAGCACGCAGCCAAACGCCCAGACGTCGCTCCGTTTGTCGGCCTCGCGTCCTTTGGCCTGCTCGGGGCTCATGTACGCGGCGGTACCGAGGATGACGCCGACCCCGGACATCATGGCGGGCGTGGTGATCGTCGGTGCCGCGGTGAGGTCCGGTACGTAGTGTCCGGCTTCAGCCGGACCCGCGAGTTTGGCCAAGCCGAAGTCGAGCACTTTCACTTGTCCATCCTCTGAGAAGGCGATGTTCGATGGCTTCAGGTCCCTATGGACGATGCCCTTCTCGTGTGCCGCTTCGAGTGCTTCCGCGATCTGCCTGGCGACGGGGAGTGCTTCGTCGACAGGGACCGGCCCCTTCGCGATGCGGTCGGCCAGCGTCGGCCCCTCGACAAGCTCCATGATGAGCGCGCGGATGCCGTTCGCCTGCTCGAAGCCGTAGATCTGAGCAACGTTTGGATGGTTCAACGACGCCAGCGTTTTGGCCTCGCGCTCGAATCGTGCCAACCGTTCAGGGTCGTGCGCAAAGGCGTCGGGCAAAACCTTCAGCGCCACCTGACGACCAAGGGTGGTGTCTGTGGCGCGATACACTTCGCCCATTCCACCGGCGCCGAGTGTGCCTGTGATTTCGTAGCTGCCGAGTCGAGTGCCCGCGTGCAGGGACATTCAGTTCCAGGGAGCCATGCCGTCGTTGAACGAACCGGGTCGCTGGGGATTATACGGCCGGGCTCATGCCTTCGCCGTACACTGCCTTCCGGCTCATCGAGGGCGTACTGCAGCAGACGAAAGCGGAAGTGCCAGAGCGTCGCCAAGCGCGCGGTCGACTTCGCGCATGGTTTCCGGGGGAAACGCGCCCAGGCGTCCTACGATTTCTTCCCGTGGCACCGTGGCCAGCGTCTGGCAGTCGACCACGCTGTCGAGCCGCAGGCGTGCCTGGCGGCCGGCTGTCGTGTTCTTCGGGACGACCACCTTCGACGGCAACTGTTTGTGGCCCTGCGTACTGGTGATGGCCGCAATCACGATGGCCTCGCGTCGGCGGTTGTACCGATCAGCCTGGACGACGACCGCAGGCCGGCGCTTTCGCGCGACCTGACCTTCGACGATGAACGGAAAGGCGATGAGGACAACGTCGCCGCGGTGCAGCTCAATCCGTGTTGTAGACATCTAATGAAGGATCCTCCCAGACCTTCGCGAGCGCTTCCTGCTGCACCGCCAGCCCCTCGGCGCTCGTCCATACATTGCCAAGCTCCGCCGCCTCCCGCTCCACAAGTTCCTCGATGAGCGCTCCCATCGTGCGGCCGCGCCGTGCCGCGAGCAGCTTCAAGCGGCGGTGAGTCTGATCGGCAACGTACACAATCTTTACTGTGGACATAGTACAAACATTATATGTCGTAGAAGGGGGCGTGTGGCCTCGGCAAGCTTGATGGTGCCCACCGGCTGTGAACGATCGGAACGATCCGACCGTCGGAACGATCCGAACGTTCCGAACGACTTGCGTGTGCTACCGAGGTTCCGCGGTGCGTCCGGTGTCGGTGCTCGACCCGCCGCTCGAATACCCGCCTGATGACCCCCCGGCCGACGAACCGCCCGATGACGACGAATTGCCCGATGACGATGAACCGCCCGATGACGACGAACCGCCCGAACGAGTGCTGCGTGAGTCGGTGGAGGAGTCGACGGGCTCGGGGTCACGCGGGCGAATCTGCGTGTAGCCAGCGCCGTTCACGAGACGCGCGCCGCCAGTGGACTCGGTCGCTGACGGCGCTGCGCGATCGATCGTCACAAATCCAGCCAAGGGGTAATACGGCATGCCGTAGCCGGCCCAGTATGCGTATCCGAACGGCGAGTAGTAGTACGGCGCGTACGGGCTGTCCCAGAATCCGTCGTACAGCAGCCCGTCGTACGGCCACGAGGAATACGAGCCGGACAGCCCAGAGCCGCTTGAAGCCGACGCCGTTTCAGGCCGAGCACGATCGACGATGAAGTGGTTCGGAAACGATAGCGCCACCATCAGATCGATCACGCTGTCGGGCACCTGCGCCCGATCCAAATCGACGAGCGCTCTGCTGTTCAAATCGAAGCTGGCGCGTGTCTCGACGAGCGCGGCCTCGACGGCGCGCGGCGACAACCGTGTGGCCGCTTCCTTGACGTCCTCGAGCGTGAACCTCGTGGCGCCCAGGCGCGGCGCGATCGATGCTGTCTGCGCCGTCTGCTCGTCCGCTTTTCGGTAGCGACGGACACGGATGTGCTCGCGTCCGGCGATCTCGATGGCCTGCACGTCGATCCAGGTGCTGCCCGTCATCATGGCGAGGCCGGAGACTGTTCGCGGCGCCTCGTCTGTACACGCGAGCTCGGCGCGAGCGAACAACCGTTCCCCGGTGCGCGACCACTCCGCGCGCTGCCACCCGCGGCAGTCGGCCTCATGAATCGGATGCTGCGCTCCGTCGGCCACGATCGTCTGCTCGAGCACCTGCTGATCCTCGATGCGCGTGCTCAAGGTCACGCCGGCGGCCTTATCGGTAGGTACGACGCAGACGCGGGTACCCTCCGTTTTCGCCTGCCTCCCGGCGGCTGGACCCGTTTCGCGAACGTTCTCGTCGACGAGCTGCCAGCAGCCAAGCCATGGCGCCCAGCGCGAGTCGACCTGCTGCGCCTCGGCCGGGACGATCGCCAGGAAGAACAACACGCCAACTGGCCATGCGGCTTTCATACTTGCCTCCGTGATCTGGCCGACGAGGAATGCGATCATTGTACCCAATCGCGCACCCGCGAATGCGTGTCAGAACAGCACATTGATACCGGTGGAAAACCGGAAGCCCGCCAG
>DATCJA010000102.1:0-18016 GCA_036507475.1 Vicinamibacterales bacterium
CGCCGGCCGTCGGTATCCAGCGGATCTCGCCGGCCCGCTCTATCCGGACGGTGTGCCGATCTTTCTAACCTTTCCGCAGCGTGAGCACCGGGCACGAGGCTTGGCGGACCAGGTGCTGGGCCGTCGAGCCGAAGAACAGCAGGTCTGCACCACCACGCCCGTGAATCCCGATCACGATGAGGTCGCTCTGCTCCTCCTCCGCCACGCGCAGGATCTCGCGATAGGGCTTGCCGGTCGCAAGCGCGGTGTCGACGGTGCAGTATGCGCGCACGCTGTCGGGGACGGCGTCCTTCAGGCGCGCTCGGCGGTCTTCCTCTGCCAGTGCGACGTACTCCTCGAGGTTTCGCGGCCCGCCGAGCATGGTCTCGTGCACCTCCCGAGGCACGTCTGGCGGCAACTCGATGACGTGGACGACGGTCAGACGGGCCTCAGCTTCCTGTGCGAGCGACATCGCGTAGTTGAGCGCGTGCATTGAGCAGTCGGAGAAATCGAGCGCGCACACGATGCGCTTGAAGAGTACCGGCGGAGCCGGTATGACGTCGGGAACGCTTCTGGGCACCGAAAGTACCGGGCACGTGGCCTTCCGCAACACTTTCTCCGTGACCGAGCCAAGAACGAGCCGCTCGAACCCCGAGCGGCCGTGCGTGCCCATGACGATTAGATCACTTGGCGTTGCGTTCGCCTTGGCCAGGATTTCCCTGGCGGCGTTGCCTTCCGCGATTTCGAAGGCGACGGGGACGCTCGATCCCGCTTCGGCTTCAGCGAAGCGGTGCATCGATGTCAACAGCACGTCGCGATCTTCGCGAGTGAGGATGGCCGAGGGGAGAACCCCGCTCCCGGGGGCATAGGCGGCGACGGGCACGATGGCACAGACGTGCAGGAGCGTGATGCTCGACTCGTACCACTTCGCTATGGCCACGGCGTGGTCAAACGCCCGCCGCGAGAAGTCTGAGAAATCAATCGGGCAGAGGATGTGGCGAATCTCGATCATTGCCCTGCTCCTTCGTGGCTGCCACCACTGCGACCGGCCGTGAGACTGAAGAGGGTGGTTCGTGTTCAGCCACCTGAACGAGGATCACCCGGCGCTCTTGGTGATAGAGCTCATGTCTGAGCGCCTGGTAGGCGATCATCGGCTCGGGGCCCCTCAGATGCGGTACTGCCGCTCGTGCTGCTGCTCCCGGACGACGAGCGCCACCAACTCGCTCTGTTGCGACGTCAGGTACTGCAGCACATCGTCCAAGGTCAGGATCCCGAGCAGAGCGCCAGTCCCGTCGACGATCGGCAGTCGTCGAACTCCGTGCTCCCGCATCTTCTTGAGCGCTGTTTCGATGCTGTCCTGTTCCTGCGCGGTCACCAGCTCATCGCTCATGACCTCGCCCACCGCGAGGCAATTGATGTGATCCGGATCCCCAGCAACCACGCTGATCACGATGTCGCGGTCGGTCACGATGCCAATTGGCACGTGTCGGCCGTTCCGATTCTCGATGACGACGAGGTCGCCGACGTGCGAGGTACGCATCCGCTTGGCGGCGTCGACGATCATCTCGGTCTTCGGCGCGACCACGACGTTGCGATTGCAGATGTCTCCGACGGTCATGGCTTGTCCTCCTACACCCCTTGGCATAACGCTGAGTCTCCACGCGGCATGAAGCGCGGCCGCGCAGTGGCGACTCGTTTCCTCGTCGGCACGGGCGTCGCTTGTGACGCAAACCGGCAAGCCGGGTACCAGAGGCGATCTTGCAGCGGGCCTGGAAACTGCCTCAAAGGCCCGTACTCAAGGGGAAATATTCGGCGCCGACATGCATTTTCACGAAGCGTCGCCGCGATGTGCCGTTCAGCGGACGACGGCTGAGGCTCGTTGGGCTCCACATGACACCACTGCAGATTCGAAGGCTGCGGCTCAATCGCGCGACGGCCGAGGACGCACGCTGGGTGTCCGACACGCTGAATCGCATCAATGGCCCGTTCGGCGTTCGAGTCGAGCTGGGGTCCGACGGTACGTTGGCCCTGGTATGGCCGTAACCAGTGGGCCCGTTTGCGAATCGCCCGCCGTCAACACTTCGCATGAAGCTGATATCCCAATCGGAGCGACTCGCTATCGCGGCATTCTCCGCACGTACTTCCAATTATTCCCAGGTCGACCATGAGCGCGTCCGCGCGCCTAGGACCGCTATACGGATCCTCACAACGAGTAGAAATTCTCGTTTGGAGCCGTATAGCAGTCCAATGCAAGTGAAGGCATGACGATTGCCCTGCGATCCGATCAGACAGTTCCCCACTGTGTACCGCGCTCAATGATGGAGGCAGCTTATGGCATCGAAGAAACAGACTGCGCTGGCACCGATTCGCGATCCATTCACCCTGTTGCGCCAGATGATGTCCGAGCTCGATCGGGTCTTCGACGAATCGGCGTGGCCGGCGTTTCGCTTGCCGTCGTTCCGCGCGCGTCCAGCGTTGGAAGCGACGACCTGGTTCCCCGAGATCGATGTGTTCGAGAAGGACGGCCGTCTTGTGACCAAGATCGATCTGCCTGGCTTGAAGAAGGAAGACGTGAAGGTGGAGGTCACCGACGGTCATCTCACGATCTCCGGCGAGCGCAAGACCGAGGCGGAAGAGAAGAAGGAGAATTTCTATCGCTGCGAGCGCGAGTACGGCAGCTTCTACCGGGCGGTCCCGCTGCCGGACGGCGTGAAGCTCGAGAACGTCAAGGCGACGTTCGCGGAGGGCGTGCTCGAGGTGAGCGTCCCTTTACCAGCGAAGCCGGAAGCGAAGGTCAGGAAGATCGAGATTCAGGAGGCCCCGAAAGTCGTGAAGACGGCGGCGTAGGGGAAATGACCATGAAAGTCAAAGACCTCATGACCACGGACGTCAAGACATGCACACCGGACACGACCGTCGCAGAGGCAGCACACCTGATGTGGGATGGCGACTGCGGCATCTTGCCGGTCGTTGACGATGGCGAGCTGGTTGGGGTGGTGACCGATCGCGACATGTACATTGCGCTCGCGACGCAGAATGCACGCGCCTCGCAATTGAAGGTCGGTGCAGTCGCGACGAGAAAGCTGGCGACGTGCGCGTCGGAAGATGACGTGCAGTCGGCCCTCGCCACGATGAAGCAGGCACGCGTCCGCCGTTTGCCGGTCGTCGGATTCGGCGGGACGGTGATGGGCATCCTGTCACTGAACGATATCCTGCTGTCCGCCGGCGCCGGCAAGGCGATCGGGAACGAGGAGGTCGTCGAGACGCTTCAGGCGATCTGTGCGCACCACCACCCGGTCCCACACATCATTGCCGCCTGAGCGGGCGTCACAGGGCCAGACCAGGCAGAACCGGTTCTTGCCCTCCTGGGAGCATTTCTCCCACGACGCGGACATCGGCCTCGTCGGCCTCGGGCCGACGAAGGCCGAGGCCCTTTCGTCAGGCGGCGATTGCGCTCACGGCAGTTGTGACCGATCCCGGCAAGGTGAGATCAACCGTTCCGGTGGCGCTCGACTGCCGCGCCCCCAATGACGAGCTGTTACTCGTCGAGTGGCTGAACGCGCTCATCTACGAGATGGCGGTGCGCTCCATGCTTTTCGGAGAGTACACGGTGGCCGTCGATGAAGGTGTGCTGCGTGCGACGGCCTGGGGCGAAACAGTTGAGCCAGCCCGGCACGAGCCGGCGGTCGAAATCAAGGGCGCCACGATGACGGCGCTCCGCATTATGCCCGTGGCGGGGGGGTGGCGCGCGCAGTGTGTCGTCGACGTGTGACGCATGGCGGCACAGGAGGAATCTATGGATACCGCGTCGCTGATTCGGAGTGCCCGCGAACAGACTCGTGAATCTCGACTTGAGCCTCGCCGTCGGGAAAGCGCCGGCAGTCGTACGGGGCCGGCGATATCCGGAGGGACTCGCAGACGTCCGAACCCAGTTGTACGCTCGCAGGCCCCGCGAATACGGTGATCCGGTGCTCCATGGGCATGCTCGATCGCTGCTGTCACACGATGCAGCGCCCGCGCCAATCATCGGTGGCACGGCGGCTGGGCTGGGGAGGGCCGGTTCAGGAGTGGCAGTGTGGTTGCTTTCTCGCAGTCATGAGGTAGGAGTCGCGGTCATGCGTTTCAGGAACCGTGAAGAAGCCGCAGCGTTGCTGGCAGATCGTCTTGCCGCCTATCGCGGCGGCCGTCCGCTGGTGTTGGGTGTGCCTCGCGGCGCCGTGCCGATGGCGCGCATCATCGCCGATGCCCTTGGCGGCGATCTTGACGTCGTCCTTGTGCGGAAGCTCCGCGCGCCGGGGCAGCCGGAGCTGGCGATCGGTGCCGTGGACGAGAGGGAAGCGTGCTGACAGGCGCGTACTTTGACGTCGCTTCTCACGAATACATCCGGGAAGAAATTCGCGCTCAGCAGGAAATCCTCCGCAAGCGGCGGGAGCTCTACACGGAGGCACAGGAAGCTGTGAACCCGGCTGGGCGCATCGTGATCGTGGGTGACGACGGAATCGCGACCGGGTCGTCGATACCGAAGCCGACCGCTCAGCAGCAGTGAGACGTGGATGGCGACAACCCAGATGCTTGGCCGGTGGGCCCCCATCATCAAGCCCCAGCGGCCGTGGCCCGTTGAGCCGAATCTGACCGACTATGCCGCCGCGCGCGCCGCGTTCTCGTGGGAGACGGCCCGGCGTGCGCTGGATGGGCTGCCGGGCGGTCGTGGCCTCAACATCGCGCATGAAGCGGTGGACCGGCACGCGGCGGGACCACGTGGTCGAGCAGTGGCGATTCGGTGGCTCGGACGCGCGGGCGAGCGCCAAGAATTCACCTACGAGGACCTGCGACGACAGACCAGCCGGTTTGCCAACGTGCTGCGGCGTCTCGGCATTCGCAAAGGGGACGTCGTCGCGACGCTGCTGGGACGTGTACCCGCGCTCTACGTGGCCGCGCTGGGCACGCTCAAGAATGCGAGCGTCTATGCGCCGCTCTTCTCGGCGTTCGGACCAGATCCGATCGTGGCGCGTCTCACCAAAGCTCAGGCGCGTGTTCTGGTCACGACAGCGTCCCTGTATCAGCGGAAAGTGCTCGCGGTGCGGGCACAGTTACCCGATCTCGCGCACGTGCTGCTCGTGCGCGATGGCTCGGCGCCGCTTCCTCCCGGGACCCGCGACTTGGCGACGCTTCTGGCGAGCGAAGACGATCGGTTCGAGATTCCGCCGACCGATTCGCAGGATCTGGCGTTGATGCACTTCACGAGCGGGACGACCGGGACGCCGAAGGGCGCGCTGCACGTGCACGAGGCGGTAGTGGCGCATCACGCGACCGGACGCTTTGCGCTCGACTTCCATCCCGGCGACGTCTTCTGGTGTACCGCCGATCCCGGCTGGGTGACGGGCACTTCGTACGGCGTCATCGCGCCGCTCACGCACGGCCTGACCAGCGTCGTCGACGAAGCCGACTTCGATGCGCCACGCTGGTATCGGGTGCTGAGCGACGAGCGCGTCACGGTGTGGTACACGGCACCCACGGCGATTCGGATGCTGATGAAAGCGGGTCTGGATCTGCCACGTGCGCACGATCTGCGCGCGCTGCGCTTTCTCGGCAGCGTTGGCGAGCCGCTGAACCCGGAAGCGGTGGTGTGGGGCGTCGAAGCGTTCGGGCAGCCGTTCCACGACAACTGGTGGCAGACTGAAACCGGCGGCATCATGATCGCAAACTTTGCGTCGATGGATATCCGGCCGGGGTCGATGGGACGTCCGCTGCCCGGGATCGACGCCGCGATCGTGCGGCCCACCGAAGACGGGGCTGTCAGGGTAGTTGGCGAGGCCGACGCGGAAGGAGAGCTGGCGCTGCGCAGTGGATGGCCGTCGATGTTCCGCGGCTACCTTGGTGAGCCGGAGCGTTACACGAAGTGCTTCGCGGGCGAGTTCTATCTGACGGGCGATCTCGCGCGCCGTGATGCGGACGGCTACTTCTGGTTTGTCGGGCGCGCCGACGATGTGATCAAGTCGTCGGGGCATTTGATCGGACCATTCGAGGTCGAGAGCCTGCTCATGGAGCATCGCGCGGTGGCGGAAGCAGGCGTGATTGGCAAGCCCGATCCCGTGGCGCACGAGACGGTGAAAGCTTTCGTGCTGCTGAAGCCCGGCGTCGAGCCTGATGAGTCGGTGCGGCGCGATCTGCTCGCCTTCTCCCGCCTGCACCTCGGGGCGGTCGTGGCGCCGAAGGAGATCGAGTTCGTGGCGTCGCTACCGCGCACGCGTTCCGGCAAGATTGCCCGGCGCGTGTTGCGCGCGCGTGAGCTGGGGCTGCCGGAGGGTGACACGTCCATGCTGGAGGCCATGTGACACTGGAAACGTCTTCGGCGGCACTCGATCGCGACGTGGCTGTGGTGCTGCTGCGAGACATGCTGCGGATCCGTCGTTTCGAGGAAAAATGCGCGGAGCTTTACAGCGCGGGCAAGATCCGCGGCTTTCTGCACCTCTATATTGGTGAAGAAGCCGTTGCCGTCGGCGCCATGCGCGCGCTGACCCCTTACGATGCGGTTGTCGCAACCTACCGCGAACACGGCCACGCGCTCGCGCGTGGAATTGACGCCGGGCGGTTGATGGCCGAGATGTACGGCAAGCAGGAGGGCTGCAGCCGAGGGCGCGGCGGCTCGATGCACGTATTCGACGCAGCCGCACGTTTCTACGGCGGCAATGCCATCGTCGGCGGCGGGCTTCCGATTGCAGTGGGCCTCGCGCTCGCCGATGCGATGACACACCGCGCGCGGGTGACGGCGTGCTTCTTCGGCGACGGTGCCGTCGCCGAAGGAGAATTCCATGAATCGCTGAACCTCGCCGCGCTCTGGAAGCTGCCCGTTCTCTTCGCGTGCGAGAACAACCTCTATGCAATGGGGACGCGCATCGACCGGGCGCTTTCACAGACGGACCTGGCGGCAAAAGCGCGCGCCTATGGGATACCCTCTGCCACCGTGGACGGGATGGACGTTCTGGCGGCTGCAGCCGCCACACAAGTCGCTGCAGAGCGCATTCGCGCGGGCTCCGGTCCGCAGTTCCTGGAATTTCGAACCTACCGCTTCCGTGCGCATTCGATGTTCGACGCCGAGCTGTATCGTGACAAGGCTGAAGTCGAGGAATGGAAGCAGCGCGATCCGATTCACTTATGTGCATCGCGGCTCGAAGCCGAGGGAGTGGTCGATCGAGCCGCGCGCGCCGCGCTCGATGCCGAGGTGGAGGCGGAGATCGCCGGTGCCGTGGCATTCGCAGAGGCCGGAACCTGGGAGCCGGTCGAGCACCTGACGCGCGACGTCTATACGCGCCCCTTGTAGCAGGGTTCACATGTCCACCACCGTCGCGATACAGCATGTCACCTACCGTGAAGCCCTGCGCCAGGCGCTGCGGGATGCGCTGCTGCGGGATCCGCGAGTCTTTCTGATTGGCGAGGACGTGGGGAAGTACGGCGGATCGTACGCCGTGAGCAAGGGCCTGCTCGCCGAGTTCGGTCCCGAGCGGATTCGCGACACGCCGCTGTCGGAATCGACATTCGTTGGCGCGGGCATCGGCGCGGCCCTCGGCGGTATGCGTCCGATCGTCGAGGTGATGACGGTCAACTTCTGCCTGCTGGCGCTCGATCAGATCGTCAACAACGCGGCGACCATCCGGCACATGTCCGGGGGGCAGTTCAGTATCCCTCTCGTGATTCGGATGGCGACCGGCGCGGGCCGCCAGCTCGCGGCGCAGCATGCACACAGCCTGGAAGGGTGGCTGGCCCACATTCCGGGCATTCGGGTGGTCACACCTGCGACAGTGGAAGACGCACGCGGAATGTTGTGGACGGCACTCGAGGATCCCGATCCGGTGCTGATCTTCGAACCCCAGACGCTGTACAACATGGAAGGCGATCTGGCGGAGTCGGCCGGCGCCGTTGAGATCGATCGCGCTGCAGTTCGGCGCATGGGAGCCAGTCTCACCATCGTCACGTATGGTGCGACCTTGCACAAAGCACTGACTGCCGCGAGCACTCTGGCACAAGAAGGTATCGAGGCCGAGGTGGTTGACCTGCGTACGCTGCGTCCGCTCGACATGACGACGATCGAAGCATCGGTGCGCAAGACCCGCCGCGTCGTGATCGCGGATGAGGGCTGGCGTAGCGGGAGCCTGTCAGCCGAGATCGCAGCGCGGCTCGGCGAGCGGCTCTTTTACAACCTCGACGCGCCTATCGCACGCGTGTGCACCGAGGAAGTGCCCATTCCGTACCCGAAACATCTCGAGGATGCCGCGCTCCCCCAGGCCGACACGATCGCCGCCGCGGCGCGGGCGCTGCTGCACTGACACCGCAAAACGGTCTACAGTCGGTTGGCATGATCGAGTTCCGGATGCCCGCCTTGGGCGCTGAGATGGAGGCCGGCACGCTGGTGCAATGGCTGAAGCTACCTGGAGATGCGCTCAAGCGAGGCGACATCATTGCCGTGGTCGACACGGAGAAGGGCGCCATCGAGATCGAGGTGTTCGATGACGGCGTATTGGATCGCATCCTGATCGCGCCAGGTGAAAAAGTGCCTGTAGGTACGCCGCTGGCGTTCATCAGAGCGGTGGGCGAGGCTCCATCCGCCGCTGTGCCCCATGCGGCGCTGACGATTCCATCTGCGCCGCGTCCGGAATGTCGGGCGTCTCCCGGAGCCCGAAAGGCCGCTGAGGACTTGAAGGTCGATCTCGCGACCCTCGTGGGAACGGGACCCGGAGGCGCCATTACCCGCGAGGATGTCGAACGCGCTGCCGGCCGGGCCCGTGAGGCCCCGCCGGTGCCGACTGCACCGGCACCGCCGTCGCCCGCAGACAAAATGGCCGCGATGCGCGCCGCGATCGCAGCGGCGATGTCGCGGTCGAAACGAGAGATTCCCCATATCTATCTGTCGACCACCATCGACATGAGCGACGCGCTGGCGTGGCTCTCCGCGGAGAATCAGCGACGTGCGGTCGACCGCCGGTTGTTGCCAGTGGTGCTCTTGGTCAAGGCGGTCGCGAGGGCGGTCGTCGAGGTGCCTGGCGTCAATGGTTTCTGGGTCGCGGATCGATTCAAGCCGGGCAGCGGCGTGCATGTCGGGTGCGCCATTGCCCTTCGGGGCGGTGGCCTTGTCGCCCCGGCGATCCACGATGCCGATCGCAAGGACCTCGATACGGTGATGAGCGAGCTGACGGACCTCGTCGCGCGCGCACGTCGCGGCACCTTGCGCAGCTCGGAACTTGCCGATCCGACGATCACGGTCACGAACCTCGGCGATTTGGGTGTCGAAGCCGCCTTCGCCGTGATCTACCCGCCGCAGGTGGCAATCGTCGGCTTTGGCAAGGTAATGCCGCGGCCCTGGGTGGTCGATGGCCGGATTGAGTCACGGACCGTATTGACGGCGACCGTGTCGGCGGACCATCGTGCCGTGGATGGTCGCCGCGCTGGCCAGTTCTTGTCGGCGATCGAACGGCGGCTACAGGCGGTGGGTCAACTATGACGCGTGCTGAGATACACGAAAAAGTCCTGCAGGCGCTGGCCGGCGTCGCGCCCGAAATAGACACCGCGACGTTCGAGACGGACGTGGCGTTACGCGATCAGGTGGACCTCGATTCGATGGACTTTCTTCGCTTTGTCATCGAGTTGCACAGGCAGTTCGGCGTCCAGGTTCCAGAGACCGATTACCAGAAGCTGTCGAACGTGGCTGCCGTGATTGACTATGTTGCCGCGCATATCGGTGTGACGGCGCCATCTCGTTGAATTAACGTCCGTGCTCATCCGGTTGCGGGCCCGTTCCGTGCAGTGCCTTCGTGTAACGCCAGCAGCAGAGCAGAGAGCAGACACATGCAGCGACTGATCGAGCAGCCGGTGGGCGATGGAGATCTATTTGAAGAGGGCGGGCGCCTCGGACGGGTGCACTATCATCTCGCCGTGTATCAGCACTTCTCCGACGAAGGAGAGCCCGTGCCGGCAAACCTGGAGGTGGAGGGCCGCATCACCGCGCCTGACGATCTCGACATCGCGGGCCTTCATCGACTGGGCCTGGAATTGACGCTGCGCCTGGTTGACGGGCGTGCGCTGGACTTCCGGATTGTTCACGAAGACGGGAACATTCACTCCACCGCACGCGGGCTCTACACACCGGATTGAGCTCTCGTGTCGCGAGGATGATCGTTCGCCTCGGCGGCCACTTCGCGCACGTCCACGACGAATCAATCGACACGCGGCACGACGAAACGGCTGGCGAGGCCTGGCTGCACGGTCGTTGTGCTCTACCGCCGGCCGTCGCCATCACCGTAGGCATCCACGAACGTCGGGTCCGAGCGTGCGACATTTCGTGCGACATCCGATTGGCAAGAGACGCAAAAGGCGGCGAACGGACGAAATCGGACGCGAACAGCGGCGAGTCCGAAGTCGTTGAACCGATCGCCTTGCGAACCCCCCGCTGCGCCGGGCGAGTTCTCAGGTGCCACCACGCCTCGTCTCCTCTCAATTCAACTGAACTGCCGGGCGTTGGGATTCTACTCTTCGTTCACTTTGCTCGGAGGTCAGGACGTCGACCGTGATTCAAACGACTGATGGCAATCAACGCTCACACGCGCGTCAGGCGGTGGGTCCTCATCCACGGCATCGGTGAACAACGTCCAATGGCGACGCTGCGCGGCTTCGTCGACGCCTTGCTCGAACCTGGTAGTTATGAGCCGTAAGGAACGACAATTTGCGGCAATGTTTATCGGCTGTGCCAGCACCATCGTCCGGTGGGCGCCCCTGCGCCCCCCGCATACGCAAGTTCCTCTCACTCCCTACGGCGTGCTGACGCCCTTGATGCCGATAACGGGCGTCATCCGATACCGGTTGCTCCCCGTCAGGGTAATCGACTTATCGCCGTCGAAATCCAGATCGATCGTCGTCGTGCCGTTCGCGACTAACTCGAACTCACGGTTTAATTTCACTTCGCCTGACGGGATCTCGAGTGGCGCACTCGATGTGAATCCGGTGGGTGGTGCCAGCGTCGCTGCGCACGCAGGTTCAGCTGTCGCCGTGCCCCCCAAATAGATGACGGCCTCCGACACAACCAGCCTCACCTGAGTGTAACGTGCCGCGGTGAGCGAATCCGCACCGAGAATATCGATAGGTCCTTCGAGCTTCTTCAGGTTGCACGTGCGGCTTGTGGTCGCCGGCGCGCCCGCGAAGTCCACGGTCATCCAATCGCCGTCCGTAGGATGAATCTGCAGTTCTCTGAAAGTCACGTGGACCGCCGAGGCATCGCCGTAAGGGGAATCCGTGATCATGACCCTCAGGTTCCCGGATTGCGACGGACCGGACGGTGAGCCGCACGCAATAGTGGCAATCGAGACGCCGAGGGTGACGGTCAGAACGACGGTAAGACGCAGCATAGAGTGCACTTCCTCCAAGCAGGCGACTGCCGCAAGAATGTGACCGATTACGAAGGAAGGCTCTAAGCGTTGCGAGACCAGCACCTTGCGCGGATGGTCCGCCCACGTGGACAAGCAGTCAGACGCACAGTCTCGTGCAGCCTGTTTTCAATTTTGGTGGTTCTAAGTTAGATGCCACTGCACGAATGTGCCAGCGGTTTCGGCCTCGGCCAGGGCTACCAGCACTCCGAGTAGAGCGCGACCAGGAAGAGATCGTGCTCGTGCGAAATCAGCGGCACGTCGCTCGTCTGGTTCCGGAAGCGCCGCGTCAGGACGCCCTGAGCGTGTTTGGCGATTTGTATCGCACGCTCGACGATCAGACGGCCGAGGCATTGTCGGCTGCCGTCGCCTCCAATCGAAAGAGCCGCCGGGGGCGCGTGACGGAGTTGCGAGATCCGTGGGCTGGTTGATCGATACCAGCCTGTGGATCGCCGTTGAACGCGGAGCGCTCGCAGCGGCCGATATTCACGCCATCACTCGACAGGAACCAATCTATCTCTCCCCGGTCAATCTCGCCGAAATCCGCTTCGGTCTGGAGCGGCTGCTCACCTCGAACGCCAAGGACTGTGCCGACATTCCTGGGCTGCAGATGGTCGTTCTGAAACTGCCGTCGTCACGATAACAGCAGCTCGAGATCCTCGCGACGGAGATCGCGAATGAGGCTCTCGTCGGCGCGCACGATCGCGTCCGCGAGTCGTCGCTTCGTCGCCTGCAGCTCCAAGACCTTCTCCTCGACGGTATCCCGTGCGATGAGCCGGAACGCGAACACGGGTCGTGTCTGTCCGATGCGGTGCGCGCGGTCGATCGCTTGTGCCTCAACGGCCGGGTTCCACCATGGGTCCAGCAGGAACACGTATTCGGCGGCGGTGAGGTTCAAGCCGAGACCACCCGCTTTCAGACTGACGAGAAACAGAGGACAACCATTGCCCTGAAATCGCTCCACCCGGGCTTGGCGATCCCGGGTCTTTCCGTCCAGGTACTCGTACGTCAGCTTCGCCTCGTCGAGCCGTGTCCGCAACAGGCCGAGCAGTGTCGTGAACTGCGAGAAGACGATCACCTTGCGGCCGTCCTCCACCAGCTCTTGCAGCCGTGGCACGAGCACATCAAGCTTGGCCGCGGGATCGGCGACCCGGGCGCGATCGACCAGGCCGGGATGACACGCCGCTTGCCGCAAGCGCAGCAACGCTTCGAGAACCTGGAGCTTCACCCGGCCAAGACCGTCGCGCGCGACCTTGCCGAGCAGCGACGCCCGATAGTGATCGCGCAACTCGTCGTACAGCGCGCGCTGCGGCGGCTCGAGGTCGCAGTACAACGTCTGCTCGGTCCGCGGCGGAAGTTCCGTCGCCACCTGTTCCTTCGTGCGCCGCAGGATGAACGGCCGAAGCCCGCGCGCAAGGAGCGCCAGCATCTCATCGTCAGCAGGCCGTCCGGACGCACTGGCCGCTGAGAAAATCGATGCCGCACCAAGCACGCCTGGATTCAGGAAGTCGAACAGGCTCCAGAGCTCGCCAAGATGATTCTCCACCGGGGTTCCACTGAGCGCGAGCCGGTGGTCCGCCTTCAACAGCCGCGCCGCCTTCGCCGAGCTGGTACGCGCGTTCTTGATCGCCTGCGCTTCGTCGAGGATCGCGTAATCGAAGGCGATCTCCTTCAGATGGCCGATGTCCCTTCTGAGCGTCCCGTACGTGGTGAGGACGATGTCATGTTCGCCGATCTGGTCGAGGGCACCGCGGCGTCCGCCGCCCGTGAAATCAAGCACGCGCAACACGGGCGCGAAGCGTGCGGCCTCTTGCCTCCAGTTGAACACGAGCGAACGAGGTACGACGATGAGCGACGGTCGGGAAGCGCGGCTGGTGTGCTCGTGTTCGAGGCGGCGGCCCTCCATTGCGGCGAGCACCATGACTGTCTTGCCGAGGCCCATCTCGTCGGCGAGGCATCCGCCGAATCCAAACCGTCGAAGGAAATCGAACCAGCCGAGCGCGTCGCGCTGATAGCCACGCAGCACGCCGTTGAATGTCGGCGGTGCTTCGAGCGCGGCCACACCCTCAAATCGGGCAAGCTCGCCGCGCGCTCGCGCGAACGCTTCGTCACAGGAAACCGCGGGTTGCGTGGCGAGCCACGCGTCGAGCAACGCAGCCTGAGAAGGCGCGAAGCGAACGTGGTCCGCCTCCGGCGTGCCCATGGTGGCAACCCGCCCGCCGCGGGCGAGCCAGTCCTCTGGCAGCAGTCCGAAGGTTCCGTCGCCGAGCGGGACGAAGGTGTCGCCGCGCCGCGCCGCCGCAAGCAGCGTGGGCAGGTCGGCACGGATGCCGCCGAAGTCGACGCCGCCGTGCAGTTCGAACCAGTCGATGCCCGATCGCACGTCGAGCGCCACGGTGCCGGGCTGTCGATAGAGCCGCCCCTCGGCCTCCACGCGCCAGCCCTCCGCGAGCAGTACGCGGACGAGTGTGGGCAGTACCTTCTCGGAGAGATCCAACCGTGTGCCGCCGGTCTGCCAATCGGCCAGCCGTCGGACGCCGAGCGACTGCAGTCGCGACATTGCGCCGCGCTCCGTTTCACGGTCCCGCCGCCACGTCACTCTTCGCTCGGGGTCGAAGATCACCCGCTGCACGGACCACGCATCCATTTCGGTCTCGCCGTAGGCGAATGACAGCGTCGCCTCGAGCCGGTCGCCAGGGGCGTAATAACCCGCACGGTAGTCGGTCTTGGGGCGCGTGATGCGGACGACTGGACGCGGCGCTTCGGCGCGTACATCAACGCGCAGCTCGTCTGGGCACTCGAGCCGGACGAGATCCGAATGCGCCAGTGCTTCGGCCAACGCCGCAGCTTCGGAGGCGGGCACCGTTACTGGCCCGGTCTTCAACAGCTGCGCGATCCACCGATCCGCACCGCCCGTCTCGAACGGGGCGATCCGTGGTCGGTCACTTGGTTGCGCCGAACGCCACAGGATGAGCGCTCCGGTCACGAACCACACGCTGTCAAATCCGTGCTCGCGTTCGGCGCTGCAGATACGGCCGCCGATGCTGTAGCCCGCTTGTGCGTCACCGGTGATGCACACATGGAACGCAGCCGGCTGCAGATCCCACTCGATCTGAATGAGCGGTGCATCAGGTCGCTGTTCTGCGGGGCTCATCGCGCTTCGCATCAGCAGCCGGCCGGTCTCGCAGAGCCGCGGCACGAGATCGCGCTGCAGCGTGGGATTGAGCAGAAACGTCGAAGGCACGGGCAGGCTCGCGCTATACCCATCCCCGGAATACGCATAGGCATGCGTGGCGCCGCAGACCGCATCGAGGATCCGCCGATCGCGCTCGTCTGGAAGGAGCGCGACATCGCGGCGTGTGATAGTCAGGGTCTTCGGCTTCGCCCAGTCGCCGGACTTCTTCCGCTCGCGCCTCAGGAGCTCGATCAGCAGCCCGCCCGCCATCTCCGAACGCGCCAGATCCAGAACGTAAATCAGCTCGCCGGTGTGAAGCGCGCGCGCCGGGATAACGTCGCTCGGCGACGGCGTGACTTGAGAGAGGAACGTCTGCCACGCCGGAGGCGGCGCGGGACGCGGCGGAGGAGCAGACCGTGAGGTCGGCGTGACACGGCGCCGCCGCGCGCTCCAGTACTGCTTCATTCTGTCGGCAACGGCGCGCCGCTGGCCCGCGGTGAAGCGCCGCGCACCCGGACGTTCCTCCGACTCTCCGGGGTCCAGCGTCATCTCCTCTTCGAGATCCCCTTCACCGGAATCGTCCAGATCTGCCCAATCCAGCGGGTCGTCATAAACGTCCAGCGAAAGGTCGGATGGCACGTGAAAACGGCCAGCCTGATCGGCTGCGAGGATCGCGGCCCAGATGTGCTTACAGGGCTCGATGGACCCTTCGAAGTACGGGCATGTGCACTGAACGACGAGGCGATCGTCGTCCAGTCGCAACGAAACGTCGTACCGCTGCGTGCCGCGCACGCTGGCGGAGAACTGTCCCGAGTCCGCCTGAACGACCGAGACGCGTCCGCTGCGAAAGTACGACTCGCCGCGGCTGCGTGAGGTGTGGTTGATGAACCGGCGGACGGCGGCGGCAAGCGTTCGTGGCATGAACTTTCGGGGAAATTCCGATTATATCGACCGGTCCAATCCAGCGGGCGACTGCCGGGTTGTGCACGTACATCCGAGCGAGGACACGTCGACTGCGCTTGAACTCACGCCGCTCCTTCAATCCGCTCGGCCGTGGTGCTTTGTCGCGCGACGGTCACTGCACACTGGCCTTCACGAAGCGGCGAATCCGCATCGCGCATCGGTTAAGCCAGCAAGAATTACCCGAAAGTGTACGCCGGTTTCTAAAGCCTACTGGTCGACATAAGATTGGTCGAATACAGGGAGAGCAAATGGAGTGGGTTGAGCGATCGTTCCTTGTCAAGGGTCAGGAGGGACTTGGGAAGAAGCCTCGTCCCGAGCTCATCGGCCCGGTCCTGACCGGACTGCACGATTCGCTACAGGACGCGGTTCGCATGGGGTTTCTGCATTCGAGCCGCGCACCCGGTCGCATTCCCGACGTGCTCAAACGCGCGGCGGAAGTCAGGTATCTCGGCCACGAGGGCAATGGCGACGGCACGCTCTTACGTTTCGAGGTATCGCCGTTTGGAAGCGCGGCTGGTGAGTTGTTCCAGCAGCAACGCCTTTGGGAGGACGGGCCAACTCAAAACGAGACTGCCTTCGAGTTGTTTGCGGCCGTCCTATACGACGTCGGCTCGCGCCGTGCAGACAGCAATAGATATGATCCCGGCCTGCTGAAACGGATTCAGAAGTACAAGGGCACTCTAAACCGCGGGGTTCAAAGAATCGAGTTACCAGACACGAACCTCACACAGCGTGGGCATATCGACGCCGACGTCGTTTCGGCGGCCTTTGATCTTGCGGCTGCGACACCACAACCACGACGCGTACGCACCACGGGTCGGCTCGACCTTATGGGCGCGAGTCAAGGTGTCCTGAAGATACATGTTCAACCAGGTGAAATCGTGACGGCGCTCTGGGATGGCGATGTGGAACTGGAAGCGCTTGTCGAATACTTCAACCGCGACGTTGTCATCGAAGGCACTGCCATATTTCGCCCCTCTGGTGCACTACTCAGAATCGACGCTGATGCGATCGCGTTGGCCTCGAGTCAAGATGAGTTGTTCCGGGCCGTTCCCACTGCTGTCGTCACGCGGGACTATTCGCGACTTCTCCGGCCGCGCCCAGCAGAACGCCCACCATATGTAGGTATTGTCCGGAGCATTCCCGCTGAGGAGCCCGACGCAGAATTTGCTGCGGCTGTAGACGACCTGAGTTGACGATGCCGGGTGCGTCGCCGTACCTGTCTCGGGGACAGCGGCGGACCGGTCTTCGTCAACGCTGCGAATACGCACCAGCGTGCGCCACACGGGCATCTGAACTTCCCGCACCTGCGGCATCGTTGATAAGCTCTGCCGGATGCCAGTCGAACTCGGGGTCTGGGAGAGGTGTGGCCGTCCAGACGTGTGGCGTCCGTGCCGCGAAGCTGACATCAGCCGATGGACAAGAAACAACTGACGGCATCCAGCAGGCGCTCGAATACGCAGAGACCCTGCAGCTCCCGTTCGTGTTCTCGTCCAACGGCGACGGGTTCGTGTTCCACGACCGTACGGTCACGACCAGCACGATCGAGAGAAACCTCGCGTTGAGCGAGTTTCCCTCACCTTCCACACTGTGGGCACGCTACCGCGAGTGGAAGGGTCTCCCACCCGAGGCTGAGGCAATCGTCCTACAGGACTATTACGATGACGGCGGCGGAAAGGGCCCGCGCTACTACCAAGCGACCGCCGTGAACGCCGCCATCGAGGCGATCGCGAAGGGGCAGGAACGGCTGCTGCTCGTGATGGCCACCGGCACCGGGAAAACCTACACGGCCTTCCAGATCATCTGGCGGTTGTGGAAGGCGGGGCGCAAGAAACGGATTCTCTTCGCTCAGGTGGCATGAATGGGCCTGTAGCGCGAAGGCGGAGGCGGCGCAGCCGCGTTCGGCGTTACAATCTGCCCCATTACCGTCGGCGTTGGGTACCCACTAGACCGAATTCGTCGCATTCGATTCGCGCGGAGTAGAACGTTCCGTGAGAGAAGGAACATGAAACTGTTCTCATCGAAGCCGCGGTTCGTCAGCATCGCGTCGGCCCTTCTTTTCCTCGGAGTAGTGGGCTCGAGCGAGCTCGTCTATCCGCTGGAAGCTCAAAACCGCGGCAGCCAGAACGCCTCCAACAGCCCCGCGCTCGAGTTGCTCCCCGTTCAAGGCAACATCCACATGCTGGCCGGTGCGGGTGGCAACATTACGGTGCAAGTAGGCAAGGACGGCGTGTTTCTCGTCGACTCCGGTGTAGCAACGATGAGCGAGAAGGTCCTGGAGATCATTCGGACCTTATCGAAGGGTCAGGTCACCTACGTGGTGAATACCAACGACAGACCCGATCATGTCGGCGGGAACGATTACTTCGCGCGGGCGGGGCGGCCGCTCGTGATCGCGCGGGCGGCGCAGGCGCGCGTATTCATCATCGCCCACAGCTCGCTGCTGGATCGGATGAGCGACCGCAACGCCAAACCTCCGGTTCCGGAC
>DATCJA010000103.1:0-34556 GCA_036507475.1 Vicinamibacterales bacterium
GCCGGCACCTGCACGCACCGCCGCGTCGACTGGAGCGGAGCACCTGGTGTTCTGCCAGCTGGTACCGACGTGTACTGACCGCGTGAGCGCCGAGGAGCGCAACGACCAGCCGCGGAACCTGGAGAGATCTGCGGCCGGCTGGTGGCAGCTTCACGGCCTTGGTGAGGAGCGGCTTTCAGGTACGCGGCTCATGATCGCCGTGAGGCGTTCTCGATGGTAGAGTCGTGAGCCATCACGGACCATCGGATGAGTGGCGACGCGATGTCTGTACGGCGGTCGTCGATCTCTGACGCGCTCGACGTGTTGAGATTGGTCGAGGAATACTACGACGGTGTCTCGGTCATGGCGCGCGACAGCCGGGAGACGCTGATGGCGTACCTGACCAACGCGGACTGCGGCGTCTGGCTGGCCTACGGCGACGCCACTCCCGTTGGCTGCATTCTGTACCACCCGATCCCGGACATGGAAAGGACGGGGGAAGTCAAGCGACTCTATGGGGACAGCCTCCACACTGAATGCCTCGAACGGCGTGAACAGCTTCGACACCTCATGAGCACCACGCGACGTCCTGCCCGGCGGCTTCGCCGACCTGATCGCCCATGTGTCAGATGTCGTGTGTCTCGATTAGTGGAGCGAGCCCGGTCACCTCGACTGCCGGGGCCAGTACGCCCGACCGGCCGCGTGCGAACCGCGGCCCGCTCATGGTTGTAGTGGCGAAGCCACGAATCAGCGACTTCGAGTGGTTCTCAACCGACTCACGCGGGCCAGTCGATCGATTTGCCGGCCGGCTCCCGAAACTTGTTGCGCGGCGGCGTTCACCGCGTCATTGGGCAACGTCGCGACCAGGGTGTGCCGGAATCGCCGCTCGGGTCCCTCGGTTCACCAGCCTCATTAAACTGCGCGAACGCGTAGGATTCTAAGTTCGGACACCGGTATGGAGCTGGCGTAAGGTGAGACCGACTCGCTCGTTCAGCAAGGCGCCCACGCGTTGAACCTGAGCGAAGGCGTTCTCGCTCTCTTCCCGAGTTGCCGCAAGTGGAACCCCCCACCACCAATGCTGCATTTCCTTTAACAGCCGGCACTTCAGCGTTATCAACCTGTGCGCCGAGCAGCAGCGTTCGCCGTTCCGACTGATGCGCGCGCTGGTCCAACTCATGCCCGTAGACGTTTTTCTTCCATTCGCCAGTATCCTTGTAGGCGCGGCGGTTGGCATTGCTCATCATGGCAGCAGTGCGGCCGAATTCATCGACAGCCTTCTGGAGCTCCGTCAGGATTTCCAGCTGCGAAGAAAGATGGCGAATCCTGTCCTCGTCATTCCGGCGTGCCGCCCTAGCTTCCCGCTCACGCTCAAGTGCGCGGCGGTCCTTCATCCAATCCACGACCGCCCGCGTGACGAACAATAAGAGCGCCGCGCCTATCGCTGAACCGATGGACAGCCACACATCCGAGGGAATGTCGGGCATGAGCGGCGCACATGATACTGCCTGTCGTCGTGCTCGGCGTTACGGCGATTGCGACGACATCGCAGCGGGTATCAGTTCGGAACCGAAGGGTGGACACCAAGCAACCGTCAGCCGGTGGTAGGGGGGTGCCGGACAATCGGCGCAGGGTCCCATCCGCAACCAACCCTATCGCGGCGCGCGCCTCAGTGTGCTCCGGGTCTCCTGACGATTTGCCCCTCGTGGTCGATAATGAGCAGGTGCACCGCGTCAGATGGCGCCCCGTCCGCACCATCTGCGCCGCGAGCCGGTCAATCTCCGCGAATGCCTCGGCAGCCGTCGCGTGCTCGCTGACGATCGTGGCTTCGCGCGCTCGATCCATGCAGCTCAACCTTTCTTGTCAGTAAGCAAGCAGACGTACTGGAACGCAAGCAGCTCTGCCCAGCAAAACATCCGCACAAACGCCAAGAGGCAAACCATGAACGCCCCGGCTTCGAGTAATAGAACGAGAATCGGCGAACCGAGGGTCACTCTCGCAGTCAGGTCGATCAAGAGAACCGCTAGTAGATTCCTCAAGAGTTTGTAATCAGCCATGTGGTGGTCGACTTCAGCAGCGGCCTCGGTCTTTTGTGTACGAAGATAGGAGAGCGCTGTATGAAATTTCGCCTGCCGGGATCCGATCTTCATTAATTCGACCTGACCGGACGCTTGGTCGCGAAACGTGTCGACATCACGGCGAAGTTCCGGAGAGATAAGGCATGCGAGCGGCTCGGCCGTGTCATTGACTCGCTCGGTCGCCGCGAGCAACAGCTGGCCGGCCAAATACGAGACGCCGCCGAAGAGTAGCCATGGAGGAATTGGACTCGCATCCAGGGTCCATGCTTTGAGTGGAACTCGCAGGATGAGAAGAACAGCGCCGGGAACCAGCACACCCAGGAAATTGACTACCCCCAAGAAGAAATCGGCTGGTTTCATCGCTCACCTAATGCATCGCACAGAGGTGAAGTCCGTGCAAGCCCAAAGGGCGATATCGAGCACCTTCACGGTGCCGTCCAGTCGCACCTTCACGTTGGCGGGCTTCAGATCGCGATGGATGATGCCTTGCTCGTGTGCGGCTTCCAGCGCTTCGGCAATCTGCTTGGCCAGCGGCAACGCTTCATCGACAGGAATCGGTCCCTGCGCGATCCGGTCGGCGAGGGTCGGCCCCTCGACCAGTTCCATCACGAGGGCGCGAACGCCATCGGCCTTCTCCAGGCCATAGATCTGCGCAATGTTCGGATGGTTCAGGACGGCGAGGGTCTTGGCTTCGCGCTCGAAGCGCGCCAGCCGCTCAGTGTCCTGGGCAAATGCCTCGGGCAGTACTTTGATGGCTACTTGGCGGCCAAGGTTGGTATCGAGCGCGCGGTACACTTCGCCCTTGCCGATCTGGGCGGTCACTTGATCGGGGCCGAGGCGAACACCAGGGGCCAGGGCCATCTGCGGGGCATTCTACGGCAAGAGGTGGGTTGCGCGGTCGACGATGGTGAACGGCTGCTCCGGGTCGCTATTCGTCGTCGCCAGCTGGAGGCTCAGCGCCCAGGTAGGCCACGTGATCGACATGTGCTTGTGCTCATATCGTTGCCCGAGTCCTTCCGGCCACTGGTCAACAGTCAGGAGCTTGCCGTTTGAACAGCTTGCGGATATCCGCGCGTGCGCGCCGGGTGATGCCTTCGAGCGCTCGTCCGCGTCCATTCGGAGCCGTTTCTTGCGGGCCTTCGACTCGCGTTCGATGAACGCGTCGTCAAGACGTATCCGTCCATCGCGCTCCGCGTCCCTCAATGGATGCTCGCGTCGTACCTTGGTGTAACGCCGGAGACGCTCAGCCGGGTCCGCAGGAGCCGTTCGTGCAAGTAGTCTTCACCTCCTGTGTCCTTCTTCCTAGCCACCAGAATCATTCGAGGTGAGGTCACGGAATCGTAGGGGCTCAGGCGGTAGTCGCCATGCACGTTCTCGATGCTGAGGTGGTGACGCGCGAACATGCGCTCGAAGTCCTCCAGCGTGAACTTGGCGACGCGCTCCACGAACTCGGGCGGCTCGCCGTTGCCATCCTCGATCACGATCCGCTTGAAGAAGTGACGGGCGTCGGTCCGGCGCGTCAATCGGTAGATGACACTGTCGATCTCCTTCACCTCGCCGGACGTGAGCGTTGCTTCAGCGTAGCGGACGTTCAGATAGTCGAGCACCAGCACGCCGCCCTGCCGCAGAGATCTCGCCATGTTCCGCACGACGGCCACGTGCTCCCCAGGCTCCTCGAAGTAGCCAAAGCTCGTGAAGAAGTTGAAGACGTAGTCGAAGGCATTGCGGCCGAATGGCACCCGCATGTCGTGCTGGAGGAAGCGGAGGTGTGGCTGCTCACTCTTCCTCGCTTCGCTGATGCTGCCGGCGGCCAGGTCCGAACCCGTGACCCGGAAACCCTTCGACGCCAGGAACTTTGAATGACGTCCCGCACCGCATCCGAGATCGAGCAGGCGCGCCCCCCGGCGCGGCTTGAGGTGTGGGATCAGTCCGTCGAGAAAACGCGCCGCTTCCGTCTCGTCCCTGTGTGCGTATAGCTTGTGATAGTGGAAGGAGTCAAACCAGGAGGCAAACCATTCCGCACGGTGCGTAGTGGGCTGAACCGTCGTCGCGATCATGAGTCACCGCCTGTCTGTGAAAACGTGTTGACGAGACAACACGAACACTAGCCAGCGGCGCGCGACGGCGGCCATTGATCTAGATCAAGAAAGACGCCTCTCCGCTCGATCGGTTCCAGTCCAGCGATCCAGCGATCCGTTTCCGACTCGAGTTTAGCGACGGGACCGCGAACGACATGGACGGCAGAGCCGCAATCGACTCACACGTATGCCCGTCGGCGGCGGCCGATGTGATCATGAGGCGCCGTGGCTGAAGCCGCCGTTACCATTGCGCGCGAATTGCTGTTTCAGTTCGGGGGTCGGACGCGACGTGTTCGGGGAGAACTTTAATAGCCACCGTGCGGTGCAGGCGGGTGTCGGTGGCCTTGTAGACTTCGCCCATGCCGCCGACACCGATGGCGGATTGAATTCCATACGGCCCGAGACGAATGCCGGGACCGAGGGCCGTGCGTGTTTGGAACGCATGGGATTGTAGCGGGACTTTGCGACAGTGCCAACGCCGGCAGGTTGTCGCGGCTGGAGCGGCGTAGCCTCAATTCCGCCAGCAATATACCCCGCCGTGCCCCGAGCAGGTTCCAGAACCGGTCGAGCATGAGAACGCGCGATCGTTGCAGATCGCCTGCGGCGGACCCACGATGTTGTTCACACACGCGGCAACGGCAGGTAGAGCCGTTTGGCACACGGGATGGCTGCCTGAACTTCTGGGCGGTAGCGGGCCTGACCACGAACTTGGTGGGGTCGTGGGCGTCGGTGTTGGAGTGGGAGTCGGCGTCGGGGCAGGCGTCGGCGATGGGAGTTGGCGTTGGCGATGGTGCCGGTGGCGGTTGTGCTCCTTCTATAAAACAGCTGCTTATGTTGTTCGGACGGTGATTCGACCTCCGGCGAAATAGCCGGAGGTCGCGGATTTCCGCCAATTCGAATTCGATCGCACACTGTATTCCAACCCAATTCCGTCGGTAGGAGTCGGTCTCGCCTCAATGGCCGCAGTCGCTGCGCCCTGAAAATCACAGGATCTGGGACCGATAGCTTGCCACCCGCGTCGGCTCGTGTCTTGTGACCCGGCGATGAGCTTCGTCGCAGCGTTATCTGACGCTGTCTCGCCGGCTTGACAGCCTTTCGACGACGATGCCATCGTCGTCCGATGCCAATGGCGTCGGGCGGAGCACCGGCTCAAATCACGATCAACGAGGGGCTGGCGTGGCTCAAGACGCTGAAGAAGCGTCACGAGGAGCTTGTGGCGCTTCGCAACGACAATGCGCACCGCGAGCGGCGCTTCTATACCGCGTCCGCGGACAGGGAGATAGGAACCTGTGTACGACGTGATAGAAGATTCCCGTTGATTGTGTGACCTGGCCGTGGACCTTTGGCTTTCCCTCCAGAGATACCCGCTGTCGCCCCGCTCCCGACAGACGACGTTGCGTCTCCTGTATGCTCAGCAACAGCGGCGACGGAACAGCTGGCGTCCGGCCACGAGCTTCGCGTCGACTATTCCGAGCGGAAGGCCGCGTTGTTCGAGCTTGCTCGGAAGTGTGGCGACTTCGAGGTCCGCTTGGAGCGCCTCACGGTCGGCGATTACTTCATTGGTGGTGGTGTGCTCGTCGAACGGAAGACATATGCCGACTTTGCGACGTCGCTTGTAGACGGACGTCTTTTTCCGCAAGCGGCAGCGCTTGCTCGAAGTCCCCATCGCCCTGTGGTCCTGCTGGAGGGGCCGGCACCGACATGCTTGCCTAACGTGCATCCTCACGCGTTGCAAGGAGCCGTGGTTTCGCTGGCCGCGATGTGGCGGCTTCCTGTGCTTTACGCGCGCGATCCCGAAGATTCCCTGCGCATTCTTCGCGCTCTTGCACACCAGGCCGCCAGCCGTGGCGCGGTTCTTCGGCGCTACGATCGCAAGCCGAAACGCCTCGCATCGCGGAAGCTGTACATGCTTCAGGGCCTCCCTGGAGTCGGTCCAGCACTGGCACATCGGTTACTGCTGCAGTTCGGTTCCATACAGCAGGTGATCGGCGCCAGCCAAGCAGCGTTGATGCAGGTTCGTGGTGTCGGATCGAAGAAGGCAGCTCAAATTCGACAGCTTGTGCGCTGACGGCTTCAGCAAGGCACTATGGTCGATTTCCTCGCTCCCCTTCATCGTCATTTCGGCCATACATCGTTTCGGGCTGGCCAGGAGGATCTGGTCCTGGCCGTGCTGGACGGTCGAGATGTGCTGGCCGTGATGCCAACGGGATCCGGCAAGTCGCTGTGCTTCCAACTGCCCGCACTCCTGCTCCCCGGCACGACGTTGGTCGTCTCGCCGCTAATTTCGTTAATGAAGGACCAGGTCGATGAACTGAATCGCCGTGGGATTCGTGCGGCGGCGCTGCACTCGATGGTCACGAGCGACGCACGTCGGCACGCCCTCGCCGCGGCATGCCGTGGCGAGATCCGGCTCCTGTATGTCGCGCCCGAACGGTTCGCCTCCGAGCACTTTCTCCGAACGCTGCGCGAGTTGCCGATTGCGCGGTTTGTCGTTGACGAGGCGCACTGCGTGTCGGAGTGGGGCCACGACTTTCGACCCGATTACCGTCGCCTGCGGATCGCGGCATCGGAATGTCGCCGGAGCGATGCACAGTCCGGCCGACCGCCGATCGCGGCGTTTACCGCAACCGCAACCCCCGAAGTACGCGCCGACATCGTCGGCCTGCTGGGTCTTACGAATGCACGCCTCATCGTGGCCGGGTTTGACCGACCCAATATCACCCTATGCGTGCGTCCCGTTGCCGGCGAATTCGAGAAGCACCAGCTGCTGCCACCGCTGGTCGGCGAAACGCGGTCGCTGGTATATGCGGCGACCCGCCGGAATGCCGAAACGGCCGCCGAGACGCTGAGGGCGGTTGGCGTCCTCGCCGCCGCCTATCATGCGGGTCTGACGGATGCCGAGCGCACGCGCGTCCAGGATGGATTCGTATCCGGCGCATTACGCGTGGTGTGTGCTACCAATGCGTTTGGCATGGGGATCGACCGTCCCGACATCGAAGCCGTGATCCACATCGATACCCCCGGTTCGCTGGAGGCGTACTACCAGGAAATCGGTCGCGCCGGCCGGGACGGACGGCAGGCAATCGCGACCTTGCTCTGGAACTATGCCGACGTCAAGACCCGGGAGTTCCTGATCGATCGTGACCGAGACGATCGGGGTGGCCAACCGGCCGTTCCACGCGATCCAGATGAAATTGCCCGGCAAAAAGCGCTCGAACACAAAAAGCTTCGGCGGATGGTCGCGTACGCGCAAAGCTCCGGCTGTCTGAGGGCGACAATCCTGCGCTATTTCGGCGACCCGGCGGTGCACGAACCGTGTGGGGCGTGCGGCAACTGCCACCGTCGCGGCCCGCTCGACGACACCGGCCGCCTGCGTATCCGAAAGATCCTGTCCGGCATCGCGAGAGCGGGCGAGCGCTACGGCCGCCGTAAGATCGCCGCCATGCTCGTCGGCAATGTGGAGGATCTGCCCGAACCGCTCACGCGCTTGTCTACTACCGGACTGATGCGGGACGAGCAGTCGCAGACCGTTGAACGATGGATCGACGCGGCGTCTGGCGCTGGATTGATTCGCGTATCCGACGACCAATACCGGACGCTCAGCCTAACGCCGCTCGGCCGCGACGTGATGGCCGGTCGCGTACACGACGTGCCGGTCGCCGTGCCCGTGAATCGTGACGCAGGTATGCGGCGGCGAGCCTCACGGGGAGGGCTCGCGGCGAAGCGGCCACGTATCGACGGCGCTTGGAGAAAGTGGCACGCCGGTGGGGCGGAACCAACGACGGGATCCTCGGACCGGTCAGCCGTCGACACGCACCTGCTCGACGCGGTCGTCGACGCGCTGCGGGCGTGGCGACGCGATGAGGCCCGTCGCCGAGCGGTCGCCCCATTCGTGATCCTGCACGATCGCACGGTTGTCGCCATTGCGGCGTTATCGCCGCGATCGATGGCCGAGCTGCATACAGTGCCGGGCATCGGACCAGCAAAACTAGCCGCGTATGGCGATGCGATCCTTACGGTCATCGCGTCAGTGGTCTCTCCGACCAAGACATGACGTCCGGCGTTCGCCACCCTTCGCCTGCCTCTGGCTACTTCAGCCGCCGTTCTGGCTGAACTGTTCCATCTTCTGGGGGATGATCGACGTGAACACACGGCTGCTTGGGGACTCCGCCGCTCGGGCGCCATCACGGTTCTCTCCATCGACGACCTCGACCTCCCTGATCTCGAGGCGCTGATGAAACGCTACGCTGACCGACCAATGGACTTTGCCGATGCCACGCTTGTCCACTTGGCGCGTCGGGAGCGTCTGAATACGGTGTGCACGTCCGCCTGATCTCTAATGGCAGCTCAGTCACCGGATCCCTCATGTCAGCAACACGCTCAGTGCCACGATGACGGCGCCCACGACCATCATCGCGCGGCCCATAGCGCGTCATGCGGCGCCGCTGGTCCTGGAGTCGCTCCTCCACTTGACGGGCCGTCCGTTCATCTCCCGCGGCGTGGAGCCGCGCCACGTAATCCCGCGTCGTTGCGAACGGATCGGGGCCCCAGTTCGTTCGGCCCAGGAACTGGCACACCTGCTCAAACCAGCGAAAGGTCGCGCCGATGACGACCAGCGTGAGACCGGCCGACGGGAACGCGCGGTTCCTGTGAAGGGCGTCCCAAAAGTCCGTCCAGGTCAACGCAGCACTACCCTCAGAATGTGCATCCGGCCGAGTTTACCGGAGAGCGGTTGGCGACGGACCCAAGCACTGGGCCTGATCGGTCCTCGCTGACGCGGTTGTGTGGTCCACCGTTCTGATCGTTACTGGGCACAGCAGCGATGAGATTGCGACGGATTAACGATTGTCGTCCAGGAAGCGATGGATCTCAGGGAGCTTCGCCGTCGCGTCTGCTTCACCGAGGTCCATCAGGCGTTTCACATAGTCGCTCTGAAACATAACCAGGCTCAGCATGTCGTTCGATCGCGTTTCACGCGTGCCGAGGCCACGTGTGAGAAACCGGAACCCGCGCGGCAGCTCGGGTTCGTAGGCGTTCGCCAGTCGTCCCAGATCCAGAGATGGACGGAGCATCAGCAGGTCGATGTGCCGCAGACCGCCGCGCTCCGCGTCGGGCAGCGGCGCGATGAGATGGTTAATCTGCTGTAGTTGCAGCGCATCGCCGTCGAGCTGATCGAGAAAGATCGCGTTGTACAGAACGCCGGCCACCTGCGCGGGCGGCGGATAGCCGGTGACCGACGGACGATCCGCTTCCTCCCGTGAGCGAGCATAGCGCGTCGATACCGCGATGATGCGCCGGGCGCCGAGATGGACTGCAGGGGAGAGCGGCGCCGTGAGCCGGATACCGCCGTCGCCGTACCATGCGCCATCGACGTTGACCGCCGGGAACAGGAACGGAAGCGCCGCCGACGCCATCACGTGGTCGACGCGAAACGTGCACGTGGCGCTCTTGCGCTGCGGCCGTTCCCACGTCTGAATGCCGCAGTCGTCGCGCGTCTGCACCCAGGTCATCGACTGGCCCGTGGAGTAGCTCGACGCTGTCAGCGCGATCGCGCGCAGCCAGCCGGCTTCCAGGCTTCGGGAGATTCCCGGGATATCCGCGCCGTTCGTTTCGAGCACCCGCCCGAGCAGCTCGCTGAGCGGAGCGGTATCGACCATGCTGCGCGCTGGCGGCAGCGGGTACCTGCCCCCTGAGACGAGCCGTCCGCCCCATCGCACGATCCGCGACGCGAGATCGCGCACGTCGACCCTGAACACGTGCTCGAGCCGGAGGCCAGCCCAGATCTCTGCGAGGTCTTCGACCTTGGCGGTGAACGGCTCCTGCCTGGCCGCGAGGTAGGCCGCATTGATCCCGCCGGCCGACACGCCGGTCAAGATGCCGGGCACGACGTCCGGGAACTCCCGCGCGAGCAGGCGGAGAAAACCAACCTGATACGCGGCGCGCGCGCCGCCGCCACTCAACATCAGCGCAAGATCGGACCAAGGGCGCGGCTCGCTCATTCTGTCGGGGCTGCCGATATCTTATGGGAAGGGGTCTCCTTCCTCGAATTCTGGACATCCTGAAGGGCTGGCGAGGCGCAGCCGAGCGGAAGCGAATGCGCGGTTACAGCGGCGTGTCCCGCGCATCTACCTCCTCTTGCTCCCACCGCCGCCGGCGCCGCCATCGTTTGCGCAGCGTTGCCAGAAAGGCGGCAACCGCCAGCGCCAGGATGCCGATCCATAGCGATGAGGCGCTGGTAACGGCGGGAATCCAACTCGTCCAGCGCCGGTAGACTTGCCACGCGCGAGCCGCAGCTTCGTTTGGCGTCTCGCCCGTTTCCAGCGCGAACGCCTCCCCGAAGACCGCGCCACGCGCGACGCGGTCGACAATCGCTCCCGGCACCGCCGCGCCGTGACGTTGTCGGAGGTCTGACACCAGCGCGGCGGCAAGCAGGTATGCGCTGGCCGTCTCCGGTTGTGTCGCGGAATTGAACAGACGCTCGAGGTCCGCGAGGCCAGAGCTCCCGCCGGCCGCGAGCAACAACTGCACCTGACTCGTGACGCCCCATCCCTTCTCAACCGACATCGCCACACCTTCGTGGAACCAGCGCGGCAGTGGCTGGTCTGCAGCCTGGGCCGAGAGCGCAAGGTGCACGACCTCATGCCAGACGACCGACTCCAGCGAGTCGTACGGGTAGGAGCCGATGCGCTCAGGGAAGATCGTAATGTCACGACGGCCGGACGCCAGGCCCACGATCCACACGGGAGTGGCGCGTGCGCGCAGATCGTCTTCCGCAATGAGCGTGACGCGGATCGGTGGCGGAATGGTGAGTCCTGCGCGCGCGAGCGCTTCAGCAAGTTGCTGTCGATCGACGCGGCGCACACGATCGGCCGCGGGAGCGAGTGACGCCGGTGTCTCGACCGTCAGATCCAGCTCGCCACGCTGCGGCATCACGCCGGATGCGCTGGCCAGTAGCATGACCGCCGTAAGAGCAGCGCCGGTGCCCTTGCGCGGCGAGCGACTCACCTCCCCAGCTTAACGCGCCTTGTCGCCACCGGAGGGGCAATTGACTATCATCGGATCGAACAAGTTCACCATCGACCAGATCGGCAGCATCCTGAGCGGTCATCGGCTTTGAGGGCTATCACTTTGAGCGGCCGCGTGACAAACAAAACCCGCCCGCCACGTAATGAACAAACGCACTTCTTGAATGTCGATGTTGACGTCTACGGCAGAACAGATCTCCAGCCGCTAGTCGCCGCTCTCGGGAAGAAGGTGATCGTCCATTATGTCGGCCCTGAAGGTCGCGAGCAGAGCGCCCACTTCTCACTCGCGAGCGCCTACGGCGAGGACGCGGACACTCTTACGCACCGTCTCGCCGGCCTGATCAAGAGACTGCCACTGGCCGCCCGTCAGATCTGGGACCGTGCGCGCCGGCGAGACTTCAATCTCGGCACTCAGGCAGGCATGAAGCCATTCAGCCATGAGATTGCCCTAACGATGAGGACGCTGGACCGGGTCGTCCAGGTGGGCGGTCGAATCGTCATCACCACGTACGCGGTGGTTACACCGCCAAAGAACGCGCGCAAAAGTGGGGCTCGACCAGCGAAGACGAACGGTCCAGCTCGGTAGGATGGCGTACGCAGGTGGGGTAGTCCGCACACAATGAGCTTCGGGAGTGCTCCTCGTTCCGCTGTCGCTCGGTTTCCGCGGAGCTGCTACTTTGTCGGGGGATTCGGCGTCGCCGCGATCACCTTCTGGTTCCTCGTCCTCTGGTTCGACATCGTCAACAGCACGCTGGGCCTGGACGTTGTCTACGATACGCGCCCGTGGTGGCTGCGCACGCTCATGGGTCTGGCGACCTGGCTTCCGTGGCTCGCCCTGGTCGCCGTCGGCGCTGCGCGGGTCTGGTTCGGCCGTCAAGTCCGTGCGATGGCATTTGCCATCGGAGTCGGCACTCATCAGGCCGTGGTCATGGGCTGGCTGTTTGTGGCACCCACCGTTGATGCAGCGTTTCACGGTCGGCCGTTCGACTCGGTCGCGTGGCGCACGAATGACCAGACCGACGTGATGTGGCCGGCACGGTTGGCGATGGTCGACGATCTGCTTGCGCGCCATGAGTTGCGCGGTATGTCCCGTGAGAGCGTCACAGCACTCCTCGGTCCACGCGATGACACCCCGTCCTTTCGCGACTGGGACGCGGCCTATTGGCTCGGACCCGAGCGCGGCCTTTTCCGCATCGACTCCGAATGGTTGGTGTTGCGTTTCGGGTCGGACGGACGAGTGCAGGAGTATCAGATCGTCCGCGATTGAGGTGAGGTGTCTCAGATCCCTTCGCTGGCCGATTGGGGCCACGTAGATCACGCCGACTTGGACGCCAGGTGGACTTTCGACACGTTCCTCGGCAAGTCCTTTGCTGAGGCTGAGGCAATGTTTGAAAGCCACGCGCTTTACTACCAGGAAGGTCTGCAGTCGATGCCACCTGTTCCGTTCAACTTTTACGCTCGTGCATTCGTCAAGTACATCACGTCGGATCGAGCCCAAGGCGATTCTGACGGCGCTTCGTCCTTCCTGTACTTGGTTTGCTGGCTCTTGAAATCGAATCGTACGATCATGGATCCCGAAACTGAGAAGGCACTGCTTGGCGCCGCGCGCCAGATATCCCAGCGCCAGGAATTCTATGCGGCCGATGCTGACATCTACGGCACGTTTGCCGAGCGCTATGCGGAAATCGAGCAACTCGCTGCCCATGGCACCTAACGCCCAGCCGTACTTTGCTTTCCAGCGGTAGATTTGGACTCATCGGGTTCCAGCAGTGCAATCCTTCACATAACGGCATCGTGACGCCGGCCGCCATCGCCGGACTGATGTCAGGGTTCGGTGAATCGTGGTGCGGATTCCCGTCACCTCCGTTACCAGACGTCGCCCAGGCGCCAGGTTGAAAGTGGAAATGTGGAAAAGAATAGCGGAACCGATCGTGATCGCAGCCGGATTTGCTGTCGTCGTCATCGTTGCCGTCTCGGTCCTCATCTGGACGATGCAGCGCCGGTTCATCTATTTCCCAAGCGGTGACGTGCCGACGCCCGGTGCGATAGGTCTCACCGGGGTCGAGCGGGTAAGGTTCGAGACGGCCGATGGGCTGTGGCTGAACGGCTGGTTTTTCGCGGCATCCGGACCGTCGCCGCGCGTCACCGTTCTGGTTTTCAACGGAAACGCCGGCACTCGCGCGCACCGCGGTCCCCTGGCAACGGCGCTCCATCAGCACGGATTGCAGGTCCTGCTCGTCGACTATCGGGGCTATGGCGGAAATCCCGGGGCTCCGTCCGAGATCGGGCTCGCCGCAGACAGCCGGGCGGCCAGAGCGTACCTGACCGGCCGCCCCGACGTCGATCGGTCGCGGCTGGTGTACTTTGGCGAGTCGCTGGGAACGGCAGTGGCTATCGACCTTGCGGTCGAACACCCTCCGGCGGCGCTCGTGCTGCGATCGCCGTTCACGTCGATGGGCGACCTAGGACGGCATCATTATCCGCTTCTGCCGGTGCATCTCCTTCTCCGGGACCGGTTCTCAGCGATCGATCGGATTCGGCATATCCGGGTGCCACTGCTTGTCATCGCTGGCGGGCAGGATCGAATCGTGCCGATCGAATATAGTCGGCGCCTATACGATGCGGCGATGGCTCCCAAGACGCTCGTCGTGCTTCCCGACGCCGATCACAACGACTACGAGTTGCTCGCGGGAGACGAGATGATCCAGGCGATTGTCCGGTTTCTACAGCCGCTTGAGACAACACGCAGCACCCCATGAGTAACGCGACTGTCGAAACCTCTCGCATTGGCTGGAGCTACTACTACGGGTGGGTGGTGCTGAGCGTCGCGGCGCTGGCCATGGTCGGCACGCTTCCCGGGCGCACGCAGGGCCTCGGCCTGATTACGGAACCCTTGCTGCGCGATCTCGGCGTCGATCGGGTGCAGTTCGCGCAGATCAACGTCGTGGCCACGCTCGCAGGATCCGTTTTCTGCTTCGGGATTGGTGGACTTGTCGATCGTCACGGGAGCCGAATCGTCCTGACGTCATTGGCCCTGCTGCTGGGAGGAGTCGTGATCGCGATGAGCAGCGTCCAGAGCGCCACCATGCTGCTCGTTCTGATCACGCTGACGCGCGGGCTCGGGCAGAGCGCGTTGTCGGTCGTGAGTCTTGCGATGCCTGGCAAGTGGTTCCGGCGCCAATTGACGTGGGCGATGGGCGTCTACGCGCTCGTCATGAGCATCGGGTTCATGATCGCGTTTCCCTCGGTTGGCGCGCTCGTCCTGGCTCGAGGATGGCGCGTCGCATGGGCAGTGGTGGGTGCGGCGCTGTGTGTCGGCCTCGCTCCCCTCGCGTGGCTGCTCGTCAGGCGCGAGCCGGAGACGAACGCGGAATTGGAGGTCCTGGCTGCAGATCGATCGGCATCGACGGCGAACGACTCCACACTCGCCTCCGCTCTGCGGTCCCCGGCGTTTTGGGTATTCGGCGTCGCGAGTTCCTTGTATGGGCTCGTCGCGTCGGGTATCGGCCTGTTCAACGAAGCGATTCTGGCCGAACGTGGATTTCCGCCCGACGTCTATCACGGGGCGCTGGCGGTGACCGCGATCACCGCCCTGGTCGGCAACTTCGCGGCCGGAGCGTGGGCGGATCGCGGGTCGCTCCGCCGCGTACTCATCGTCGCCCTGCTTCTGCTGATCGGTGCCCTCATCGCCTTGCCGCACGTGAGCACAACCGCCCATGTGATGATGCAAGCGGTTGCCATGGGTCTGGCCGGTGGCTTCGTGATGGTCGTGTTCTTCAGTTTCTGGGGCAAGGCATACGGGCGAACCCATCTCGGGCGGATCCAGGGGGTCGCACAGGCGTTGACGGTGTGTGCCTCGGCGATTGGACCGCTGCTCCTCGCCTGGTGCGCTGAGACAACAGGGTCGTACGCCGGTGCGTTCTACGCCCTGGCTGCAACGCTGGCCTTACTCGTCCTTGCCGCCCTGGTCGTGCGCGTTCCGGCTGGAGCCGAACCGCACATCGCTTAGAGTCATCGCAAGTGCTCGGGATTCACGCTGGAGCGGATGGCAGTCCGGCCGATCCCAAGGCACGTATTCGAGCGGTAGTTTGACGGGCCGCGTCAATCGAGCATAATCGGCGTTATGCGCCGGCGTGATCCTGGCCGTGTTCTCGCAAAAGGCGAGCGCGAGGCTCTGTAACCCACCACGGCGCCGCGGGAGCCCCCGATGAGAACGATGCTGTCCCTCGCTCTGACATTCCTCTTGACGTCAACTGCTTTCGGTGAAGACGTGAACCTGTACGCAGCTGCCGCCGTGAAGACCCCCCTTCTCAAGATCGCGGCTGAATACGAGGCCGCCACGGGTCACAAGATCATCTGTATCTTCGATACCGCAGGGGCAACAGAGGAACGGTTTCGTGCGGATCCGCAGGCAACGCTCCTGATCACGACGCAGGCGTTGATCAGCGCGGGGGAAAAGAGCGGCAGGCTCAAGGACGGCATCACCTCTCGTTTGGGCGACACGGTTGCCGGTTTTGCCGCCCCGCCGGGGTCCGTTAAACCGGATATCTCGACGCCCGAGAAGCTGAAGACGGCGCTCTTGTCGGCTCGCCGCATCGCCTTCTCCGACCCTGCCCGCGGTGCCACCGTAGGCAGGCACTTCATCCGGGTCATCGAGTCCCTGGGGATCAAGGACGAGGTGCTGAAGAAGGCGACGCTCGCGCCGGACGGCGTTGAAACCATGCGTCTTGTTCTGGAGGAGAAGACCGACCTGGGCGTCACCCAGACCAGCGAGATCGTTCAAGCCAACCGTGGCGCGCTCGTGGGTCCGTTTCCAAAAGAGTTCGATCTGGCGACGACCTATTCACTGTGGTATCCGGTCTCTCTTTCTTCCGCCGCCAAGGATTTTGCTGCGCTGATCACGAGTCCCGCCAGCCGGGCGAAGCTCGCAGAGGATGGCGTACGCCCGCCTGCAGAGCGGTAACCCTATTTCACGCCGCTCGCGAACCCGTACTGGTTGTTCTCCTGGCAGACGTACTCCATCAGCTCGTCGCCCGGCTGAGCGAGCGTCGACTGAAACGTCACGGTGAACGGGCGAGAGAATGTCCCGGGATCCTCGATCGTCACCTCGGTGGCAAGGTGGCCGGCGTCGATCCGCGACCATCGCTCGACGGTGTGCAGCTGCTCGGTGTGCGGCATGCCCCGGTTGTCGAACCAGAACTTGTCGTTGAACCCGATGGTGTCGATCACCAGCGTGTCCTTCTCGTACCATCCGACGGAGTGGCCGAACCACGTCGGATCGAGCTCGGGCGGGTGCTTTCGACCGTCCATGAAGACCTGCCGGAACGTGCGCATGGTTTCGTACAGGATGTACAAGTGGGTCGGTCCCTTGTGCGTGTAATTTTGGATGAACCGGAAAGGATACGGAGTGTAACGCATCACCCCCATCGGCAGGCACCACGCGAGGGGATCGTCAGTGCGCGTTCGCGATTCCATGAGCGCCTTGGCGGACGGGAGAAGCAACTCCTCGGCGCGCCTTAGTCCCGACTCGGCGTTGAAAGCGGTGCTGACCCAGATGCCGTCGCCGAGATCGATCGTCCCGTCCGGCAGGCGCGCCGGCGGACCGGTGGGAGCGGGGGGCCGCCGCACTTCCTGGCCTAAGGCATCGACCGGCCCCAGGACGCCGGCGGGGTTCGCACCAGGCCCCTGGGTCTGCGTCCCGCCTGCCGTGGCCTGACTCCCGGCATCCGGAGCGGTAAGCACCGGCGCCTTCAGAAGCAGAACAGCGATTGCGATCATCCCCGCAGCGACCGGTGTGCGCACCTTCGCCTCCTTGCCTGGCGAGCGCCAAGGCCAAGTCAGATAGCGCTACTGTATCGCGAGTTCATTGGCTTTTGAATTCCATGTGCGTCCCGCCGCTCTACAGGCCGAGCAATGCTCGGAGTCGTTCGCGGACGTCGGTGATCACATCTGGGGGCGCCTTCGACTCGAAGACCACTCGACGCGCTTGCCAGTCGAGGTTCTTTACGTGATCGGCGAGAACCACTCCGGTAATCGCGGCGCCGCTGGGTAGCGGGACTTCGAACGGATAGCCCTTTACTTGGGTGGTGATCGGACAAGCGATAGCAAGACGCGCCTTCGAGTTGTAAACGCGTGGCGAGAGGATGAGCGCGGGTCGTCGGCCGCGCTGCTCGTGACCGGCTTGAGGATCAAACGTAAGCCAAACCAGATCGCCAGCGTCTGGAACGTAAGCGCGAGCTACCACATCTCGTGGCCGACGGGTGTGCCCCAGTCGCTCTCGCCGTGCCGATTCCGAGGCGTGATTCTGGCGACAAGCTGCTCGAGGGAATAAGTCGGCCGACTCGGCCGGATCACGATCGCACCGTTCTTGACGGACACATCGACCGTGTCGCCTGCATCGACCTGCGCCTCGAGCGCCACTGATTTGGGAAGGCGTAGACCCAGGCTGTTGCCCCACTTTGCAATTTGCGTCATTGTGGCCATGTATCTACATTGAATATACAGACGTTGACGCCCGATGTCAAAACCGTCGAAGTCACCGATCGTTCAGGTTACGGCTGGAACGTAGGTCCTTTTTCGGAACCTCACTTTCGCGGCGCGCAACGCGATCGGATCGTCATCGATGCGGGCACATCGTTGCCGCAGGCGTGCGCGCGATCGCACGAAGCTTCACCAGAAATAACCGCCGAGCTTGACGGTATCGTGCGCGGGCTGGCACTCTAGCTCGGCTGCCACACTGTCCCCAAGGCAGCTTCTCCGCATGATGAACTTCTTCAGACGTAGTGTGTTCGTCGTGGCCACGGTCGCCTGTTGTGCAGCGTCCCCGGCCCTGGCGACGGAGTGGTTCGTCGCCCCGGGAGGCACCGGGGATGGCACGCTGGACGCGCCGTTCGGCCGCGTACAGGACGGCGTGAACGTCGCGCAGGCTGGAGACACCGTCACGATTCTGCCCGGCACGTACACCGCCGGGTTTCAGACCGTCCGGGCCGGCACGGCCAGCGATCGAATTCAGATTCGCGCGCAAGGTCCACGCGGTTCAGCGATCGTGACGGTCGCGGGGCGCGTCGTCCGTGTCGATCACGCCTACATCACCGTTGAAGGACTCGTCCTTGACGGCCAATATGGCGCAGCCGACACCGTGGATGTGAATTCGGGCGCGCACTTTCTCATCCTGCGGAATCTCGAGGTGCGTCGGTCGAGCAAAGACCTAATCGATATCGGCAGCCCGCAAGGGATGGTGATTGAAGGCTGCCTGATTCATCACGCGCTGAATGCCGCCAACGGTCGCACCGACGCACACGGCGTCGTCGCGAGCGCCGTCCAGAATTTCACGATTCGCGACACGGAGATTCACACGTTTTCTGGCGACGGCTTTCAAGTCGATCCCGGTCGGCTCTCACCTGGATGGAACAACGTGATAGTCGAGCGTGCTCGAATCTGGCTTGAGCCGCTGCCTGCCGCAGCGAACGGCTTTGCCGCGGGCACGGTTCCAGGAGAGAACGCGATTGACACGAAGGCATCGAACAGCCTGCCGCGTGCGACCATCACCGTTCGCGACACCACGGCGTGGGGATTCCGCCAGGGGCTCATCTCCAACATGGCGGCCTTCAATTTGAAGGAGAACGTGAACGCAACCGTGGACGGGGTGACGGTATACGACTCCGAGATTGCGTTTCGACTTCGCGGCCCTGGCGCCTCGACCGTGGGCGGCGCGTGGGTCACCATCAAGAACGCGGTGGTGCACGACGTCGCCTACGGCTTCCGCTACGAAGACGATATCGCCAACCTGAAGATCTGGAACAGTACTGTCGGCGGCGGCGTGTCACGCCCCTTCCGCGCGGCGTCGTCCGGCGCCGGCGGTCTGGAAGTGCGCAACCTGCTCGTCTACGGACCCCTGAGCCCTGAGGCGGCGCACCCGTCCAACTGGAGCGTCGGAGCGGAGGCGTTCGTCAACGCCGCGGCGAACAACTACACGCTCGCGGCAGGCTCGCCTGCGATCGACTCGGGAATCGCCCTGACCGGCGTGACGACGGATCGAATCGGAACGACGAGACCACAGGGACGCGCGTATGACGTCGGCGCGTACGAGTCTGTTCCTGTGACGGGAAACGGTTCCGAAGTGGTGCTCTACGCGTCGAATGCCCCAGTCGTATCCGGGAATTGGCGGGTCGCAGCCGATCCTACCGCGGCCGGAGGCGCCGCGATGTGGCACCCGGATGCCGGGGCTTCCCGCACCGGCCCTTCCGCAACACCCGCTCATTATTTCGATGTCATCGCCCACGTGGAGTCCGCACGCGACTACCGCATATGGATGCGCGGTCGCGCCGACAATGACCGCCGCGACAACGATTCAGTCTGGGTGCAGTTTTCGGCTGCCGTCAGCCCCAAGGGAAAACCGATCTATGGCATCGGAACGACGACAGCCACTCCGATAACGGTGGCCGACTGCTCGACGTGCCATCCATCGGGCTGGGGGTGGCAGGACAACGGTATTGGGGCAACACCGGGGCTGCTCGGCGTACCTATTCGATTCGCCACAACGGGCCTGCAGACAATTCGGGTACAGACGCGCGAAGACGGAATCGCCATCGATCAGATCGTGCTGTCGCCATCTCTGTACCTCAGCGCCGCACCCGGCCAGGCGACAAACGACGCCACGATTCTGCTCGCGACTCAGTAGCCCGCGGCGGAGGCCGCAGAACAACTCTCAACGTGGGTGTCCCAAAATGGCACTCGGTTCCACGCCAGGCCTGATCAGGAAATTCAGCCAGAAACGAAGCTCTAAGCCAATCGCATTCAACAATTTGGCTGACACATGCCCACTCGATGGTGGCATGTGGCGCACCTGTTGCCACGTCGTTCTTGCGAGGTCGTACCCGCTGGTTCGAATTTGCAGCGAAAGGTGGGACGGAATGTTCAAAGAGAGATTCCTGAGCGCTGCGTGTGCATGCGCGGTTGTCGCAGGTATCGCGGCGCTCAACGACGACATCCATCAGTTCGTGGCTGGGGTTCTCACCGGTACCGCGTTGACCGGGTTTCCACAAGTCGGTGGCGGCACGATGCGCATAGCCAACACCATGCCGAATACCCTCGCGCTCTATACCGCCGACCACATGATGTTGGTGTTCTTTGGGCTCGGCGCTGTCGTTCTCCTAGGATTGATGCTCCGCACGTAGCCAGTGTTGGCGCTTCAACGTCTCTCGTCGTCAGCCTTTCGCGGCAGGAATACCTCGCATTCTGGTGAAACGTCCGGTCGTCCATTCCGAATGCGCGCGGACCACTCGTGGCCGCAGCGTCGGCAACTGTACCAGGCGATGATCCAGGTACTGTCGGGTGCCGGTTCGACCTGCCGCCCGCAGGTGGGACAAGACATCGCCGCGGTCGCCGAGAACGTCTGGAACATGCCCACCTCACGGGCAACGATTGTGCCGACCGCAACGCGGCATCACGCGGGCCAACACGGCCGACCCGCGGAGGGCGGACGCGGAATTCCGTCCGCCAACGCGTAAAACTTCGCACGTGCGATAGCCCGCACGCCCCTCCGATGCGATGAATGAGTGCCGGAGCTTCAAAGGGCCGCTCGCGCCCTATTGGCACGCTTGGTGCCTCGTGTGAACGGGCAGGCCGTGCACGTATCGAGGGCCTGCGTCGAGGAGGTGCCGCGATGGTTGCCTCACACGTCCTGCGAGTCTTGGTATTCGCGCTGTTCGTCGCACCTGCCGTGGCAATCGGCGCTCAACGGACGGCACCGGCGCCATTCGATCCGGAGTACGTCGTCGTATCCCGCTTCCTGACCGCCGTCGACGAGTACGTCGTGCAGCACCATCGTCTGTTCGAGCCGCTCTCCGAGGAGTTCATGTGCCTGCCGGAGGACACAATCGCGGTGCTGAACGCGCTGGCCGACGTACCGCGCGAGGCGCGGCCGGCGCCGCGGGAAGGCGAGATCTTCTCACCAGAGGTCGCCAACCTGTTCAGACGACGGATCGCCGAGACGCTCCACGGGTCCGAGTACAACCGCGCCGATCTGCTGGCGGAAATGGACGTGGAGGATCCGGTCGCTCCGCCCATTGTGGTGAATGAGCCGCTGCCGAAGGGAATTGGCCATGTCATGTTGCCGTGGCTCGCCGGCGCTCTGCCAGTGCTGCCCGAGGAGCTCGCGTACCGGTTGGTCGGCCGCGATCTCGTGCTGATCGACATTGAGTCGAACTTGATCGTCGATGTGATCCGCGCCGCTCTTCCGCTGCACTAGATGGGATGCATCACTTGTTTCCGAAGCGTCTTGCGATGAGCGAATGTGTGCTGAGGGGTGACCGCCTCGCGCTGGGGTTTGGCGATCGCGTGCTCTTTCGCGATCTGTCGTTCGAGGTCGCAAGGGGAGAGATCCTGGGGATCGTTGGACCAAACGGATGCGGCAAGACGACACTGCTCCGGACGATGCTCGGGCTTCTCGAGCCGCTCGCAGGAAGGGTGGAGCGGCAAGCCGGCTTGAGGATCAGCTACGTTCCGCAGCGCGAGCGAATCGACAGAATCATTCCGGTCACGGCGATTGAAGTCGTACTGATGGGCGCCGGCGCCACGGCCCCGGTTCTTCGGCGCATTGGCAGCACAGAGCGTGACGCGGCCCATCGAGCGCTGGAACTGCTCGGCATCGACGCGCTCGGCCAGAAGCTGTTTCGCACCCTCTCCACGGGACAGCAGCAGCGTGTGCTGCTGGCCCGCGCGCTCGCAACCGACCCCGACCTGATCGTGCTCGATGAGCCAACCGTGGGAATGGATGTCGCGAGTGAGGCGACGATTATCGAGTTCCTGCGAGACCTGAATCGGCGCCGCCGCGTCACCATCCTGATTGTCACGCACCTCCTGCCAATCGTGCTCAATTTCGCCAGCACCATCATGCTGATGGGCTCGCGCGGCATCCTTCAGGGAGCGGTCGACGACGTCCTCCAGGAAGACCGGCTGACAGCCTTGTACGGCGTGCCGGTACGTCTTGGTGTCGTTGCCGGCCAACGGACGCTCGTCGTGGAGCGAGGGATGGGGCTCAATGTTTGAACCGATGTTCATGCGCCTTGCGCTTGTTGCGTCGGTGGCGACTGGGTTGTCGCTCGGGGTGATGGGTGTCTATCTCGTGATCAGGCGCGTCGTGTTCCTGGGTCTCGTCGTTGCCAATGCGGCAACGCTGGGCGCCGCAATCGCCCAAGCCATCGGATGGACACCGGAGCTGGCGTCACTCGTGGCGGGCGTTGGAGCCGCCGTGGCGCTCGGAGGAGTCGAGGCTTCGAGCCGCGTGTCAGCCGAGTCGTGGATGGGCTGGGCCTATGCGGGCGCATCGTCGTTCACAGTGCTGGTGCTCTCATGGACGGCGGGAGGGAGCGCCGACACGCTGCACCTGCTCTTCGGCAATGTGCTTGCGGTGCAGGGTGCCAATCTCGTCGCGCTCACGATCGTCGCGGCAGTCATTGGTCTGCTGCAGTTGCTCTTTGCTCGACGATTTCTCCTGGTCACATTCGACCCTGAAGCGGCGAAGGTGGTTGGGGTCGACACCCGCCTGTGGTCTCTCACGCTGAACCTGGCGATCGGCGTGGCCGCCGCAACCGCCGTGAACGCCATCGGCGCCCTCTCGACCTTTGCTCTTCTGACGTTACCCGCAATGGCCGCGCTGCTTGCGACGACGAGCGTTCGAGCCACATTTGTCACCGCGGCGGCTTTGAGCACCGTCCTGCCGTCACTGGCGCTCGCCATTTCCTTCTACTTCGACCTGCCCGCCGGGCCGGCATCCGTTGCGCTCCTTGCGTTGAGCGTGCCATTCGCCGCTGTCTGCACTCCCGCTGTCGCACGCGCGAAAACGTTCGTGTTGATGCGGGCCGGCCGGCGCCAGACGACGTTCAACGCTCGCTGTCGAGGATCCGCATCTGATCTTCGCCGTAGCGAGTGCCGGCAACAGCAGTTGCGGGAATCGTTTCCTCGATGCGAGCGACGTCCGCAGGCGTGAGTGCCACCTGCAGCGCTCCTAATGATTCCGCGAGCTGCGCCCGTGTGCGGGCACCGATCAACGGTACGATCGCCGTCCCTTTCGCAAGGACCCATGCAATGGCGAGCTGCGAGGGGCTGACGCCCTTCTCCGTCGCCAACTGCTGAAGCGTCTCAACCAGCCGTTGATTGCGCTCCAGGTTCTCACGGGTGAAGCGAGGCAGGTGCGCACGAAAGTCCGTGTGTGACGCTGGCTTGGAGCCACTGAGCAATCCACGCGATAGCACGCCATACGCCGTGACGCCGATGCCAAGCTCCGCGACGACCGGCAAGATCTTCGCCTCCGGACCACGGCTGATCAGCGAATACTCAATCTGTAGATCGCTGATCGGATGCACTGCCTGGGCGCGGCGAATCGTGTCGGGTCCTACTTCCGACAAGCCGACTGCGCGGACGTATCCAGCTTTCACGAGATCGGCGATCGCGCCGACGGTCTCCTCGATAGGGACGGAGGGGTCGAGGCGGCCGGGCCGGTAGATATCGATGTGATCGACGCCCAGTCGGGTCAGCGTGTACGCGAGGAAATTCCTCACCGCGACCGGTCGCGCATCCATGCCGAGCCAGCGTCCGTTCGGTCCGCGGAGGGCGCCGAACTTCACCGAAAGCAGGGCCTTGTCACGCCGATCGCGCAATGCCCGCCCGATCAACAGCTCGTTATGGCCCGCGCCGTAGTAATCGCCAGTGTCGAGCAGCGTCATGCCGGCGTCGAGCGCAGCGTGTATGGTGGCGATGCTCTCCCGCTCGTCTGCCGGACCATACATCCCGGACATGCCCATGCACCCGAGCCCCAGCGGGAAGACGGTCGGGCCCGCCGAGCCCAGTGTCCGATACGCCTTCGGTGTCGCCATTGTCATCCGCTCGACGCTAGATCACCGGATGCGTTTTGGCAAGAAGCCCCGACGTCGTCATTACGGCCGAGGCGCTGAAAAGTTCGCAACGGCCACGCAAATCTTCCGGATGACACAGCAGGCTGTCCGCCCGAACGGTGCAATCTGCAGCAGGTTTCCGCGAATCGGTCACGGCAGGTTTTGTGCGTTTTCCTGAAAAGAGAGGAAGAGGACGCGTCATGTCTCGCATTCTTGTGCTTTATGGAACGACGGACGGCCACACGGCCAAGATCGCCCAATCGATTGGAGACGCGCTGCGAGCAGTCGGCAACGACGCGGACGTGATCGAAGCCGGCACCGCAGACCCCAGGCCCGAGGACTACACCGCCGTGATTGTCGCCGGGTCCGTCCACGCGGGCGGGTATCAACGCTCCATTCGTCGGTGGGTCCGCAGGCACGCCCGGGTGCTGAACACACAGCCGACAGCCTTCGTGTCCGTGTGCCTGGCCGTGCTCCAGCAGGAGGCCGCTGTGCAGCGGGAGCTGACCGCCATCATCGATCGGTTTCTGACGGCCACGGCGTGGCGTCCCACTGTGACGAAAAGCGTGGCGGGAGCGCTGCTCTACAGACGCTACAACCCGATCAAACGATGGGTCATGAAGCGAATCGTCCGCAAGGCCGGAGGCGATACGGACACCAGCAAGGACTATGAATACACCGACTGGAACGACCTTCGAGCGTTCGCGGAGCAGTTCGCTCAGCGTGTGCGACGCGAGGTGACCGGACGCGCGGAGTCGGCAGCCAGCGGTATGCGTGTTGCGTAGCTAGGAGCTCACTTGGGTTGCGTAGCCCAAGTGAGCTCCGGGAACATGGCGGTTCAACATGACAACTTCAAGAAGCATTCACCGGCTTCGCAGCGGCGTCAGCACGTGGGTGCTCGCGGTCGCGATTGCAGGCGTTGCGCAACAGGCGTGGGGTCAGACAGTGGCGACAACCGAGTGGCGCCACGGCACGACCCTGTCGGGCTTTCTTGGTGCGGCGTCCGCCTCGTCTGACACGGAGGTGGCGTTCGGCGGCGCAGTGGGGTGGGAGCTCACGCCGCACTTCACGGTCGAGGGGCGCGGCATCTGGCTCGATGCAGGTCCCAGAGCGGATGCATTCGCTGCGCTGCTCGGAGCGCGCATTCCGATACTGCCGGCTCGTCCGGTCGTGCCGTTCGTGTCTGGCGGTGTCGGTGTCTATCGTGCGACCTTCGATCAGGCGCTCAGTGAGGTTCCCGGTTTCTATCAGCGCCGAATGATGTCCGGCGCCTCAGAGTTCCGGGGTCGGACGTTCAACGATTTCGCGGTCGCGCTTGGCGCGGGTGCCGACATATTTCTGGCGAGGCATGTGGCTCTCCGCCCCGACGTGACAGTGCTCATTGTCACCACGCGCTCGGACAAGCGCGCTGTACCCGTTTACGGTGTGCAGCTCGCGTATCACTTCGAATCTCATCCCATCACACCGGCTGGTCGCCCGATCGCCGGCGCGCACGATCCGAGGTGACCCATCCACCTTGAACCAGCCAAGGGCGTGGCCCTTGATATCCCCTCGATCCCGAGGGCGACGGTGAAAGCCCTTGGCTGGTTAGCCAGTCTCTCTTGGGCGCGCCTTGCGCGCCTAGGACCGCTATACGGCTCTTCACAACAGGTACGAGATTCTCGTTCGAAGCCGTATAGCGGTCCAGGCGTTCAGGAGGCGATTGAGGCACACTCATAGGTGATGGCATCCGCAACCGCGCCGTCATCGAGTCACGACGTGGGCATCGGCACCGACGTGCCGGCCGTCGTGTTCGATCACGTGTCGCTGGCCTTCGACGACAACGTGGTTCTGCGCGAGGTCAGCTTTTCGGTGCCTGCCGGACAGATGGCCATGCTGCTTGGCGCGAGCGGCACGGGGAAATCCGTCGTTCTCAAGTTGATCCTCGGCCTGATGAGGCCAGATGCCGGGACTATCCGCGTCAACGGCGAGCCCATCGACACGATGACCGACGTGGAGATGATGAAAGTCCGCGGCAACATCGGGATGCTGTTTCAGGAGAGCGCGCTCTTCGACTCGTTGACCGTGGCCGACAATGTCGGGTACAGGCTCTACGAGGAAATGGACATGCCGCCAGACCAGGCACTCCGGCGCGTCGAGGAGGTGCTTGGGTTCGTCGGCTTGCGAGAGTACATGGATCGGATGCCGTCCGAGCTGTCGGGTGGGCAGCGCCGGCGCGTTGCAATCGCGCGCGCCGTGGCCGCACGGCCGCAGCTTCTCTTGTTCGACGATCCGACGTCTGGGCTCGACCCGATTACGGCCAAAACAGTGGACGACGAGATCGTCAAGCTGAGAGATGTGGAGCACGTCACCTCGATTCTCGTGACACACCAGCTTCCAGACGCGTTCTACATCGCCACTCACGAGGCCGTGCGCCGCAACGGACGCCTCGCGATTGTTCCGGCTAATGAGCGCAAGGCCGAAGAAGCAGAATTCATCATGCTCAGGAACGGGCGCATCTACTTCGAGGGACACGCCGCGGAGCTGCGGGCTTCGAACGATGCTTATCTGAAGACGTTTCTGTCGGGATGGATTCCGCCACTCGTCTGAGGAACGTCCGGCGACGCCGCCGACACTGAGAGATTTCTCACCGCAGCTCGGAAATTCCCCCGCACGCGCCCCCTCTGCCGGTTGCCGCAGCGGGCAATCCGGAGCAATTGGAGACTCGTTGACGCCACCTGCAGTGGCACATGACCTGCCTACCCCAGACCGAGCGTCATGCACATGCGGACTGGGACAGCCCTCTTCGTCCTTCTGGCGATAGCGCTCGCTTCACCCGGCTATTCGCAGTCCACTGGGACGGTTGCTGGAACCGTCATCGATGAGACAGGGGGAGTACTCCCTGGTGTCACAGTCGATTTGCATGCTGGCGCCAGCGAGATCACGGTCGTTACGGAGGGCAACGGAGAATATCGAATCGAGAACGTGCCTCCAGGACCCGCAGAGATTACGTTCAAGCTAATCAATTTCACCGCACTGCGCCGCAGCGTCATCGTAGAAGCGGGTCAAACCGTTGCTGCGGATGCCGTGTTGACGCTGTCATTCACCGCCGACGTCGTGGTGACGGGATCGCGGACGTTTCGCAACATCGCCGATTTGGAGAATCCCGCAGAGAACCTCGTCGGCATTGCGAGCGCGGCCAGTCAGGGCGCCATCACGGCGGCGCAACTCGAGGCACGGCCGGTCATGCGCCCCGCCGAGATCCTCGAAACGGTCCCCGGCCTCGTCGTCAGTCAGCACAGCGGCGAGGGCAAGGCCAACCAGTACTACCTGCGGGGCTTCAACCTCGATCACGGGTCGGATTTCGCCATGATGCTCGCCGGTGTGCCGGTCAACATGCCGTCGCAGGCGCACTTCCATGGCTATGCAGATACGAATCTCCTCATCCCGGAACTGGTAAGCGGCGTCCAGTTCAAGAAGGGGCCGTACTACGCGGAAGACGGCGACTTTGCCGCCGCAGGGTCTGCCAACGTGAATTATGTGAACCGGCTCGATCGCCCACTGTTCAGCGTCGGCGGCGGCGGGCAGGGGTGGGGACGCATCTTCGGCGCCGCGTCGCCACGCGTTGGTGACGGTCACCTCCTCATGGCACTGGAACTGGCCGGCAACGATGGCCCGTGGGTGCGACCTGACGCTCTTCGAAAGGCGAATGGCGTGTTGCGCTACAGCCGAGGCGATGCCAGGAACGGCTTTTCGCTTACAGCGATGGGCTATTCGGCCGATTGGAACGCGACCGACCAGATTCCGCAGCGTGCGATCGACCAGGGAAGCATCTCGCGCTACGGCACCATCGACCCGACGGACGCGGGCAACACCTCCCGGTACAGCGTGACCGCCGACGCGCAGCGCGGCAGCACCAAGGCCTCCACACGGGCGACCGCCTTTGTGCTTCGCTACGGCCTGAACCTCGTCTCCAATTTCACCTACTTCCTCGACGATCCGGAGGATGGCGATCAGTTCGAGCAGGAAGACCGGCGATGGGTCACGGGAGGCCGGCTGACGCATCGCCGCCTGAACGAGATCTTCGGCCGCCATGCGGAGAGCGCCGTTGGCGCGCAGCTTCGCCATGATGCCGCCGGCACCATCGGGTTGTTCAAGACGACCGCGCGACGCCGGACGGGCACGATTCGCAACGATGCGCTCGGCCAAACGTCGGCGGCCGTCTTCGGCCAAAGCGAAATCGAGTGGACCCGCGCGCTCAGGACGACGTTCGGCCTGCGAGGCGATGCGTATTGGTTCGACGTCAGCTCCAACAACCCGCTCAACTCCGGCAAGCGCACCGACGGGTTGGTCAGCCCCAAGTTCGCGGCCGTCATGGGACCGTGGCAGAGCACAGAGGTCTATGTGAATGCCGGGCTCGGCTTCCACAGCAACGACGCGCGTGGCGCCACGATTACGGTCGATCCACGAACCGGTGCATCGGTCGACCCGGTCACGCCGCTCGTGCGCGCACGGGGCGCCGAGCTCGGTATCCGAACCGTACGAGTCAAGGGCCTGCAATCGACAGTGGCGCTCTGGTATCTCAGCTTCGATTCCGAGCTTCTCTTCATCGGCGACGCAGGCATCACCGAAGCCAGCCGACCCAGCCGCAGGCTCGGCGTCGAGTGGACCAATTACGCGCGACTCAATCCGTGGATGACCGCCGAGGCGGATGTCTCTTTCTCACGCGCACGGTTCACCGACGACGATCCCGCGGGGGCCTTCATTCCCGGATCGCTTGATCGGGTCGTCTCGGGAGGCATCACCGTCGAACCGAAGCAACCGATCTTCGGCAGCATCCGTCTGCGTCACTTCGGGCCGCGTCCCCTGGTCGAGCAAGGCGGCGTCACGTCCAAGTCCACGACGATCTGGAACGGAGAGGTCGGCTGCCGGCTGAACCGGCGCGCACGCCTGACGCTCGAGGGGTTCAACCTGTTCGACTCCACGGTCTCGGACATCGACTACTTCTACCGATCGCGCCTCCCCGGTGAGCCGCTCGAAGGCGTGGAGGACATCCACCTGCACCCGTCGCTGCCGCGATCGGTCCGGCTCACGCTGCAAGTGTCTCTGTAAACTGAAGGTCAAAGGTCATCACGGCGCACTCCCGCGTATTCTTGTGGTCTGGCATGCTGCCGCGCGTACTCCTTCTGTCCGCGGTCGTCATCTGGGGCTGGACCTTCGTGGCTACGAAGATCCTGGTGACGGAGCTCGGCCCGGTCGAGATTTTCGCCTCGCGTCTGGCGATCGGACTCCCGTTTCTGGGTGCCGTGTTGCTCGTCAGGCGCGTGCCGCTGCGGTTCGCGCGCGCCGACGTCGGGGCCCTGTTGCTGGGTGGCGCGATCTTCACACTGCACTTCCTCGTGCAGATCGAGGGGCAGGTCACCGCCACGGCTACCAACGCCGCGTGGATCATCTCCGTGTCGCCGCTCGCCCTCGCCGTCCTGTCCTTCCTCTTTCTGCGCGAGCGGATCGGGTGGCGTGGCGTCGCAGGCATCGTCGTCGCGACGACGGGCATCCTGCTTCTCGTCTCGCGTGGAAGGCTCAGCGACCTGGGATGGCTGCAGAACACGGGCGACTGGCTGGTGCTCGCGTCGGCGCACACGTGGGCTTTGTACACGGTGGTGACGCGCAATCTCGTCCGTCGGCGCCATGCGCTGGCGGTGACCTTCTGCATTCTGTTCATTGCCGCTGCGTTCACGGCCATTCCCTTCGCTGCCTCCGCGGATCTCTCGAGAGTGCGCTCACTCTCGCCGCGCGGCATTGCCGCGCTTCTCTATCTGGCGATTCCGGGTCTCGCGTTCGGGCAATGGTTCTGGCAGGAGGGAGTGGCAAGGCTGGGCGCCACGCGCGCGGGGCTCTACCTCTACCTCGAACCGCTCGCGACGCTCGTGTTGGCGGTGCCCCTCTTGCGTGAGCCGTTCGGCGCATTCACCGCGCTCGGCGGCGCGCTGGTGCTCGCGGGAGTGTACGTGGGGCAGCGTGACCGACGCGCCTAACCCCAATGCTCACTTGAGTCGAGCATCTCGGGTCCTGTCGTCGGGTCTCCCGCATGGTTTGCATTTTGACTTTTGCATTTTGAATTACGTAACGCGCATTTTTCATCACCCTGTTAGCCGGACGGTGTGGCGACGCTCCGCGCTCCGGTCGGCCTTGCGCGTCGGCGGCCGACAGTAGAATAGCTGCACACTTGCCCGCGTAGCGAAGGCACAACATGATTCTGACGACAACACCCGGCATCGAAGGCAAGGCGATTAGCGCGTATCTGGGCATCGTGACAGGCGAAGCAATCGTGGGCGCCAATATCTTCCGCGACCTGTTCGCGAACATCCGCGACATCGTCGGCGGCCGCTCCGGCGCCTACGAGCAGGAACTGGAGCGCGCCAGAAAACTGGCGCTGGAAGAGCTGGAAGACGCGGCGCAGCAGGTTGGCGCGGACGCGGTGGTTGGCATCGACCTCGACTACGAGGTGCTCGGCTCCAACAACGGCATGCTGATGGTGAGCGCCAGCGGGACCGCCGTCAAACTCCGATAAGTTCGCTGCCGGTGCCGGTAGCAGTGTCGAGTGGGAACTCGACCCGTTCTGTCATGTTCGACTTCAACAAGTACGAATTCGGGTACAGCTGGTATGTCGCCTACGGACACCTGGCGCCGCTTGGCGTGGCCGGCGCACTCGGCATCCTGGCGGCATGGCGCAGATGGCCGCGATGGGTGACCGCGCTCGCGGGGGTTGTCGCGCTGTGGGCGGTTGTTGCCCTGGTCATCACACACCTGGTCGGCATCAACATGCCGATGGATCTGCCGACCACACGGTTCTTGTCCTCCGGGTCGGGCCGCGTGCTCGACGCCGGGGCCGGGTCCGGACGCGCGGCCGTCGGCGTCCTGCTTGCCCGGCCGAAGTCCATCGTCACCGGGCTCGACATCTACGAGGGCTTCTGGGGCATCGACGACAACACGCCCGAGCGATTCATGACCAACGCGCGCATTGCCGGCGTGGCCGACCGCGCCGAGGCCCGCACCGGCGACATGCGCGACATGCCATTCGAAGACGCGGCGTTCGACGCCGTCGTCAGCGCGTACGCCATCGATCACCTCGGGCAGGAGGGGCGGGTCAAATCCGTGGCGGAGGTCGCACGCGTCCTCAGGCCGCGAGGCGAGTTCCTCCTGCTGATCGTCAATGTCGACTGGGTGACGTGGCTGGTCTCGCCCCATGCCATCGCGCATCATCCGCGGCAGGATCCGGCCCGGTGGCGCACGCTGCTCGAGCAGGGCGGCTTCGTGGTGGAAGAAGACGGCACGAGGCCAGCCACGCTGTACTTCCTCGCGAGGAAACGGCAATAGCCACGTTCGTTGCGACCGTTCGCCGGGCTCTTCCCGAGGACGCCGCAGGTATTGTCGCGGTGCTCGACGTCGTAGCCGCCGAGCGGACTCATTCCGCCATCGACAGAGCATGGACAGTTGAGGAAGAGCAGCGCTACCTGACGGCGCTCTCACCGCGCGAGGCCGTTCACATCGCGGTCGACGGCACCGGCGTCATCATTGGTGTTCAGACGCTCGATCGGTGGTCCTCGGCGCTCGACTCGATGGCTCATGTGGGTCAAGTCGGCACCTTCCTCCTTCCTGCGTGGAGAGGTCGGGGTGTCGGCCGACAGTTGTGGAACGTGACCTTGGCTTTCGCCCGGGAGGCGCGATATCGAAAGCTCGTCATCTACGTGAGAGGTTCGAACACCAACGCGCAAGCGTTCTATCGGCGCCTGGGCTTCAAGGACTGCGGCCGGCTGACGCGGCAGGTGATGATCGACGGCGTGGAGGACGACGAGGTCATGATGGAGCTGTTCCTCTAGCGCGAGCCGACAGCTCCGCTTCGGGGCGGGTGGGATAGACTTGCGCGCCATGACCGTTTATCTGACGCTGATCAGCACACACGACCTGGTTCTCACTCTGGTGAGCGATTTTGCCCGTGGCCTCGGATGCGCGGTCGATGTGGTACCCGCGCCGGCCGGTCGCGGCATTCGGATCGAGGTGCCGGATCTCGGTCACAGTCTCGTCGAGCTGCTCACTCATGTGGCACTCAGTGCGACGAAAGCCGGCGTCGACGTCACGGAGCCGCTCTGCCAGGTGACCTATCGACATGGCGGCGTGTCTTCAGAGGTGGTGCTCGCTCTTCGCATCGCCGCATTCAGGATCGACACGGCCGCAGCGCCGAGAGCTTAAGAGTAGCGAACGTGTCACGCGGACGTAGTGTCCGGCTTTTAGCCGGACCGAGGATTTTTCGACGCCATCGCGCTGGTCCGGCTGAAGCCGGACACTACGTACAAAGGGACGCCGCCGATGCCGCTCTCTATGCGCGCGGGATCCGTTTGCCGGCAAGCACGGTTGCGCTCGGGAACAGCCGCTGGCGTCCCGTGATCGTGTTCTTGTAGTTGTCGAGGAACTCGAAACTTCCTTCTCGCAGCTCGAGTACCGCCACGTCGGCGGGCGCGCCGACGTTGAGCGTGCCGCGATCGTTGAACAACGGGAAAATGCGCGCGGGATTGACGGTGGCGCACGCGATCGCGTCACTGAGCGTCATGCCGTAACCGAGCAGCTTCGACATGCAGTTGGGAAAATCGATCACCCCTGTCGTGGGGCTATTCGTGTTCCAGTCGGTGGAGAACGTATCGGGCCAGAACCCTGCTTTCATGATCGTGCCGACGGTGTCCCACCTGATATGTCCGTTCTGTCCGTTTCCGATGTCGAACCAGACGCCGCGGCGCCGTGCGGCCAGCACTTCGGGCAGGATGCGGCCGTTGTCGTCGGCGATGCTGTTGGGCGGCGGCGCAAACATGTGGGTGACGATGTCGCCCCGCTTCAAGAGCGCGAAAAGCCTGGGCAACGGCGAGACCGTCTGCCCCATGTGGATCATCACCGGCAGGCCGAAGGATGTGGCCACCTCCTGGGCGCGCCGCAGCACCTCGTAGTCGTTCGCGCCCACCACGTTCCCCGACAGCCGTGCCTTCACGCCGACGATGAAGTCGCGATTCTTGGCGATGGCGTCACGCGCCGCGCCCACGTCGGCGCGCGCGAGGTCCATCGTGTCGCCGTCGGGCAGGATGCCACCGCGCCCGATATTGATGAGCACGCGCCCCTGCTGCGGCGCCGAGCGCGCGACGGCAATCGTGTCGGCGATGCGATCGGCGCCTTGCGATCCCGCATCGATCCACCCGGTCACGCCGTCCCGCAGCACGAGCCCGGGCCCTTCGGCGTACCGCGCCGTATGGGTATGGATGTCGATCAGGCCGGGGACGACGAGCTTGCCTCGCGCATCGATGGTGTCGGTTGCCTCGGCCGCGATGCTGGCGTCGACGGCGGCGATGCGGCCGCCCGAGATCGCCACGTCGCGGATCGCATCGAGCCGGACAGAGGGGTCGACGACGCGCCCGCCCCTAATGATCAGGTCATATCTGACGGCTTGCGCCGAAAACGCTCGTGGAGCGCGGGCGAACGTCGCCACGCTGGCGGCGGCTGCGGAAAGAAACTGGCGGCGGTTCAACATCATCATTGGCCCCTCGCGTCTGGGAGATGTTGGGCGCGTTGAGCCTGCCTGTCAATAGCGGCCAGGCGTCGAATACGCATCATTTCGTTGACGCCGCGCCGCGCGCCTTCTTCCTTGGGGAAATGGTCACCCTTGGTCGATTGGTCCTCGGGCACGGTCCGACTTGATGCTTTCCAAGCCGACGAACGAACTTTTCCCGGAACGATGGCGGGCGCATGAAGTGTCCCTTCGGTCGATGGAGACGTAATAGACGAATACGACCGGGATGCCCCATCGAACCTGCGCATCGCACCCGCACGTCAACGTCACCCGTGCGCCGCGCTGTGGTGGTGGCCAGAGCACGAAGTCATAGAGTCCTACAAAAGACGCACCTTGACGTTAGGTGCGTGGAACACGCCAGTTTTGCACGCATCGTCACAAGTTTCCGGACTGCGATAGGTTCTTATCTAGAACACGCGACGTACAGGTTTCGTCTTCGTCCCAGACGTCTTGAAAGGCCAGAACTCGTGCGAATGAGTCAAGTTTCGACCGGCCTTTCAAGACGTCTCGCCCGCACGGAGTGCGGGCAAGCAGACACTGCCACTAGCGAGGCGGAGCCAACAGGCTCGGTGGTCTGAGGCGCAGCCTCGCTCGTGCTTTGATTGCGGTGTTCTGATCGGTCTTCTTGGACGAGCGCGGGCCAGTGCTCGGCCGCGGGGATGTCGGCCCGCGGCGTCCGGCTCCGCACGCCGGGAAGTGTCGCTCCGCTCGGACCCTGCCGCGCCCGCCGCGAGTAAGTGGTGGTTCACGCAACAGCCATCGCGGCCTGCACCGCTATTGCTGAATCGCCCGGCACGGATCGCGCGGAACGAACTCGCGGCGATGAATCGCTGCACTCCACTTCCGGCTGCGCGGGGCGGCGGCGTGCTCCGAACGGCCGCCGCCGGCCGGCATCCCCGCGACCGCAAAAGCCGCCC
>DATCJA010000104.1:0-5181 GCA_036507475.1 Vicinamibacterales bacterium
ATAGCCTTCTCGGGCGGCTTCGCCGGAGACTACACCGTAACCGGGACAACTGGCGAGGACGCGCTGGCTGGTGGCACGGGCAACGACATCCTGATCGGCGGCGACGGTAGTGATGTACTAACGGGCGGTGCGGGTGGAGACACCTTCAAGTGGAACGCGACCGATGGCGACACGACCACTCCTCCGCTCGACAAGGTCACCGACTTCGATACCGTGGACGGCGCTGCCGGTGGCGACAAGCTCGATCTGAGCGAATTGCTGACCTCTCCGTACGGCTCCGATGGTACCGATCTTACTGCCTACCTGAGCGTGACTTCGGATGGAAGCAAGACGACGATTACGGTGAAGTCGGATGGCATCAATGTTGATCAGATGATCGAGGTGAATGGCGATCTCACGGGCGGATTCGACCAGGGGACCCAGCAGGCTCAAATCATTCAAAACCTGCTCGACCAAACCAAGTTGATTTCTGAATGATCGGGTAAACGTCGCCGAAACGTTCGGGAGCAGCAATGCAACCGAGCAGGCACCAAAACAGGGCAGGGCGCAAGCCTTGCCCTTTCCCGTCCGTGCGCGTCGCAGGACTCCTCGCGCGATGGCGGGCGCCACGCGAATTGGCGTCTTGGCGAGTTGGACGAACCAGGGTCAAACACCCCGTCTGCGGTTCGATGGGAAGCTCCGGGTGTGCTGCAAGCCCGGGGGTGCTCGCCGCCGCACATGCGCGTCCTACGTAATTCGTTTTGTCCGACTGGATCGAGATTTGGCAATCTCGGCCATGGTTTCTATGCGCACGAGGCGCTTGTCGATCTCTCGCACTTCAATGGCAAGCAATCTTACGTCATCGGACAGGCGCTTGACTTCATCGGTCATACGCAGGACCTCTTTGACACCGTCGATGATTCTATCCAGCGCGGGCATCAGGCGACCTTCCGGATCGACTTGCTTCCCGCCAGGTGTTCGAGCGTGCCACGCGTTTCCTCGAGGGCCGTCTTGAGCGCGGCGCGCGCTTCTCGTACTGAGCGCTCGAGTTCGTCGGCCAGCGCCGCGAGCAGGGCCTCGTCTTCGTTCTCACGATACTGCTCTACCGCACGGCGGACCACCTCGCCCGCGCTGAGGTTGAGCCGCTGCGCTTTGACGTTGATGACGTGCTTTTGCTGGGGCGTCAGCAGAATGGTCATGCGCTCGGTTTTCATGATCAAGGCCTACCAAAGATTAACATACACATGCGCATGTTAGGTGGCAACGAATGGTTCGTCAAGCATGTTTTCGAGGGCGGACTCTTGATTTTCCCCGCACCAAAGGACGGGTCGAAAACCGTTAAAAATGTCACAACCGATACCAAAGTATCGATACCTTTGGCCCTTACGGACGGGCTGCAGGAAGCGGAGAATTGGCTGCAATTGGTCGCGTGTAACTAAGTAGACGACCGAATAAGTAGACGACCGAACCAATCACGAACTTACAGGGGATTCAATCATGTTGACCCGCGCAACGCTTACCAACTCCATCGGCACCATTCACACCGCTATCGGCGAGGCAACCATCGTCGGCGTCGACGGCGCAACCCGTGTGGCGCACATCGGAGACAAAGTGTTTCCGCGGGAGATGATCCTCACCTCCGCGAACGCCGTCGTGCACGTACAGCTCGATGACGGGCGCGTGCTCGACATCGGGCAGGAGTCCGAGGTGTCGCTGAACGCTGACGCCACGGGCGCTGCGAACATCATGGTGGCGCAGGCCGCGACTCAACCCGGCGCCGCGGCGATGGCTGCGATTCCCGCGGTAACCGGCAAGGTGGTCGGGACGATCACCATCGTCGTCGGCAACGTCAAGATCATCGGCGCCGATGGCGTCGAGCGCATCGCCAAGGTGGGCGACAAGGTTCTCGCCAACGAATCGCTCGCGACCGGTGCCGACGGCATCATCCAGGTGCAACTGGTAAACGGCAAGATGATCGATCTCGGGCGCGAGTCGACACTCGCTCTCACCGACCAGCTCATCGCCGAGGCGGGCGCCCCGTCCGCTGCTCCTGGAACGGTGTCCGCGGTGCCGCCCCTCGCTCCGGAGGACGCTGCGGCGCAGGCCAAGGCGCAGGCGGCCGCTGAGGCAGCCAAGATCGCAGCGGGTGCCGACCCGACGCAGGTCACCGAGGCGACCGCGGCCGGTGGTGCTCCCGCGGCCGGCGGCGTCGGTGGTGAAGGTGGCGGCGGCACTCCGGTCATCATCGATCAAGCCAACTCGACCGGCCAGGTCACCTCCGGCTTCACCACCCGCCCGGCGAACCTCGGATTCCCCAGCGTTCAGCCCGAGCTGCTCCCCGAAGCTGAAGTAGCTGAAACACCGCCCATGGTCGGGTTGTACCTGGAGACCGGTCTGCTTTCCTCTACCGACGTCTACTCGATTGTGGACGGCGGGTCTCTCACTGGCTCCGGCGGCGGTGGCGACATCATCTCCATCCCGGTGCAAGTCGGGATAATCGATCCGCTGTTTGGTAACGCCGCGACCGTCGTGGAGGGCACCAACGAAGCGCAAAACAAGGTCATGAGCATCATCATGATGCTCGATCGTGACGAGCATGATGTTGACGTGCAGGTCACTTACCAGGTAACGCCGGTGACCGCTGTCGCTCCCGACGACTATGACACGGTTCTGGTCGGAACCTTGACCATTCCCGCTGGCGCGGCGTTCGTCATCGTGCAGGTACAGATCGTCCAGGATGCCATCCTTGAGGGGATCGAAACCTTCCGCGTCACGCTGATCGACGCGGTCAATGCGACTATCGATCCGAATGCAAATACTGTCATCGGCACGATCATTGACGACGACGCATTGCCGGTCACGCACGATGAGACAGCCGGGGTTGATGCGGCTGCCAATGACGTCGTGCCGGCCTCGGAGACGATCACCAGCGTGTTTGGCGCGACCTCTCTCGGCGGCGCGAACAGCGGCGTCTCGGCGCACCTCGAAGAAAGCGCGCAGAAGATTTTCGCGGATGAGAACGGTCAGCCTTTCACCGGGCAGGACAGCGGACTCCAGGTCACGGGGGGCAGCAGCATCTACTTGTACTCGGAAGCCGTCAATGGCGTCAACTTCATTGTCGGGCGCGAGGGCGGCGAAAGTGGAGCCGATCCCGAAGGCGCAGTGGCCTTCGTTGTTGCGCTGGAGGCCGATGAGAGCACCTCGCTCGTGCAATATCTTGCGATCGACCATGGCGAAGACGGCAACGATTTTGACAGCAGTGTCGGCACCGACATCATCCACGTTGCCGTAGTCCTGGAGAACGGGACCGTCGTTTCGACCACGACTAGTGTCAACGTGAGCTTCCAGGATGATGGCCCATCAATCGCGCTTACCCCGGTTGCCGAGGCTGAGCTGCGTCTGGACGAGACCGCCAATGACGGCGATGGCGCGCCCAACGGGGCGATCGGCTTCGACACCATTGCGGGCTCGGATTTGTTCACGGTGACGGCGAACGCCGGCTCGGATGGCGAGGCGTCGCGCGTTTACACGCTGACGTTGGGCGAGAACACGACCACTAGCCTCAAGGATTCGGCCACCGATACCACGATCGTTCTCTCGATGGACGGCGCAGACGTCATAGGCACTGCCGGCGTTGACGGCCCGGTGGTGTTCCGCATCAGCGTGGACGCGACCGACGGCGACGTGACTGTCACGCAGTACCTCGCGATCGAGCACGATGACGTGATGGATCCCGACGAGGCGAGCAGCCCCGCGGTAATGGATTCCGGGCTGGTGACGCTTAACGTCGAAATCACCGACAACGATGGCGACCATGCTGATGACAGCATGGATCTCGGATCGCTGATCAAGTTCGAAGACGACGGCCCGGTGGTAACAATCGTGCCGCAACATGGCCAGGATCTGCGTGTTGATGAAACGGTTCGCGGGACGGGCGATGAGGACGTAGTGACGCTGCCCGCCGCGCTTACAGCGATCGGCACGGTGATCGGCGCCGATACTGCGTCCGGAGCCACGATGTTCAACATGGCGGCGGGCACCGATGGTGACACTATCGCCTATTCATTGACAGGCGCAAACGGTGCGGCGCTCGCAGATGGCGCTGCAACCGGCCTCTTCGACGCGGCCACCGGCCTTCAGATCAAGCTCTTCGTCAACGGCTCAGTGGTGGAAGGCCGCGTTGACGACGGCAACGCTGAGACGGCGGACCCAGTGGCGTTCGCGCTCACCATCAACAGTGGCACTGGCGAAATATCGCTGGCGCAATACCGCTCGGTTCAGCACAACGACCCGGCGGATCATGACGAGCCGGGCTCATCGTCTGAGTTCATGGACGCGGGCGTGCTCTTCGTTACCGAGAAGACGACGGACGGAGATCTGGATACGGCGCAGGCGTCGGTGGATCTGTCCAGTTTGATCGCATTCGAAGACGATGGTCCGGCGATTACGGCGTTTGGGACGAATGAAGGTGCGCAGTTGGTGCTCGATGAGTCGGTGGGTACGGGGGGTTCGACGCAGGACGAGGGTGGGCGGATTGCGAACGATGAGGCGGGGCAGCCGGAGGGTGTGATCGGCTACGCGACGATCGCGGGCCAGGCATTGTTCACGCTGGGCGTGGATGGCGGTTCGGATGGCGAGGACGCGGGTGCGCGCGAGTATGTGCTGACGCTCGATTGGGACGGTGAGACGCCGGTTGATTCCGGGCTGACCGACACGGCATCGGGCGACGCGGTGATGCTGTCGCTGGACGGCGGCGGTGATGTAGTGGGTATGGCTGATGGCGAGGTCGTGTTCCGTATCAATGTGGATGGGGACACGGGAGCGGTGACGGTGTCGCAGTTCCGTGCGCTGGTACACGACGATGCCTCGGATCACGACGAGAATGGCTCGCCCGAGACGAGCGGGCCGGAAATCATGGACTCCGGGATGGTCGGGCTGCAGGTGACCGTGTTTGACAGAGATGGCGATTCAGACACCTCGCAGAGTGTCGAGCTGGGCACGCTGATCAGCTTCGAAGACGATGGTCCGGCAATTACGGCGTTTGGGACGAACGAAGGTACGCAGCTGGTGCTCGATGAGTCGGTGGGCACGGGCGGCTCGACGCAGGACGAGGGCGGGCGGATTGCGAACGATGAGGCGGGGCAGCCGGAGGGTGTGATCGGCTACGCGACGATCGCGGGCCAGGCATTGTTCACGCTGGGT
>DATCJA010000105.1:0-12539 GCA_036507475.1 Vicinamibacterales bacterium
TTCGGACCACACGACCCGGCTTGGAGCCATACAGGCACCATAATTGCATATTGGGCGCACGCATAGGGAAGGAGCGGCAGGCATCATGGCGACTACGACGAAGCGTACGAAGGTGCCGGCGAAGAGGAGCCGGTATGACGAGTTGAGACAGATGCTCGAAGAGCGCCGCCGCGAGCTGATGAACGAGGTCCAGGGCAGAATTCGCGATGTGCGGGCCGATGGCAACAAGGATCGGGAAGTGTTCGACCAGGGCGAGAGCTCGGAAGTCGACATTCAGGAAGATATCGAGTTTGCCCTCATTCAGATGAAGTCGGAGACGCTCAACAAGATCAACGAAGCGCTTCGCCGGCTCGAGGAGGGCACCTACGGCAACTGCTTCGAGTGCGGTGAGGAAATCGCCGAGGCGCGCCTCCGGGCGCTGCCGTTTGCCGTCCGTTGCAAGGACTGCGAGGAAGCGCGGGAAACGGCGGAGCAGCGCGAGCGCATGCAGGCGCAGAAGCGCGGCGCGTCCACCCTCTTCTTCGACATGTCGAACTGACCCGTTCGGCTCGAAGGGAACGACCAAGGGCGGCCCTGGTGGCCGCCCTTGCTGTTTGGGGCCACCCAATGACTGAGCGCGACGAAACTCCCGACCTGCAGGAAGTGCCGGTCGGCGATCGAACGCTGACGATTCCCGACGAGCTCCCTATCCTTCCGCTCAGGGATACCGTCCTCTTCCCGAACTCGTTCATGCCACTGGCGGTCGCGCGCGAGAGCTCGGTCCGTCTTATTGATGAAGCCATCTCAGGCGGAAAGGTAATCGGGGTTTTCACTCAACGCGACGCGTCAATCGAGGAACCGCAGCAGGATGATCTCTATCGGGTCGGTACGGCAAGCCACATCCACAAGATGTTCAAGCTGCCCGATGGCAGTCTGCGCCTGATCGTTCAGGGACTGGAGCGGCTCACTCTCGACGAAGTGACGTCAACGCGCCCCTATCTTCGCGCGCGCGCACACCCTGTGCCCGAGACAATCTACGAGACCGATCGTCTCGAGATCGATGCGCTGTTGCGGAACATCAAGACGAACTTTCAACGTGTCGTATCGCTCTCGCCCCTGCTCTCCGATGACCTGCAGGCGCTGGCGGCGAACATCGCCGATCCGGGACGGCTCGCCGATTTCATCGCCTCGAGCCTCACGACGCTCGATACCTCTGTCAAGCAGGAGGTGCTCGAAACACTCGACGTTCGTGCCCGCATGGACAGCCTCAACCGCATTTTGATCAAGGAGCTCGAGGTCCTCGAGCTCGGATCCAAGATTCAGTCACAGGTGCAGTCGGAGGTCGGCAAGAACCAGCGCGAGTACTTCCTGCGCGAGCAGATGAAGGCAATCCAGAAGGAGCTCGGCGAAAGCGACGATCAGACCAAGGACATAGAGGAGCTGCAGCAGAAGATCGATGCCGCGGGGATGCCTGAGGCGGTGAAGAAAGAGGCCCAGCGCGAGCTCGATCGGCTCGCGAAGATGCCAGTGGCGGCCGCGGAGTACACGGTCTCACGCACCTATCTCGACTGGCTTGTCATGCTGCCGTGGCAGAAGCGAACTGAGGACGTGATAGACCTCCGCAGGACGAAGGAGGTGCTCGACGCCGACCATACGGGGCTCGAGAAAGTGAAGGATCGCATCCTCGAGTACCTTGCCGTCCGAAAGTTGAATCCCGAGGTCAAGGGTCCCATCCTCTGCTTCGTCGGCCCGCCAGGCGTCGGCAAGACGTCGCTTGCCCGCTCCATCGCGCAGTCGCTCTCGCGCAAGTTCGTGCGCGTGTCGCTCGGTGGGATGCGTGACGAAGCCGAGATCCGTGGTCATCGGCGCACCTACATCGGCGCGCTGCCCGGACAGATCATCCAGGGCCTGAGGCGCGCCGAGTCGAAGAACCCGGTGTTCATTCTCGACGAGATCGACAAGCTCGGGGCCGACTTTCGTGGCGATCCGGCGTCGGCGCTTCTCGAGGTCCTCGATCCGGAACAGAACTCGACGTTCAGGGATCATTACCTCGATGTGCCGTTCGACCTCTCCGAAGTTCTGTTCATCACGACGGCCAACGTGCTCGACCCGATTCCGCCTGCGCTCCGCGATCGCATGGAAGTCCTCGAGATTCCCGGCTACACAGAAGAGGAGAAGCTCGCGATTGCCCGCGAGCACCTCGTCGGGAAGCAGGTGCGCAACCACGGTCTCACGGCCGATCAGCTCACCGTCACCGATCCAGCCATCAGCACGATCATTCGCGGATATACGCGGGAAGCCGGGGTCCGCAATCTCGAACGCGAGCTCGCGGCCGTGTGCCGCAAGGCTGCGCGTCGCCGCGCTGAAGGCAGCCTCGAGCCTCTAACGGTCACGCCCGACACCGTGACCGAACTCCTCGGTGCGCCGAGATTTCTGGAGGAGGAGATCCACGAGCGCACCAAGGATCCGGGAGTGGCAATCGGCCTGGCGTGGACGCCCGCGGGCGGCGACGTGCTGTTCGTTGAAGCCTCACGGATGCCGGGCACGGGCTCCCTGACGCTGACCGGCCAGCTTGGCGAGGTGATGAAGGAATCCGCGCGGGCGGCCCTCTCGTGGTTCCGGGCGCATGCACGCGCGTACGGCGCCGACCCCGATTTCTTCAAGAACGCCGAGATTCATCTTCACGTCCCCTCCGGCGCCATTCCAAAGGACGGTCCGTCAGCGGGTGTGACGATTGCCACGGCGCTGGCCTCCGAGGTGACTCGCAGGCCGGTACGGGGCGACATCGCCATGACGGGCGAAATCACGCTGTCTGGCCGCGTGCTGCCGGTGGGCGGCATCAAGGAAAAGGTGCTGGCGGCGCGCCGCGCGGGAATCCGCGAGATCATCCTGCCGCGGCAGAACGAGAAAAACGTCAACGAAGATCTCACGGCGGAGCTGCGAAAGGAGTTGACGATCCACCTCGTGCAGAGCGTCGACGAGGTGCTGCTGCTCGCGCTCCTGCCGGACGCCAAAGCCGCTGCGGAACGAAGAAGCGACCGTCGCCTCCAGCCGAGAGTTCAATAGCTAGAGCAGCGTCAACCCCGCCATCGTCTTCAGGTCGACGATGTCGCGTTTCTTGATCATCGTGCGAATGGCGTCAATCGAGAACGGTCGCGCCTCGATATCCTCGTCTTCGTCCTGATGCGCTATTGGATCGTCTTCGCCTGGCGGCCGCAAGCCGGTCGCCCGGTAGAAATGCATTTCCTCGTCGCAGTACCCCGGAGTGGGAAAGAAGCTTCCGAGCGGCTCCAGGGACGAAGGGATCAGCGCGATTTCCTCGTGGCATTCGCGGACGGCGGCTGATGTCGGATCCTCTCCGTATTTGAGGCTGCCGGCCGGCAACTCCCACGCCCAGCGCCCGATGGCGTGGCGATACTGCCGAACCAGGACAATCTCCCCTCGTTCCGTCACAGGGATCAGGACGACAGAGCCTGGATGGCGGACGATCTCCGCTTCCAGTCGCTCGCCTCGCGGCAGCGTGATCGATTCCACGTTCACGCTGAAAATCCGTCCCTCGAATGCTTTGCGGATTCGCGACGGGACGATGGGCCGGTCCATACGGCTCTTGATTATCTCCGTGTCGAGCTTTCATGGCCCGTCTCATCGTCTTTCCACCCTGGCAGAGCTTCGAGAATGCTCAGGAGGTCGTCAGGCAAAGGTGCCGTGAACTCCATCCGACGCCCGTCACGCGGATGTATGAATGCGAGCCGCCCCGCGTGCAGAAAAGGGCGGTTCAGGCGCTGCACGGCTCGAAGATCGCCCGGGACCCGCCGGCGCATCCCCCCGTACACCGAGTCCCCAACGATCGGATGTCCGATCGCGCTGAGGTGTACGCGAATCTGGTGTGTGCGGCCGGTATGAATGGCCACCTGGCACAAGGTCAGGCCGCGCAAGTGATGGGCCCGTGTGATTCGCGTGACGGCCTGTCGCGCGTGCCGGGCCCGCGAGGACATTTTCTGGCGGTGCACCGGATCGCGTCCGATTGCAGCGTCTATCCGCCGGCCCGCCTGCACCACGCCCCACACGAGCGCCACGTATTCCTTTTCGACCTCGCGATCGTGGAATTGCCGGGCAAGCTCCTGGTGCGCAGCGTCATTCTTGGCAATCACCATCACACCGGACGTACCGCGATCCAGCCGGTGCACGATCCCGGGTCTCACCTCACCGCCAATGCCGCTCAGATCCTGGATGTGGTGGAGCAGCGCGTTCACGAGCGTGCCCGATGCATGGCCGGCTCCCGGGTGCACGACCATCCCGGCGGGCTTGTTCAGCACCGCAATGTCACGGTCCTGATAGAGGATCTCGAGCGGAAGCGCTTCGCCAGTGACTCTGGACGGCTGGGCCGCCGGCAGATCGACGGTCACCTGATCGCCGTCGTGCATCGTGAGATTCGCGCGGGCAGCGCGCCCGGCGACATTCACGTGCCCGTCGGCAATGAGTTTCTGAATCTGCGACCGCGAATAGCTCTCGAGAAGAGATACGAGGAACAGATCGAGTCTGCGCCCATCGAAATCAGACGGGACAATGAACTCGAGCGGCACACCTAATTCAGAAGCAGCCCACGCAAGTCTGGTCAAGCGGCGAGCGTCGGGCGCCGCTCCATTTCCTGCGGATGCTCTGGCGACTGCCTGGACAGCCACACGAGCATGATGAGACTGAGGGGCGCCAGCACGAGCGAAATGAACTGCGACGTCGAGAAGCCCAGCACCTCGCCGCGAGGGTCGCCGCGATAAATCTCGACGATGAAGCGAGAAACGGCGTACAGGAACATGTACGCCCAGAACGTGCGACCGGCGAACGCACGGCCGCGGCGTTCGGTGGCGAGCAGCAGGACGAGGATCAGCAGCTCGGCTCCGGCTTCGTAGAGCTGAGTGGGATGCAGCGGGATCCCGAGCGGCGTGCCGACATTTGCGGCGGCCAGCGGGTTCGTAAACGTGATCGCCCACGGAACGTCCGCGGGCCTGCCGTAGCAGCAGCCAGCCGCCAGACAGCCAAGCCGGCCCGTCACGTGTCCCAGCGCGATCGCCGGCGCGAAGACGTCGCACGTCGTCCAGAATGGCAAGCGATGCCGCGCGATGTACCAGAACCCCACGACGATGGCCAGGATGAGCCCGCCGTAAAACACCCCGCCGGATCGGGCCAGCGACAGCAGGTCGCCCGCCGAGCGGCTGAACTGGTCGAAGTCGATCACCAGCAGGAGGAGCTTTGCGCCAACCAGCGCCGCGATGATGATGTAGATCCCGAGGTCGAGGACGCGATTGGCATCGAGCCCCCACTTCTTCGCGCGCCGCATCGCAAGCCACAAGCCGAGCAGGTACGACGCGGCAAGCAGCACGCCGTACGAGTAAATGGTCACCGGGCCGACGCTAAACAGCTCTGGATACACGGTGTCTTCCTATCTGCATCAGGTCGAGAATCATAAGCGAGACGCCCACGGTAATGGCGGCATCCGCGACATTGAAAGCCCAGAAGTGCCAGTTCCGCCAGTAGAGATCGACGAAATCCAGGACGTAGCCTGACCCAAGACGGTCGATCAGGTTGCCAGCCGCCCCGCCGACGATCAGCGCGAGGCCGAGCCGCGCCAGTCGCTGTTCGGCCGGCAGCTTGGCGCCGTACCAGGTAAGCGCCCCGAGTGCGAGCGCGGCGACAATCGAGAGCACGAGCGTCTTGAACGGAAATTCTGCGGCGTTCATCAAGCCAAACGCCGCGCCGTAGTTGTGCACCCGTGTAAGGTCGAAGAAGGACGGGATCACCTCGATGCTTTCGTGCAGCCCGAGGGTTGCCCGCACCACGACCTTCACTGCCTGATCGACCAGCACCACAACGACCGCAATCCATAGCTCGAGCTGAAGCCGCGACACCGCCATTAGCGATTGACCGGCTCGGCCAGCGCATCGACGCACCGGTCGCAGAGACCGGCCCAGTCTGGCTCGGTCCTGGTGTGGGGCACGTACCGCCAGCAACGATCGCATCTGACGCCGGGCGCCTTCTCGACATTGATGCTGATGTCATCGGCGCCGCCGGGTGCTCCGACAACCAGGGTCGCGTGCGACACGATGAACAGCATCGGCAGGTAGGCGCGGTACTGCTCGAGCAGTACGCCGATCGGCCCACTTGCCGTAATCGTCACCTGAGCCCCAAGGGAGTTTCCAATCACCTTGTCCCTGCGCTTCTCCTCGAGGGCGGCGTTGACCATCTCGCGCACCTCCAAGAGCCGCTCCCACGTGCTCAGCAGGCCGGCATCTCCCAAGCCGGCCATTGTGGGGAAATCCTCGAGATGCACGGAGGCCGACCGCTGACCGGGCATGTGGCGCCACAAATCGTCGGATGTCACGGGCAGAATCGGTGCGAGCAATCGCGCGAGACCATCACAGATTCGATACATCGCGGTTTGCGTGGATCGCCGCTCCGGCGACTTTGCGGCCAGCGTGTACATTCGATCCTTCGTCACGTCGACGTAGAACGCGCTGAGGTGGACGGTCGTGAGTGTGTTCAGCGTCTGCGCAACCGTGGAAAAGTCATAGTCATCGTACGCGCGGCGCATCCGTTCCGCAGCTTCAGCGTACCGCGCCAGCGCGTACCGGTCGACGATGTCGAGCCGTTCCAGCGGCACCAGATCCGCGGTCGGATCGAAATCGTAGAGGTTGGCCACAAGAATCCGGCACGTGTTCCGCAGCTTGCGGTAGACGTCGACGACGCGGGTCAGAATCTCCTTGCTGACGCGGAGCTCTTCGGTGAACTCAGTCATCGCGACCCAGAGCCGAATGATTTCGGCGCCGCTTTCCTTGATGACCTCCTGCGGCACGATCGCGTTGCCGAGCGATTTCGACATCTTCCGCCCTTCGAGGTCGATCAGGAAGCCGTGCGTGAGCACCTCGCGGAAGGGTGGACGGCCTCGTGTGGCGAGCGCCACCAGCAGCGAGCTCTGAAACCAGCCGCGGTGCTGATCGCTCCCTTCGAGGTACATGTCGGAGGGCCACGTCAGGTCGGCATACCGCGGGAGCACCGCCTCATGACTCGACCCGGAGTCGAACCAGACATCGAGAATGTCGGTCTCGCGCTGGAACGCCTTACCTGCGCATGACGGACACGCGAACCCCGGCGGAAGGAACTCTTCGATCGGACGCTCGTACCACGCGTCGGCGCTGTACTGCTCGAAGAGCGCCGCCGCGCGATCGATGAGATCGGTCGTGATGACCGCCTCGCCGCACGCCGTGCAGGACACAGCCGGAATCGGCACGCCCCAGACCCGCTGTCGCGAGATGCACCAGTCCGGCCGGTTCGACACCATGTTGTAGATGCGGTCGCGGCCCCAGCCCGGAATCCACCGCACCTGGTTGTCGATGGCGTACCGGGCTGCCTCGCGCAGTGTGCGCGATTGGCCGTCCTCACACACGATGACGGGGTCCCCGTCCATCTGCACGAACCACTGTGACGTCGCCAGAAAGATCACGGGATTGTGACACCGCCAGCAGTGTGGGTACTGGTGAACCAGCGTCTCGCGGTGCCACAGCCGCCCGCGTGCCGCCAGCGCCTCTTCCACATGAGGGTTCGCGTCGAATACGCGCTGCCCACCGAACAGCTCGACGTTCTCCAGGAAGTGTCCTCCAGGGCCCACAGGCGCGTAGATGTCGAGTCCGTATTTCACGCCGGTCAAGAAGTCGTCCGCGCCGTGACCAGGGGCGGTGTGCACGGCCCCCGTGCCCTGCTCGAGGCTGACATAGTCGGCGAGCACTCCTACCGAGTCACGTTCGTACAACGGATGACGAAAGCGGATTCCCTCGAGCTGCCTGCCTTGCATGCGTGCGACCGGCCGATCGAATCGTTGGCCGATTGCGGCGCCAACTCGTTCGGCGAGCCCTTCCGCCACGATCACGGTGCGGCCGTCCATCTCGTATGCGGCGTAATCGAACTCCGGATGGAAGGCGATGGCCAGGTTCGACGGGATTGTCCATGGCGTCGTCGTCCAGATGAGGACCGAGACGTCGCGCCCCGTCAGTGCCGGCACGCGCGCTGCCAGGTCGGCCGCCGCTGCGGGACTCAGGTGAAATTCGACGTAGACGGAGGGAGAGGAGTGATCTTCATATTCCACCTCCGCCTCGGCGAGCGCCGTGCGGCAGTGGATGCACCAGTGAACCGGTTTCTTTCCTTTGTACACGAGGCCGTGCTGAACGAACTTCCCTAAAGCCCGTGCGATGTCCGCCTGGTACCGGTAGTCCATCGTCACGTACGGACGGTCCCACTGGCCGAACACCATTAGACGCTGGAACTCTTTCGTCATGACGCCGATGAATCGCTCCGCATATGCGCGGCAGGCACGACGAATGTCGGCGCGAGACATCTCGCGCTTCTTCGGCCCCAGCTCGCGGTCGACACGCAACTCAATCGGCAATCCGTGACAGTCGTAGCCCGGCACGAACGGAGCGTCGTACCCAGCCATGGTGCGCGACTTGACGACGAAGTCCTTGAGGATCTTGTTGAGGGCAGTTCCGAGGTGAATCTGGGCGTTCGCGTACGGCGGACCGTCGTGCAGCACGAACTTTGGCGCGCCCTTTCGGCGCGCCCGGATCCGGCCGTACAAGTCGAGCGCCTCCCATCGCGCGAGCGCCTCGGGCTCGGCTATCTGGAGGTTGGCTTTCATCGGAAAACCTGTACGTGGCAGGTTTACCGTGTCCTTCCATTCAGGCATACAGCAGTAGACCGTAGGCAGTAGACAGTGGGCGGCATCGCTGTATTCCGCGACTGGAGGTCATTACTGCCTACCGCCTACTGCTTACTGCCTACTATGGAATTCTATAATGGCGGGATGGCCACCCTCGAACATGCCACGGCTGCTGCACCGCGCGTGCACGAAGAGGTCCTCGATAACGGCCTGCGCGTTCTTGTTCAGGAGATGCACACCGCTCCGCTGGCCACGGTGTGGTGCTGGTATCGCGTAGGCTCAAAGGACGAGATGACCGGCCAGACGGGTGTGTCGCACTGGGTGGAGCACATGAACTTCAAGGGCACCACCAACATCCCGCGCGACAAGGTCAAAGGGATCATCGAGCAGTTCGGCGGCTACTGGAACGGATACACGTGGATCGACCAAACTACGTACACGGAGACCGCCACTCGTGATGCGCTCGATCGGATGCTGTTCATCGAATCCGAGCGTATGGCGAGTTGTCTATATGATCCCGTCGACTGCGAATCGGAGCGGACGGTCATCATTTCTGAGCTGCAGGGTGGCGAGAACGACCCCGACACCCTGCTGGATCAGGAACTCACCGCAGTGGCGTTCAAGGCACATCCCTATCGCCACCCGACGATTGGATGGCTGTCCGATCTGCAAGCGATGACCCGCGACGACCTGTATTCCTACTATCGACGATTCTACGTACCGAACAACGCGACGCTCGTCGTCGTCGGTGATATCGAGACGAAGGAGGTGATGCGCGGTGTCGCACGCCACTTCGGCGGCATCACGCCCGCTGAAGTGCCACGGCGCCAGAGGACCAAGGAACCCGAGCAGTTTGGGGAGCGACGTCTGACACTCTCGCGCGAAGGGACGACCGCGTACTTGAAGCTCGGATACCACGCGCCGTCGATCGCCGATCCCGACTTCTTTCCAATGCTCGTGCTCGACGCCGTCCTCACCGGGGCAAAAGGCGTCAACCTCTGGGCAAGCTTCCGCACGCCCCCGCCGCAACGGAGCGCCCGGTTGTATCGCGCGTTGGTCAACACCGGGCTCGCGTCGGCAGTTACCGGAGGGCTCGTCCCTACCGCAGAGCCGTTTCTCTACACCATCTCGTTGACGGCCACGGCCGGCACGCCGCTCCCACGCTTGGAAGAAGCCGTTCTCGTCGAACTCGAGCGCGTGCGCGCGAACGGAATCTCGACAGCCGAGCTCGAGAAAGCCGTGCATCAGTTGCGCGCGCGGCTTGTCTTCGAAAACGACAGCATTTCGAACATCGCGCATCAGCTGGGGTACTTCGAGACGGTGGCGAGCTGGCGAGGAGTCGCCTCGCTGCAGACCCGAATCGAATCGGTAACGGCCGACCAGGTAGGAGCCGTCGCGTCCGAAAGACTTCGATCGATCAATCGCACCATCGGGTGGTTCGAGCCGCTGCCCATCGGTTCCGGCGCGGCCATGCCCGTCGGAGAGGGCGCTGGCGCAGGCCCTGTCTCAACGGGCCACAGAGGCACAGAGTCGATGATGAATTATCCGCCTTCTTGCTTCCACATGAAGTCCCCGGGCAAGCATCGATGACCACTGCCACCCACCGCGGGCTTTCGCCCGTTCGCACGGTGCTCGACAACGGGGCGGTCATCGTCGCCAAACAGTCGCAGGCCACGCCGGCTGTCACCATCAACGCTGCATTCGCAGCCGGAACCCTGTTCGATCCATCGCACCAGTCGGGCCTCGCGCACTTCGTGTCTCGAACCATCGATCGCGGAACGCTGACGCGGTCGGCTGACGCCATTGCCGAGGGGCTCGATCGGCGTGGCGTGTCGTTGTCTGTGAGCGTCAATCGCCACGTCATGTCGCTGGTGTGCACGTGCCTCGTTGAGGACCTGGAGGGCACCCTCGACATCGTTGCCGACATCGTCATGCGTCCGGCGTTTCCAGAAGACGAAGTCAAGACGAGGCACGGTGAGATCGTCACGCTCATCCGGCAGGACGAGGACAATCCTGCGGTGGCGGCCACCGAAGGCCTGCTTGCGGATCTGTACGGCGCATCGCACGGTTACGGTCGTCGGCCGCGAGGCACACTCCACAGCGTGGAGGCGATCGATCGGGCCGCGCTGCAGCGCTTTCACGCAGCACGGTTCGGCCCTGCGGCACTGTCGTTGGTGATGGTCGGTGACATGGAGCCGGCTCGCGCGATTGAAGCGGCACGAGTCGCCTTCGCACCCTGGCGCGCGCCGGCCCCTCCACCGGCGCAGCTCGAGTCGGTGTCGCGCGCCTCCGGACGCCGCGTTCGTGTGATTCCGATGATGAACAAGGCGCAGGCCGACATCGCGTACGGGTTCACCAGCATTCGCCGCTCCGATCCCGACTATTACGCGTACTGGCTGATGAACAATATCCTCGGTCAGTATTCAATCGGTGGGCGGCTGGGCGACCGGATTCGCGAGCGGCAGGGCATGGCCTACTACGTGTTCAGCTCCCTCGACGCGAACGTCATTCCTGGTCCGATGACGATCCGTGCCGGGGTCAATCCCGGCAATGTCGATCGAGCCGTGGATTCCATCGACGAGGAGCTGGCGCGGCTTGCCGCCGACGGCCCGACCGATGCCGAGATGGTCGAGTCGAGGCAATATCTCATCGGTTCGATGCCGCGCACTCTCGAAACGAACGTCGGCATTGCCACTTTCCTCCAGACCGAGGAGTTCTTCGGCCTCGGGCTCGACTATGACGTTCGCGTGTCTGATCTGTTGATGGCCGTTACCCGCGACGAGGTTCACAAAGCGGCTCGGCAGACGCTCGTGCCCGCCAACGCGACCGTGGTCATCGCGGGTCCGTACGCGGGCAGCACAGTATGAGAGACGCCCCGGTAAAGGCGGTGTTCTTCGACGTCGATTTCACGCTGATCTATCCGGGCCCGACATTTCAAGGGGAGGGCTATGCCGTGTTCTGCCGGCGCCATGGCATCGACGTCGATCCGACCCGTTTTCCCGCTGCCGTCCTTGCCGCGTCGTCCATTCTGAACGATGACCACGACCACATCTACGACCCTTGGATCTTCGTGCGGTACACGCGGCGCATCATCGAGGAAATGGGCGGAGCCGGCGAACGGCTCGACGCGTGCGCACAGGAAATCTACGCAGAATGGGCTGCCTGCCACCACTTCTTTCTCTATGACGATGTGACGCCGGCGCTGCGGGAGCTCGTTGGCCGCGGAATCAAGATTGGGCTGATCTCGAACTCGCATCGCTGTCTGGCGTCGTTCCAGCGGCATTTCGATCTTCGCGGGCTCATAGCTGCTGCGATCTCCTCGTCAGAACATGGGTACCTGAAGCCGCACCCGAGCATTTTCGAATCGGCGCTGAAGCTCGCGGACGTCTCGGCCGCGGAGTCCGTCATGGTCGGCGATAGTTTCTCGCACGATGTCGAGGGCGCCATGCGCGTCGGCATGCGAGGCGTCCTCGTCCAGCGTTCGTCTTGCGCACCTCACGTGCCGTCCCACGTGCCCGTTATCCGCGATTTGTCCGAGCTGGCGCCATTGATCCCCTGACGCGTGTCAGTGCTTGGTGCTTCGTGCTTGGTCCCTGAGCCCTCTAAGGATAACCAAGGGCTCCGCCCTTGAAATCCCGCGGACGACTGGCGGTTGAGCGAGTTGGGAGTGCTGAGATTTCAAGGGCGGAGCCCTTGGTTATAGAAACTGGGGGTGCATCCAACGCCGTAGTCCCGGTCGACCACCGGTGATCACACGATCTGGTCCCCACCAGTCGTCTCACGCATGATCTTGTTGCTGCGCAAGACATGGGAGACGACCGATGGAGACGTTTCGCAAGCTGTTTGGCAGCCTGCT
>DATCJA010000106.1:0-10796 GCA_036507475.1 Vicinamibacterales bacterium
GCGCGGCGCGCGCTCTCCACGAGGTCCGTCATGCCCGCGGACGTAGGACTCACAGAGTGCGGGTTGCCGAGGACCCTGTCGTTCAACAGCGCTGCATGCTCGCGGATTTGCGATTCCGCATGCAGGGCCCCGCCCGTGTAGTCGAGGTACACGTGGCGCTGCGCGTCGAGGCGCCGGTACTCCGACGCGCGCAGCGCATCGAGATGACACGTGCGTTCGTATTCAGGGAACGTCTTCAGGAACTCGTCGAAAGCCGTCGGCTCGTCGCGGTACCTCTGCTTTAACGGCGTCTGCGTCGCTTTCAACTGATCAGCATCCATTCGACCTCGTTCCATCCCTGCTGCGCTTGAATGCGCGCTATCCGAGCTTTATGATGTTCTTTCCAAGTCAGGCTCTTCCAAGAGGTTATCAGGTTGAGAAGGACGCTCATCAGCGCCAGCGTGGTTTTGCTGTGTCTCACAGCTCTGCCGTGGAGTGCCCATTCGAACGCGGCTGCCTCGGCCGCCAGCGTGACGACGGCGCGCGGAGCGCGCATCGATGTGGCATCGGCTGGCATTGCGCACGACGTGCTGCAGTTCGCGCTTGGCGCCGTCAACTGCGCCACCCGGCTGGGGGACATCAAGGCGCCGCCGACCCTGACGGTGATCGACTACTCGCGGCCGTCAGTCGAGCGGCGGCTCTGGGTGTTCGATTTGAACGACGGCAGTCTGCTGTTCAAGGAGCTCGTCGCCCACGGCAAGAACACCGGCGAGAACATCGCGACGCGCTTCTCCGACTTGATGAACAGCCGCCAGTCGAGCATCGGCCTGTTCGTCACGGCCGACACGTACGTCGGCGACAACGGGTACTCGCTGCGTCTGGACGGCCTCGAGCGCGGCTTCAACGCCCACGCGCGGGAGCGAGCTATCGTGATGCACGGCGCACCGTACGTGGATGGGAGCCTGGCCGCCACGCAGGGACGAATCGGGCGGAGCTGGGGGTGCCCCGCGCTTCGCGAAGCCGTCGCACGGGACGTCATCGACACCATCCGCGGCGGCGGAGTGATCTTCTCCTATTACCCCGACTCGCACTGGCTGAAGAGCTCGCGCTTCCTGAACAGCTGTGCGTAGATCTGTACGCGTGTGAGAGGCGCGCGGAACCATGCAGGAGCGACTGCTACAGGTAAGACCGCTGTGGCGTAATGAGATGCTCACGGAAGGACGATCGGTCGATTCCTCGGAACTCGCCTGAATGGCGCAGATTCACGACGGCGTCAACTTGTCGTTCCTGACGCCGTACTGGTCGGGTCGGGAGATGATGAGGATTCATCTCTCCTCGATCCGGAAGTTCTACCCGACATCGCCAATTTTGGTGTCAAAGCGCGGCGGCGAGCGCGAGGAAATGGATGCCCACAGAGCCGAGTTCCGTATTCAGTACTGGCTCGAAGAGTGCGACTACACCGACGCTGTCCTCCGGCTGCTGGAGCGCTGCGACACCGAATACGTCTGCATCGTCGAACATGACGCTGTGTTGCTGTCCAGCCTCGATGGTCTGCTCGCGGGGATCGTCGAGGGCCGCTGGGACCTGGTGGGTATGGAGGAGCGCGTGCGGGACAGCCCCGCAACCGCGGGAACGCTGCCTTCAACGCACGGCTGGTGGCGCTTTGCTCCCGGGCAGCTGTCCGGCCCTCTGCTGATGTTCAACTGGCGCGACTTCAAGCGCCGATGGGGACTGCCGGGGGTGCGTGGACATCGGAGCTACGGCGCATGGGAGTACGAGTATGACCACGGGATCGGCCAGAAGCTGATACGCCATAAGTATTTGCTGCCGTTCCACACAGTGAAGTACGGGATGGGGAACATCTTGAAAGACGGCGACATATCGGTGCTATGGCACCAATGGTACGGCTCATATCGAACACGGTTGGGCGGCCGTGATTTTACCGTCGCCGATTTGGACGTGAACGGGCTGACTGGCCATGCCCGAAAGAGTGAGACCGCCTTCCTCGCCGACTATCCGAATCTCGACTTGTCCACGCTCACGCCAGCCTGGGGACCCGAGTTCGACATTCACGAGGAACAGCTCGCCGCAGAAAAGGCGTGCGCGGGAGCCTTCGCGCGGGGTGTCGCTCGTCTCCGACGATGGCTTCGGTATGACCCGGCTGAGGCAGCGAGGCGGGCCGCCACCCGACTGGATCGATGGCGCCGCTTGTCCTGAGCGCTCGCATGAAGGGGATCCTGCGGCGCGTTCCCGGGCTCGTCACGACGTACCGTCATGCGCAGCATCTGTCCGCCATCGCCTACGAGCGGTGGTGGGCCGACCTCCAGCGCCTCAGCGATCGCTCCATTCTGGAGGGCGAGTGGAACTTCGAAGCGCCGCCGGAACAGGAGCGGTATCGCCGCGTGTTAGCTGCCGTCGCCACACAACGGGGCACATCGTCGTGGGGTGATGCACTCGAGATCGGGTGCGCGGAAGGACTGTTCACCAGGGAGCTGCTCCGTCGGTGTGCGACCGTGGCTGCATACGACGTCTCGCACGTCGCGTGCGAGCGTACTGCGCGAACCCTGCCTGAGCTTCGCGTCGAGCGGCGCAACATCGAAAGAGACCCGGTTTCGGGACTCTTTGATCTCGTCTTCATGATGGGCGTCCTGGGATATGTGCACGGACGCGGCAGGATTGGCGAGGTCACCGCCAAGGTCGCAGACGCACTGCGGCCCGGGGGACTGCTGGTCTTTAACGAGCTGCGTATCGATGATTCCAGGTTTGAGAATTGCTGGTGGGCGCGGGCCTTCGCCGAAGGCGGACTGCAACTCCTGAAATTTCTCGATGGCCGCGACGGATTGCGTTTGATCCATCGCGAAATCCACCGCAAATACGTGATTGGGATTTACGAGAAGACGGCCCGCAATCTCATCTAGTCGCTTCGACGTTCAAACTCAGAAGGGATCCCCGTTCCTTGTCCATGTGGGGAAGATACGCTTGCGAGTGATCGTCGAATTCAGCGTGCTCGGTTTTTCTCCAGTCATATTTACGTACGTTCTTGAACCCAACCGATTCCAGAAGCTCCCTGAGAGTCTGGTAGTCGTATGTCGTTTTTTCATAAATGAGCTCGTCGCCGACTTGCCACCGCCCGAATAGCGGTCCGATAATGGGCCCAAGGCCGTACTTCTTGTACGCTGTGACTAGAGCTTCAAAGTCGGGAACGGCAACGCGCAGCGTGCCCCCTACCACGAGAACGCGCTTCCATTCCGTCAGAACGCTCACCGCTTCGAGCCGGTCAAAGTACCCAAGGGCATGGCTAGAGTAGATGAGATCGAATGAATTGTCGTTGAACATGGGGAGTGTCGCGATGTCGTGGACGTAATGGACGTGAGGGAAAGTAGCAATATCGACGTTTGTCCATCCGGGGCCGAAATCCCTCTTGCCGCAACCCAAATGCAGTCTCTTCATGGGGATTGCGACTTCATTTTATCCAACGGGCCGCCGAACTTCGTGGCTGATATGATCGATACCTCCTCCGCACGTCAGGCGCTCCACGATGTCCTTGTCTGGTTTTCATCCGCTCGTTTCGGAATGGTTCAGTCGAGCGCTTGGCGAGCCGACGCGCGCGCAGCGCCTTGGATGGGACGCCATTCGCCACCGCCGGCATACGCTCATCGCGGCGCCGACCGGCTCGGGAAAGACGCTTGCGGCTTTTCTGATCGCCATCGACGACCTCGTCCGTGAAGGCGCGTCCGCGCCTCTGCCAGACGAAGTCCGCGTCGTGTACGTCTCGCCCCTGAAAGCGCTCAGCGCCGACATTCACAAGAATCTTGCGGAACCGAGGCGCGGCATTCGTCAGCTTGCAGAAGCCGAGGGCACCGAGGCGGCGCGCATCACCGCTGCCGTCCGTACCGGCGACACCACGCAATCCGAACGGGCTGCCATCCTCAAGCGGCCTCCGCACATCCTGGTCACCACTCCGGAGTCGCTGTATCTGCTGCTCACGGCCGAGCGGAGTCGCAGTTTGCTCCGCACCGCCCGCACCGTCATCATCGACGAGATCCACGCCGTGATCGGGACGCGCCGTGGCGCGCACCTGGCGCTGTCCCTCGAGCGGCTGCAAGAGGTTGCCGAGCGGCCGCTTCAGCGCATCGGCCTGTCGGCAACGCAGCGCCCCCTGGAAACCGTGGCCCGCTTCCTGGTGGGCGTCGATGCCACCCGCGGCGGCGCTGTCATCGTCGACGAAGGCCATCGGCGGGCCATCGACCTCGAGCTGGAAATACCCCGGTCTCCGCTCGGCGCCGTGATGGCGCACGAAGTGTGGGAGGAGTACTACGATCGTCTGGCCGAGCTGATCGGCACGCACAGAACGACGCTCGTCTTCGTGAACACACGGCGGATGGCGGAGCGCGTCGCACGGCACCTCAGCGAGCGACTCGGCGACGACCAGGTGACCGCCCATCACGGCAGCCTGTCCAAGGAGACGCGGCTCGACGCCGAGCATCGCCTCAAGAGCGGCACGCTCAAGGCGCTCGTGGCGACAGCGTCACTGGAGCTCGGCATCGACATCGGTCACATAGACCTTGTCTGTCAGATCGGCTCGCCCAATCGCATCGCCACGCTGCTGCAGCGGGTCGGCCGCTCGGGCCACACGATTGCGGGAACGCCCAAGGGGCGTCTGCTACCGGTGTCGCGCGACGATCTCGTCGAGTGCGCGGCCCTGCTCCGGTCCGTCCGGCGCGGTGAGCTCGATGCCATCGTCATGCAGGACGCGCCGCTCGACGTGCTTGCGCAGCAGATCACGGCCGAGCTCGCGTGCCGGCCGTGCAGCGAAGAACAGCTGTTCAACGTCGTGCGCCGCGCATGGCCCTACCGCGCTCTCGAACGGCGCGAGTTCGAGGCCGTTGTGGCGATGCTCGCTGACGGCTTTGCTACGCGTCGTGGGCGTCGGGCGGCCCTCGTCCATCGCGACGAGGTGAACCGCGTGCTCCACGCCAGACGCGGATCGCGAATGCTCGCGCTCACGTCGGGCGGCGCGATTCCTGAAGTCGCGGATTATCGCGTGGTCGTCGAACCGGAGGAGACGTTCGTCGGCACGCTCAACGAGGACTTCGCCATCGAGAGCCTCGCAGGCGATATCTTCCAGCTCGGGAACGCGTCCTGGCAGATTACGCGCGTCGCCGCGGGCACGGTGCGCGTCGTCGACGCGCACGGCGCACCGCCGACCATTCCCTTCTGGCTTGGTGAAGCGCCGGCTCGAAGCGACGAGCTCTCTCGGGCGGTAAGCGAACTGCGCGCCGATGTGGAAGAGCGCCTTGCGGCGCGAGCGCAGGCCTCAGAGACGCGATCACGGGCCACGGAGACACGGAGACATGGAGAAGAATCGAACGTAGGGCGCGGCTTTACGCCGCGCCAGGCGGGCCGTGAAGGCCCGCCCTACGTTTCTGATTCCGTCACGGACTGGCTCGTCTCCGATATCGGACTCTCGCAGGGTGCGGCCCTGCAACTGTTCGAATACCTCGCTGCCGGACGTTCGGCGCTTGGCGTCATTCCGACGCAGCACACGCTGGTGCTGGAGCGGTTTTTCGACGAGTCGGGCGGCATGCAGCTCATCTTGCACGCGCCGTTCGGCAGCCGAATCAACAAGGCATGGGCGTTTGCGCTGCGCAAGCGTTTCTGCCGTCAGTTCAATTTCGAGCTGCAGTCGGTCGCGACCGAGGACGCCTTGCTCCTCTCGCTCGGCCCCCAGCACTCGTTCCCGCTCGCCGACGTCTTCCGCTACGTGCATCCGGCCACACTGCGCGACACGTTGATCCAGGCCGTGCTGGACGCACCGCTCTTTGCAACCCGTTGGCGCTGGAACGCCACGGTGTCGTTGGCGGTCCCGCGCAGCCGGGGCGGATCCAAGGTGCCTCCGCAGTTGCAGCGCATGCAGGCCGACGATCTGATGGCCGCCGCCTTTCCCGACGCCGCCGCCTGCCTCGACAACATTCCAGGCGACCGGCAGATTCCCGATCACCCGCTGGTCAACCAGGCACTGCGCGACTGCCTCGAAGAAGCCATGGATATCGACGGCCTGGCGAAGGTGCTGACGGCCATCCATGCGGGTGAGCTGCAGCTTGTCTCGCGCGATACGCCGGAGCCGTCGGCGTTCGCCGACGAAGTGCTCAACGCCCAGCCATACTCGTTCGTGGACGATGCGCCGCTGGAGGAGCGGCGGACGCGGGCGGTGCAGTCACGGCGGCCGATCAATCTCGACGCCGACGAGGCCGCACTGCTCGACGCGGCCGCCATCGAGCGTGTCGTGGACGAAGTGCGGCCAGACCCGCGGGATGTCGAGGAGCTGCACGACACGCTCGTCACGACAGGCTTTCTGCGCGATCGCGAAACCGATGCGGCGATGATCGGCGCGCTCGTCGACCGGGGCCGAGCCACGCGTATCGTCGCAGGTGCGCACGGGACGATCTGGGTGGCCGCGGAACGTCTCCCCGAAATCCTGACAGTACATCCCTCTGCGGTCATGGACCCGCCAATCGCGGTGCCCGAGTCGCGGGCCGCGCGCGTCTGGACCAGAGACGACGCCCTCGCATCGCTCTTCCGAGGGCGCACGGCAATCTGCGGACCGGTCACTGCCGCCGCGCTGGCCGAATCCTTCGACGTGCCAACGGCTGACGCGGACGCAGCGCTGCTCGCGCTCGAGTCCGACGGCGTGGTGCTGCGCGGAGTCTTCACGCCGGGTGCACGCACGGTCGAATGGTGCGACCGCACGCTGCTGGCGCGCATTCATCGATACACGCTGAACCGCCTGCGCGCCGAGATTTCGCCGGTGACCCCCTCTCAGTTCATGCGCTTCCTGCTGGCCTGGCAGCATGTCGCGCCGTCGACGCTGCTCGCCGGACCGGATGGGCTGAGGGCGATCGTCGCGCAGCTCGACGGCGTCGAGGTGCCTGCGCGCGCCTGGGAACGGGACGTCTTGTCACGGCGAGTCGAGCGGTACGAGCCGGCGCTCCTCGACATGTTGTGCCTGACCGGCGAGGTGAGCTGGGCGCGACTGTCTACCGGTCCCACTCAAGTGGTCGGCGCCACTCCGATTGCGTTGTATCTCCGCGAACATGCCGAGGCGTGGCTCACCTTGCGACAACAGGATTCGAGGGTCGCTGGAGGGTCCGCTGGGGAGGACCATACCGAGCGTGTTCTCGATCGTTTGCGGTCGCACGGCGCTTCCTTCGCGCACGACCTGGCGTCCGCGTGCGGGATGACGATGGACGAGGTCCATGCGTCACTTGCCGAGCTCGTGGCCGCCGGCTGCGTGAGCTCGGACGGCGCAGCCGGATTGCGAAGAGTCATCGGCTCCACACCGTGGACGACGGGCGTGCATCGGGCTGGTCCGGATGGCCGCTGGTTCGCGTTGAGAGAATCGGGCGAAATATCGCGCGACGTTGCAGTGGAAACGCTCGCGTGGACGCTGCTCCAACGCTACGGCGTCGTCTTCCGGCGCGTCGTCATCCGTGAGACTCCGGGTGTGCCCTGGCGGGAACTCGCATCCGTCTATCGCAGGCTCGAGGCGCGCGGCGAAATCCGCGGAGGTCGTTTCGTGTCCGGAATGGCGGGCGAGCAGTTCGCGCTGCCTGACGCAGTGGAACGGCTGCGCGAAGTGCGCCGGTCGGGCGACGACGACCAGCTCATCACCATCAGCGCCGCAGACCCGCTGAACTTCACCGGCATCATCACACCCGGCGATCGCATCCGCGCCACGCCAGGCAGCCGCATCGTCTATCGCAACGGCGTGCCGATCGCCGCCATGGAAGGCGACCTGCTGAAGCGCCTGGCCGATGTCGACCCCGATGTCGCGGCCAAAGCGGCGGCAGCGGCTGCCGGCCGGCGCGTACCCGTTCTCAGCGGGTACGTGGGGCGAATCGGGTAACCAGCTGCCTAATTGGCTCTGTGTCTCTGTGTCTCTGTGTCTCTGTGTCTCTGTGGCCCGTGGAGGCAACTCCACAGCTGTGCTTGCCGCGCGCCGTTGAGTTCACGTTAGACTGACCTTGTGCCGTCGCGCCGAAGGGTTCCGGCGTCAGCACAGGAGGTTCGCATGCTGGATGACGCCTCGGACTACGAACTGCAGAAAGACGAGCAGCCGCCGGCGTTCGAAACGCGCTCACCGATACCTTGGATCATCGCGGCCGTTCTGATTGCCGCGGGCGCCGGCGCCGCCTGGTTCTACTTCAGCGGCCGTCAGGCTGAGCAGCAGACATCGCAGGCGCAGGCCCAGACGGAGGCCGCGCCCGCACCTGCTGTTCGTCCCCTCGGCGGGACTGGAGACCCAATCGAGCTTCCTCCTCTTGAAGAAACCGATCCGCTGGTCAGGCAACTCGTCAGCGCCCTCTCGTCTCACCCGTCAGTGGCCGCATGGCTTGCGACCGACGACCTCCTTCGCAGCTTCACAGTGGCCGTGGACAACATCGCGAGCGGTGCGACACCCGCGCCGCGGCTGGGAGCGCTCCGGCCGGCGGCTCGCCTTCGTGTGATCGACAGCGACGACGATCTGCTGATCGACCCGCGAAGCTACGAGCGGTACACGCCGCTTGCGGCGGCCGTCGATTCAGTGAATGCAGACGGGGCCGCGCGTCTCTACTCGACGCTGAAGCCGCGGATTGAAGACGCGTACGCGGAGCTCGGCCGGCAACGGTCGTTCGACGTCGCGCTCGAGGAGGCGCTCGTAGCGATGCTTCGAACGCCTGTGTTCGACGGCGAGGTTACCCTGGTGCCCAAGGGTGCGGCGTCGTATGCGTTCGCGGACCAGCGCATCGAGCGACTGACGCCGGCGCAGAAGCAACTGGTGCGCATGGGACCCCGCAACGCACGCGCGGTTCAGGGCAAGCTGCGGCAGATCGCCCTGGCCCTCGGCATTCCGGCGGAGAGGTTGCCTCAGTAGATGGATTGACGAGTCCGGTCGATCCAGGTGCCCCAGTACGGGAACAGCCACATCGCCAGAGCAACCCAGGCGATGGCGCGCTCATCTGGCGGTGGCGGTGACCAGGGGCCGCTGATCCAGATCAGCGTGGTCAGCGCGACGAGCGACCAGAGCGACCACTTACCCGCCGCCTTGCGCGGGTGCGTGCCACGCAGATATACAGCTATCGCGGCGGCGAACAAGGCGCCCTCCACGATCAGCGTTCCTGGGATCGAATTCCACAAACCAAGGCCCACAACGGGACCGCCCGGCCACAATGGCAGATCCGGCACGTGTGTGACGAAATCGAGCAGCCAGTGGCTGACGAGGGCACTTCCGATCAGCAGTCCGGCAACGGATCGCTTGAGCACAACCACGGAAAAGCGTCCCACGACGGCACCCCACACGACTGCCATGCTGAGGCTATGGCTCCAGGGGTAATGCTCGAAGGCCAGCGGCGTAAAGGCGGTGTGACCGGGATCGATCCGCACGCGTTCGATTCCGGCGAGCAGCAGGATTGGCCAGATGAGGTCGAGTCCAAATGCGGCCGCGACGAGCGCCGCAAGCGGCGTGCGCGGCGACGCACGCTTGGCGCCGAGCGCCACGGCAAGATGACCGACGAACATCGCGACCCTATTCTGTCCGATTCGCCCTCATCCGCAACGGGATGTCGTGTCCGGCTTCAGCCGGACCAAGCATAGAATGCGAGCGAAGGAACCGCGTGACCAAGACCCGGCTCGAGGCGTTCAGCGACGCCGTCATCGCCATCGTCATCACCATCATGGTGCTCGAGTTTCAGGCGCCCGAGGGCGCCGACTGGCGTGCGCTCAACAGTCTGACGCCCGTGTTCCTCGCCTACACGCTCAGCTTCTTCTACCTCGCGACGTACTGGAACAATCATCATCACCTGCTCCACGCCACGCAGCAGGTGAGCGGTGCCGTACTGTGGGCCAACATGCACCTGCTCTTCTGGCTGTCGCTCATCCCGTTCGCGACAGCATGGACGGGTGAGCACTACCTGGAGCCGCTGCCGACGGCTGTGTACGGCGCGATCCTTCTGCTCTCGGCCATCGCGTACTGGATCCTGGTGCACACGATCATGGCCTGCGACGGACCTCAATCGAGGGTTCGTGCGGCGGTAGGCAGCGATGCCAAAGGGAAGATTTCGATCCTGGTCTACGCCGCGGCGATACCGCTCGCGTATGTGAGTCCGTGGATCGCCGATGCGATGTACCTGGCCGTCGCGCTGACTTGGCTCGTGCCGGACCGCCGGATCGAAAGGACTCTGGGCCTGAAGCGCGTCTCCTGACAGAACCTCATCGCCGGCCGTCGTACCACTGATAGCATTCCTTCGCGCTCCTGAGCGTCCGCCCGCGCTGCACGATTGTCCTGATCATGAAGGTGCACGCCTCACGGGGCGTGTAGAGACGTGCTTTACGGCCGCTCGTCACGATCGGGTGCCGATGCAGGATGACGATCGTCCGCCCTCGTCTGCGCGCCAGTCGCTTGAGTCGCCGCGACAGATCGATCTCTTCGGCGGCGTACAGCTCGAGGCTGAACCCGTCCAGCTCTCGAAACGCTGACGCCTCGCAGAAGACGAACGACCCCGCCGCCCATCGCATGAGACGGCTGATGGCGTTCCACACGGTGACCACCAGCGTCGCTGCGAAGTCGGAGATATCGAGTCGGACGGTGCTGCCGCCAGCCATGCACCTGGCTCGTCGAATCGCGCCTGCCATGTCGACAAACAGCTCCCGACTCGGATGCGAGTCGGCGTCGACAAAGACCAGCCAGTCGCCCGTGGCGTGGGCCGCACCGGCATTGCGCGCGCGCGAAATCTGGTTGATCGGCTCGAACACCACCGCGGCGCCTTCCGCCGCAGCAA
>DATCJA010000107.1:0-30238 GCA_036507475.1 Vicinamibacterales bacterium
GCCTTCTTCCGCGGGATGATGCCGCCGAAGACGGGGAAGCGGACGTGCAGGTCCTGCACGTCAAGAATGACGTCCGAAGTACCCATGACAATTGTCGTGAAGGTGACACCGCACCCAGTGGCCGGGGGCGAACTCGATGAGTGGGGGCTCGACGTCGTGGCAAGGCTCGAACCGCTCCGGGCAGCGCGTCGAGAACTTGCACCCGGGCGGCAGGCGATGGATATCGGGTACTGCGCCGGGAATGGTGGTCAGCCGTTTCGCGCGTGCGCCGTCAACGCGCGGCAGCGAGGCGAGCAATCCGCGCGTGTAGGGGTGCAGAGGATTGTGGAACAGCTCGTGAACGGGCGCCACTTCCTGGATTTTGCCGCCGTACATCACGGCCACCCGATCGCAGGTTTCCGCGACGACGGCGAGGTTGTGGGTGATGAGCAGGATGGCGCCCGTCTCGTGGCGGCCTTTCATCTCGAGCATCAGATCGAGAATCTGAGCCTGAATCGTCACGTCGAGCGCCGTCGTCGGCTCATCGGCAATTAGCAGGGCGGGATTGAGCGCCAGCGCGATGGCGATCATCACGCGCTGCCGCATGCCACCGGACAGCTCGTGCGGGTACTGGTCCATGCGCGTCTGCGCATCCGGTATGCCCACTTCGGTGAGCATGTGGACGGCGCGCGCCCGCGCCTGCTCGGGTCGCACGGCCGGCTCGTGGGTGAGGATGATCTCGGTCAGCTGCTTGCCGATTGTGAACACCGGATTCAGAGAGGTCATCGGCTCCTGGAAGATCATGCTGATCTCCTTGCCGCGCACCTTCCGAATGTTCTCCCACGACAGCTCGAGGAGGTCGCGTCCGTTGAACCGGATTTCGCCTCCAACGATGCGGCCTGGTGGGTCGGGGATGAGCCGCAGGATGCTCAGCGCCGTGACGCTCTTGCCGGAGCCCGATTCGCCGACGAGCCCGAGGACTTCGCCGGGCATGATGTCGAGATCGACGCCGTCAACGGCCTTTGCGACGCCCGACTCCGTGAAGAAATGCGTCTGGAGGCCGCGGATCTGCAGCAGCGGCGTCGTCATCGCAGCCGCGAGTGCTCCTTCGGGTCGAACGCCTCGCGCACGGCTTCGCCGATAAAGACGACGAGAAGGAGGGTGGCAAACAGGGCACCCAGCGGGCAGAACACCAGCCACCACTTCGTCAGGTTCTCCATTCCCTGCCCGATCAGCTCACCCCAGCTGGGAGTCGGCGCGGGAAGCCCGAATCCGAGAAAATCGAGCGCGACGAGGGCCGCAATGTTCGCGACGATGGTGAACGGCGCGAACGAGACGACCGGCGTAAGAGCGTTCGGTAAGATGTGCCTGGCCATGATCGCCGGCTCCGAGACGCCGGTGACGATGGCGGCGGCGACGTAGTCCTTGGCCTTCTCGCGGTAGAACTCCCCGCGCACGTAGTAGGTGATGCCCATCCATTCGAAGGCTGACAAGATGACGACGAGCAGCCAGAAGGAGGGCTGCAGAATCTGCATGCGTCCCGGGACGTACACGGGCACCACAATCGAGCTCACGATGATGATGGTGTAGAGGAACGGAAGCGACGACCAGATCTCGATGACGCGCTGTCCGAATAGGTCGAGCTTGCCGCTGACGTAGCCGAGCAGGCCGCCGATCATCACGCCCAAGCCGTCGGCGATGAGCATGACGAGCAACGCGAACGTCAGCGAGACGTTGAACCCGTATGCGAGGCGTACCAGCACGTCGCGCCCGCGGTCGTCGGTCCCAAGGGGATGTTCACGCGACGGGGGATGTGGCGGGTACCCGGGCTGATCGAGGAGCGATTCATTCGGGCTGAAGGGGAGCGGCGGCAAGAGCACCCAATCGCTTCTGCCGGCGTCCGCGAGCTCGGTCCGGAGCGCTCGATAATCGGGCTCGCCAAATGAAGCCTGCCCGAACGTGGACGCCGGATAGTACTGCCATATCGGGAAGTAGAATTCGCCCTGGTATCTGACGACGAGGGCGGTGTTGTTGGCGACCAGGGGAAGAAAGAAGGAGAAGACGTACGCGGCGGCGATCAGGAGGAAGGAATAGTAACCGCGTCTGATCCGCCGGAACTTGCGCAGGCGCCGCTGGAAAATCGATTCCGGGCGCGCCGGTAGAAGCGCCTCACCCAGTGGGATCGGGATCGCCTGTTCGACCTCGAACGACTCGACGGCCGTTTCGGCCGCGACCTCCGATACCGAGACGGGCGGCTGATCGCGGTTTACCGTCACCGTGTCTCTGGCGTTCCCGCCGACTCGAGACGCGCGAACTCGAGCCAGTATTTGCCGTCGCTCGACCCCTCACAAAGCTGAATGGATTGATCGCCGCGCTCGACGTTCGGCCCGGAACCGCCGCCACAGGCGGAGGCGACGAGCGCCGTGACGATGGTGAGCAATGGGAGGGAGCGCCACATCTGAGACCCCTTTCGCGAGGCGAGCGTCATTTGAAGCGGATCCGCGGGTCCACCACCGCGTAAATCATGTCCGACAGGATGTTGCCGATGAGCATGAGCAGGCTGCCGATGACCAGGATGCCAAGGGCGACGGGGTAATCGCGCTGGAGGATCGACGTGTAGCCCAGATAACCCATGCCGTCGATGTTGAAGACGCGCTCGATGAGAAAGGAACCGGCGAGGATCAAGCTGAAGACGTGACCAAGCCCGGTGGCGATCGGGATGAGCGAATTGCGCAGCGCATGAACGAAGATTACGCGGCGCTCGGTCAGCCCTTTGGCAAATGCCGTCCGCACATAGTCCTGGCCGAGGTTTTCCATGAGCGAGTTCTTCGTGAGAATTGTCAGCGTTGCGAACGAGCCCACCATGTAGCAGAGCACCGGCAGGAACATGTGATGGAGCTGCGAGGTGACCTTCTGGGTGAACGTCAAAAATTCCCAGTCGCTCGGACGGAACCCGCCCAGCGGGAAGACGCTCCAGAAGCTGCCCCCGCCAAGGAGCACGAGGAGCGCGGTGCCGAGCGCCCACCCCGGCACCGAGTAGCCGAGGAAGACCATGAAGCTGCTGAAGAAATCAAATCGTGACCGGTGGTGAATCGCCTTCAGCACGCCGAGGGGCACGCAGATGAGGTAACTCAACAAGAAGCCGGTCAGCCCCAGGGTAATCGAGACTGGAAAACGTGACTTGATGACGTCCCAGACTGGCTCCTGGTAGATGTATGAGTTCCCGAGGTCGAACCGAACGACGTTCCCGAGCCACTCGATGTATCGAATGTGGACCGGCTTGTCGAAGCCGTAGAACCGCCGGATCTCATCGATTGCTTCCTGTGGCAAGGAAATGCTGGCGCCAGCAGATCCGATGCCCGCACCTGCCTCCCCCATGGCGGCCATCCGATATCGCATGATCTGCCGCTCCACAGGCCCGCCCGGAACGAAGTGCGTGATTACGAACACCACAAGGGTGATCCCGATGAAAGTGGGAATCACGAGCAGCAGTCGTCGGATGAAATAGCCGGCCATAGCGAGCGTGACAATGTCGGGACTTGCTACTGGGTCGCGGTCGATGATGACACGCCAGCTTCCCCTTCCCGCTTGGCATACTCAGGCCAGTAGCTGACTTCGGTCTGCCCCACGACGAGCTTCAACGACGCGTCCCGCATCGCCTGCGCAAGTTGTCGTTCGCGCTCTGGTTCGCGCCACCACAACGAAACAATGTCGGCTTGGTCGCCGACGCGAGTCAGGTAACCCTCGGGATGTCCGAACTTGTTCCAGTAGGCGATGCGGTGAAACGGCGCATCCCATCCAATGGCGTAGTGGTGGGCGTTGGCAAGGATGCCGTCGATCTCCCGAATAATTCCGACACGTTTCTGCTGGTCGAATTCGCGGTCGTAGATCGGCAGCAAGGCATCGACTCGCGAGTCCTTGAACCCAGTAAGGTTGTTGTTGTTGGGCACGTCCGCCAGCTTCGAGTGCCACATCGTTTCAGGATTCGGGAAGAACAGTCCGCCCCATCCCATATACGCCACATCGAAGCGGCGCTGCATCACGAGCGAGAAGAACGTTTCGGGGGTGACGAGGCGAAGGTTGAGCCCCACGCCCACTTTTCGGAGATCTTCCTGATAGATCGTCAGCCACGGCTCTGATTGTTTGTCTGAGTACAGCAACTCCATCGTCAGCGGCTGACCATTGCGCACGAGTTGACCTTGCGATCCGCCAGGCTTCCACCCGGCCGCTCCGAGCAGCTCGAGGGCCCTCTTCGGGTCGTACGGCATCTTCGGATTGTTCGGGTTGGCGTAGACACCGCCGAAATACGAGTTCTGCGGGACGTATTCCTTGTAGAAGAGTTTTTCAATCAACAGATCCCGGTTCATGAGGTGCGCGAATGCCTCTCGTATTCGGATGTCGTCCCATGGTTGGCGCCGCGTGTTGAAGGCGAGGCCGGCCAGGCCACTAGGCGCATCGTTGTAGATTTTGCGCTTCTGGATCATTCCGCGCTGCACGCGATCGAAGTTCAACTCCTCGACCCATTGGCGAGAGATCCCGACGAAATACTGGTCGAGATCGCCGCGCTTGAACATCTCGAACGCGAGGTTCGTGTCGCGCACGACGGTCTCGCGAACCTCATCGAAGTTGTTCATGCCGACATTGCGCCGATAGTTCGCTGCCCAGTAATCGGTCCGCCGCCGAATCGTGACCGCCTGTCCCTTGACGATGTCGGCCTCGTTGACAACGAACGGACCGCTGCCGGTCATCAGCTTGAAGTTGTAGTCCTTCAGGTAGCGAGCTCCGTCCACGGTTTTGAGCACGTGCGAAGGCAGGATCGAGAGGCTACCCGCGAAATAGAGGAAGTTGCGCCAATTGAGCTGCGTACTCTCGACGCGCACGATGTACTTGCTTTCGACGACGGGACGCTTGAACTTGCTGTACACGAGCTCGCTGCTCGGATCTTGGAGCCCCTTGTCCATGACGAAATCCCAGCTCGCCGCAACGTCCTGTGCGATCACCGGCTGCCCGTCGGACCAGCGCGCATTCGGATCGAGCCGGAAGCGATAGGTCAAGCGGTCATCCGAGATTTGCCAGTGCGTGGCGAGCACCGGCATCCAATCGAGCGTCGTGGGATGGAGCGTGAGCAGGGTTTCATACACCATCGGCCGAATCATGTAGTTGAGCGCCGTATTCGATTCAGGGCCGCCGAGCACGCGAAGCGTGCCGGGAAAATTGAGAATGTGCTGGCGGAAGACACCGCCCTTGATCGCGCGCGGATCGCCTATGAGGTCGAAGTCGGTGTTCGTCTCCCACCCCTCACCCGTGAATCCACGTCCGCCCTGTTCCGCTGACACTGACGGATCCGCTCCGTTGTCCGCATTCGGGAACACCGGGTAGGCGCTCTTGTCCATCGCCACCTGCCGGCCGTCCGTTGCGGGCGCCGTCGAACCGGCGCCTCTTTCCTCGGGCGTCGAGCCGCCTCCACACGCGACAGACAGACTCGCGACGAGTGTCAGGGCCACGAAATAGGGAGCTGCGCGCATCTGATTCACCTTTCGAAGAGGACAGCAGTAAGAGTAGTTCATACAAAAGGCATGCTAGTCGAACTCGGCATAAAGCCGAACGGCGTTCCAGGCGGTGCGCGCAGGGTTGGTCCACGCGGCAAAACGCCCGATGTCGATCTCGGCAGCAGCCCTTCCGGGTGAAATCAGATCCCGTCTGGTCACTGCCGGACCTTCCTGATCTCGTCAACGGCATGCGGGTTCTCCAGCGAGGAGAGGTCGCCAGGATCCTCGTCGAGATACGCCGACCGGATGACGCGCCGCATCACTTTGGCATTGCGCGTCTTCGGGAGCTCCTGCACGAATTCAATCGCTTGTGGTCGGAGCGGCTTTCCAAGGCGTGAGGCGACGAGCGTCTTGAGCTCGTCACCGAGCGCACGGTTCGGCGTGTAACCGGAGCGAAGCACGCAAAAGCCGACAAGGGCTTGTCCCTTTGCGGGATCGGGGACGCCGATCGCAGCGCTCTCAATCACAGCCGGATGCTCCACGAGGATGGACTCCACCTCGGCAGGTCCAAGCCGTTTTCCCGCAATCTTGATGGTGTCGTCCGAGCGCCCCAGGATGTACCACAGTCCGTCCTCATCGATCGCAGCCCAATCGCCGTGAACCCACACGTTTGGGAATCGCGACCAGTACGTCTGTTCGTATCGCTCCGGGTCGCGCCAGAAGCCGCGCGTCATCCCAATCCACGGGGCACGCACCACCAGCTCGCCAACCTGATTGCGCACCGGACGGCCCTGGTCGTCCACGACATCGGCCGCGATGCCGGGAGGCGGGCCTGCAAACGAACACGGTTTCATCTGGGTGAGCACGTTGCCCGCGACGAGCCCGCCGGACGTTTCTGTGCCACCCGAGTAATTGATGATCGGGATGCGACCGCCGCCAGCCGTCTCGAACAGCCACCGCCATGACTCAGGATTCCACGGTTCCCCCGTCGATCCCAGGATGCGAAGGGTGGACACATCGTGGGCACGGACGGGCGCGTCGCCGTGGCGCATCAAGACGCGGATGAGTGTTGGCGAAACGCCGAGGATACTAACACTGTGACGCTCGACGAGCGTCCAAAGCCGGTCGGGCCCCGGATAGTCGAGCGCGCCGTCGTAAAGCACCATGGTCCCGCCCAACAGCGTCATCCCGAACACCTCCCACGGGCCCATCATCCAGCCCATGTCCGTCACCCAGAACATGGTGTCGGTGTCGTGCACGTCCATGCAGTGGGCCATGTCCTGCGCAGCCTTGATGGCAAAGCCGCAGTGGGTGTGAACGGTGCCTTTCGGACGGCCGGTGGTGCCGGACGTGTAGATGATCATCAGCGGGTCTTCCGCGCCGGTTCTCACCGTATCGCAGCGATCCGATTGACGCGCGACGAGGTCGGGCCAGCGGTAGTCCCGTCCGCTGGTCAACGGCACCTCCCTTCCGACCCGAGGCACGACGACCATGCGCTCAATCGAGGGAGCCATGTCGGCCACGCGATCGGCCGTCGCCTTCATCGGGACCATCTGGCCGCGGCGCCAGAATCCGTCGGCGGTCACGAGCACTGTCGCTTCGGCGTCATGAACCCGCGCCGCCACCGCATCGGCACCGTAGCCCGAGAAAAGGGGCAGGACGATCGCACCGAGCTTCATGGTTGCGAAGAACGTCACGATCAGCTCGGGACACATCGGCATGAACAGCGCCACACGATCCCCTTTTCGGACTCCAAGCTCCAGCAGGGCGTTGGTGCAGCGATTGACCTCGACGTAGAGCTCTCCGTACGACAGCACGCGCGTGACGCCCTCTTCGCCCTCCCACCGCACAGCGGCCTTGCGCTCGATTGCAGTGCCGATCCACTTGTCGAGGCAGTTGTGGACGATGTTCAGTTGGCCGCCGATGCACCATTGCGCCCACGCGATGCCGCGGGAGGTGTCGAGAAGCTGTTGGTAGGGAGCGTAGAACTCGATGCCCAGGTCGTCGAAGACGGCTTTCCAGAACCACTCGACATCTTCTATCGACCGGCGAAGGAGGTCGTCGTAGCTGGCAAGTCCATGGCGGTCCATGAACGCCTTCAGCCTGCTGCGGTCGCGGTACTCAGGGGTGGGCCGCCAGGCGATTTCACCGCCAAACACGAACTCCTCGGCCATTCGTCGATTCTATTCCCGGCGGTCAGATTCAGTTGACGCTCTTCGGGTCCTGTCGCGGGGTTTCCCCACCCGCGCTCGGCGCCACAAACGCGATCGCGGGTGAGGCGCCTGCGCGGCGGGTGGGGATGCCCCTCCCCGCGCCACCCGCCCACAAGAACGGCGTCAACTCAACCTGAGTGGGGTGGTTCGCGCCGCCGCGCGTACACTACGAACGTGAGGGTGCCTCGAGCCGTACTCCACGCAATCGCGGCCCATGCACGTCGGGACAGTCCGCGTGAATGTTGCGGACTGCTCATCGGCACGAGCACCGAAGTCACCGAAGCCGTGCCTGCGACCAACGCGGCCGGCGATCCGCTCCGGCGGTACGAGATCCCCGCGGTCGAACATCTCGCCCAGATCAGACGATGCCGCGAGCTGGCGAAAGGAGAGGAGGCCGCCATCGGCGTTGTGGGTGCCTATCACTCACACCCGCGCAGCGCCCCTGAGCCGTCACCCACCGATCTCGAGCAGGCATTCGAAGAATTTCTCTACGTGATTGCGGGTCCGGTGGACGCTGTCGCGCCCGCTGACATCCGTGCTTACCGGCTCAGGAACGGGCGCTTTCAAGCCGCGGAGCTGATCGTTGTCGAGCCTCCTGAAGGAGCGCCTCCACGCGCGACAGGACGGTAGGCCACCGGTACTCGCGCTCGACGTACGCGAGCCCCTGCCGCCCGAGCGCGTCGCGTTCGTGCTGTCGATTCAGCAGGAAGTCGGCCGCCTCGTCGAACTCCGCCGGGAACATGTAATACAGCCCCCCGTTCGCACGCCGCACCTGCCCGGCGAGCACCTTGCAACGTCCGTTCACGAGCGCTGGAATCGCGTGATTCCAGGCCTCGAGCAGCACGATGCTGAGGCTCTCGTACCACGACGGCACGACCAGCGCCTGTGCGTGCGCGAGAAGCGCCTCGCGCACCTCGTTCGTGACGTAGCCAAGGGCCCGAATCCGTGGGTGCGACGGAATCTCCATCTTTGCCGGACCGGCAAGCACCAGCGTTACGTCGTGACGCGTCGCGGCATACTCCACAAAGTTTTCCAGCAACGCGTCGCATCCCTTGTTGCGATCTACCCGGCCAAGGTACAGCAGGTACTTCCGCGGAATGCCAAGAGCATCGAGCGGCGCCCTCGTCGTCTCGTGGCTCGAGACAGGCTCGAGTCCAGTACCGATAACCCTGGACGGCAGGAGCGGCCGGTACGCGCGGCTCGAGACCAGGTCTTCCTCTTCGGGTGTCAGGAACATGTAGCCCGCCGGTTTGTCGAAGAAGGCAGGCAGCACGTCCAGATTGACGGCTGCATCGTCCTCTGCTGTCGGTACGAGCACTGCCCGGTCGGCGACGAGCGGCAGACCGAAGTACGATTGATAGTACCGGAACGTCCAGAACACGACGAGATCGAACTCGTGCCCGCTCGCGCGGAGGTGGTCGAGCAGATCCGGCGTCTCCGGGCCGTTCTCGCGAAACCACTCCTCCTGCTGCTCGCGCGATGCGCCGCCGTCAAAGACCTCGTCGCTCAGGTCGGCAAACACCTTCATGCGGCGAGGACGTGCAACGGGGAAGCGAACAACCGCAACGCCGTTCTCGACGGAATGCCCGGGCGGAAACGCGTTCTCCCACGTCACGTAGTCCTTGGCACACGTCGTGAGGACGGTGATGTCGTGGCGTCCTGACAGTCGTTCGGCGAGCTCGCGACAGTGCCCCTCGGAGCCGCCGGCAATGTCGGCTCCGTACCGCTGGACGACGAAGGCGAGTTTCATCACCTACGAGGTGAATTGGAATGCGTGGCGGCGCCGCTGGAGGGAGTCTCGCTCATCGATGCAGCTGCGGAGTGTGGAGCCGGCGTCGAAAGCCTATGCACCTCGCGACGGAGCAGAGCCGTTTCGACCGCCAGCTCCTGCACGCAGGCGAACAGCACGTGATTGGTCCGGCGCTGACGCTCGAAGTTGTCGCGGCTGTACTCGTACATCCAGCGCAGCAATGGCATCAGCACGCGTTGCTTCACGAACCGGACGACCGATGCAGCGCCAGCGCCGCGGTGCGACCCATACCGCATTTTGGTGGTGAGCCGCCAGGTGTCGGGTTCACCGAGCAGCTCGGGGAGTATCAGCCTCGCTGTCTCGGGCGTGCTTGCAGCAGCGTGCAACACCCCTTCGACCGCTGCAAAGAGCGCGGGATCGTCGAACGCTTCGGTTCCTGCTTCGACGAGCTGGCCGCGGAGTCGTTCGCGTACGCGGCTGTGAAGCTCCGCCATGACCGCGTCGACATCGACGCGCGCGGCGTCACCGCCCAAAGCCTTCGCCCACTCCTGATCGCACGGATACGTTGGCGCTGGCGCTCGCGACCGCTTTGGTCTTCTGCTTCAGCCGGAAGGTGACTCGGAACGCCCCGCCTTGCCGGTAGATGTGCTCGGCCGAGAAACGCCGCTGAATCGTGCTCTTGCCCGCCTGGTATGGGTTGCAGTCGCTCGAGTTCTGCGACATCGTGCCGTCGCCCCAGTCCCATTCGACCGTCGCGCAATAGAACTCGGCGTAGTCATCGCTGCCGTCGCGGAGGTCTGCGGCCGCCCGCACGCGCAGTGGAGTGAAGCCGACCGGTGGCGTCACTCTGACCGACAGCGACGGTTTCCTGGTGTCCGGCTGCTGAGCGGATGCGCTGAACCCGATCGACAGCAGCACGGCCACCACCACAGCGACGCTGCAACATGCATGGCGGGGATCGGTCATACTAAAGCCTCGAATCAGGTACGATTCTAAGCCCGTCCTTCCGACCGGACAAGCAAGAGCAGGCAAGAAAGCGCAGATACGTATCGATGCAGACCGTTCATCAGACGCCGTCTGTCGGCGTCACTGTGGGCTCCTCCCGCGACATCGACGCCGACCTTCTCATCATTCCCGTCTTCGACGACGACGACCTTGCCGACGAGCCAGAGCTGGATCACGCGTCGGCTGGTGAGGTGGGCGCCGCGCGCACGCGCGGTGAGTTCAAGGGCAAGCCGTTCGAGCTCTTCATCACAGGTGTGCTCGGCTGGAAGGCGAGTCGCGTGGCGCTCGTCGGACTTGGCTCGCGCAAGGATTTTTCTACCGATCGCCTTCGCCGAGCGGCGTCGACCGGCGCGCTCGGCGCACGCCAGCGCGGCTTGACCCGCATCGCCATCGCCCAGCGTCCGGGAATGGACGCTGGGGCGCGCGACGCAGCCCAGGCGCTCACGGAAGGCGCCATTCTCGCGAACTTCGAGGGCGCCTCGTACAAGACCGTCGAGCCGCCGCCGCCATGGCTCGAATCGATGACGCTGCGCGTGAGCGGCGCGCCCGCGGCCGTCGAGCCTGGTGTCGAGCGCGGTCGAGTGCTTGGCGAGTGCACGAATCTCGCGCGCGAGCTCGCCAACGAGCCGGGCAATGCCCTGACGCCCCGCGCATTTGCCGACCGCGCCGCGGCCATCGCGAAAGCCGCGGGCCTTTCGGTGGAGGTGCTGGACGAAAGACGCATCGCCGAGCTCAAGATGGGCCTGCTGCTGGGTGTGGCGCAGGGCAGTGCGGAACCACCACGCATCGTCGTGCTGCGGCACGAGCCGAAAACGGCTGCCAAAACCCCCGTCCTCGGGTTGATTGGCAAAGGCATTACGTTCGACACTGGCGGCATCTCGATCAAGCCGGCGGACAACATGGACAAGATGAAGGACGACATGTCGGGCGGCGCCGCTGTCCTTGCGGCGATGTGCGCCATCTCCCGCCTTCAGGCGCCGGTGCGCTGCATCGGGATGATCCCGATGACGGAAAACATGCCGGGCGGACGAGCCATGAAGCCCGGCGACGTGCTGACGAGCGCCGAGGGCAAGACGGTGGAAATTCTCAACACCGACGCGGAAGGCCGGCTCGTTCTCGGCGACGCCGTCTGGTATGCGCGCCAGCTCGGCGCGACGCATCTGGTCGACGTGGCGACCCTCACGGGCGCCTGCGTCGTTGCCCTCGGCAAATCGACGAGCGGCCTCTTCGGCACACCGGACGCGTGGGTCGAGGACGTGCGTCGGGCCAGCGAGCGGGCGGGCGATCGTTCATGGCCGATGCCCGTGTACGACGACTACAAGGAGCTGTTCAAGAGCGAAATCGCGGACTTCGCGAACACGGGCGGCCGCGCCGGAGGCGCCATCACCGGTGCGCTCTTCATCAAGGAATTCACGGGCGATTTGCCGTGGGTGCACATCGACATCGCGGGAACGGCATGGGTGGAGGACGCGAAGCCGTATCAGCCGAAGGGCCCGACCGGCGTGGGGGTCCGCACGATGGCCGAGCTCGCGCTGGGCGTCAGCGAGTGGGGTAAGCTGTAAACGTAGATGTTCTTCCTCCAGCAGCAGCCCATCGTCGTCGACGTGCTCAAGCAGCCACAGCCGACGCAGGACATCAGCATCGACTACGTCATCACGATGTTCCAGACGGCGGGCGTGTTCCTGCTGGCCGCAGCAATCGGCGGCATCGTCGTCGGTGCGATTTTCATCGGTATTCGCCGCCTGCGAGAAGCTTCAGCGCCGAATACCAGCGACACAGAACACGTTCGGCTGCGGATCTAGATTTAGAACCAGAGCTCGCTTGCCTTAGTGATCTGCGTCCGCGGACGCTGCGGCCGGGAAAGCAGCCGTCGCTCGAAGCCTTACGGAGCCGCGTCGACTAATTGCTGCCTCGCGGCGGCATCCGTCACGCGGCAAGAAACGCCTGGGATGACTCGCGGCAACGGATACGCGTTGTCGGAAGTCGACGCGAGGAATCGCTCCGACTGCTTTCCGGCTGCGCCGTGCGCTCGGCCTGGCGTACGCGAACGCAGATCACCAACGCAAGCGAGCTCAGGGTTAGTACGCGGTGTCCGAATTTGGCCAGAACGGCTTTTCATGTCCATTTGGCGGCCGAACTACATTCGCATACCACGCCCCTGTTGCCTGCGCGGTGGCGTGGACTCGCCCCTCTGGAACAACTGCTTCCTGCTAATCGCGGGCTGTGGTTTGAGAATCGCGTTGGGACCGGTGGATGGGGTGTCTTGCGGAGCGCGACTTACGGAGCCGTGACGGCGAAAGAGGGTAAAACCGCTCTGCAGCGTGAGGACCGCGTCGCTCACGGAGCGGCGCGGATGACCGAATGCCTTGCGGAAGAGCGGTTTTTCCACGGCTCCGTACGGAGCGCGGAGTCAAGATGCCCCACCCGCCGGTCCGTCTGCCCTTCGATTCATTCGGGACATCCCGAGCATCTCGGGGAGGTAAGGCGGACACCCACGACGGTCACTGGATTCAGCCTCATTGCACCGCCATCTTCGGCGCCGTCTTCAGGGACTGCTGGTACTTGAGGATGCCGGCGAGGAGCGCCTCGGCGATCTGCTGCCGGTAGTTGGTGCTCCGCAGCAGTGTCGCTTCCTGCCGGTGCGTGAGGAACGAGACCTCCGCGAGCGCGCTCGGCATCGTGGCGCCGACGAGCACCATGAAGGGCGCCTGTTTCACGCCGAGGTTGCGCGCGCTGCGATCGACCTTGCGCAGCTGCTCGTGCATCGACTGCTGGAGCATCGATGCAAAATCGCGCGACTCGTCGATCTTGTTGTTCAGGGCAATCGCCTTGACGATATCGGGCAGGTTGCCCATGGTCTTGGACGAGCCGGAATTTTCGCGAGCTGCAATCGCCTCGGCCTCCGAATTCGGCGCAAAGTTGAGGAAGTACGTCTCGAACCCTCGGGCGGCGGTGTTGGCGCTCGCGTTGGCGTGAATCGACAGGAAGAGGTCTGCGGCCGAGCGGTTGGCCAGGGCGGTGCGCTCCTCGAGCGCGACGTATGTATTGGTCCGGCGGGTGAGGACGACGGCCACGCCGGGCTCTCTCGAGAGACGCTGTTCGAGGCGCAGCGCAATGTCGAGCACGAGCTCGGCTTCGTTGAGCCCGCGCACCTGGGCGCCGGGATCGTAACCGCCATGTCCAGGGTCGATCACGATTCGCGAAATGCCGAGGCCAAGCTGACGCGAGAGCGAGAAGCCGCCCCGGCTGTTCGCCGCGGGGCTCGACGGCGGCGCTGCTGGAGGCGGCGCCTGGGGTGGTTGTGTGGCCTCGATGTCCTTCGCCGCCACCACGGCAGTCGTGTTCTTTGCGGCGGTCCGCTCGAAATCGATGACGATGCGGTACGGGTTGTAGAGCGAGTACACGCTGTGACGCGCCGTGCTCTGCAGGTCGAACACCACTCGTACGTGGTTGTCCGGCTGCTTCCCGATTTTCGCCTGCCGCACCACATCGTCTGGAAACGGAATGGTCGCGTCCTCGAGGACTTCAACCGCCTGCGTGTTTCGCAGGTCGATGGACACTCGTGGTGGCCTGTCGAGCCGCTCCTCATGGAAGATCGCTTCGCGCTCGAACTCGAGGGTGATCCGCAGCGCATCGGGCAGCACTTCTCTGCGGATGGCTTTCAGCGTGGAGAGCCCCAGGTTGTCGGCTCTGGTGAGGCGGGTGATGTGGCCGCCGACCTGCGCGATCAACGAGCTCGATGGATACTGCGACTTGAGCGCGCCAAAGAGGCGCAGTGCGGTGGAGCGGTCGCGCGAGTCGCCAAACTGCCAGAACGCGTCGGCCGACAGCACGGCGCCCTGCCAGAGCGCGTTGTCGCTGTATCCGCTCCGAGGGAACCGGCGGACGATCGCTTCGTAGGCGTCCACCGTCGTCCGGATGCGGTCGAGCAGGATGGACGTCGCCTCACCAGGCGGCTGCGTGCGCAGTTGAGGCGCCAAGTCGAGCTCGCGGCGCAGCACGCGCTCCCGTCCGAGGAGATCGGCGTACGATGTTTCTGCGTCCTGCGCAGCCACCCGGACGGCAAGGCTGGCGCCGAACGCGGCTGCGCCGACAGCGATCATGATCACGAAACACCGAGGCAGTGAGGCACCGAGGTTGATCATTGGACCGTCTCAGTGTCTCGGTGTCTCGGTGTGCCGTATACCGCGACGAGCGCATTACCGAAGCTGCGCATCAACCTCCTCGAAGTAGTTGCGGTCGACGAGCACTTCGCGAGGCTTCCCGCCGGCGCCTGGCGACACGAGGCCTTCGGCTTCCATCATGTCGACGAGCCGCGCGGCGCGGCTGAACCCAATCCGGAGCTTCCGCTGAAGATACGAGATCGACGCCTGCCCGGTGCCCACCACGATGCGTGCGGCCTCGTCGTAGAGATCGTCCTTCTCGAACTCGAGGCCTTCCGGCCCGCTCTTGTCATCTTCCGCCGTGATCGAATCGTCGTATACCGGCTTGCCCTGCTTCCGGAGGAAGCTTGCCAGCCGCGCCGATTCCTGCTCGGAAATGTACGGACCGTGAAGACGAATGCATCGAGACGACGCCGGCGGCAAAAAGAGCATGTCACCGCGTCCGAGCAGCTGCTCCGACCCGTTGCTGTCGAGAATGGTGCGCGAATCGGTCTTCGATGACACGCGGAACGAGATGCGCGACGGCAGGTTCGCCTTGATGAGTCCCGTGATCACGTCCACCGACGGTCGCTGCGTCGCAAGAATGAGGTGAATGCCGACCGCGCGCGCCATCTGAGCGAGCCGCGCGATCGATTCCTCGACCTCGTTGCTCGCCACCATCATCAGGTCGGCCAGCTCGTCGATCACCACGACGATGAAGGGAAGCGGCTTGGGCGCCTCGAGGTCCTTCGACGCGCCTTCTTCGAGCGCCAGCCGGATGTTCCGGTTGTACTGGTCGATGTTGCGCACGCCTTCGCCTGCCAGCGTCTTGTAGCGCTCTTCCATCTCGTGGACGGCCCAGCGGAGCGCGTTGGCCGCCTTTTTCGGATCGACCACCACGGGCGTCAGCAGGTGAGGAATGTCCTCGTACATCCCCAACTCGAGCCGCTTGGGATCGATCATGATCAGGCGCACGTCGTCCGGCGTGGCGCGGTAGAGGATGCTGGTCAGCATCGCATTGAGACCCACCGACTTGCCCGTGCCCGTGGAGCCCGCGATGAGCAGATGCGGCATGGACGCCAGGTCGGTGACGTACGGCTCGCCGTGGATCGTCTTGCCGAGCGCGAGCGTCAGCTTCGACAGTGAACGGCGGTACGCGTCCGACTCGAGGAGCTCGCGCAGCGAGATGGTTTCTCGGTTCGGGTTTGGAATCTGGATGCCGACTGTCGACTTGCCTGGGATGCGGTCGATGAGCACCGATTCAGCCTGCATCGCCAGGCACAGGTCGTCGGCGAGGCTCGTGATCTTGCTGTACTTGACGCCCGCTTCAGGCTTGAACTCGAACGTCGTGACGACCGGGCCCGGGTGGATTTGGGCGACCTGTCCTTCCACTGAGAACTCGCGGCACTTTTCCTCGAGCTGACGCGCTGCTTCCATGAGCTCCCGCTCGTCGATCTTGCGTTCAGTCTTCGGCGAGTCCAGGAGCGAAACTGGAGGAAGGGTATAGGCGCCGTGACGCCGCGGGGCGGACTTGGCCGGTGGCTCGGGCAGCGGCGGCGAAGTCTCGGCGGCCTTGCGCCCGAAGACCGGGATCCGGGATCCGGGATCCGGGATTCGGGGGGAGCCGGGACCCGGGATCCGGGACCCGGGATCCGGGATCCGGGATCCGGGATTCCCGACTGCTTCGGATCCCGGATCCCGCATCCCGGATCCCGGTTTGAGATGTTTCGCAATGACATTGCGCCGCTCGCGCTCCTTGCGGCGCCGTTCGATCCACATGCGCGCCCATCCGACACCGCGAGCCGACAGGTCACGCGACTCTTCACTCGCCCGCGCGAACAGCCGGCCGAAGGAGAACTGCGTCGACAAGATGACGGAGAGCACCATCAGCGTGAGGAGCACGATGAACGAGCCCGTCCTGTTGAGGTAGTCGGAGAACGCAGCGTCGAGCCACGTCCCAATCGATCCGCCTGCGTAAAAGGTCTTGTCGGCCACCTCGGTGCTGCCGAGGAGAAGGCTCAGGAACGCGCTGGCGCAGCCGAAAAAGAGCGTGACGCCGAAAAGCTTCGTGTAGACCGCATCTGGTGGCTGGCACCAGAAGTAGTGCCAGCCGACGACGCCGATGACGAGGGGCAACAGGTACGAGGCGTACCCGAACAGTTGGAACGACAGCTCGGACAGGAAGGCTCCGACGCGGCCGACGAAGTTGGCGGGTGGATGTGGCGCGTCTGTCGTGAAGAACCAGACCGGGTCGGTGGGTTCGTAGGTGACGAGCGCAATCAGCCAGATGAGCGCAAGCGCGAAGAGCGCCACACCTGCGAACTCGCTGATGCGGCGCGACAGAGTGGACTCTGACATCAGATCTCCATCAGGACGGGCAGCACCAGCGGCCGGCGGCCCGAACGCTTCTTGAAAAACCTCCGCAGCTCCACGCGAAGCTTCTCGGTCATGAGTCCCTGATCGGTGCGCTCCTCGACGCTGGAGGTCGTGATGCAGTCGGCAACGACGCCCGATGCGTCGCTGAACATCGAGACCGCCTCCCCTTCGCCGACGACAAAGCCGCGCGCGACCATTTCGGGCTCACCCACGAGCGCGCCGGTCTGCCGGTTGATCGCCACCACGGCGACGACGACGCCGTCGCCCGCCAGGTGGCGGCGGTCTCGCAAGACCTCGTCACCGACTTCACCGATTCGAGTTACGTCGATGAGCACCCGGCCCGCCGGCGCCTTGTCGGCAATGCGCGCGCCATGCTGGTCGAACTGGATGATGTCGCCGTTTTCCGCGAGCAGCACCTGCAGCTTCTGCTCGGTGCCCGCCATGACGCGCCGCGCTTCCCGTGCGTGCTGCGCGAGGTGCCGGTACTCGCCGTGAATCGGCACGAAATACCGGGGGCGCACCAGCGACAGCATGAGCTTGAGCTCCTCGGCGCTCCCATGCCCTGACACGTGAACGTGCTTGATCGACTCGGTCACCACGTCCGCGCCTCGTCGTGCGATGTGGCTGATGGCACGGGCGATGGCCTTCTCGTTGCCGGGAATCGCCCTCGCCGAGAAGACCACGGTGTCGTCGGGGCCAAGACGGACGAAGCGGTGGTCGTCGATCGAAATGCGCGGGAGCGCCGACTGCGGCTCGCCCTGCGATCCCGTCGTAATGCAGAGCAGGTCCTGCGACGCGTAGCTCGGCACGTCCGAGTCGCGAATCTGCACCCCGGCCGGAACGCGGAGAAACCCGAGTCGCTGCGCGATCTCCGCATTCCTCACCATGCTGCGCCCGACGAACGCCACGTGCCGCTCGAACTGCACGGCCAGGTCGACGAGGATCTGCATCCGATAGATGCTGGACGAAAAGGTCGCCACGACGAGCTTGCCGTGCGTGCTGGTGAAGAGCTCCTCGAACGCGTCGATGACCTCGACCTCGGGGCCGGTAAATCCTTTCCGATCGATATTGGTGCTGTCCGCGAAGAGCGCCAGCACGCCGCGGCGCCCGAGCTCGGCAAACCGGTGCAGGTCGAAGTGCTCGCCGTCGATCGGCGTCTGATCGATCTTGAAGTCGCCGGTGTGCACGATCAGGCCCACGGGCGTCGTGATCGCCAGCGCCACGCAGTCGGGCATGCTGTGCGTGACGCGGATGAATTCGATGGCGAACGGACCGATAGTCACGACGTCGCGCGGCTTCACCGTCTTCAGGCGATCGCCGGGTTCGATCGAATGCTCGTCGAGCTTCGGCTCGATGAGCGCGAGCGTCATGGCCGTCCCGTAGACCGGTCCGTCGAACAGCGGCAGCACGTGCGGCACTGCGCCAATGTGGTCCTCGTGGCCGTGGGTGAGGATGAGCGCGCGCACCTGGCTGCGTCGCGATTCGAGATAAGTGAAGTCCGGAATGATCAGGTCCACGCCGAGCTGGTCCGGATCGGGAAACATCACGCCGGCATCGATCAGGATGGTGGTGTCCTCCCAGGACACGGCCATCATGTTCATGCCGAACTCGCCGAGGCCCCCGAGGGGCACGATCTCGAGCGCAGACGAAGACACTTCCGGTACGGCGGACTGATTCATCGGAGCCCAGCTTCACACACCGCTGTCATGTTCAAACCGCAGCACGCACCCGGGCGGGTGGCAGCGCGGGGTTCCGACGCGCGCGCAGCGTGTCGGGACAAGGCGGCTGGGAACGCCTAATCCTTCGATGCACTCAGGGTGACCCGGAGCCGCGTCGAAGGGTAAAAGCCTGGCAGGCTCAATAACTTCCGGCGAAAACTATAGCACAGCCCTCGACAGCCGGACCACGTCCCCAACCGTGAGCGTCTGGGGTCGCTGCGATGGATCGAGTCCCGCGCGCTCGATGAGTTCTTCGGCCGAACGCCCCAACGATGCCGACAGCGGGCGAAGGGCATTCAGAAGCGTCTTGCGTCGATGTACAAAGACCCCGCGCACGATGCGTTCGAAGGTGGCTCGGTCGACGTCGGCGCTCGCGGCTCGAAATTGGATCCGGACGAGAGCGGACGTCACCTTGGGAGGCGGGCGGAAGGCGCCCGGCGGCAGCGCGAGGAGAGGCTCCACGTCGGCAACCAAACCGACCTGCAGCGCGAGCGTACCGTAGCCTGCGCTGCCCGGAGTGGCCATGAGGCGTTCGGCAACCTCCTTCTGCAACATCACCGTCGCATCGAGAAACCGTTTTCCCTCGTCTGCAGCCCCGAGCAGGCGAAACAGTATCGGCGACGAGACGTTGTAGGGAAGATTGCCGACGACGCGCAGCGGCTGGCGTTCGTCGCGCAACAGCTCCGCCAGATCGATGTGGAGGAAGTCGCCGGCGACAACGTGGACGTTCCTCGGCACGCGAGCGGGAAGGGCGGCGGCCAGGTCGCGGTCGATTTCCACCGAGACGATCCGGCGCACGTGCGGCGCAAGCGCGCGGGTCAGCGCGCCGCGGCCGGGCCCGATCTCGAGAAACGTCTCCTCGGACGAGGGGTCGATGGCGTGAATCAGCTTCTCGACCCAGGCGGGCTCCAGGAAGTGCTGACCGAAGCGCCTGCGCGGCCTGGGGTACGGCCGTTCACCACTTGCTGTCGCCGGCCTCCCTCGCGTCGCCCCGCCAGTACCGCTCCTCGATTTCCTCGATTTCTTCCTCACTGAGGCCAAAGTAGTGGCCGACCTCGTGGATCAGCGTCTCGCCGATCACGGCGCGAATCTCGTCGGCGTCTTCGCAGTCTTCTTCGATCGGCCGCTGAAAAAGTGTGATGCGGTCCGGGAGCGCGTTGCCGAACGCCCACGTGCGTTCGGTGAGCGGCGTGCCCTGATAGAGTCCGTACAGGGAATCGGGCGGCTCGATGTCCATGTCCCTGAGGAGCTCGACACTCGGCTCGGCCTCCACGACAAGCGCGAGGTTCTTCATTTCGCGGCGGAAGCGTTTTGGGATGAGCGTGACCGCTTCACGAACGAGGCGCTCGAACTCGGCGCGTGTCATGTGGAACTCGGGCCTGCCCTGAGCCTTGTCGAAGGGTCCTCGGTCGCTTCGCCACCGCTTCGGCCGACACAGCCACGGGCTCCATTGGTGATGACGCTCCCGTCGTCACTTTGGAGGCGAGAGCCCGTGACTGTTTGGCCGGTTTCTCTGGGGCGCGCGCTGCGCGCCCGAGGCGACGATAGTACTCGCAATCCTTGCGCACCGAGCAGCGGCCGCAGAGCGGCTTGGGCCGGCAAATCCTTCGGCCGTGGAGGATTTGCACGTCGGACGCGAGCGTCCACATGGCCTTGGGCAGCGCCGTACAGAGCTGTGCCTCGACTTTTTCGGGACTGTCGGCGGCGGCGATCCCGATTCGGTTGGCGACCCGCAGCACGTGGCGATCCACCGGCAGACCGGGCACGCCAAGCGCGTGGCCGAGCACGACGTTGGCGGTCTTCCTCCCGACACCCGGCAGTGATGTGAGTCCTTCCATGTCGGCGGGCACCTGGCCGCCGTGCCGCTCGACCAGCTGCCGCGACATCCCGATAAGCGACTTGGCTTTCTGGCGGAAGAAGCCCGTGGACAGGATGAGCGCCTCGAGCTCGCTGGTCGAGCTCGCGGCCAGCGCCCGCGCATCGGGGAACCGGGCGAACAGCGCGGGGGTGACAGCGTTCACCCGCTGATCCGTCGACTGCGCGGAGAGGATGGTGGCGACGAGAAGCTCGAACGCGTTGCGATAGTGCAGCTCGGTGTCAGCGTTCGGATGCTGCTTCGCCAGCGTCCGGACGATGCGGCGGACTTCGGAGGCACTCTTCATGAATGCAAAATGCAAGATTCAAAATGCAAAATGGGAATTCAGAATGCAAGCGGAGGGCACCGTTTGCATCTTGCATTTTGAATTTTGAATTAGTGTACCGGCCCTTTCGTCCATCCGACGTTCGAGTAGGAATCCGAGAACACCCGCATGTGCTCCTGCAGGGCCGCCACGAGGTTTGGGACGAATTGCACGGGCACCACCACACGTGCACGCACCGGTGCACGGACGACGTGCTGGCTCTCGGCCTCGTGCAGCTCCTTGTCGGACAACGGCATCACCTCACAGAAGGTGAGCGTGAAGTCGAACGGAGTGTGCGCAATGGAGCAGAAATTCGCGTAGATGCGCGGCTCGCCGGGATCTTCGTCGGGGACGATGGTGAAATTGATCTGCTTGCGCTCGGGTTGATCGGACATGAGGTCAGTACCTTCTCATCACCCCCACAACCACGCCCTGCACCTGGACGCGATCGGCTTCGATGAGGATGGGTTGCATCGCGGGATTGGCAGGCTGCAGGCGCACGCGGCCGTTTTCGCGGTAGAACTTCTTGAGGGTGACGTCGAGCCCGCCGACGAGCGCAATCACCATTTCTCCGTTGTCTGCCGACTTTCGGTCCTCCACGATGACGTAGTCGCCGTCGCGGATTTGCTCGTCGATCATGGAATCGCCCTTCACGCGGAGCACGTAGCTGTCGCGTTTTCCGACGAGCGCTTCGGGCACCGCGATGGTCTCGTTCGATGCGACAGCCTCGATTGGCGCTCCGGCCGCGACGAATCCGAGCAGCGGCAGCTCCAGGGCGCGGCTTCCAACCCGTGTCGGAACGAGCTCAACCGATCGACTGCGGTTCCACGCCCGCCTGATGAATCCCTTTTCCTGCAGATTCGTCAGGTGCTTGTGGACCGTGGCCAGCGACGAGAGGTTGAAGCGCCGCCCGATTTCCTCGAGGCTCGGCGCGTATCCGTGCTGCTGGATGAATTCGTTCAGGTAGTCGAGGATTTCGCGCTGACGTTTCGTGAGCGGAAGCACGTCGTTCCTCCATGACAAGCCAGGATCCAACGGAAATGCTTGGGTCAGAGGTGGCGTGACTATATGCGAATAGAAGGCGAAGATCAAGGCGAAGATCAGGAAGGATCGCGCGAAGGAGGCGGTTGGAAGGGTGCTACACTCGAAAAAAGAAGCTCGAGGGGGGTTCTCCATGCGCTACCGCTCACGCCGGGTTGCCGCGACCGTCCTGACCATCGGAGCCCTGGTTTCGCTCGAGGCAGCCAACGTCACGCGTCAGAACGCCGACGCATTCGCCCAAAAAGTGGAGAGGATTCGCCGGCAGAGCGAGGCGGGAAACCGGGCCGCGCGCCGCACGCCTCTTACCCAGGACGAGCTGAATTCCTGGTTTGCCTACCAGTCGCAACCGTATCTGCCGAACGGCGTCAACTCGCCGGAGGTCACGATTGTGGGGCAAGGGCGCGTATCTGCCAATGCTGTCGTCGATCTCGAAGCCATCGCCAAGCGGAGGTCGTCGGGCGGCAGCCTCGATCCGTGGAGTCTCGTTGGCGGCCGGGTGCCGGTCACCGTTGCAGGCATCCTTCACACCCGGGACGGCATGGGCCGCTTCGAGGTGCAGTCGGCCGAAATCTCGGGTCTGCCCGTCCCCCCGGCGTTCCTGCAGGAGCTCCTCAGCTACTACTCGCGAACGCCCGAACGACCGCAGGGTGTGCGATTGGACCAGACGTTCTCGCTGCCGGCGAGCATCCGCCAGATCGAGGTGGGGCAGGGGCAGGCGGTGGTCGTACAGTAGGCAAGTCACAAGGCACAGGTCACAAATCACAAGTCACAATTGATTCGTGTCTTTTTGTGACTTGAGCCTTGCGCCTTGTGACTTGTGCCGTGGTCCGCCTTGTCTACTGACCTCTCCACTCCGCTTCAGTTCCTCAAGGGCGTAGGACCGCGAAAGGCTGCCGACCTCAAACGCGCGGGGCTCGTCACCGTCGAGGATCTGTTCTATCGACTTCCGTTCCGCTACGAAGACCGCAGCCACATGCAGCCGATCGGCTCGTTGCGGCCGGGGGCGCGTGCGGCGGTACTGGGAGAGATCAAGAGCGCGCGTCTCGCGATGACTCGCCGCCGCGGTTTCAAGATCTTCAACGCGGTGGTCAGCGATGCGAGCGGCGCGATTCGATGCACCTGGATGAACCAGCCGTTTCTCGCCGATATCCTTCAGCCCCATCTGACGGTCGTGATCTTCGGCGACGTGAAGCTCGATTCGAGCGGGCTGCACTTCCTCAATGCCGAGTACGAGGTCGTCACCGACGAGATATCGAGTGTGCACACGGGACGAATCGTCCCCTTCTACGAGAAGACCGGCGCTGTGACGCCGAACATGCAGCGCAAGCTCGTGCGGCATGCGCTCGACCAGGCGCTGGCGCCAACCATTCCGGACATTCTGCCAGCCGAGCTCCGCCAGCGTCTGCACCTTCTGCCACGCCGCACTGCCATCGAGCAGTCGCACTTTCCGCCGAACGAGGCGTCTGTCGAGGAGTTGAACGCTTTTCGCACGCCCGCGCAGCGGCGGTTGATCTTCGAGGAATTCTTCCTCTACCAGATCGGCCACGCATGGCGCCGCCACGCGGCGAGCACCGAGCTGAAGCCCTTCGTGCCGAAGGTGGACGAACGGATTCGCGCGGCTGCTGCCAAGATCCTGCCGTTCAAACTCACGCCCGGGCAGCGTCAGGCTGTGAAAGAGATCGTCGAGGACATGCAGCGGCCGCAACCGATGAACCGGCTGCTCCAGGGGGATGTCGGCGCCGGCAAGACGATCGTCGCGCTCCTTGCGGGGCTCGTCGCGATGGAGAACGGTCTGCAGGTAGCGTTCATGGCGCCGACCGAGATTCTCGCGGCGCAACACTACGCCACCGTGGCAAGGCTCCTCTCGCAGTCGCGCTTCCGCGTGGACGTGCTGACGGGCAGCACGCCGGGCACGAAGAAGCACACACTCCACGCGCACATCGAGCGCGGGACGGCGAATCTGATCGTCGGGACCCACGCCCTTGTTCAGGAGAGCACCCGGTTCCACAAGCTGGGCCTGGTCGTCATCGACGAGCAGCACCGCTTCGGCGTGGAGCAGCGCGCTGCGCTGCGCGCGAAGGGGCTGCGGCCCGACGTGCTGCTGATGACGGCGACACCGATTCCGCGCACGCTGGCTCTCACCGACTACAGCGAGCTCGACGTGTCGAAAATCACCGATCTGCCGCCCGGGCGCACGCCGGTGCGCACATGGGTCAAGCCGGAGTCGCGGAGGGATGAGATCTATCAGTTGCTGCGCGAGCAGCTCGACCAGGGACGTCAGGCCTATGTCATCTATCCGCTCGTGGAGGGATCGGAAAAGATCGATCTCAAATCGGCGACTGAAATGGCCGACCACCTGCAGGCAGAGATCTTTCCTGCCTATCGCGTCGCGCTCCTGCACGGGCGAATGAAGTCCGACGCAAAGGAGCGTGTCATGCAGGCCTTTGCCGCCGGCCAGATTCACATCCTCGTTTCAACGACCGTGGTGGAGGTGGGGGTGGACGTGCCGAATGCGTCGGTCATGGTGGTGGAGCATGCCGAGCGGTTCGGGTTGGCGCAGCTCCACCAGCTGCGCGGTCGCGTGGGACGCGGGCCGTGGGAGTCGCACTGCATCCTGCTGTACCAGTCACCTTGGACAGACGATGCACGTGAGCGATTGCGGGCGTTGGCCACCACCAACGACGGGTTTGCGATTGCGGAGAAAGACCTCGAATTGCGCGGCCCGGGCGATTTCTTCGGCACTCGCCAATCGGGTTTGCCCAGGCTGCGCACCGGCGACATCGTCCGCGATCGAGACATCATGGAGGACGCGCACCGCGAAGCGCGGCGGCTCGTGACCGGGGGCGGGCTCACAGGCGATCTGCTGCAATTCGTGCAGCAGCGCTGGGAGCAGCAGTTCGGGTTGATCGAGGTGGGTTGAGGCGGCGCCGTGCGCGTGATTGCCGGAGCGTTCAAAGGACGTCGTCTCAAGACACCGTCGTGGGAAGGCGTCCGACCGACGTCCGACAAACTGCGCGAGACGCTGTTCAACATCATCCGGTCGCGCATCGAGGGCGCGCGAGTGCTCGATGGATTTGCCGGCACAGGGGCGTTGGGTATCGAAGCGCTGAGCCGCGGCGCTGCGCACGTGACGTTCGTGGAGCAGGACCGACGCGCCGTCGCGTTGATCCGCGCCAACCTCGCGCTGTGCGGCGTGGAGCAGGGCTATACTATCGAGTGTGGCCACGTCGCCGACGTGCTGCGATGTGTGCCTCGGGACCCCGGGTTCGACCTGATTCTGCTGGATCCCCCGTACGACGCTGACCCCGGCGCAGTCATGCAATCACTGGAAGCTGCAGTCGATCTCATGAACACCGAGGGTCTGCTCGTGCTCGAGCGAGCCCGCCGGGGCGAGGTCGAAGCGCCCTCGACGCTGCTGCGCGTGCGCGACGTGGTGTCTGGAGACAGCGCGCTGACCTTCATGAGGGTGCGACGATGACGCCTGCCGGCCCGCCGAATGGCCGCCTTGCGGTGTTTCCGGGCTCGTTCGATCCGCTGACGAACGGTCACGTCGACATCATCCTGCGGAGCACGCACCTGTTCGAGCGCGTGCTCGTGGCGGTGCTCGTGAACGCCGAGAAGAAACCGCTCTTCACCGCCGACGAGCGGGTGGCGATGGTCCGCGAGGTGTTCCGCGAGTACCCGAACGTCGACGTCGACACATTCGACGGACTGCTCGTCGACTACGCGCGAGCGCGGCGGGCGAGCGCGATCATCCGTGGCCTCCGCGCCGTCTCGGACTTCGAGTACGAGTTCCAGATGGCGCTCATGAACCGGCACTTGGAGCCGACGCTCGAAACGGTGTTCATGATGCCGGCGGAACAGTACACGTATTTGAGCTCGCGGCTGATCAAGGAAGTGTTTCAACTGGGCGGCGAGGTGCATGGGCTGGTGCCTTCAGCCGTCGAGCGGTGGCTGCGGGAGAAGCAGGGGCTGGGGGTGAGGGGTTAGGGCAAGTCACAAGTCACAAGTCACAAGGCACAAGGCACAAAGCCCAAAGCCCAAAGACTAAAGCCCAGAGACCAAGGACTAAAGACAGTCAGGAGCAAGCATGTTCGCACAGCGTCTCGCGAAGGTTTCGGGTTCGGCCACACTCAAAGCGGCCGCAGAAGCGGAGCGGCTTCGTCGCGCCGGTTTCAACGTGGTTGACTTCACGGCTGGCGAGCCCGATTTTCCGACGCCGCAGCACGCCAAGGACGCCGGCAAGGCGGCCATCGACGCGAATTTCACGCGCTACACCGCGGCCGCGGGCATTCCGGAGCTGCGTGAAGCCGTCTGTGCTCGCTACAGGCGCGAATACGGCATCGACGTCTCGGCCGCAGAAGTTCTCCTGACCGCCGGGGGAAAGCAGGCACTCTTCAACACCGCGCTGGCGCTGTACGACCCCGGTGACGAGGTGATCACGCACGCCCCGTATTGGCCCACGATTCCCGAACAGGTGAAGCTGGTGGGCGCCACGCCCGTCATCGTGCAGACGAACGCCGAGGAAGGCTTTGCTGTGCATGCGGAAGCCATCATCGCGGCCATCACCTCGCGGACGAAAGCGATCATCATCAACTCCCCGTGCAATCCCACGGGAGGTCTGGTCGACGAAGCGATGCTGACGCCGATCGTCGACGCCGCCGCGACGCGCGGCATCTGGATTGTCGTGGACCTCTGTTACGAACAGCTGATCTACGAGGAGGTGCCGCACAACCTGCCGAAAGTGCTCTTCGACAGGCACCGCGACCGCACCGTCATTGCGGGGTCTGCCTCGAAGTCGTACGCCATGACCGGCTGGCGCTGCGGCTGGACGATTGCGCCGAAGGAGCTGACGTCCGCCTTCAACACGATTCAGGGCCAGACGACATCAAACATCACGTCGATCACGCAGATGGCGGCGCTCGCCGCGGTATCCGGACCGCAGGACGAGGTCACGTTCATGCTGAACGAATACCGCAGGCGACGCGACAACATTCACGCGTGGCTCACGGCGCACCCGGCGATTCGCTGCGTCAAGCCAAAGGGGGCGTTTTATCTGTTCCCGGACATATCGGGCCTCCTATCGCCCGACGGCCCGAGAACGTCGGCCGACTTTGCGCAAGCCCTGCTCGAGACGGAGCACGTCGCCGTCACCGCCGGCGAAGGGTTCGACGCGCCCGGCTACCTGCGCATTTCGTACGCGACATCGATGGAGCAGCTGCGCGAGGGCGCGACGCGGATTCTGCGGTTCGCCGAGTCGCTGCAGCCAGCCAAGGCGGGCGTCTCGCGCTGAGTGCCGGGACCACGAAGATCACGAAGGTCACGAGTTTCTCATACGCTATTCATGTCATTCGTGTCTTCGTGATCTTCGTGGCCTTCGTGGTTCAAGAGCGCTCGCGTGGATGAAGCGGTTGTTCGTGCACTGATCGATGTCGTCGGCGCGGAGCACGTACGCGCCGATGCAGCGTCACTGGAGCGGTACGGCCAGGACGCTCTCGGCATCGGCCATCCGCCCGACCTCGTCGTCATCCCAGCCGATACCCGGGAAATTGCCGCGATCGCGCGCCTCTGCAACGAGCGACGCGTGCCGCTCGTCGTTCGGGGTGCAGGGACCGGCTACACGGGCGGCGCGGTGCCCACGCGCGGCGGCGTCGTCCTCTCGACGGAGCGATTGAACAGGATTCTCGAGATCGACGCGACGAATCTGCTCGCGGTAGTGGAGCCGAGCGTGGTCACCGCCGACTTGCAGCGCGCGGTCGAAGCCGTGGGGCTCTTCTATCCTCCGGATCCAGCCAGTCTCGAAACGTCGTCGATTGGCGGCAACGTGGCTGAGTGCGCCGGGGGGCCGCGCGGTTTCAAGTACGGCACCACCCGGCGGTACGTGCTGGCGCTCGAGGCGGTGCTGCCGGACGGCCACGTCATCGAGACCGGCTCGAAAGCCGTGAAGAATGCCGTCGGCTACAACCTAACCCAGTTGCTCGTCGGATCGGAAGGTACGCTGGCGATTATCACGAAGATCACGCTGCGGCTCGTGCCCAGGCCGTCCGCCCGCGCCACGTTGATGGCGCTCTTCGCCGATATTCAGAGCGCCGTCGATGCGGTCACTGCGCTGATCCGCCGGCGCGTCGTGCCCGCCACACTCGAGCTCATCGACGCGGCGTCAATCGATGCGGTGAATGCGCATCTCGGCCAGGAGATCGCGCCAGCCGGCACCGGCGCGATGCTGCTTGTCGAGGCGGACGGCACTCAGGCGGCCGTGGATGACGAAATCGACCGGGTCGCGCAGTCGTGTCGGCAGGTGGGTGCTACCGGCCTCGTGGTTGCGGCGGATGATGACGAGCGCGAACGCCTTTGGACGGCGCGGCGGCTCATCTCACTCGCGCTGCGCGCCACGGGACTGCTGAAAATCAATCACGACGTCGTCGTCCCGCGCGGTCGCGTGCCGGAGCTGTTCGCGGTCATCGAGGAGATCAGGGAAACGTATCGTCTGCGGATCGTTGCGTTCGGACACGCCGGCGACGGCAATATTCACGTGAACCTCATGATCGATGGCGGCGACCCGGAGCAGCGCGCTCGTGCGAAAGAAGCCGAACGCGTTCTCTTCGAGCGAGTCGTGGCGCTGGAGGGATCGATCAGCGGCGAGCATGGAATCGGCTTCGCGAAGGCGCCCTACATCGGCATCGAGCTGTCGCCCGAGGAGATCGCGCTCATGCAGCGCGTCAAAGCCGCATTCGATCCACACGGCATTCTGAACCCGGGCAAGATCTTCCCGTAGCACAAACCACGTAGTGTCCGGCTTCAGCCGGACCGGCTGCGCTACTTGTTGGCCACCAGGAGCACGTGTTCGAGATCCTGCTCGGGAAGGGGAGAGATGAGCGTCCGGAGCCTCACGTTGGCGGTGTTGAGGTACTGCACCTCACCTAGCCGTATCGTGGTGACCCCGGAAATCGACTCGAGACGCGGCAGGTCTGCTACGCGCACGACCAGCAGGACCCGCTCCGTTGACTTGAGAAAATCGAGCGCCCGCCCTTCGTCGACGAGATCGACCTGCTTGAACCGCGTGTAGAACACAAGATTCCGCACGAGGACGTGATACGCGCCGACTGGTTCCCCCGACTGGCGGTGCATTCGGACGAGCTCCGCCATCCGCTCGACGGGTTCCGGCCTCGCGCCAGCCAGCGCGCCGAACTGCAGCGACAACAGAAGTACCGTGGCGCAGATCGTCATCGTCAGCGGCAACTGTCGCCAGCGCCGCGTGGCGGCAAGCCACACAAGCGCCAACGCGCAGACGCTAACGAGCGTGATGCCCGCATACGTCAGAACCGGCGACGCTGAGAGGAACAGCGGTTCAGCGCGGAGAAGAAGAATCGCCACGATCGCATAAAGGACGGCGGTTGCCCACGTCGCGGCAGCGAGGGCCTTCTGTGCCGCGCGGTCACCGTCGCGCACGCGGCTGGCAATCGCATGGGCCAGCAGGATTCCAAGCGGCGGTAGCACGGGCAGGATGTATCGGGGCTGCTTCCCGATCGACATGGTGAAGAACAGAAGCGGCACGACGACCCATGCGAGGAGCCGCCATTCGGCGCCCGTCAGTGCGCGCCTTCGGAGTGCGACATCGCGCACAGACGGCCATGGGAGGATCGCCAGGTACGCCGACCATGGCAGCATTCCTCCAATCACAATCGGGACGTAAAACCAGAGAGGGCGCGGATCGTTGAAACGGTCGGTGGCAAACCGCTCGAGGTTGTCGCCGACGAAAAAGCTTTCCAGGTAGGCGACACCGTGTTCGAGCGTCATGGCGCCGTACCACGGAAGCCCAATCGCCGCGAAGGCGGCGGCCGCAAGCGCGACATCCTTCGGGCGAATCCTGGTACACCGGCGCTCCCGCCACCAGATCGGGATCAGCACGATCGCCGGGATGACGATGGCGAGCGGTCCCTTTGCGACAAATCCGAGGCCGGCCGCGGCGCCCGCAAGGAGCCATCGGTTCTCGAGGGCGGCCCACATCGCAACCGTGATGAGAAACGCGAGAGGCAGGTCTGGGAGCGCTAGGCGCGCCATTAAGAAGCAGCCGAAGCACGTGGCGACGACAGCGGCAGCGAGCCAGGCGGTATCGTCGCTCGAATCCGTGCCCCCAGGACCCGGCATGAGACGACGCGCTGCGATCCACGTCACGAGCACGAGACCGATGCCGGAGAGCGACGACCACAATCGTGCGGCCAGTTCCGTTGGACCGAATGCGACGTACGTGGCAGCCGTCAGCCAGTAGTACAGAGCCGGCTTCTGCCACCGTTCCTCGTAGTTGAAGTGCGGCGTGAGCCAGTCGCCGCCCTCGACCATCTCGC
>DATCJA010000108.1:0-3252 GCA_036507475.1 Vicinamibacterales bacterium
GACCTGGCTCATGATGGGTGTCATCTCGTCGAAGCCCAGGCTCGACGCGTGCGCGAGAAGATCGCGCAAATACGTCATTACCTCATCGCGCGACAACGCTCCGGGCAGACGAAGTTCCCAATTCAGGTGCAGGCCCATGTACCGAGCGTTATGCACTGGACGCAATTGCACAAGACCGAACGTACGCCGAGGCAGTGCTGATCGGGGAGGAGTACGCGGATGCGAGAAACGGAAGAATCTCAGCTCTCCGCGTTTCCGCGGCTCCGCGTGAACCTTGGCGTGCCGGCGCACCAAGGACGACGAGTGACCACTGCGCTGAAATGACTTCGGTCGCGTTCCCGCGATCACGCACTCCGGGACAGTCGTTGTCATTCTCGGCGTATGTTCGCTTGTTCCTTACGTCGAGCCGAGCTTACGCTATGGGCATGCCTGCGCATCAAACGGTGTGGACGGCCGAGATGGTTCGGGCGCTTCCCGACGACGGGAAGCGATACGAGGTACTGGACGGGGTGTTGTTCGTGAGTCCGGCACCATCGGCTCTGCACCAGCGAGCGGTATTCCTGTTGTGTGCCATCCTGCATCCCTATGTCAGGACTCATGGCATTGGTGAGGCGATGATCTCGCCCGCTGACATCGAGTTCTCTCAGCACCGCGTCCTGCAGCCCGACGTTTTTGTAGTCCCATGGAACGGCGGACGGCTGATCCATTCCTGGAAGGAAGTCACTTCGTTGTTGCTCGCTGCGGAAATCATCTCACCGTCGACTGCAAGGGCTGACCGGGGTGAGAAGCGAATTATTCTGCAGGATGAAAGTGTACCGGAGTACTGGATCGTCGATGTCGACGCTCGGATCTTCGAACGCTGGCGTCCGGACGACGAGCGCCCAGAGGTCCTCCGCGAAACGCTGGTTTGGCATCCGGTGCCATCGGTTCCCCCGCTGAAGATTGACCTGGACGACTACTTCACCTCCGTAATCGGCTGACCGGAGCCAGCGACGGCGGAATTGGCAAGCCAAGCCCCCGAGGAAGGGTTCGGGAGCGAGCGACGGAGGATCTGCCGAGCGAGTCCATCGCAGCCCGTCACTTGAGAATTCAAGCCGAGCGATGAACGAGCACCGGCAGATCCCCCGAGCGAGCGATGCGCTCGGCGTATGTTCGCTTGTGCCGTTCCAACTTGACATGACCAGTGTCACCGAGCGCCAGATGTAGAATGTGCAGGGTCCGGCGCTAGCTCGGTCAAGTTGGAACGGCACTTGCCACCTTCGCCGAGCCGAGCGTACGCTATGGGCATGCCTGCGCAGAAGACTGAATGGACCGCCGAGTTGGCCCGCGCGCTTCCTGACGACGGGAATCGCTACGAGGTGCTGGACGGGGAGTTGTTCGTGACTCCGGCCCCCGGCTGGGCTCATCAGGAGGTGCTCGCGAGGTTGTTTTCCTTCATCGATCCGTACGTGAAGCAGTACGGACTCGGTTGGACTCTGTGGTCTCCAGCCGATCTCGAGTTTTCCGGTCACCGGTTGCAGCCGGATCTCTTTGTTGTTCCAGACATGGGCACCGGGAAGCCGCGCACGTGGCAGGACGTGAAGACTCTTCTGTTGTCTGTCGAGGCGTCGTCACCGACAACCGCTCGTGCTGATCGCCTCAAGAAGCGGCCGATTTACCAGAAGACTGCCGTCCCTGAGTATTGGATCGTCGATCTGGATTCGCGGCTCGTTGAGCGCTGGCGGCCGGACGACGAACGGCCCGAGGTCATCGCGGAGGTCCTTGAATGGCAACCCAAACCGGCGATTCCTCCCCTCCGCATACCGCTCACGGAAGTCTTTGGATCGGAGACTGACTAGTGAGCGTGACGTTCGTGCGTCGAGCACACGCCACGCACGCTGAACAAATCGGGCCCCGGTAAGCGCCAAGCCCCCCCACCAAGGGGGGCTGCAGGACAATCGGCCGTCCACGAGCCAGTTCGAGAACGAGCGAGGGGGATCCGCCACGGCGAGTCACGATGCAGCTCCCCGAACCGACGCCTTTCCGCACTGCTGCATCGTAAGGAGCCGAGCGGACCCCCGAGCGAGTTAAGCGCGCTCGGCTTCCGCCGCCGATGACGCGGCGCCCGCCACCACCGCAAGATCGCTCAGCAGGTGACTCCAGTGACTCTCACCCAACTGGTCACGCAAACGTTTCTGCGCCCCCTCCCACGCCGGCATGAGACCCGCCAGGCGTCGCTTGCCGGCCGGCGTGATCGACCAGATGCGCTCGCGCCGGTCCTTCCCCGGACGCGCGCGCAGCAACCCCTGGCTCGACAAGGGCCCCAGGGTGCGAGTGAGTGTGGTACTGTCGATGGCGAGGAGATCCCCCAACTCACCCTGGGTCATTTCTCCCTTGCGATCGAGTACCTGGAGCAGCGTGAACTGCGTGGCGCGAAGACCGCTTGCGCGGAACGCCTCGTCATAGAGTTGGGTCACGGCACGCGCGGCGCGCCGAAGGCTCGCGCACGCGCATGGCAGGACCGGTGGAGCGTAGTGACTCACCGTCATGTGACGTTCGATTGGCGAAGGCGCCGGAAGATGATGACGTGGCTCGCGAAGAGCAGCGGGACCAGGAACGTGGGCACGAGGACCAGCGGCGCGCGGAGCAACGGCGCGACACCGAGAACGTCTCCGCTCAGGGCGACCAGGGTGGCGCTTCCGACTGCGACCACGAGATCGAGCGTGGCGAACGCGTTCCAGCTCAGGTAGAGGCCTCGGCGCAATCGCGTGGCTGGGGTACCCATGGCGACCAGGCCGAGTGCACTGGTTGCGACGGCGATGTCACCCCAACCGGCGGGCGTGGCAAAGACTGGCGAGAGCGCGCCTTGTGCGCTCATTGCCAGGAAGACAAAGCCGATGAAGCGAACCGCGTGCACGGCAACCAGCGCGCGGATCGGGATCGCGTCCACCAGTGTGCGCAGTGCGCCGCGGCTGGTGATCCAGATGGCGGCGGCGGTGAGTGAGAGGATGAGGATCTGTGGCGCGGGTGGGCGCGCGGTGACGAGGACGCCGGAGACGCCGAGGGTGAGCGCGACAGCGATCCAGGCGATGCCGCCGGTGACGGCGGCGGTAGCGGTGCGAGATGTGGTAGCGGTTTGCATGTGTCCTCCGTGATAGCTGTATATACATCTACGCCATCAGCTCGCGCAAGTTTCGACCAGACGTGCGGTGGAGGTGGATCGCAGCCGAACGGTGAGCTGATGTGTCGATGTTCTGTCGTCTGCAGCGCTCG
>DATCJA010000109.1:0-11273 GCA_036507475.1 Vicinamibacterales bacterium
TCTGCACCCAGTAAACACGTGAGCCGATGCCGTGCACGATGGCGCCCGCGACGGTGCGCAGCGCGAGCGCGAAGCCGTTGTTTGGATAGACGACCGTCGGCGTGTACGACGTAGCCAGCGCGACGCGGTCGAGCGTCTCGAGCGCCCCCCGGCTGGTGCTGTTCACGAATGCTAGATTCGGCCGGCCTGCGGCCGGGTTGGCCGCCATGGCCTGCGCGGCCGTCCGCTCTTGCAGCGCAGCCGAACCGCGGTTCGGGCTCGCATACGTGTAAGTGGTCGCGTTCGGAATCGCGGGAACACCGCTTTGTCCTGAGAGGAGCGCACGCGGCGTCTCTCCTGTGGTGTTCCACGCGGCCAGCGCGTCCAGCGGTCGAGGAAGCGTGTCGAGATAGCGACCGAGCCAGCCCGAGCCGGTCGACGACCGCGGGTTGGCGGTGCCCCAGATGTCGGTGGCCTCGAAGTGCGACCGGCTCGAGTTCGGGTACCCGGTCCGCTGCACGAGCGCCAGACGCCCTTCGTTGAAGATGTTCAAGAGGCCGCCAAGCCGCGGATGCAGCCCGAGCGCCTGTCCGGCGGCATCGGTGCCGACCTGCAGCACCTGGCCCGCAGGCACGGCAATCGAAGGCCGGCGGCTGTAGTAAGCCGCGTCTCGATAGGAGATCAGCGTGTTCAGCGCATCGTTGCCACCGCCAAGGTAGACGACGACGAGGCGACGTGACGGTATGCCCTGTGCCTGCGCGATAGCGCTCAAGAAGGAGGGCGCGGCGAGCCCGATCGTGACGGTCGCCACGCCGTCACGGATGAAGAGTCGTCGAGAGATGGGCATGGTCGCGTCCTTCTACACGAGTTGGTATTCGGAGGAGCCGACGAGGAGGCGCGCAAGGCCGGAGGCCCTCGTGTTGAGTTGCTCGCCACTGCCGGTCCAGGCGCCGGCCGCGAGCAGGTACGACGTCAGCGCCTGCTGTGGGCCCGAGTCGAGGGGCGCCGGCGTCACCCGATCGAGCATCGCCGCGAGCAACGCCTGCGGCGTCCGGCCCTCAGACTCCAGCGCGGCGGCCAGGAATCCCTTTTGGCTGGCAGCCAGCGTGGCGGCAAAATTCGTCCGCGCCAGCATCGTCCCCGTGGAGAACCAGCCGGCGCCGAGCGGCCATCCGCCGACGTTCGGCGGCTCGAAGAGCTGCTGGCCCATGTTGGCCAGCGGCGAACGCACCTTGTCGAGCGACAGGTTCTGCCAGCCCACCTCCCTGATCGCGCGCACGACAAATTCCGCCGGCCATGAATAGCGCGCGTAGTACATCGACGGATTGTTGAACCACGACGACGTCAGGATGTGGCGCACGACGGGTCTGATCTCGGTGCGGTTCGACAGATAAACGGCGGCCGTGCTCTCGACGAAGCCAGGATCCGGCGGATGGATCTCGCTGATGAAGAAATTCCAGAGCTTCCGAGCCAGCCGGCGCGCCGTCTCCGGATGGAACGCCAGGGCGGTGATCAAGTCCACGCCGTCCCGCATGCCTGCAGACGCGCTGCGCTCCGGAATGGTCCGGCTTCCGTTGGAGATCGGGAACGAGAACGTCTTGGCGCTGGTTTCGTGGTGGTTGGCGTTGTAGATGAACTCCTGATACGCGTTCACGTCCCCATACTCGTCGCGGCGGTAGTCGTCGGATGGCCGCAGGTTCCAGCCCGTGAACACACGCGCGGCCGCGTAGACGTCCGGCTCGGTGTAGTGGCCGACGCCGACCGTGAACAGCTCGATGATTTCGCGGCCGAAGTTCTCCTGCGGCTTCGCTTTGGTGTTGCTCTGGCCATCGAGCCACACCAGCATCGCGGGATCCTGCGCCACCTGAATCAGGAGATCGCGGAAGTTGCCGAGCGCGTACCGGCGGAAGAGCTCGATCTGTCCCTGCGGCCCGCGCAGCACACCGGGCTTGTGGGCGAGCATCTTCGCACCCTGCACGGTGCCAGAGTCGACGGCCAGCTTGCTGTAGGCGGTGGCGAAGTGGTTGTGCCAGAACAGCGCCATCTTCTCCTGCAGCGGGCGCCGCGAATGGATCATGCGGAACAGCCAGCGCTGGCGCGCGGCGTCAATGTCGATGTCCGGGGCGAAGAGGTCCTTCGACGTCACCTGCGCGTGATCGGGACGTCCGATGCGGGCGTCGACGTCGTCGGGTCGGCCCTCGTAGTCCACGAGATACGAGACCGCGGCGCCCGTAGACATGTCGCGGAAGATTTCGACGTCCGCGGAACTGACGCCGAATCCGGCACGACGAAGCAAGTGGTCGATTTCCGAGCTGAGTCGGGGCATTCCGTGTCAGAGCGTGATCGTCACGACACCGTCCGAGAAGGTGGTGGCGTACTGACGCAGTGACGCCTTGGCAGGGCCGCCCACCACCTGACCGCTGCGGCTGTAGCGCGACCCGTGGCACGGACAGACGTAGGTGGTACTGTCGGCGCCGGTGATGGTGCACCCTTCGTGGGTGCAGACCGCGTCGATCGCCGAGAACGTGTTCGCGCTCGTCCGCGCGACCAGGAACACGCCAGCTGTGGACTCGACGAGCACTGCACCGCCCGCGTCGGCCAACGCGGACCCAGCGGCGGTGACCTGTACAACGGAGCCCGTGAACCGGCCGGCCAGGACGCCGAGCATCGAGGCCGCACCGCTCGGCGACGTCGGTGACGACGACCCGCCGCCGCAGGCGGAGACGAGCGTCGCGAGTGTGGCACACGAGGCCACCTGGCAGGCTTCTGCGCAGAACCGGCGTCGTGAGACGGACGTGTTCGTGTCTGACATCGCGGTGATCCTCGTGAAGGCAGCGAGTGCTGCTCGAGGGCGGGCAAGATCGAGGCCACGTGTAAACGGACGCGGATTCTAATCGGCAGTCGCTGGCGGGTTCCCGCCGATCACCAACTGGGAACGTGGACAGGGGATTTTGTAAGTGCGAGCGGCGGGTTCATTTTTGATACGTCACGTCATCACGGCAGTCGCAGAGATCGATCCGTGTCGTCGAGGTTATGGAGAACGTCCTATGTCGACGTCGCGTGATTACGTTGAGAGATCCGGGCACTTCCGCGGTGCCCGGACAGACCGTAACGATCGCCTACTCGCGGAAGTAGTAGTTGCGCTCGCTACCATCGAATGGCCCGAACGCAGGCAACAGATCTTGAAAGCGACGGCCGGAACCACACGGACAGAGATCGTTGCGGCCAAGTTTCTCGAGGAGTTCCTTATTACCGTGAACGATTCGACGGCCTCGACGCACATGCGTCTCTGAGGGATATCCCCTTCCTCCGTTTGCTACTCGGCTCGAAAGGACGGGAGGTTGTCGAAGTCGTCATTACGTCGCATGGGACACCTCCTGAATGAAGCTCCCGCGGTCGCTGCAGGGGGCGAAATTGTGACAGACCAGAGCGTGATTCTCAATGACGGCCTGTCCGGATGACGGGGTACTAATTAGACGGCCCCAGGCTCGATCAACGGCGTTTGGCCGGCCTCTGTGGGGCATTGAGAGGCTCGCCCCTCGACGAGAACAGCGTCAAACACGTGATGCAGTAATGCTCGCCAGTGTCCTGCGTCGTGGGCAGCGCTGCCCAATTGTGGGCACCGCACTTGATCCACAGCTCGTGACGCGTGTCTGCCAGGTCGTGCGCCATCTTCTCGATGTGGTAGTGAGTCATGCGTTCGGGCCTTCCCCGCGCGGCGATGCGCCGGTGGTCACTACGCCGATTCGACGTTGCGCATCGAAAAACGCGGGTGGGGCGCTGACCGCGCCGCCAGGTTACTCGTCCTGACGACGCGGTCAGGTCGACGAGAACTCCTCCCGTCAGCGGGAAGCCGCCCCGTGCGGACGTATGTGCCCGCGGCTCCCACCTGAGCAACCGGTATTCCACGAACAGGTGCTTGTTTCTAGCCCGGAATGCGCGGGCTGGACGAAGGACGTAATTGGAAATCTCACGGATTAGTGAGATTTGTCGGCTAAGCGGGGAGCCAGATCTTGGTGGCGGCGTTGCGTAGGGCATGCGCCGTTTCATCAACGGTCAGGAGGTTGTCTCGAACGAACGAAGCGCGCCTCCGCCACAATCGCCCGCGGCCGGCGGCCGAGCTTTGGATTCCGCGAATATTGGTATGCTCGATCCTCAGCGCGGATGGCCGATTCTCCGACCGACCCACTGCAACTGCTCGCTGTTACGCTCGTCGACATTCGGGCCACCATCGATGCCCAAAAACGCGCCGTCACCAACGCGCAGAGCAGCGTCGAACAGTTTCGGCATACGAAGGGGAAAGACTCGCTCGGTGATATTGCGGACTGCCTAAAGACAATCGCGGCCGACAATCGTGACTTGGTCGACGCTGTCGCGACGGCCGACAAGACCGTGAAGGCTCTTATCGCGTCGGTGACTGGCGCCTAGGCTGCGATGACCGACAGCCATTCCTCACGTTGCGGATTCGTGCGGCGCGCTACGACGAGGTAGGTTCCAGCAGGCCATTTCAAGTGTCCCGTCGCACGGCTGCGTGACCGGGGATAATACGGCCAGGTGAGGTCCTCAATGGATGAAGTCGCTGGGCTCAACCGCCAACCGCAAAATCCCACTACACTGCGACCGAGTTCCCTGATTGAGTGGACACACGTTATCTACGGGCTGCACGCGTTCAGCCTGCTCACCGGAATCCTCGGTGCTGCTACCGTCGTCGGCGCGTTTCTCACCGGGTGGCCGTCGATCATTGCCGTCATTCTGAATTACGTGAAGCGCAGCGAGGTGCGCGGCACGTGGCTCGAGTCGCATTTTCGATGGCAGATCCGTACGTTCTGGTTCGGCTTGCTGTGGGTCTCGCTCTGCGGGGCCTTCATTGTCGTCACGTTGGGCATCGGCCTGCTCGTCGCGTGGCTACCGCTCTTCCTCGTCGGACTCTGGTTCGTCTACCGGATCGTTCGGGGTTGGCTGGCGTTGAGGGATCGCCTCCCGATGTACACGTAAATCGGCCGACGCGAAGCTGAAGCTAAGAAGACAGGAAACCGAACGAAGCCGACGTCGGAAAGGCGGGATCGGCTTTCCCTCACCGGCGTCGGATCGAAGCCGTCGTGGTGGGGCTTCCAGATCCGTTGTACACCGTCGCACGAGATGGGGAGGAAGTCGGGTCGACGAGAAGCGCGTCGCGAAGTGATTAATGTCGTCGGCGGCCCAGCAATACCCTCACAGCAAACGCCACCACGAACAGCGCCATGAGCAACAGAATCAGTCGCGTGATCGTCATCTCGTCCCGGCCTCCCTACTGGTCGATCTCCCGTACCAGCGCATCGGCTTTGTCGGAGTACACACGGCGGCCATGTAGCACGATGTCCGTAAACGGGTGATCTCCAACCTTGCCGTTCGGCACGGCTCAGCGCCCTTTCCTTTTGCTGGCCTTCCGCTTCCGCGCCTTCGGTGGCAACGAGCTCACCGTGAAGAACCCCTCGACCCATTGCGGCGCAGGCCGTTTAGCAGGTGGTGCGAAAGGGGGGCCTCGAACCCCCACGCGTTCAGGCGATCGTGAGCACGATCTCACCCACACCGTGAACACCCCCGGTCACGACGTCGCCGGGCACGATCGGGCCGACGCCGGCAGGCGTTCCCGTGAAGATCAGATCGCCGGGCTTGAGCGCCATCGACCGCGTGATTGCCGAAATCACCTCGGGAACTGACCAGATCAGGTCGGAGATGTCTCCCTCTTGCTTGATTGCGCCGTTGACCGACAGCCAGATTCGACCGCGCGCGGGATGTCCGATCGCCGCCGCCTTCGAGATCGCAGCGCATGGTGCGGAGCGATCGAAGCCCTTGCCCCAGTCCCACGGCCGACCGGCGTCGCGGGCGGCGAACTGCAAATCGCGCCGGGTCAGATCGATGCCGACTGCATAGCCATACGCAAGGTCGAGGGCTCGATCGACAGGCACCTGCAAACCGGCGGCGCCGATCGCGACGACGAGCTCGATTTCATACTGCAGGTTCGCTGTCTCGGGAGGATACGAAACGACAGCGCCGCTCTCGACAATCGCATCCGCAGGTTTGAGAAAGAAAAACGGCGGCTCGCGGTCCGGATCATGCCCCATCTCGCGCGCGTGCGCTCGGTAGTTGCGGCCGACGCAGAAGATCCGGCGGACGGGAAACCGTCCCTGCTCGCCTTCAACCGCAACCGACGGCACCGCAGGTGGAGGAAAGACGTAGTCAGGCATACCGGCCAGCGGAACTCGTGGCAATGCGCGCGGAGCGCGCCAAGAGACACTGCCAACCAGTCATGGGCCTGCGGGATATCACCCCTCGACTTCGCTCGGGGTGTCCTGAGCGGTCGTCGAAGGACAAGGGCAGGGCCCGTGACTGGTTAGTGATACTTTCCGACGTCCTTGGCGCCGGTGCCGCTGCAGCTCGTCGCTCCGTACCGCAAGAACTTCTGCACGCGATTGGCGTTGTCGACTTCGCCCGTATACAGGTTGCCTTCCGAATCGACGCTGACGACGTGGACCCAGTGGAACTCGCCGATCTGGCGTCCCGCGCGACCGAGGCGGTCGAGCTCCTGAAGGTTCTCGCGGTTGAGCGTGTAAATCGTGTTGTTCGAGAGATCCGCCACATACATGCAGCTCTGTGCTGGGTCCGGCGAGAAATTCACGGAGCCGGACGTACCGCCTGCGCTCTGCGGAGCGACGTGCACTTCGCCGACGAACCCGCACTTCCCGACCTCGCCGTCAGGGTTGCTGCACACCTTGCCGACCTCGGCCGTCCTGAACACCTGGATGCGGTTGTTGTTGCGGTCGCACGCGTAGAGCAGGCCGTCGTTGGAAAGCTTCGCGCAGTGCAGCGGGCTGCGGAAGAATTTGGGCCTCGTCTGGCCCTTGTCGAACTCAGCCGCCCACAGACCCACCTCGTAGCCGGCGTCCCCGATGACGGTGTTCTCGGCGTCAACCGGGTTCTGTCCGTACGCGCCGAAATGCCCGACGTACTTGCCCGTGGCCGCGTCGACGATGAGTACGCGGCGGTTACCGTAGCCGTCGGCGATATAGAGATAGTTGGTCTTCGGATCCACGGTCATGTCGGCCGGCAGATAGGGCTGTGGCGTGGCGTTGGGCCCGCCCTTGGTGTCGTCACTGTTCGGACGTTTCGCCCCCGCATATCCAATCTGCAACACGAACGTGCCGTCCGCCGTGAACTTCAGCACGTGTGAATCGTCTCCGAATGTCGCGGCCCAGGGGAACTGGCCCGTGAAATCTTCCCCGTTGCCGGAGATGTACACGAAGTCGTTGTGATCGACATAGATGCCGTGCTCGCGGGCCGGCCAGTCGCACCCGTCCGCCTGCCGGCACTTCTTTTCCAGAAAGCCGGGATCGGATGGTCCCCCCCAGGCCTGAAGCAGATTCCCGGCCTTGTCGAACTGCAGCACGGAGGGCGCCGGCACACAGCACCCCGAATGCTGGCCGAACGCTCTGGGGTGTCCCAGCGCGCTGACGAGATTGCCTTTTGCGTCTTTTCCGGCGGCATCGAGCGCGCCGGCCTCGGTTGAACTGAGCGATCGCGGTCGGTGGTACACCCAGATGGTGTCGTGGCGATCGACGAACAGCCCTCCGATCTGGCCGAGGCGCCAGTTGTTGGGCAGTGGCTTGGGCCAGCCCGGATCGACGACGAAGCTTGGGGCCACCGCCGTGTCAGGGACGTGCGGGGCGGTCCGCTCGAGCATGCGCTCGACGGCGCCGGCCCTGTTGATCACGGTGATGCCGTCGGAGTCGGCATCGCGGGCCCCCGACTCCGACCCTCTGGCACAGGACAAGCTCGCCACCGCGACGGCGCCCAGCATCCAGGCCACAACGATGGATTTGAACTGCCGCATGATGTCCTCCGGCCACGACCGCGCCAAGCACCAATCACCGAGCACCAAGCACACCCACCCGACGCCCGCCCGCTACTTCACCGGTGAAAAATCAGTCGGCACCATGTAACGCGACTCGACTCGCTCGGCCAGTCTGACGCCGTCCGCCTGGCTTTCGGCGGCGACCTTCTGCCATTCGGGATCGGCCTGGAACGCTTTCCAGGACGCTTCCCGGGCTTCTCTCGACGGATACGCCAGGACGTAGACGAGCGTCCGTTCGGCGTTGTCACCCGACGTCGCTGTCCAGTACCCCACGTTGGTCATCCCGTGCTTCTCGAAGATCCGGGTCGTGTGGTTCCGGAAGCGTGCCACGAGCTTGTCCATTCTGTCGGGGCTGGCGGTGTAAACCCTCAGCTCGAAGAATCGGTTGGTCTGTCTTTGCTGCGCCAGTCCCCAGGTCACGCCACTCATCCCGAACACCAGCCCAAGGACGGCCAGACTCTTCCACTTCGTCATTCTCCGCCTCCCTTCGCTCGCGCGCCGCTTGTGCGCGCGGAAATTCCTACGCGCCGTGCGGAACCAGCCAGGGGCTCTGCCCTTTGGCGTCCCCGCAGCGCCCCTTGGCTGGGTCGAACTGTGTCTGCTTCCACCGCGCTTCCACCCCACGGGCGCAGGCGTGCGCCGCGGGGGCCCCGGCTTGGCGCGCTCCGCGCGCCGTAGTCCGTTATGCGGCTGCGAGTACAGAACTCACGGTTCGAGCCGCATAACGGACTATAGCTGACGCTGTCTGAATCGGCCAGCGCGCTCACCGGTTTGCCTGTCTGCCTTCTGGTCTCGAGGGCCGCAATGCCGGCCATGAGAGCAGCGAGCGGCGAGGAACAGTCATCGGAACGCGTTCGACCCACCGCCGCGTCCGCCGTGGAACTCACCCCGTAGGCGGACGCATCGCGAGGCGCTTGGGGCTTTGGGAAGCCGTGTTTACTGAGAAGCGATTGCAGCTGTTGTTGACATGGGCCGTCATTCACTCGAGAACTGCTGCACGAGGGTGTCGAGCGCGAGCGCCAGCGGAGGCCGCAGCGCCGTCCCGGCAAACGACGCGGCCAGTGTGCGCGCAAGCCGACCGTTCCGCCTGTAGTGGCGGCCGCCGCTCAGCGCGAACAACTCGGCGCACAGCTTGGTCGCTTCCTGCGTGACGTACGTCTTCATGCGGAGCACGCGGGCGGCATACGCTGGGCCCGCTCCGGGCCGCCATGCGCGCGCCGTCTCGTGGAGGTATGCACGCAGCGCTTCCTCACGCATCCGGGCATCGCTAAACCGGAGACGCAGCGCCGGCGATTCGGGCACGGGCGTCGAGAGCTCGCGGCGGATCGCCGCGGCGCATCCCAGGGGAATCGCCGAGAACAGCGCAAATGCGTACGTGAGCGGCTGGACGGTCTCGATGAAATTCGGGAAGCCGACGATGCCTTCCGCGGGCGCCGCCTCGTACCTTACCGTGTGGCTCTCGGTCGACCGCATGCCGAAGCCATCCCAGTCGTCGAGGATCTCCACGCCGCGCGCCGTCGGGCGCACGAGAAAGAACTCGACGACGCCGCAGCCGGGCATCTGCGAGGGATTGACCTTCGCGGTCGAGAAGAACATGTCGGCATGGCGTCCGAATGACGCGAGGATCTTTTCGCCCGTCAGCTCGAAGCGGCCGTCCCGCTGTTCGGCCGTCGTTTTCGTCGCGGCCAGCGACCCACCGGCGCCTCTTTCAGAGTTGCACGCAGCATAGAGCGCGCCCGCGCGATAGTCTGCGGCCACGCGCTCGATCTGCTCTGCCCACATCCGGCGATGCGCGGACGGAGCGGCGTCCGGTCCGGCTGAATACGCGCCCGCCAACCCGATCGGCATCGCCGCGAGCAGCGCGGTGGATGGTGACGCGGAGGCGATCACTTCAACCGCGTCGACGGCATCGAGCAGCGTGCATCCGGCGCCGCCCGCGGCGGCGGGAAACGGCGCGCGGATCACGCCGGCGGCGACGAGATCCGCGAGGTTGTCCGCCGGATAGTGTTCGGCGTCCGCGTCGTCGCGCTTTGCGAGAAGGGGCGCAAGGTCACGAACCGCCTCCGCGAGGCCGCTAACCACGGCGGACAAACCGCGTTCTTGTCTCCACGACGCGTGAATTATATGGGGCGGGAGTGCTCCGCAAACGGAATTACGTCCGTGTGACGCCGACGTGTCGATCCAGATGAGGAGTAATTCACTGAATCGCGTATCCACCGTCCAGTCACGCCATCAGGGACGCCTTGGCAGCCCGCGTCATGGCCTGGTGCAGGTCCCAGTCGGCCTGGAGGCGCATCCAGAACTGAGGCGACGTCTTGAGGAGGCGTGCAAGGCGGAGGGCCGTATCTGCCGTAATGCTGCGCTTACCCAACACGATTTCGTTCATCCGATTGAGCGAAATCTCGAGCCGGCGAGCCGCCTCCACTTGGCCGAGCTGCATCGGTTTCAGAAACTCCTCGAGCAGAATCTCGCCAGGGGCGATCGCCGGCCCGAGCCAGTGCGGATCTCTAGTGATCGTCTTCGACCGCGACTTCGAAGGCATGTCCGTTCTCCCATCGAAACGTGACGCGATATTGCTCGTTCACGCGAATGCTGTACCGCCCCTTCATCTGGCCTGTGAGCGGCTCCAGCCGATTGCCCGGCGGCGACTCGAGATCGTCAACTCTCGCTGCAACGTCGAGCATCTTCAGCTTTCGCTGGACGACGCGCCACAGGTCCTTTGGAATCCCCCGTGCGGCCTTCGTGTTGCGTTCCCGAAAGATGTCGGCCGTTGTCGTGTCAGCGAACGACTGAATCATCGCAGCGATTCAACGTTACACGAGTAGCGTGTAATCGTCAAATGCTCGCGGTTGCCACGCGTCGCTCGCGCTTTGGGTCGCGCCCGAAGACCGAGCGCGAAGCGCGACGGCCGATTGACGGAAGCCCCGCGTGAGGGCACGAGCAGTGGACAGTCCACCTTCGCCTCCCGCCACCTCGCGACACCGGCCCAGGACCTGGTAGAACACCGCTTGGTAGAGCTGCCAGGGCCGGTGCGCATTGGCGTACGCGAGGGTCGACCGGCGCGGGGCTGTGACCCCGAGATGGGCCAGCTTGCCCTCGCAACTCGCCAAGCCGCCGCAGATTTCGCGCAGCGAATGCGCCCGCCCCAGTTGTGCGAACAGCATGGCGACGAATTGGTCCCAGCACGCAAAGCCGCGGGCATGCCGCTCCGCGTTCGTGGCCTGGACGGCGCGCTGAAACTCGGTCCGTGGAAAAAGCTGGAGCAACTGATTGAAGATGCTGCAGAATCTCGTCACAGGGGTTGGCCTCCACGGTGATGTGATGAAGTTTGGTCACTGCATCAGCATCATACGCGGCGCGCTCAACCCCTGTTTTGTGTACGGCTAATTTGGACAAGAGTGAT
>DATCJA010000110.1:0-23369 GCA_036507475.1 Vicinamibacterales bacterium
TACGGCACATACTTCGCCCACCCCTTGTCCGCCGCCACCTTCGTCAGCGCCGCCGTCAGCGTCGTCTTCCCGTGGTCGATGTGCCCGATCGTCCCCACGTTCACGTGCGGCTTCGACCGATCAAATTTCTCTTTCGCCATCAGTGTCGCGCTCGCTCAAGAAAAGTGAAGATTGTCCAACTTCCTCAAATGCTCGCTGGCTCGCCAATCCACGCTGCGCTTCGGCGACCAAGCCGACTGGCTTGCCAGCCGTAGCTCACGAAGTGAGCGAAGGCTGGAGCCGATGACCGGGATTGAACCGGTGACCTCGTCCTTACCAAGGACGCGCTCTGCCAACTGAGCTACATCGGCCTTCGCGCTTCCACCTTCGCGCTCTGCGCTACGGCGGACAGGTCGCGCTACGGCCGACAAGTCGGCCGCGCCGTACACCGCCTCCTGATCCTCCCGCGCCATTACCGACTGCTCTGCGACGCGCGTGAGCGAAGGCTGGAGCGGGAGACGGGGATCGAACCCGCGACCAACAGCTTGGAAGGCTGTGACTCTACCACTGAGTTACTCCCGCCTTCACGGCTCGCCTCTTCACTCCCTCGCCGCTCCGGCGCGGCAAGCCCGCACGCCGAAGCGAGATTTGGCGACTCGCTCCGCTATTCACTCGTTCTTCGTACGGCTAAGCCGCGATGCCACTTGTCAATGCGACTTCCGCTTCCGCAAACCGCCGCCGCGCCCAGCGCGGCGGCCAAACCAATAGAGGGGAGGCCCCTCCCCACCAACCTTCTCCGCCCGGCGCGCCAACCTCACCCGCCGATCGTTCACCGACACCGCGGCGCCGTGCGAAGCGCGGCTTGCCGCCAAACAAGCAGCGCCACCAAACCGAGCAGCCCCCTCTCATGCCAAGGGCTGAGAGGTTTGGTGGGGAGGGGAGGGTTCGAACCTCCGTAGCCACTAGGGCGGCAGATTTACAGTCTGCTGCGATTGACCGCTCCGCCACCTCCCCTTGTGGTTCAACAACGAATTGACGGACTTACGAATTGACGAATGGAGTTCCCACAGTCGGTAGATGCGTCAATTCGTAAATTCGTCAATTGTTTCTGGAATCCGTGTATTCGGCGCTTCACTGAAAGATGCGGCGAGGAGGCCGATGGAGCTGGCGGAGGGATTTGAACCCCCGACCGGCTGATTACAAATCAGCTGCTCTACCGGACTGAGCTACGCCAGCCAGACAAAGAGCACATAATAGCACTTCCCGTGCCAGTCTCGCAAGACCTGGCGCGTGCGGTCAGCCGGCCGTAACCATTGTCGTTTGCCGTAGTTGCGGTCGTTTCAGTGTTCGGACCGTAGCCTTCGCGTACGGGAGTCCCGGTCGTTCGGCTGCTGGCCCCTCTGGCGGACCGCTTCAAACAGTGTAACGCCCGCCGCAACCGATACATTGAGACTTCCAACGTGACCGCGCATCGGGATGCCGACGAGGTAGTCGCAACGCTCACGGACCAGGCGGCGCAATCCGGTGCCTTCAGCGCCAAGAACAATCGCGATCGGCCCAGTAAAATCCATCTTGTCGTACGACATCTCCGCTTCGCCCGCCAGGCCTACCGTCCACACCCCGGCTTCCTTGAGCTCGTCCAGGGCGCGAGCGATATTGACCACCTCGGCGATTCGAACGTGCGCCACGGCGCCGGCCGACGCCTTGGCCGCGGCGCCGCCCAATGCAGCAGACCGCCGACTCTGCATCACCACGCCGTCGGCGCCGGCGGCGTCCACGGTTCTCAGGATGGCCCCCAAGTTGTGGGGATCCTCGATACCGTCGAGCACGACGAGCAGCGGCGCCTCTCTGGCGTCGCGGACCAGGTCGTCGATGCTGTGTTCGTGCGCGTCGTCCACTATGGCCAGCACGCCTTGGTGCACGCCGCCGCGGGCATCACGATCCAATGTGTCCACCGGCACCCGCCGGACATGCACTCCGCGTTCTCCGGCGAGGCTCAGCACGCGCAGATAGCGGCCGCTGTTCCGCTCCCCAACGCGCAGTTCCTTGACCCGACCAGCGCGCAACGCCTCGAGTACGGGGTTGATGCCGTAGATGATCATCGGGTCAGACGCTCGTGCTGCGGCGCTGTAGCTCCTCGTGAAATGCCTTGGCACGCTCCGCAGCACCCATGATTCTGCGAATGCCGGACGCGCCGAGCCTGGCCCCATGCTCCATGTACGGGACGGCCACATCCAGCTCGAGTCCTTCGGATTCTCCCGTCAATGCGAGTCGGATCGGATGCAGCAGCGACTTCCCTTTCTGGCCGGTCCGCTCGCGCAGGCGAGCCACCATCGCCCGGAAGGCTTCGCGATCCGTGAGTGGCCCAGTGACCGACAGCTCTTCCGCTAGCACGCTGATGACAGGCCGCGCCGCCATGGCTTCCACCCTGATGCCGTCGGCGTCTAATGCGCGCTGTGCGGAGTAGTCGAACAGGAACCGCAGACGCGCGGGCACCTGTTCGAGCCGATCCACCGACGCAGCCGCCCCCGGTACGACGAATGCCAGAAAGCCGATCGCGGCCTCGTCCGGGTCAGACAGCCAACCCTCGCGCTGCAGGTGCGGAACAAAAAGTCGCGCCAGCCGCTCTGGATTTGCAAGCTTCAGGTAATGACGATTGACCCACGCCAGTTTCTCGATGTCGAATATTCCTGCACTGCGTCCCACATCCTCGAGACGGAATCGACGGGCAAGCTCGTCGAGCGGCAGCAGCTCCTGATCCTCTCCGGGCGACCATCCAAGCAGCGCCAGGTAGTTCGCAAGCGCCTCGGGCAGATATCCGCGCGCGCGAAACTCCGCCACCGACGTGGCCCCATGGCGCTTCGAGAGCACCCCGTGGTCGGGGCCCAGCACGAGCGACACGTGGGCAAATGTCGGCGCGCGCCATCCAAATGCCTCGTACAGAAGAAGCTGCCGCGGCGTATTCGAAATATGATCCTCGCCGCGGATCACATGCGTGATCTCCATCAGCGCATCGTCGATAACGACGGCAAAGTTGTACGCGGGCGTCCCATTCGACCGAATCACAACGGGATCGCCGATTACGTCGGTGTTGAAGCTGACCTCGCCGCGAACGACGTCGTCGAAGGCGATAGTTCTGTCATCCGGCACGCGAAATCGAATCGCAGCGGGCTCGCCACGTTCGATCCGCGCACGTGCGTCTTCGCGCGAGAACTGGCGACACCGGCCGACGTACTTCGGCGGCCGGCCTTCTCGGAGCGCCGCGTACTTGTCCATCTCGAGCTGTTCCGGCGGGCAAAAACACTGATACGCCTGACCACGCGACAGCAGTTCGACCGCGTGCGCCCGGTAGATGTGCGTGCGCTCCGACTGCCGGTAGGGGCCGTGACTACCGCCCTTCTCGACCCCCTCGTCCCAATCGAGTCCGAGCCACCGCAGATCCTCGACGATGGCACGTTCGGATTCCGTCGTCGATCGCTCGACATCGGTGTCTTCGATGCGGAGGACGAAGGTGCCACCCAATCCTCGCGCGAGCAACCAGTTGAAGAGCGCAGTGCGGGCGTTGCCGACGTGGAGCTGACCTGTAGGACTGGGTGCGAAACGAACTCTCACGGTGTATATCGTAGGTCAAAGGGCAAAGGGCACAGGTCAAAGACCTAGACGCGAGCGATCAACGCCACCGCATGCACCGCGATTGATTCTCCTGCGCCCACCGAGCCGACACCTTCGTTCGTCTTCCCCTTCACGCTCACCCGATCCGGGGCAATGCCGATGGCACGTGCAACGTTGGCCCGCATCGTTTCGGCGTGTGGCGCCAGCTTCGGACGCTCTGCGATCACGACGATGTCCACGTTGACGACCACATATCCGGCGGTGGCGATCATTTCCACTGCGCGCCTGAGCAGCACGATGCTGTCCGCATCCTTCCACGCAGGATCCGAGTCGGGAAAGTGGCGACCGATATCTCCCGCGCCTGCAGCGCCGAGGATCGCGTCTGTGACAGCATGGCACACGGCATCGGCGTCCGAATGTCCAGCGAGGCCCTTGTCATGGGGAATGACTGTGCCGCCCAGCACGAGTCGACGCCCCGGCACGAGTCGATGCAAGTCGTACCCATTGCCAATCCTCAGCGTCGGCGCGTCGATCGATCGCGACTCCGACGAGCTACGAAGGAAGCGTTCGGCGACCGCAAGATCATCCGCAGTAGTGATCTTCAGATTTCTCGGATCGCCATCGACGAGCTGCACTGCGTGGCCGGCCCGCTCGATGAGGGCCGCCTCGTCCGTCGCCTCGGCGGATCCGCCGCCCGACGCCAACGCCTCCCGCAGCACGCTCGTGCGAAACGCTTGGGGCGTTTGTGCAAGAAAAATCCGTCCGCGCGGAAGGGTGTCTACAACGACCCCACGCTCGTTCGCTTGCTTGACGGTATCTGTGGCGGGCAGCGCGGCGATGGCCGCCCCGTGCGCCACAGCGGCATCGATCGTCCGTGTAATGAGCGCGCGGCTGACGAGCGGTCGAGCAGCGTCGTGAATGACGACGATGTCAGCGTCTGGCGGCACATGTGAAAATGCGCGCGCGACCGAATCCTGTCGCCGTCTTCCTCCTTCGACAACCTCGATCGATTTGGGACGGTCGCGCAGATACGCGGGAGCGTTCGCCGCGAGCTCGACTGGCAGCGCAACGACAAGATCGGCGATGCGCTCGTGCAGCACGAAGGCATCGACGCTGCGCTGAAGGATTGTCAGGCCACCGAGGGGAACAAGCTGCTTTGGAAGGTCGCGGCCGAAGCGAACCCCGCGTCCGCCTGCGGCAATAATCGCCGTTACGTGCACCCCTCGATGCTACTCGGGGTGCCCTGACCCTGTCGCCCCCTCGACGCCGTTCGGGTGACCCTGCCAATTCGCCGTTGCCCGGGGCCACCCTGAGCCTACGCTTCGCCCAGTTTCAGGCTATCCGCGACCTTGCTCTTGATCTTGGCGACGAAGCGGCGAGTGTGATCGTCCGAGTACCCGGCCCCGCGGAACGCGTCGTTCCACTGCCTGTCGGACAGGCGCGACATCAATCGTGATACCCACACGACGTCATTCCGCGACAGCGTGTCGAGAACGTCCTGGTGAATGCCGCGATAGTAGAATTCCACCCGCTCGCCGTCGACTCGCTTGATGAAGCCCTGCGACTCGAAATCCTCGATGTCGTTGCGCGATCCCTGACCGAGCCCTCGCATCGGAAACCAACCGAGGAACTTTGGAAACGAGGTCTTGCCGAGCGACGCCCCCACATCTCGCACGACGTAGATGCGCCTCGACGCGCCGTTGCCGCCTTCGTCGACCTCGTAGACTTTGTTGTTGGATGTCTTCCAGTCCCAGTTGTTGAGCATCAAATTGGCGACGACGAGCCCTTTGAACGGCTGGGTGTTGACGAACTCATTCTCGTACCACGACCAGTCTGCGACAACTTTCCAACCAGCGAGGTCGGGACGAAACCGTCCGGGCGGCTTGTGCCCACGGGGGCCGCCGGTCATCGTCCAGGTCGGCAGGTAATACGTGGGCGGCTGATGAAACCCGACCGCCCACAAGAGGCGTGAGACGGCGGCTTCAGGCTGCGCTTCTGGCCCGAGCTTCACAGACCACGTCACGCCTTCGGCGTCACGCACGTCATATCCCGGGCTGTACCCGCTGCGATCCTCGGAGATGAATTCAAGCGGCAGCGACGGATCGGGCATCAGCGATGATCCGCCTGGACCGTGAAACAGATCGCGCTCCTCGAGATCCGTCGGCGCCTCCCAGATCTGTGCAATCTGAACAGCGCTGGGGTCTTCGACGGTCGCACGAATGTTCGGTCGAAGGCAGGCGGACGCACTGAGCAGAAGAAGCACCCAGGCCACAGCTGAACGGCTGAGACGATTCATACTGTGCAGCGCTGCAGGAATATTGCCGACATGCCGCAGAACGTGAGCACAGCTCGTCGGTTTCCCGCGCCTCCGGGCCGCTTGGTCGATGTCGGCACGCACAAGCTTCACCTTCGGTCCCAGGGTGAAGGAACGCCTGTCGTTGTCTTCGACGCCGCCCTCGGCGCGTCGTCGCTGAGCTGGAGTCTGGTGGTTTCAGGTGTCGCGGCAGCAACCCGCGCATGCACCTACGATCGCGCGGGCTTCAACTGGAGCGACAGCGGTCCGCGGCCCCGAACGGCCGGCCGCATCGCGAACGAGCTGCAGGAACTGCTGCAGCGCGCTGGGGTCCCGATTCCGTGGGTGCTCGTCGGCCATTCGTATGGTGGCCTCGTCATGCGACTGCTGGCCGCGCGTCATCCTCGCGCGGTCGCAGGACTCGTGCTCATAGAGCCCGCGCACTCCGAAGAGTGGATAGATCCGTCAGAAGAACAGCGAAAGCAGATCGCCCGCGGCGTCCGTCTCTGCCGCCACGGCGCGCAGGCGGCGCGACTCGGCGTGGGCCGAGCGATATCGACGCTCGTGAGCCTCGGTGCCGTCGGAACGGCGTGGGCGCTCGTCAAAGTGGTCAGCCGCGGCAGGCTTCAGCGCGCAGATGAAACGATCCTCGCTCCGGTGTGGAAGCTGCCGCCCGAAACGCGGCGCATCCTCAAACAGATGTGGACGCAACCCAAATTTTTCGAGGCGCTTGGGAGCCAGATCGAGTCGATCGGTGAAAGCGCTCGCGAGGTGTCGCGCGAAGCACCGAGTCACTACGCCGACCTCCCGCTGGTCGTCGTCACGGCGGCGAATGCAAAAGAGGAACGCATGCGCGCCGACGCGGCGCTGGCGCGGCTGTCTACGCGCGGACGCCACGTCATCGTCGCCAACAGCGGCCACTGGATTCCACTCGATGCGCCGGAAGCCGTCGTTCATGTCATCGTCGATCTCGTCGACGAGATCCGCGCATCACGGTCCGGCTAAAGCCGGACACTACGTACAAGGACCTACGTACGAGGACCTACCGTACGGGGACCAACGTTGAACCGCGGTCTTGACGTGCGACGCCTCACGACGTACGACGACTTTTGCGTACGTAGTGTCCGCCTTCAGGCGGACCCGGGGTCCGATGACCTCACACTGCCAGTAAACTCCTCCATCCGCTGCGCCGTGACGTCGAGCACGTGCGACAACCGCCGCTGGTCAACTTCGAAAGGGGCAAACACGACGACAAGGGCGTGGGTCGTCGCGGTCGTCACCATCGTGCGGGCCGAATCGGATGTCGGGTTGCCGAACGGACCAAGACTGTCCGCGAGCGTGATCCGTCCACCGACGTGCACGTCGTCCTTGCGGATGCCGGGATATGACTCACCCGGGAGCCCGAGCCGCAGCACGACATCGCCCTCGATATGAGCGGCATCGTACAGCCCATACGGCAGCTGAAACTCCAGCGAGCACCAGTTGCAGACGTCGACCATGGAATTGATGCGCGGCAGCGGGTCGCCCCTGCGCACGCGCCGCAGCAACGCCTCGGACGATGGCCGCCGTTTGGTGGGATCGATGCCCACACGCTTGTACATCGTCCGCACGGCAGCAATCTCCTCCGGGGGATTCGAACGCACTGCCGCTTCGGCTGCACCAAGCGGCGCGTCGAGACGCGAGGCTGCCTCCGTCACGACGGCGTCACGCAGCCACAGCACGCCTGGCCGAACGATGGATGCGAGCTCAGGTGCGACTGTGAGCCTCATGTAGCGTCACGTCTGCGTGGGCATCCGGCGCGATGACCTGCCGGACCTGCTCGGCAAACTTCCTGGAGTCAGTACCCGCCATGCCGACGGTCTGAATCGGTTCGTGCACGACAAGCCGCACGTGGCCGGGATAGGTCGCAAGGCGGCCCTTCAACATCACGTGGCGGCTCCCGACAACCGATAGCGGCACAATCGGCAAGCCGGCTTCGAGAGCCAGATAAAAGCTGCCGCCTTTGAACCGTCCGACGCGGCCGTCGCGGCTGCGGGTGCCCTCGGGGAACACGATGAGCGACAGTCCCTTCGAGGTCAAGGAAGAGGCCCACGCGAAAACCGCCGTGCGGTCTGGCCGTGCGCGATCGACGAGCATGTGGCCCGTGCGCCGCAGGTGCCATCCAAGAAACGGAAAACGGCCCAGCGACTCTTTGGCGATGATCCGGAGCTGATACGGCAGCGTCCAGAACAGGATTGGTATGTCGTAAATGCTCTGGTGGTTCGCGACGAAGACATAGGTCCGGCCGACCGCAAGGCGACCGAGGCCGCTGACATCGACGGTCACCCCGGTCGTGCGCAGAATCAGGCGCGACCAGGTTCGCGCGCACCAGTTCGCGAAGTACCCCCGCCGATCGAAGAGGCTCGACGCCAGCGACAGCGTCCCGAGAATGATCGTGTACAGAGTGATGGCCGGAATCAGGAAGAAAACGGTCCGCCACCAATGATACGGAGGCACGTGAAATTCAAAATGCAAGATTCAAAATGCAAACACAGCCCAAATTGATATTGGCGTTTGCATTTTGCATTTTGAATTTTGAATTACCGTGCTCTTACTTGCCCGCCGCCGCTGCGCCCGGTGGAATCTGCGGCCGCACACGGCTGTCCACGACGGCCGATGGCGGCGCGGCCACGGCCTGACCTGCCGCGGCGGAATCGATGAACCGCCCGAAGATCATCTTGCCCGCGGTCGTCTGAAGGACGCTCGTCACCACGACGTCGATGGTCTTGCCAATCAATTTGCGAGCGTTGTCCACGACAACCATCGTCCCATCATCGAGGTACGCGACTCCCTGGTTGTACTCTTTGCCTTCCTTCAGGATGAACACCTTCATCAGCTCGCCTGGCAGCACGACGGGCTTGAGCGCATTCGCGAGCTCGTTGATGTTGAGCACTTCGACGCCCCGGAGCTGCGCAACCTTGTTGAGGTTGAAGTCGTTGGTGACAATTTTTCCCTGCAGCGTGCGGCCAAGCTCGATGAGCTTCAGGTCGACTTCGCGAATGTCAGGAAAATCGACGTCGGACACCGTGACGTCGACGCCGGACATCTTCTGAACCTTCTGCAGGATGTCGAGCCCGCGCCGGCCACGGTTTCGCTTCATGGAGTCCGACGAATCGGCCACGAGCTGCAGCTCCTTCAGGACGAACTGCGGAATGACGAGCGTGCCGTCCATGAATCCGGTTTCGCAAAGGTCAGCGATGCGGCCGTCGATGATGACGCTCGTGTCCAGAATCTTGTAGCGCCGGCGGGGGCCTGCGGACCGAAACAATCCGATCAGGTTGGAAGGCTCGAGCCACTCGCCCTTGCGCGCTCCCATGACCAGTCCGAGGTACGGCAGCGCGAGCAGGATGAGGCTGTGCAGGAAGACCACTCGGTCGTCCCCGAGATTGGCCCAGTACAACGCGTCACCGAGAACTTTTGCCGCGCCCAGCCCGATGGCGCCCCCAAGCAGCGCGCCGAGCACATGCGTCACCGGCGCGGTCCTGAGCCGCATTTCGAGGACGACGATCAGCGCGGCGAGAACCACGCCGAAGAGGACATTCGGCACCAGACCGACGCCGCTGAAAGGCGGGACCTGAAAGGCCGAATAGCCGACCGCCGCCACGAACACCGCACGCGCCAGGATGTACCAAGCCATCACGCCCCCAAGGGAAAGCCTTCTATGAATGGTGGAACCTTAGAGCCGCGCGCGCAGAAAATCAAGTCAAGAGCTGATCCAGCGCTTCTCCCACCGTCCGGACCCCTACCAGCTCGCATCCGTCCACCTGAAGCGACGGATCGCGCGAGTCGATGTTCACGGCTGGCATCACCACGCGTGTGAACCCCATCTGAACGGCTTCCCGGACGCGCAAAGGCGCCTGGGGAATGCCGCGGACTTCTCCACTCAGACCGACTTCGCCAAAGACGGCCGTCGAGTCCGCCAGGCTCCGGTTGCGGACGCTGGACGCGATCGCCGCCACCACACTGAGGTCCGCGGCCGGCTCCTCCACGTTCATTCCGCCCGCAATATTGACGTAGACGTCGTCACCCGCGAGGGTCAACCCCGCCCGTTTTTCGAGCACCGCCAGAAGCAGCGAGACGCGATTCTGATCGAGCCCGATCGCCATGCGCCGTGGGTTTCCGTACGTGCTGGCGCTGACAAGCGCCTGGACCTCCACGAGGATTGGACGCGACCCTTCGACGCAGCACAGCACGGCGGACCCCGGAGTGCCCGAGGCTCGCTCCGAGAGAAACAGCTTCGAGGGGTTGGGCACGGGGCGGAGGCCGGCGCCCGTCATCTCGAAGACGCCGAGCTCGCTGACCGCACCAAAGCGGTTCTTGACAGCGCGAACAACGCGATGCGAATGATGGCGCTCCCCCTCGAAATACAGGACCGTATCGACGACGTGCTCGAGCACTTTGGGTCCGGCAAGGCTGCCGTCCTTCGTGACATGGCCGACGAGCACGACGGGAATGTTCTGGCCCTTCGCAGCAAAGAGAAACTGCGTTGCCGCTTCACGCACCTGGCCAATGCTCCCGGGCGCCGACTGAAACCTCATTGAAAAGACCGTCTGCACCGAGTCGACGACGACGAGCGCTGGCGTGAGCCGTGCAATCTCTTCGAGGATGCGCTCGATGCAGGTTTCAGAGAGCAGATAGAGCGGTGCTTCGCCGACGCCCAGCCGGTCGCCGCGACTCTTGATCTGATGCTCCGATTCTTCACCGGAGGCGTACAGCACCGGGCCGGCTTCCCGCGCAAAGTGGGCGGCTGCCTGCAGCAGCAGCGTCGACTTGCCGATGCCCGGCTCGCCGCCAAGCAACACCAGCGACCCTGGGACGATGCCGCCACCCAGTACCCGATCGAATTCGTCGATCCCGGTCGACAGCCGCAGCGCGTCGGCTATGTCAACATCCGCGTACAGCTTTGCGGACCCGCCGGCGCCGAGCTGTCTGTACCTGTTGGTGCCTGCGGTCGCGGCGGCAGATGATTCGCCGACGCGCTCTTCCACCAACGAATTCCACGAGCCACATTCGGCGCAACGCCCCATCCACTTGGGCGACTGCGCGCCGCACTCCTGGCAGACGAATACGACTTTCTCCTTCATGTCGGAACTCTAGTGCCTCGACTTGGTGCTTCGTGCCTGGCGCCTCGTGCTTGGTGCGGTCTTGGTGCTTGGAAGCGGCTTGGTGCACCGCTCGCCCGACGGATCATGCACTGTCCAAGCACCAGGCACCAAGCACCAGGCACTGACTCTGTTCATGTGTATTGTCGTTCGATCCGCGCACCTATCCGGCACACGATCTCGTACGGAATGCTGCCGATGGCCGCCGCCATCTCGCGCACGTCGATGTGCTGCCACGACTCGCCACCCTGCCGCCCGATGATGACCACCTCGTCACCGGGCTGCACTTCGTCGAGGCTCGTGACGTCGATTGTCATCATGTCCATCGACACGGCGCCGACGATCGGCACACGCCGACCGCGAACGAGCACCTGACCCCGTCCTTCGAGCCGAAGGTCGAGACCGTCGGCATAGCCTGCCGGCACCACGGCAACCGTTGCCGGCGCTGTGTTCGTGAAGCGAGATCCGTACCCGACTGCTTCCCCGGAACGCAATCCCTTCACGGCGACGACGCGGCTGGTCAGCGACATCACCGGTTTCAGAGGAATCGTCGACGCCAGCGGCGGCGGAACGATGCCGTAGAGCAGCAAACCTGGCCGGACGATGTCGTACCACACGCGCGAATCACGCAGCAGCGCAGCACTATTTGCCGCATGCCGCAGCGCGCGCACGTTGACGTTTTTGCACGCCTCTTCGAACCGGAGGCGTTGTTCGTTGAACAGGGCGTGCTCTGGATCGTCAGCCGTGGCGAAGTGGGTGTATATCGCTTCAAGACGCAGATTCGGACTGCTCAGCACGTCGGGCAGCGTGCGGCGCAGGTTGTCGTACCGAAATCCCAGCCGGTTCATGCCGGTGTCGATCTTCAAGTGGTACGCGCACATCGTCTTGCGTTTGGCTGCGGCTGCCTGCACCGCTCGTGCAGCCGACGGCGTGGAAATCGTTGGGGTGAGCGCATAGTCGAACAGGCCGTCGAGATCGCTGACGCTCAACGCGCCAAAGACGAGAATCGGACGCGTCACACCCGCCCGCCTCAAGACGATGCCTTCTTCGATGTCGGCGCACGCAAGCATCGTGGCGCCCGCCTGCTCGAGCGCCACGCCAACGCGCTCCGATCCATGGCCATATGCGTTCGCCTTGACGACGGCGATGACCGCGGGAGCGCTGGCGTGGGGCGAACCCTGGTCGGCGAGAAACTGTTGAATCGCGCGGAAATTCGACTGCAGCGCCGCGAGGTCGATGCGCGCGACAGTACTGCGGATCATCTAATCCCAGGGTTCACTTGATACTGAATATGGCAACACCGAGGCGCTGAGGCACCGAGGAAAATTATTAGAGTTTCTCTGTGTCTCGGTGTCTCGGTGTTTTGTGATCGTCATGCTCCACTAGGCGGTTGCCGCGAGGTTGGCGAATCTCGTTTGCTCGCGCAGGAACGCAAGGCGCACGATGCCAGTGGGACCGTTTCGCTGCTTGGCGAGAATGAGCTCTGCGGTCCCTGCATCCGGATGATTCGGATCGCGGTTATACGCGTCCTCGCGGTAGATCATGATGACGACGTCGGCGTCCTGTTCGAGCGCACCGGATTCGCGCAGGTCCGAGAGCTGCGGGCGATGATCGGAGCGCGACTCAGGGGCACGACTGAGCTGCGAAAGCACGACGATCGGGACGTTCAGCTCCTTGGCGAGCCCCTTGAGCGATCGAGAAATTGCACCGAGCTCGAGCGTGCGGTTCTCGAAGCGCCCACGTGTGCTCATCAGCTGAATGTAATCGACAACGAGCAGGCTCAAGCCGTGCTCGGCCTTGAGGCGGCGCGCCTTGGCGCGCATCTCGAGGACGCTGATGCCGGCGGAATCGTCTATGTACAGCCGCATCGCGCTCAGCATTTCGAGCGCGTGCGAGATACGGCCGTAATCCTTCTGTCCGATCGCGCCCGTCATCAGCCGATGGCTGTCGATCTGCGCTTCCGAGGTCAGGACACGGAGAAACAGCGACTCCTTCGACATTTCAAGGCTGAACACGCCCACCGTGTGGTCTGCCTGCAGCGCGAGATGCTGCGCGATGTTCAGCGCGAGGCTCGTCTTGCCCATCGAGGGACGGGCCGCGATGATGATCAGGTCGCCGGCCTGAAAGCCTCGCGTCATCGTGTCGAGATCGACAAATCCGGTGGGCACCCCCGTCACGAGCCGTTTGTGCTCGAAAAGCTGCTCGATCTTGGGATAGCTCTCCCGCACGAGATCGCTCATCGGCATGAAGCCGGCCTTCAGCCGGTCGTCGGCGACGGCGAAAATGGCGCTCTCGGCTTCGTCGAGAATCAGGTCGGAATCCTGGTCGGCTTCGTAGGCGTTGGTGAGGATCTTGTTCGCCGCGAAGATCAGGTTTCGCAGCGTTGATTTCTCTTTGACGATGCGCGCGTAGTACTCGACGTTGGTCGCCCGCGGAACGCCGTCGGCCAGCGAGGCGATGTAGGCCGGCCCGCCGACGTCATCGAGCTCACCGCTTCGAACGAGCTCCTCTTTGAGCGTGACGAAGTCGATTGCATGCCCGCGCTCGTTCAGCGCCACCATCCGCGTGAAGACGCGACGGTGCGCGTCGCGGTAGAAATCGCGCGCGTCGATGACCTGGGCTGCCAGGTTGAACGCGTCGTTATGAACGAGGATGGCGCCGAGGATGGAGCGCTCGGCTTCGAGGTTGTGCGGAAGCGTACGTTCCGCAGCAGCAACGACAGTGTCGGCCATGAAGGGGAGCCCTGCAGGTGAGAAAAGAGAAGTGTAGCAGAAACCTATGATAGGCTCCCGCGCTATTCATGCCACCCGCGCCCGCGTACTCAGCCGCAGTCGATGCATCGGCGCCGTGGTACCGCACGATTCGTCCGGATCAATGGCGCGCGCTCGCCGCCGCGAAGTTAGGGTGGATGCTCGATGCCATGGATTTCATGCTGTACGCGATGGCAATCGGACAGCTGCGGACATATTTCGGCTTCAACGACGCGACCGCCGGCATGCTAGGCACGATCACGCTGGTGATGTCGGGCGTCGGCGGAGTGATCTTCGGTTACGTGGCCGATCGTGTCGGGCGCACGCGTGCGCTCATGGCCACGATCCTCTTCTTCTCGATCGCATCGCTCGGCGCGTCCACGTCCCAGAGCGTCGTGCAGCTGCTGCTCTGGCGCGCCCTCCTCGGCATCGGCATGGGTGGCGAATGGGCGTCGGGCGCTGTGCTGATCAGCGAGACGTGGCCAGCGGCGCATCGGAACAAGGCGATCAGCATCATGCAGTCCGGTTGGGCGATCGGCTACATCGCTGCGGCGCTGATCGCGGCGTTGGTGCTGGGAGCGCCCGGCGCGGGACCTGACGCGTGGCGGTGGCTCTTCGTCGTCGGGGTGCTGCCCGCGGTGTTCACCTTGTGGATTCGGCGCAACGTCCAGGAGCCCGAAGCATGGAGCAAGCGTAGAGCTGCGACACGAGTCGGAAACCCGTTCAGCGTGATTTTCGGGCGCGATCTTTTCGGCCGGACGCTGCTGATCATCCTGCTCGGATCGGCGGTGCAGTTTGCGTACTGGGGCATCTTCTTCTGGCTGCCTGCGTTTCTCGCCCGACCCGTGTCGCAGGGCGGTGCCGGCATGGGCGTGGTCGGATCGCTTGGATGGATCATCCCGGTTCAGATCGGCGCGTACCTCGGCTATCTCACCTTCGGGTTCATCGCCGACCGTCTCGGCCGTCGGCGGACGTTTATTCTGTTCATGCTCGCGGCAGCCGTGCTGGTCCCGATCTACGGACAGATGGCCAGAAGCCCGATGTTGCTCATGCTGCTCGGCCCCGTGCTCGGCTACTTCGGCCACGGCTACTTCAGCATGTTCGGCAGTTTTATCGCCGAGCTCTTTCCGACGGCCGTGCGCGCAACGGCCCAGGGGACGAGCTACAACCTCGGACGGATAGCGGGCGCGTTGGCGCCGTACACGATTGGCGCGGCGGCGACGCTGCCGGGCATCGGCATCGGCCTCGCGCTGGGGATTACGTCTGCGTTCTTCCTGCTAGCGGCGGCGCTGATCTTCACGCTGCCGGATCGGAGCGGCCAGGAGCTCGAACCGTAGACCGGATCCTTTTGGACCCGGCTCAGGCCGTCTGACTCTGAATCTTTCGACGAAACTCCAGGGGTTCGGCGATGTTGTGGAACACTCCACGGACGCCGCCCGTTCCGCTCAGTGTGACGGAGCCGTAATCGAACATGCGGCCCATGATGCTCTGATCGACCGAGATTGCCTCCACCTGCCGCAGGAGCAGCTCCAGCGTCTGTCGCTGAACGAGGCCGACCTTGACGATGACCCGTTTGGTGGTCACACCGAACTCAGACGTCTTGTACGCGATCCAGGCGGGCAGCGACATCACCAGCCCGACGAGGACGACGAGAGTGCCAACGGTCGGCTCGACGGCGAGCAGGATCATGCCCAAGGCCACAACCAGCGTGGCCTTTCCGAAGATCAGCCAATGGAGCCTCGCCCTGAGCACCACCGTCTCGTCGGGTAGCAGATTAGCCTCGATGTAGCCCATCGCGTCTCTACGGGAGGGTGTCGGGGTCCTGCTCGTCACTGAGCGCGAGCTCGCCGCGATCGGCGCACGCGAGCAGCTCGCGCGCGCGGTCGGCGGCGTCAGGCGCCACGAGAATGTCTACGGCTCCGATTCCGTCGATGAAAATGCCGTGCGTGGTCCGGAGCGTCTCACCTCGTACGTGCGTCGCTATGCCGTGCGCCTCGAGGAACGCGCGTACCTGTTGTTCGGCAAACTGACCCTGAACGGTTGACACGACTACGTAGTCTGTTCCCATGACTGCGCCTCGAGAATTTTCATGGTGATCATCGCGTTCGGCCACGTGCCGTCCTGAACACGCGCGCGTCCTAATCTCTCGGGTCGATGACCTGCCCGGTCTGTGTTCCTTCGACGCTGCGAACGTATGCGTGAGCGACGACGGCTGCCGGCACCCCGCCCGTCAAGGGGCGCCCGAGCTTCTGCAGCGTCTCCGTGATCCAGGATGGGCTCACGACGTTGACCCGGATGCCCCGCGGCGCCTCGAGCGCCGCCGCGCGGCCGAAGCCTTCGAGCGCCGAATTCACCAGGCTCGCGGCCGACGAACCCGGGGCGGGATGCCGCGCCAGGAATCCGGCCGTCAGCGTGATCGAGCCGTTGTCAGCCACAGAGTCGAATCCGTAGCGCACCAGGTTTACCTGTCCCATCAGCTTGTTTCTGAAACAGAACTCGAAATCGCCATCTGCAAGCTCGTTGATCGGCTTCCACACGGCACGCCCGGCCGCACCGACCACCGCGTCCACTGGTCCAACGCGATGGAAGAGCGCGCGGATCGATTCCGGATTCGCGATATCGACCTGTTCGGGAGAGCTTTGAACACTGGCGAGCACCAGCTCGTGCCGGTCCCTGAGGGCTGCCGCCACGGCTGAACCAACCGTGCCGGCGCCAACGATGAGGATGCGCATGCTCACTCCACGAACGGCTCGATGCCTGCGGCCCGAAGGACCGGCGCAGCCGCGGGTGCAGTGAGGAACCGGAGGAGCGCCCGCGCCGCCTCGGTCTCTTTCGCCGCCGTACTCACCCCTCCCGTGAACCCGATCCACGTCTGCAACTCCTGCGGAATCCGGCCCACGAGCTGTACGCCTGGGACGCCCGAGATCCGCGATGCCACTACGACGACAAGATCCACCTCGCCGCGTGCGACCACCTCCACGTTGTATTCCGCTGGCATCGGGCGCATCTTCGGCTTCATCTCCGCGGCAATGCCCAGACGGTCGACCAGACTGACGAAGTATCGGCCGCTGGCGCCTTCGCCCGGGTACGCGACGGAACTGGCGTTCAACAGCGTGCGCGTGAACGCAGCCACGGAGGAAATGTCAGGCGGCGGGGCGCCCGCCCGCGCCGCGACCCCGATTCCGCTGCGGCCGATGACCGCGCGCGTCTCGGCGACAATCCGGCCCTGCTTGATGAGCGCATCGAGCACCGGAGGGTTGAGAATGGCGACGTCGAACGCTTCGCCTTCCTCGATCTTCCGCTGTACCTGTGGATTCACCTCGAAGCGGATCGTCACCTTGTGTCCGGTTGCGCGTTCGAACTGCGCGCAGAGCTCGGCGACTGCCACGCGTGCGCCGTTGCCGCTCAGGACCTTGATCTCGGCGGCATGTGCCGTCACACCTAGCCCACACAGTGCCGTGATGCCGAACGTTGCCGCTGCCAGCCGTGAATATCTCATCGGTATGTCGAAGTCGCTCCAAACGTCCCGCTTCAGCCGCGAAGGCGCACACGGACCCTGCGCTTCTGGCGGGACGCGCGCTGCGCCCTCGTGGGCTGCGAGCGCCGGTTCGGCCGCGCCTTGCGGCCTGGAATCTCGTACAACGTTTCTGGTGCCATGTCGGCACCGTTGGGCCATACGATGGTGCCGCCGTCCACGAAGAACCGCTCAAAGTACTCGGGATTCTTGAGCGGCTCGAACATCGGGCCCTCTAGCCATTGCCGAAAGTCGATCGTGTTCTGGGAGTCATCATTGAACGTGACCCGAATTCGGAAGTCGCCGCGGTATTCGGCCCGACTGACGGCCCGGCAGATACCTCATGATGTGTTCTCCTGCAACGGAGCGATGCTCTCCAAGGGTTGTCCCGTCTTCATTTTCTCCCAGTTTGCCCCGAGCTCGGCCTGGTGCGCGACCGAAGCACACCGCAGGCTGTGCCATCCTTCGCGAAGGGCGCGACCGAACTGACGCCAAGATCACTTGAGTCGAGGATGTTCTTATGGGCGGGTGGCGCCGGGTGGGGAGACACGGCGACAGGACCCGGGATACTCGACTCAAGTGCCCTTTTGCGTCAGATCCCGCCGAAACAGAGGTACTTGACCTCGAGGAATTCCTCGATGCCGTACTTCGATCCTTCGCGCCCGAGGCCGGACTCTTTGACGCCACCGAACGGCGCCACCTCGGTCGAGATGATTCCGGTGTTGACGCCGACCATCCCCGATTCGAGCGCTTCCGCCACACGCCACACGCGGCCGATGTCGCGGCCGTAGAAGTAGGCCGCCAATCCGAATGGCGTGTCGTTGGCGAGCGCAATGACCTCCTCTTCCGTCCGGAACCGGAAGAGCGGTGCGACAGGGCCGAACGTCTCTTCACGGGCTACGAGCATCGATGTATCGACGTCGGCAAGCACGGTCGGCTCGAAGAAACGGCCGCCCAGCGGATGACGCCGGCCGCCGCTGACCACCCGCGCGCCCTTTGCCACAGCATCGGCAACGTGCTCTTCCACTTTCTGCACAGCGCGATCGTCGATGAGCGGCCCCTGAGTTGCCCCTTCCTCCAGCCCGGGCGCCGGCTTCAGCTTCCGAACCGCGTCTGTCAGCTTCGCCGCAAACGCGTCGTACACATCGTCCTGTACGAAGATGCGATTCGCGCACACGCACGTCTGCCCCGTGTTCCGGTACTTCGACGCGATCGCACCCTCCACCGCCGCATCGAGATCCGCATCGTCAAACACGATGAACGGGGCGTTGCCGCCCAGCTCGAGCGAAATCTTCTTCACGGTGCTGGCGCATTGCGCCATGAGGAGCTTCCCCGTCGCCGTCGAACCGGTGAACGACACCTTCCGCACATCGGGGTTCGACGTCAGCTCGCGGCCGATCTCGTCGGCGGTACCCGTAATCACGTTGAGCACGCCCTTCGGGATTCCCGCCCGCTCGCCCAGCTCCGCCAGCGCAAGCGCGGAAAACGGCGTCTGGGACGCCGGCTTCAGGACGACGGTGCAACCCGAAGCGATGGCGGGACCCGCTTTGCGCGTGATCATCGCCAGCGGGAAGTTCCACGGCGTGATGCACGCCACGACGCCGATCGGCTGCTTGATCACGACGATGCGCTTGTCTCTCTGATGACCCGGAATGGTGTCGCCATAGACCCGCTTCGCTTCCTCGCCGAACCACTCGAGGAACGCTGCCGCGTACAACACTTCCCCGCGCGACTCGACGAGTGGCTTCCCCTGCTCGATGGTCATGAGCCGCGCCAGATCCTCCTGGTTGGCCATCATCAGCTCGAACCAGCGGCGCATGACGAGCGCGCGTTCCTTCGCCGTCTTACTGCGCCAGCCTGGAAACGCGCGGCCGGCAGCCTCGATCGCGACGCTCGTCTGCGATGCGCCGAGCCTTGGAACGATGCCGATGGTGTCGCCGGTGGCCGGGTTGTCGACGCTGATTGCCGCGTCGGGTCGCGCGTCCAGCCACGCGCCATCGATGTAGCACGCCTGCCGGAACAGTTTCGGATCGGTGAGTTTTACGATGGTGGGAGCTGCGGTGGTTTGCATGTGAACCTCAGGTCAGGCTGAAGCTGGACACTACCTATGTGACGCTCGGGCTATGTGACGCTCGGGTCCGGCTAAGCCGAACACTACATACGTGGAAGCCAAAGCCGAGCATCACGTGTTAAAGCCGGGGTTCGTGCAGCGCGGCGGCGAGATCGCGGAGAAACTCTGCCGCACGCACGCCGTCGATCACTCGATGATCGCACGAGAGTGTGAGCGTCATCATCGCCCTGATGCCGGGTTTGCCGTCAACCGGTACTACCCGATCGACGATCGCGCCCACCGCAAGGATTGCGGCCTGTGGCGGCACGATGATGGCGGTGAACGCTCCGACGTCGAACATCCCAAGGTTGCTGATCGTGAAAGTGGCGCCAGCGATGTCGTCCGGCCTCAACCGGCCCGCCCGAGCGCGCTCCGACAGATCTCGACGGCGAACCGCGATCTCCGCAATTGCTGCGCGGTCGGCGCCCGGGATGACTCCGGTGACGACAGCGTTTTCCACCGCCAGCGCGAGCGCAACATTCACGTCCGCGTGCTCGACGATGCCGTCCGCGGTCCAGCTGGCATTCAACCGCGGGTGACGTCGTAGCGTTCGAGCCACGGCTGCGACCATCAGGTCGGTATGGGTGACCTTCACGCCGTGCGAACGCTCGATCTCCGGAAGCAACGTTTCGCGCGCCTTGTTCAGCGCGCCGGCGTCGATCTCGCACGTAACAAAAAAATGAGGAACGGTCGTCCAGCTCTGCGTGGTGCGCTCGGCCATCAAGCGGCCGATCGAAGTGAGGGGTTCGGTTCTGGACGTATCGGTCCGGCTAAAGCCGGACACTACGTACGAGTCACCGTGGCCAGAGCCGGACGCGTCGTGGGAATCGCGCCGAGAATCAACCGTCGTAGTGTCCGGCTTCCCTGGCTCGCCGAAGCCGCGCAGCGGCGAAGGCGGCAGCCGGACTTGCTGTGCGGCCTTGAGAATGTCGTCGGCGAGGATTTCGCCGCCAGGACCTGAGCCTTTCAGTCCAGATATGTCGACGCCATGCTCCTGTGCGAGGCGTCGCGCCTTGGGAGAGATTCGCGGCGGCCCAGAAGGCACGGCACCGGCGGAGGCGCCGGCGCGGGCTGCGCTCGCGGGGGGGGCCGGCGCATCGGATCGCCGCGCGGTCGGCACGCCGACAAGCGTCTGGGCGGGAGGCGCCTCTCCAGGCGCCACGAGCCACGCGATGGTGCGCCCTACAGGGACGACATCGCCGGGGTTCGCTGAGATGCCGGCGAGGACACCATCGCCGGCGGCCTCGATTTCGACCACCGCCTTGTCGGTCTCGACTTCGACGAGCATCTCGCCCTTCCGGACGTGATCGCCCTCCTTCTTCAGCCAGGCGACGAGCTTTCCAGTTTCCTGCGCCATCTCGAGCGCAGGCATCACTACACTGACTGCCATCAGCTTCCGGCGCCAACCTTCTCGTGAGCAGCTTCAGCGCGTGCGGCCGCCGCAATCATCTCGACGACCTGCGGGTTGGGCGGCGCCTCGGTCTCACGGACGATCGGGAGCGTCCCACCCACTGTGACGAACGGAGCCCCAGCGACAAGCAGTTCCTCAGCGGGAAACCGCGTAATCACTTCGTGCCCGGTCGGTGTGACGACGATCTCCTCCTCGATCCGGGCGGCGCTCCATCCATCCGTGGACGGCCAGAACGTCTCGAGCGCGAACACCATGCCGGGCTTGATCTCGTGCGGATGCTCGAGCGAGACGAGTCGGCTGATCATCGGCCGCTCCCAGATGGCGAGGCCGATGCCGTGGCCCATCTGCAGTGCGAAGGCTGACTCCTCATTCGGGAAGCCGAACTCCTGCGCCCGCGGCCACACCGACGCCACCTCCGCCGTCGTCCGGCCGGGTCGAATCAACTCGATCGACGCATCGAGATAGTCGCGGCAGCGCTTGTACGCATCCACCATGGCGCGCGATGCCGAACCGACGCAGAACGTACGGTAGTAGCAGGTGCGGTATCCCATGTACGAGTGAAGGACGTCGTAGTAGACGGGATCGCCTGGCCGGAGCGCGCGATCGGAAAAGACGTGGGGGTGCGGGCTGCAGCGCTCGCCCGAGATCGCGTTGACGGCCTCGACGTACTCGGAGCCGAGGTCGTACAGCCGTCCGGCGACGAGCCCGACCGCCTCGTTTTCGCGCATGCCGGGCTTCATCGCCTTGTAGAGATCGTAGTAGGCGGCATCGACCATCATTGCCGACATGTTCAGCAGCGTCATCTCATCCACCGTCTTGATCTCGCGCGCGATGGACATCAGCTCCTGACCGTCGACGACGGTGATGCCTTCGCGCTGGAGCGCGAACATGACGGGCGGCTCGACGATGTCGACGCCGAGCGGCTCCTTGAGGAGACCGCGCGCCTCCAGCTCGATGCGGATTTTCCTGGCGACGTCGGCTTCGCGTCCCATTTCAGGGGTCATCGAGCCGCGCATCGACGGAATGCCCGCCCGCGAGCGCTCACCAAGCCACGGGCAGTTCTGCTGATGGTGTCGGGCGGCCGAGCCGAAGTCCCACAGGATCGGCTCGTCACTCTGCGGCAGCAGCGTGAAGCGGCTGGCCTTGTCCTGCGCCCACGTGCCGATGTGCGTGGCGGTGATGTAGCGCACGTTGTTCATGTCGAAGCAGAGCAACGCGCCAAGCGAGGACTTCGCCAACAGTCCCTTGATGCGCGCAAGCCGCTCCCGCCGCAGGCGGTCGAAGTCGACCCGCTGCTCCCAGTCCACCGCCATCGTGCCGAAGGTCTTGAGTGCCATTTCCAGAATCTCCGCGCCGGGTCCGCTACGCGGCACCCGGCCCACGTACGTCGGTTCGGCTGAACCTCACGGAGACCTAAAGGTCTCCGGCTACCAACTACCAGCTACCGGCTACCACCTACCAGCTATCTATTGCACATCTGCCGCGCCATATCGAAGACGTCTCGCTCGGTGGGCACCGTCGCGTCCTCGAGCGGCGGCGAGAACGGAATTGGCACATGGCGCGCGCCGATGCGACGCACCGGACCGTCGAGGTCGTAGAAGGCGCCCTCGGCAATGACAGACGCAATCTCGCCGGTGACGCCGTACCGGAAGTACCCCTCGTCGATGACGAGGGCGCGCGATGTCTTCCGCGCGGATTCAATCAACCTCTTTTCGTCGAGCGGCCACGTGGTCCGTGGATCGACGACTTCGGCGCTGATGCCCACTTCCTCCAGCATCGCCGCTGCACCGAGCGCCACCTGCACCATGCTACTCGTGCCGACGAGCGTGATGTCGCGCCCCTCGCGTTTGATGTCCGCGACACCAAACGGAATCGTGTAGTCGTCATCCGGCACAGGACCCTTGACTTTCGCGTAGCTGATCTTGTCCTCGAAGAAGACGACCGGGTTGTCGTCGCGGATGGCGGTCTTGAGCAGGCCCTTCGCGTCGTACGGCGTGGATGGAATCGCCACCCTCAAACCGGGAATGTGGCTCGGCCACGCATGCAGCGACTGAGAGTGTTGCGCCGCCGACCGTCTCGTGGCGCCCATCGTCGCGCGGATCACGAGCGGCGCTTTCCACTTGCCGCCCGACATGTAGTGAATCTTCGCTGCCTGGTTGACGACCTGGTCCATGACGAGCGTCATGAAGTCGCCGAACATGATGTCGACCACCGGCCGCAGGCCCGTCATGGCGGCGCCGACGGCAAGGCCAGTGAAGCCTGCCTCCGAGATCGGGGTGTCGATGACACGGCCCTTGCCGAACTCCTCGACGAGGCCCTTCAGAACCTTGAATGCCGTGCCCGCTTCGGCAACGTCCTCTCCAAGAAGCACGACCTTCGGATCCCGGCGCATCTCCTCGGCGAGCGCCTCCTTGATGGCGGCCCCGAAGGTGATCTCGCGCGTGGTGGAGGCAATCTCAGGCATAAACGTCCTGTTCGACCTCGTACGGTTCGGGATACGCGGCGTTCACGCCGAACTCCATCGCCGCGTCCATTTCCTTGATGAGCTCCTCATCGATG
>DATCJA010000111.1:0-14940 GCA_036507475.1 Vicinamibacterales bacterium
GGTCAACTCAAACGCCTCGCTCGATCTTGCGGAGATCGCCGGCTTCTTTGTGCCGCGGTTGCGTAGCACCATCAGCACGCCCCTCGTTCTCGGCGACACCTTGATCGGGGTACTCACTGCGTACTCAGGCAAACAGGATGCTTTCGACGAAAGTCATCGCTACTCATTCGAGAAAGTTGCATCCACCCTCGTTAGCCGGGTTTCGTCCCACCAACTGAACATTTCATCAAACGTCGTGTCGTTCAGGACACAGAAGGGCTAGTGGCAATCTCATAACATTCGAAGGGGGTGCCCAATGGGCCTCAGCTACGAAGCTTCGGCACGACTGTTCCGACAAGGCGAGTTTCCGCAACTAATTCATGCCTCTGGACCGGAAGAGACAGATCGACGCGCTCTAGAATCGCGCCTACGCATTCTTGTGGCGAACGCACTCGCCCACGTCGGCCATTTTGAAGAGGCGAAGCACCTTGCGCAGATGGACCTGCATCCACCATCGGAATCACTAGTCAGATCGCAAGCTGAGTCAACGCTCGCGCTGGTGAATTGGAGAGCAGGCGATGTTGCTTCAGCGTTTCGACATGCACAATCAGCGCTTCACTTGGCGCAAGACTCTAAAGACGCCGAACGAATCGCGTGGGCACACGTTCACTTGTTTCGGCTTCTCAGTGAGAGTGGTTCCATTGACAATGCCCTCGCTGCGCTTCCTGAAGTGAGGCGGACAATTGTTCATGCGGGCATTGGCCAAGCCACGGCGTACCTTCACTCGTGTGTGGCCGTACTCGAGGGCCAAACAGGTCGCTTGGACGAAGCGCGACGACATTGCGATATCGCCGAATCGCTGTTGACTGCATCCCCAAACCCCTGGCTGACCGGCCAGTCACTTTTGCTTCGCGGAACCTTGTCAGTGGTTCGCTGCGAATTTGAGGATGCAGCCGAGTTGTTGCGATCTGCCAAACGCGTTGCTAGCAGGAGTGGCCATCTACAGACGGTGATGGGGGCGGACAGCAACATCGGCCACCTTCAACTCCTGGTCGGCAAGCTAGATGAGGCAAGGGGAACTTTTTCTGAACTCTTGAATGACACGAAAGTTCCACCTTTCGTGAAATTGGCCGCTGCGGGCGGTCTGGCGATGGTTCATCTAGCTCTGGACGAACTCGACGACTGCGAAACGGCTCTTTCGATCATCAAACGACATGTGGATCTCACCGAACAAGTAGCTTTCCTTTACCACGTTCGATGGGCGGCCATTACGGCAGCACAGATGCTGATTAAGCGCTGCCAGTTTGACGACGCAATTTGGTGGTTGGATGCGTCTGCCGAGCGTTTTCGAAAACTCGGTGACGTTCCACTCACGGCGTCAATCCACCTGACACGAGCTCGAGCAGAAGCGAAGGCTAGGAATTGTGCCGAGGCATGTCGCAGCCTTCTTACGGCGAGCGAGTTGGGCATAACTCGCATAACGGAATTGCAAGCGCAGTACTACTACGGCTCAGCCCTGATCCTGGGCGATCTCGATGTGGCGTTGGCGCACACCTTACGACGACGGGCAGTACACCTATGGGCGGATCAGGGAATTGTGTCGGTGCGTCTTCAAATGGACGACGCTAAGACCAGCAGCGCACCGAAACTGGTAGCGCCACAATTCAGTAACGTTGAATGCGTCGCCGATTCCCTGGCGGCATTTACCGACCTCGCACACCGGCCACGCCTGCTTGCCGAGGAAATGCTGTTGGCTATCGACGGTCTGGGGTGTTGTGCGGACGCCAAGATCGTCGAAACGCGCGCGAACGCCGCGCCGCCGCAGGCGTCGAGCGACACCGTCGTTCTGGCTCTTGGCCTCGATCGAAAGAAGCACCTGACACTCGTCTGCAAGGCGCCCGACGATCCCGTCAAGGCCATCCTGCTCGCCGACGTCCTTCGGATGGGCCGCGCCGCGCTCGCGCTCGAACGGGCCCGGGAAGAGGAACGCAACCGGGCTGCATTGTGGCCCGCTCCACCGATTGAAGAGCAGGCTGGGGCGCTGTTCCTTGCCGAGGAAATGCAAACGCTTCTTGCCACCGCGCGGCGCATTGCGCCCACCACCGTTCCCGTGCTCATTACCGGTGAAACAGGTACAGGCAAGGAAGTGCTCGCGCGCACGATTCATGCCTATTCAACTCGCGCCGCGGCGCCGTTTAGCCCGTTCAACTGCAGCAGCGTTCCCAAGGACATGCTCGACACGCAGTTGTTCGGCCATCGCAAAGGCTCGTTCACCGGCGCGACCGACCATTTTCCGGGCGTCATCCGCGCCGCATCAGGCGGCACGTTGTTCCTCGACGAGATCGGGGAGGCGACGCTCGAGGTACAGCCAAAGCTCCTTCGGTTTCTCGAATTGAACGAGGTTCACCCGATAGGCGAAGCCCAACCGGTGCGCGCAGACGTGCGGGTGATCGCCGCCACGAACGGGGACCTCGACACGCTCGTCGCGCAGGGCCGCTTCCGCGAAGACCTCTTTTATCGGCTGAACATCGTCCGGCTCCGATTGCCGCCCCTGCGCGAGCGCCGCGTCGAGATTCCACCGCTGGCGCACCACTACCTTCAGAAGCACGCACAGGAATACGCGAAGGGCGACCTTCGACTCGCACAGGAGACGATGGAGTACCTGGTGCTGTATCGGTGGCCGGGCAACGTCAGACAACTGGCCAATGAGATGCGGCGCATGGCGGCACTCGCTGAAACCGACGCCGTCCTCATGCCGGAACACCTGTCGGCAGACATTGCTGCCTCACGCCGCACCGTTCCCGCATCGGAGCGGGTTCTTGAACCGACGGAGCTCGTCGTCCGGATAGACCAGCCGCTCCCTGCGGCCATCGAGCATCTGGAGCGCGCCATGATCCAGCACGCGATGCGTCTGACGGGCGGCCGGATGGAAGAGACTGCGGCGATGCTCGGGCTTTCGCGCAAGGGCCTGTATCTGAAGCGCGTGCGGTACGGGCTGGAGCCGCCCGACGGAACAGCCGCTGTCGAAGTGGCCTGACGAGTGTCCTAAGTCCGGATGCCGGACACGACTACGAAACCCTCAATCCGCCTGAAGGCCGCCACTCCGTACGGAGGTTCGGGCGCGTCGACCTCGAGGGTCAGCGGCGACCAAGATCCTCGATCCACGCCGTCACGAGGTCGATGGCCTCGCGGTCGTGCAGCACGGTGCCGAGCGGCGGCATCTGTGTCGAGGGGCGCCGCGAGCGCATCCGCACGAGCAGCGCGCTCAAGTCGGGCGCGCCCGGCGTCACGAACGCGCTGGCGCCGTCCGGCGCCTCAGGAATCTGCCACTTGGCCGTCGGCTTGAACAGCTTCTTCACCGGATCGTGGTGCGGCGCGTGCGACGGCTCGAGCCGCGCCTTCAGCAGCAGGCCAAGCGAGGCAAGCGAGCTCTCCGCGTTGTGGCAGGCCCCGCAGTTCGTCGAGAGATACCCGAGCACCGCCCGCGTCCGCGGGTCGGGCGCAGCAACGCGGGGAGGCGCGTCCAGCAGCTCCGGCCGCGCCGGCGTGATGAGCCGTTCCTCTACCAGCGTCTTCAACGTCACCATCCCAGGTGTCAGCGGCTCGGCATGCGGCGCGTTCGGATCACGATCGGTGGAAAGCTGCAGCGCCGTGAAGCCGAGAATCTCGGTGCGCGCGCTGTCGTGGCAGGCGCGGCAGTCCTCCACCGACGGAATGGTGTGCCGACGCCCCGGCGCCACCTCCGCCACGTTCATCACACCGCCCTCGGGCGCGAGCTCGGCGTCGGTCTGCTCCTCGTTCCACACGTAGCTGGCAAAGCTCCAGCTTGCCGGTCCGTCCTTCCGCAGGAACCGCGTCTCTACCTTGCGGCCACCAAACGTGAACTCTTTCCAGAAGCGCGTGCCCACGGGAAAGTCCCACCGATCGACATCGAGTACGTCGATGGTCGCTCCCGCCGGCAGCCGCACCCAGCGCGACTTGCCGGCCCCGTCGCTCCAGAGCGGATACTGCGGCGAGAACGGGCGGTTCTGCGGGTCAATCGCCGTCGTGCCCGCTCCGGCCGCATACAGGCCCGTTTGCGACAGGAGCCGAGGCAGCTCGGCCCGTCCAGTGGAAGCGGCAAGGTACTGCACCGAGGCCAGCAGTCCCAGCGCGAGTCCGGCCGCCACGCCGTTGCGCAGCAGTCGCACACCGCGACGGCGGGCGCCGAAGGGGCTTATCGTCACTGCGCCTCCGGCGGATCGATCGGCTGGGGCACGCGGTTGTGCACCGGCGGCAGCGAGCGGAGATACGCGAAGACCGCCTTGATGTCGTCGTCCGACAGTGAGGCCAGGTTGAAGTACGGCATCGGCGGGAGCAGCGGCCTTCCCTTCCCCTCGTGCCGCCCTGTCTTCATCGTCGCGATGAACATCTCCTCGGTCCAGTCGCCAAGCCCCGTCTCCTTGTCCGGCGTCAGGTTCGCCGTGAAGCTCACTCCCCATGGACCCGCAAACGCGGTCATCGTGGCGGCGCCCGTCCAGCCCCACGGGCCTGGCGGAACCGAGGGCGCGGGCGGCATGGCCAGACCTGCGGGGTGACCGCTCAGCGCGCGGGTCATGTCGGGCTCGGGACCCTTGGGCCCCAGCTTCCAGGGCGTATGGCAGTCGTTGCAGCCGCCAAACGCCACGAGGTACTTGCCGCGCGCGATGCTGTCGGCGGCTGAAGGCGGCGCGCCGGGCGCGGCCGGCGCAGCGGGCGCGCCGGCGCGGACGAGCATGCCGGAGATCAGGGTCAGGGTCAGGACGAGAAACGGAATCGCCAAGCGGCGTCGAGTCATGTGCGTCACCTCCATGTGTGTGACGCCTACTCTAGCGAGCCGCCCGCGCGACGAACGCTAAACCTTTCCTACTGATATCCTAAAAGAACCTTAACAGCAGTCCGGGACCCCTTACTCCATGATCGACACGGAGCTGGCGGCCTTTCTCCAGGAAGGCATCGCCATTCAGATCGGCACGCGCAACGCCGTCCTCGAGCCGAACGGCGCCCGTGTCGTTGCCGTCAAAGTCGAAGACGACGGTCAGTATGTCGTCGCGTACGTCCCAAAGGCGGCGGCACCCCAGGTGGTGCCCGATCTGGAAGCCAACGGACAGGCCGCGCTCGTCTTTGCGCGGCCGCCCGACGAGCGGGCGTGTCAGGTGAAAGGGGTGTTCGTCGACGCGCGCGCGGCCCGTACGTCCGAGCGGTCGTTTGTTGCCGACCAGTGGGATCGCTGGCTGAAGCGCCTCGCGGGAATCGGATATCCAGCCGCTGCAGTCGAGAACTGGCAGACGTGGCCGTGCGTGGCGATACGGCTGCGCGTGACAGCGCTCTTCAACCAAACCCCCGGACCGGGCGCGGGAGCGGCGTTGGCATGACCCGCCAGCACTCAGGCGTCGACGAGCGAGACTTCGGCCTGGAATCGATGGCGTCGTGCTTTCAGGGACTGATTCCCGCGACGCTTTTCACGTGCTCGCGCGATGGAACGCCGAACGCCGCCATTCTCAGTCACGTCGACTACGTCGACTCCACGCACGTGGCGCTCTCGTTTCAATTTTTCAACAAGAGCCGCCGGAACATCGCCGAAAACCCGCATGCACTGGTGCGTCTCCTCGACCCCGACACGAGTCAGGGGTGGCGCCTGCGGCTGCGGTACATCCGATCGGAGACGTCAGGACCGGTGTTCGAACGGATGGCGTTGAGGATTGAAGCCATCGCCTCGTACTCGGGTCTCAAGGGCATCTTCAAGCTGCTGGCGGCCGACATCTACGAGGTGCTGTCGGTCGAGAAGGCCGAAGACGAGAGCGCACGATCGGCGGCGGCAGCCGGCCGTCGGCCGGCCGCTGCCGACGCGGTCTTCACGATGAAGGCGCTCCAGAATCTTTCCGACCGCATCCACCGGGCCACTTCGCTCGAGGGGCTGCTCGACTCCATCCTCGAAGGGCTCGAAGAGAGCTTCGGGTTTGGCCACTCGATGATCCTGCTCCCCTCCGATGAGGAAGGCGTGTTCGTCACCATCGCTAGCCGTGGGTACCCGGAGAACGGCGTGGGCGCAGAAGTGCGGCTCGGGGAAGGGATCATCGGCCTGGTGGCAGAGGCGCGGAAGCCAATCCGCATCGCGGGGCTGATTCGCCAGCTCCTCTACGCGTACGCCGTCCACAAGCGCGCGCAGGAAGCGGGAATGTGCCCGCCGGACCGCCAGATTCCGCTGCCCGGACTTCCCAATCCCGAGAGCCAGCTTGGCGTCCCGCTTCTCGTTCGCAACGAACTTGTCGGCGTGCTGTGCATTGAAAGCGAGATGCCATATCGCTTTCACGAAGAGGACAAGACGACCATCGAGCTCCTCGGCAGCTACCTGGCAATTGCCGTCCAGAACATGCTGCTGCAGGAGCGGTTCGAGGCAATGCCGGAGGGCACGGCGACGCCGCCAGGTCAAAAGGGCGCAGCCGCCACGGTCACGCGGCCGGCCTCGCCCCGGCGAGAAGTCGCGTACTACACGCGCGACGAATGCATTCTCGTGGACGGCGAATACCTGATCCGCAGTCTGCCTGCAAACATCCTGTGGAAGCTACTGCGCCGGCGCGATGCCGAAGGGCGCGTGGAATTCACCAATCGCGAGCTGCGGCTCGACAGGTCGCTCAACCTGCCCGAGTGGAAAGACAACCTCGAGACGCGCCTGCTCCTGCTGCGGCGACGACTGGAGCAGAAATGCTCCGACATCCGCATCGTGCCGCGCGGCCGCGGCCGGTTCGCGCTCGAGCTCGGCTGCAGCGTCACGCTGGTCGAACGACCGTAGAACCCGGGACCCGGGATCCGGGACCAGAGAATAAGGTGCCTATGGTGCCTATAGTGCCTGAGGTGCCGAAGGTGCGTGGAGTGCACACCCAGGCACTCCAGGCACTCCAGGCACTTGAGGCACTCTAGAAAACCAAAGACCGGACCCTAGCGCCCCGGGTAAAACGACGGCAGCCGCAGGTCGCGCATCGTACGGAAGCCTGGGGCCGCATCGAGTACCGCCGGAATCGAGTTCACCACCATCGACGCGGTCGCGATGTCCCCGTGCACGCCGCCGTGAATCCTCGAGTAGATCCGCGGCAGCCCTTCGATGAGAATGGCGTCGAACGACTCGGACGCGCCCAGATATGCTTCGAGGTGCAGCCGGATGCGCCGCTCGCCGTTCACGTACCCGACGCCGTCCTGCACGATGCCGCAGACGTAGCCCGGATCCACGGCCAGAAGCTCGCTCTCGACGGTCTGGGACGCGATTTTCGGCGTGACCTCGTCGGTGACGCGCTCGAGCGTCCACCCCATCGCGTCCGCAATCATCTGGATGGACTCGGTGAAACCGACGTGGCGGAGCGTGCCGTTCTCGGCGCCACGCTGGAACTGCTCCCGCGTCAGTCCCGCGCCAATCTTCTGCTGAAAGGGCAGCCGGCGCATGCGCGCGTCCTGCACGCGCTGTACCTCGATTGAATCGACGCGCTCGCAGGCAGCCGTCAGCGCAATCGGAAGCGCGTCCATCACGAATCCCGGATTCACACCCGTTCCGAGCACCGCCACCTTCGCGGTGCGGGCCGCCCTGTCCAGCCGCTTGGCAAGGCGGCGATTCCGCGCGGTCGGGTAGGCGGCCTCTTCGGTCGTCGTCACGATCGGGACGCGGCGCCTCAGCACTTCCTCGAACTGCGGCATGACCGGCTTGAGCTGGGAGCTGGTGCACAGCACCGCCACGTCAGGCTTGGTAGCCCTCAACGTCTTGCCGATGCCGTCGCTCACCTTGACGCGCAACCGGCGTCCAATGCGTAAGACGTCGCCTGCGTCCCTGCCGATCTTCAGGGGGTCGATGTCGACTGCCCCGACGAGCTGAAGCCCTTCGCGTCGATCGAGCTGGCACGCCACGGCGGCGCCAATGGGACCCAGGCCGATGAGCACCACACGAATCGCCATTCGGTCTCCTGTACAAAGAAGCGATTATAGAATGCACGGAGTGATGCTCAGGAGTAAGGCAGCCGCGGCCGCACTGTTGCTCGTCGGCCTTGTCGGTGTCGAAGCACGACAAGCGGGCGTTCAACGCTTCGATCGCCCGCAGCCGGGCGCTCGGTCGCCGCGCAACGCGAACTACGACATCGACGTCACGCTCGATCACGCGGCGCGCAGCCTGACCGGCCGCGAGACGATCCGCTGGCGCAACATCAGCGCCAACCCGACATCCGAGCTGCAGTTCCACCTCTACTGGAACGCCTGGCGCAATCTCGACTCGACGTGGCTGCGCGAACGGCGGCTCGCAGGCGATTCAACGCCGCCGCGCGCCGACGCGTGGGGATCGATTGACGTGACCCGTCTTCGAGTGCGTCGGCCTGCACGCACCGACGGAAGCTTCGGCGGAATACGTACCAACCCGAGCTTTGCGGTGCAAACCGAAGGCTTGAACGGCGAATCGAACACCGGCTGGATCGACCTCACGTCCGAGCAGCGCTTTCTAGCGCCCGATGACGGCAACGCCGAGGATCGCACTGTCATGGGAGTGCCGCTGCCGTTTGCCGTGCAGCCGCAGGAGACGCTCGACGTCGAGCTGGCGTGGACAGGGAAAATCCCGAGGCCATTCGCGCGCACCGGCTATGTGGACGACTACTACTTCATCGCGCAGTGGTTTCCGAAGCTCGGAGTTCTGGAGGACCGCGGCTGGAACACCCATCAGTTCCACAGGGTCACGGAGTTCTATTCCGACTACGGTGTGTACGACGTGCGGATTACGGCGCCGCGAGAGTTCGTTGTTGGAGCAACCGGCTGCCGCGCATCGTTGACGCCCGAGCCGCCAGTAGCCTGCGCCGAAGGAATCGTCTGGCTGGGCAACAACTACCCTCAGAACACCCACCGTTACTGGGCCGCCGATGTGCACGACTTCGCGTGGACGGCCAGCACGCGCTTCATCGATGTACGGCGAATGTTCGAGCACCCTGGGCTGCCACGCGTCGAAATGCGGCTGCTGCTCCAGCCGGAGCACGCGGGCCAGGAGACGCGCCACTTCGATGCCACCGCGGCCACGCTCCGCTACTACGGTGAATGGTTTGGACCCTACCCCTACAACCACATCACCATCGTCGACCCCGCCTTTCAGAGCGGCAGCGGTGGCATGGAATACCCCACGCTGTTCACCGCCGGGTCGCGGTTGATTGCGCCGTCGCGCGTTCCGCAGCCCGAATCGGTGACGATTCATGAGGCGGGTCACCAGTTCTGGTACGGGATTGTCGGCAGCAACGAGTTCGAGCATGCGTGGATGGACGAAGGGCTCAACACGTTCTCAACCGCGCGTGTCATCGATGAGGCTGGATCTCCCGATCGCCTCGCCCTGCGCTTTTTCGGTGGATTCATCCCCTGGGTTATCGAAGACGTCCGCCTGTCGCGTGCGACCGACGGCAACCGTCTCACGGGGTATCGCGACAACGCGGAAGCCGATGTCCAGGCCACTCCCACGTTCCGGTACTGGCCGGGCACGGCCACCTTCATCACCTACAACAAGACGGCCCTATGGCTGCACACACTGGAGCGGCACCTCGGCTGGCCGGTGCTGCAGCGCATCATGTCCACGTATTTCGATCGATGGAAGTTCCGTCATCCGCAGCCAGCGGATTTCTTTGCAGTCGTCAGCGAAGTCGCCGGCCGCGACATGAGTTGGTTCTTCGACGAGGCATATCGCAGCTCCAACGTGTTCGACTATGGCGTGCAGAGTTTCACGAGCACGCGGGTCCGGCTAAAGCCGGACACTACGAGTGAGGTCCGGCTGACGCCGGACGCGGTTCAAAGTGCGAGCGAAGGCACGAAGGAACCCAACGGGTATCGCACGGTGGTGGTCGTGAGGAGGTTTGGCGAGGCTGTCTTCCCGGTCGACGTCGTCACGACATTCCGTGACGGGGCGCGCGTGACGGAGCGCTGGGACGGACGCGACCGGCGCATCATCTACACGTACAACCGCCCGTCCGAGGGACTCTCGGTGGAAGTCGATCCGGAGCGCGTGCTGCTGCTCGACGTGAACTACACCAACAACAGCGCCACGCTCGAGCTGCGCGCCGGCGATGCCAGCCTCAAGTGGAGCCTGAAGTGGCTGGTATGGCTGCAGGATCTCATGCTCACCTACGCCTTCTTCGTATGACCGTTCCAGCCTGGCGCGACGGCTTGCGTCGGGTGTTCCGCGCGCCTGCGGTCGTAGCGGGCGTGTTCGCCTTCACGTTATTCGCTGCGCTGCCGCTCGCGCTTGCGCTGCGCGGGGCGCTCGAAGCGCACATGGGGCGCAGCCTGATGGCCGATGCGGCGGCTGAGGCCGTGAACTACGACTGGTGGCAGGAATTCGCGTCGCAGGCGTCTGGTCTCGCCACCACGTTTTCGCCTGCAATCGTCGGCTTCGCGGCCACGCTCGACAACCTGAGCAGCGTCCTCGACGCCGAACCCGAGGTTCTTCCGATCACGGCGGCCCTGGCCGCGTACCTCGTGGCGTGGACGTTCCTGTCGGGCGGGATTCTCGACCGCCTCGCTCGGCAGCGACCCACGCGCACGTTTGGGTTCTTTGGCGCGTCAGGCGTCTTCTTCTGGCGGTTCCTGCGGCTGTCCGTCATTGCCGGCCTGGTCTACTGGTTCTTGTTTTCGTACGTCCACGCGTGGCTCCTGGACGAGGGGTTCAGGCGGCTGACGCGCGACGTCGCCGTGGAGCGCGACGCGTTCCTCTGGCGAATCGCGCTCTACATGGTGTTTGGCGCGTGTCTCGTCGCGGCCAATATCACGTTCGACTACGCGCGAATCCGCCTGGTTGTCGAGGACCGGCGCAGCGCGTTGGGCGCTCTACGGGCCGCGCTGCGGTTCGTGGGACGGCACCCGCGTACGGTGATCGGCCTTTATGCCCTGAATGCGCTGGTGTTTTTCGTGTTGCTTGGTGTCTGGTCGCTCGTGGCGCCGGGGGCTGGGCCCGTCGGAGGACTGATGTGGGTCGGGTTCGCCGTCGCCCAGCTCTATGTGCTCGCGCGGATCGTCGTGAAGCTGCAGTTCATTGCATCGCAGACGGCGCTGTTCCAAGCGAGCATGGCGCATGCGGCCTACACAGCAGCACCGGCGCCCGTGTGGCCGGAGTCGCCGGCAGTGGAGGCGATTGCGGGCGTCAGTTCAACGACGCTTCGGTAGGTGTCGATGGGTCGATCGACGGCACGATCGCCGGCATCAACGACCCGGCGAGCAATTCCTTGAGACGGGTCGCATCAATCGATTCGACGTCGAGCAGTTCTTCCGCCACGACCTTCACGGCATCTCGCTGCCGCTCGATGATCTGCCGCGCGGTCTCATAGCCGCGCATCACGAACGCACGGATCTCGTCGTCTACGCGGCGTGCGGTTTCCTCACTGAAGCCGGCGGCGCGGCTATCCGAGTCCCAGCCGGTCGACGGGCGCCGGAAGTGAAGCGGCCCGAGCGGGGACATTCCGAGCTCGCACACCATCTTGCGCGCCAGTTCCGTTGCACGTTCGATATCGTTGGCAGCGCCGCTGGTCATCTGGCGCAGAAACAGCTCCTCCGCCACGCGCCCGCCCATCAGGATCGCGATTTGCGCTTCGATGAACGGCATCGAGTGCGTATAGCGGTCCGCCTCGGGCAACTGCATCGTCACGCCGAGCGCGCGGCCCCGCGGAACGATTGTCACCTTGTGCAGCGGGTCGGCATCGGGCAGCATCGCTGCCACCACGGCGTGTCCCGCCTCGTGATAGGCGCACGTGACCCGTTCGTGCTGGCTCATGGCAATCGACTTGCGCTCGACGCCCATCAGCACCTTGTCGCGCGCAGCATCGAGGTCCTGGGTACCAACCGCAGTCCGGCCGGTGCGCGCCGTGAGGAGTGCCGCCTCGTTGACGAGGTTCGCGAGGTCCGCGCCGGAGAATCCGGGCGTACCGCGTGCGATCGCGCGCAGGTCCACATCCGGCTCCAAAGGCACCTTGCGCGAGTGCACGCGCAGAATCTGCTCTCGGCCGCGCAGGTCGGGGTTGCCGACGGTGACCTGCCGGTCGAAGCGGCCGGGACGCAGCAGCGCGGGGTCGAGAATGTCGGGACGATTGGTGGCCGCCACGACGATGATGCTCTCGGACTGCGTGAAGCCGTCCATCTCGACGAGCAGTTGATTGAGGGTCTGCTCGCGCTCTTCGTGGCTCAACGAGCTGCCGCCGCGATTGCGACCCACGGCGTCGAGCTCGTCGATGAAGATGATGCACGACTTGTGACGACGCGCATCGCGGAAGAGCCGCCGAACGCGCGCCGCGCCCACGCCGGCGTACATTTCGACGAAATCCGAGCCGCTGGCAGAAATGAAGGGCACCCCGGCTTCGCCTGCCATCGATCGCGCCAGAAGCGTCTTGCCGGTTCCAGGCGGTCCGACGAGCAGGATGCCGCGCGGAATGCGGCCCCCCACCGTCGCGAAACGTGCCGGATCCTTGAGGAACTCCACGATCTCGCGCACCTCGTCCTTCGCCTCGTCGACGCCGGCTACGTCGGCAAACGTCACCGGAACTTTTTCGGGGTCGATCGTGCGCGTGCGCTCGAGCGTGGGCACGCGGCCCGTGATCATGCGCACGAGAACGAGCCCGGCAATGCCGAAAATGAGAAACCCGAGCGCGACCGCACCGTAGCGGCCGGCATTTGACGACTGCGCCTGCTGCACGTCGAGACGAATGCCGCGCTCGGCAAGGTCTGTCACGAACGTCGGGTTGGAGGCGATGTAGCCCTGAGGCGCAACCGTATGGAACGGCGTCCCATCACGTCGCTCGAAGAGCACGCCATCCGACGTCACCGTCACGGTGGCGATGCGGCCCGCCTGCACGTCGCGAAGAAAATCGGTGAACGCCACCGACGTCGGCCCGGTCGCGCCGCTCGAGCGCGCAGCCAGAAACGCAACCGTGAGGAGCGCGACGATGGCGAGGATGCCGCCTGTCCAGAACAGGCCGTTGCGAGAGAATCTGCCTCCGAGCACGCGGGTCTCCCTTAGCTGGCGCGGGTAGTCGGAGACCTCGAGGTCTCCGGTAGCCGGAGCCCTTCAGGCCTCCGGTCGAGCCGACCACAACCGGAAAACCCGGGTGCAACACGGCCCGATTTTTGTGGGAACACATGGTCGAGGGACGAGCCGCGACCGATGCGCCCGATTATTTTAGCCAACCCCTTGCTGCGTGTAAACAGCTATCCCTCAAACAGTTAAGGAGCACGACGGTAATGCGCACCGGAGGAATCATCCGCATTGGCTGCTCGGGCTGGCAATACCGCCATTGGCGAGGCAACTTCTATCCCGCAGAGCTGCCCCAGGCCCGCTGGTTTGCGCACTACGCCCTCCACTTCGATACGGTTGAGATCAACAACAGTTTTTATCGGCTGCCGGAGGCTGCGACTTTCGCGAAGTGGAGCGAGCAGGCGCCCCGACGTTTTGTCTACGCGGTCAAGGCGAGCCGCTTTCTGACGCATATGAAGAAACTGAAGGAGCCGCACGACCCCCTCGTCCGTTTCTTCGACCATGCGAAGCATCTGGGCGCTCACCTCGGGCCAATCCTGTATCAGCTGCCGCCGCAATGGCCGCTCGACGTCGAACGGTTCGAGATTTTCCTCCGCGCACTCCAGGACGTGTGGCCGTATCCGGTTCACGTAGTCGAATTTCGCGCACCGAGCTGGTACGACGAGCGCGTATTTGCGCTCATGAATCAGTACAAGGTGGCGCTCTGCCTGCACGACATGAAAGGGTCGACCAGTGGAAAGCTGGCGGTTGGCCCATTCACCTACGTTCGCTTTCATTGTGGCGAGAAGAAATACGGCGGGGCCTACGACGACCGAAGGCTGGAGGAGTGGAGCGACTGGCTGACACAACGTGCCGCAAGCGGACACGATGTGTATGCGTATTTCAATAACGACCTCGACGGACACGCGCCGCGCGACGCCGTTCGCCTACGCCGGCGTGTGCAGCAGCGACTTGCGGCGTAAGATAGTGCCCCCCCCAAATGATGACGTCCATGGAGACGCGCAATCCGCTGGCGCTGGCGCCGGAGATAGACCACTTCCGACGACAGTTCGAGCAGTTGACGGCCGAGGCCGACGCCCTGGTCACGCCGCTGAGCGATGCGCAGTTCGCGTGGCAGCCGGGGCCCGACCGGTGGTCTATCGCACAGTGCATCGATCACCTCAACGCCACCGCGCGCGTGTATCTCCCCGTGCTGGACGAAGGGCTCGCGGATGCCATTCGACGCGGATTGTTCGGTCGGGGTCCATATCGATACAACTGGATCGGGCGCCTGCACGTGTTCCTCATGCAGCCGAACTCGTGGGTGCGCGGCAGGGCGCCTCGGGCGTTCTATCCGGCGCCGAACCGCCCGCGCCAGGAGATCATGGCGGCGTTCCGCGCCTATCAGGTTCAGTACGTCGACCGCCTGCGACAGGCGAACGGGCTGGATCTCGCGCGCGGACGCGCGGCGTCGCCCGTGGTGCGCTGGCTGCCGATGCCTCTGGGGTCGGTCTTCGCGCTGCTGATCACGCACGAGCGGCGGCACCTCCTGCAGGCGCAGCGTGTGACGCAGGCGCCCGGGTTTCCATCCACGACTTGACGGATTTGCCACCCTCTGGCTCCCCGGAGTACTCAACTCTGAACGTCCCGCGGCAGAACAAATCGAACATTCCCTATGGATCGAGTGCGATCGTTTTTTGCGTGGTCCATGGGCCATGGCCGACGAGGACGTCCTTCGCGAGATTGCCGATCTCCTGGCGAGGCCGAAGTCACGCAGCGAGATGGCTGGCGAGTTCCTGCGCGAGGTAGCTGTGCTCGTGATGGTATTCGCGCCGCTGGAAGCGTTGTTCAACCCCGGTCAGCTTGCGTGGTGGGAAACTGCCGGGATCGTACTCGCAGCGTTTGGCTTAGGATATTGGGGAATGTGGATGGAGGAAACGCGC
>DATCJA010000112.1:0-20716 GCA_036507475.1 Vicinamibacterales bacterium
GAGAACCGCCGTCGAGGGCAGTTACGGTGAGCGGAGGCCCACCGGTGATCGCAACCCTCTTCAGTGTCCTGTTGTTATCGACAAAGCCGACCCACTGCCCGTCTGGCGCTATGAAGACACCGCGGACCAGACCGCGGGCCAAGCTGATCGGCGCGATTTGATCGAGCGAACGCAACAGGATTTCGGCGCCGCCTCTTCCCACATAGACGACGCGCGAGCCATCGGGAGTGATTGCCAGATCGCGGTCGAACGCATTGATGCTGAGCGCGTCCGCATTTGCAGTCGTCAGCGGGAAGCGCGCCACGCGCGGCTCGGCCGGGCGGGTCGCGAACCAGACCGCGGCGCCCACGACGCCGGCCAGGACCAGCGCCGCGGCGGGACCCGCAAGACGCCGCCACATGTTTGCCTTCGCTGTGGCCGCAGACGCCACGGTGGCAGCAGGCGTCATGGGGGTCTGTTCGCGCAGCAGGAACTGCGCGACCGACATGTCGGCAAACCGCTTCTGGCGGTCCTTCTCCAGGCAACCTTTCAGCAACGTGACAATCTGTGGAGGCACTTGCGCGGGGAGGGCGTGCCAGTCGGGCTCGCGCATCAGCACGGCGGCCAGCGTGTCGCTCAAGTCCTCCCCATCGAAGGGTCGCTTGCCGGTGAGCATCTCGTAGAGCACGCATCCGAAGCCCCAGACGTCGCTACGCTTGTCCGCAGGGCGCCCCTTCGCCTGCTCAGGCGACATATACGCCGCCGTACCGAGCAGCACGCCAACACCGGTCATCACTGCGGGTGAGGTAATGGTTGGAGATGCCGTGAGGTCCGGCTGAAGCCGGACACTACGACCGTCTTGCTGTACGTAGTGTCCGCCTTCAGGCGGACCGACGAGCTTCGCGAGACCGAAATCCAGCACCTTTACCGTGCCGTCAGGTGTGATCTTGATATTCGCCGGCTTGAGATCGCGATGGATGATGCTCTTCTCATGCGCCGCCTGCAGCGCATCTGCCACCTGACGCGCGATCGCAAGAGCCTCGTCGCTCGGGAGGCCTGAAGGCCTCCCGCTACCATCGGCCGGTAGCCGGAGACCTTCAGGTCTCCGGAGCCGCTCCGCCAGCGTCTCGCCTTCGACGAGCTCCATTACGAGGAACTGCGATCCTTGCGCTTCCTCGAGTCCGTATATGGTGGCGATGTTCGGATGATTCAGTGTGGCGAGGAGCTGCGCCTCTCGCTGGAACCGGGCGACGCGTTCGGCATCCTGCGCGAAGCCGGCGGACACGACCTTGACGGCGACGTCGCGCCCGAGCTTCGTGTCGCGTGCGCGATAGACCTCCCCCATGCCTCCCGCGCCAAGCATCGAGCGGACTTCATACACCCCAAGACGGGTGCCGGGGACGAAGGTCATCGTGTCTGCGGTGCGCGAATTATAGCTGGCGCGTTCCTGAGTGGCTGCGGTGACCGGCTTTGACGGCGTCCAGCCTACTGCCTACTGCCTACTGCCTACCGCCTACTGCGTACCGCCTACTGCCTACCGCCTACCGGCTACCGGCTACCGCCTACCAGCCAGGGACTAGACTCATCCATTCGAGCCGCGCTATCGTCCCTGTTCCAATGATTTCCCGGCGGTTTGCCCCGCAATACGGCCTCTTGCGAGGATTCGGTCACCGGCAACCGGTCATGGCTTTTGCAAGCCCTCAAAGGCAGAGCTCATGATTGGACCGCTATGCGGCCTCTTGCGAGGATTTCTTGCCCGTTGCGCGACGCTGTGGGAGCCGTATAGCGGTCCTCGGCGCGCGGAGCGCGCCAAGAGACGCTGTCAGCCAGGCTTGGGCTCCGCGGGATATCAAGGGTGGAGCCCATGACTGGCTGGCTGCACCGGTGGCTCGCCTCGCTCCTCCAGCGAAGGCTGGTGCCTGCCCGCGTCCGCCTGGAGTTGTGGGATGGCACTTCCGCGTACCCAGCCACGGAACCGACTGTCGGCGCGCTCGTCGTAGACGATCCACGAACGCTCCGTCGCGTCCTGTTCAACCCGCATCTGTACTTCGGTGAGGCGTATATGGCAGGAACGCTCAAGGTGCGTGGCGAATTGGAACCGGTGCTCGAGGCGATCTCCAGACTGAGTCTCATACCGACGCGACGCGAGCAGGTCAGCCTGCACGTTCTGCGTGCAAACAGTCTCCAGCGCGCGCGGCAGAACGTGCACCACCACTACGACCTTGGCAACGATTTCTATGCAGGCTGGCTCGACACACAGCTCCTCTACACGTGCGCCTATTTCGACCACCCGGACGCGACACTCGAGGAGGCGCAGGTCGCAAAGATGGATCTCGTCTGCCGCAAGCTGCGGCTGCAACGGGGTGAAACGGTCATCGAAGCGGGTTGCGGTTGGGGCGCGCTTGCCCTGCACATGGCACGCGAATTCGGCGTACGGGTCAAGGCGTTCAACCTCTCACGCGAGCAGATCGCGTACGCCCGTTCCCGCGCGGCGCGCGAGGGGCTGGCGTCTCACGTGGAGTTCATCGAGGACGATTACCGGAACGTTCGTGGAGAGTACGACGCATTCGTATCGGTCGGCATGCTCGAGCACGTGGGGGTGAAGCATTATCGCAGCCTGGCCGACGTCATCTCCCGCGTGCTGCGACGGACGTGCGGCCGCGGGTTGCTGCACTTCATCGGACGCGACATTCCGCGCCCGTTGAATGCATGGATACGCCGCCGCATCTTTCCTGGCGGGTACCCGCCAACGCTTGCAGAAGTCGCCACACAGGTGCTTGGACCGGCGCGTCTGTCGATTCTCGATGTAGAGAACCTGCGCCTCCACTACGCGCGCACACTCGCGCACTGGAGCCGGAGGTTTGCAGACGTCAGCGACCAGGTTCGTGCGCGCTACGGTGAAGAGTTCAGGAGAGCCTGGGAGCTCTATCTGGTCGGATCCGAAGCGGCTTTCGCCACCGGATCGTTGCAGTTGTTTCAGGTGGTGTTTGCCCCCATGGAAGCCGTCCCTCCGTATTGGACGCGTGCGGAGATGTACGCGAACAACGGCGCTCGCGCGCCCTACGAGCTCGTCGGTCCCGAGCACCGCTAGCAGGTTGCTGAGGAGCCCCTGGTTTGACATTTTGACTTTTGCATTCTTTTGCATTTTGAATTACGCGCAACAATGATGCTCCGATGCGATGCGCTCGTCGTCGGGGGAGGTCCGGCTGGATCGACGTGTGCCCGCGTACTCACACAAGCCGGCTGGAACATCGTCGTCCTCGATCGCGCACGCTTCCCACGTGACAAGGTGTGCGCCGGCTGGGTGACACCTGGCGTCTTCAGCCTGCTCGACCTCGACCAGGCCGAGTACCGGGCAACCGGTCTCACCATGCAGGAAATCACCGGCTTTCGCACTTCCGTCATCGGCCGACCTTCTCTCGAGACTCGATATCCCGAGATTGTCAGCTACGCCATCCGACGTTGCGAGTTCGATGACTTCCTGCTGCGCCGATCCGGTGCGCGCGTAATCGGAAGCACGCCGCTCGCGTCATTGGTGCGGCAGGGCGACATGTGGATCGCCAACGACGAGATCCACGCGCCGGTCGTCGTGGGCGCCGGCGGACATTTTTGCCCCGTGGCGCGACAGTTGCGCGGCGGCGCCGACGTGGTCAGACCGGTCGTCGCCAAAGAAGCGGAGTTCCGGGTGGAAGACGAAAACACGAGCAGTGTGACCGGCGACACCCCTGAGCTGTTCTTCTGTCGCGATCTCGAAGGGTACGGCTGGTGCGTGCGCAAAGGCGGGTACCTGAACATCGGGCTGGGACGGCGCGACAACGGCGATCTCAACCCGCACATCCGAGAGTTCGTCGACTTTCTCGAGCGTCGCGGTCTCGCGCGGCGCGCTTCTCTAGTCCGCTGGTGCGGTCACGCATATCTCGCGTGCGGTGTCGGCCGACGCCCGCTGGTTGGCGACGGCGTCCTGGTCGCCGGCGATGCGGCGGGCCTCGCCTATCCGGAGAGCGGTGAAGGGATAAAGCCTGCGGTTGAATCCGGACGCCTGGCGGCGGAAACGCTGGTTGCCGCAGGTGGACGCGCGCACGTTGACGATCTTCGGCCGTATGAAACGGCGCTGCGTCTCCGGTATCCGGCAGCGTCGAGGACGCCCGACGCGCTGGCCGGCGTGGTCAAATCGATCGGTCGGGTGCTGCTCGGCTCGCGCGCATTCACGCGCCACGTCCTCATCGATCGCTGGTTTCTGCATGCGCACACGTAGCGCGCAGGCTTCAGCCTGCGCGGATCGCTCACGACGATCCCGAGTCGTGGCCGGCGTCAATTCGTGAATGCGTCAGGTCGTGAATTCCTGCTCGCGCTGATCGGCGTCACGACGAATTCGTCAAGGATGTCGAAGAGAAGACGACGATGACCTCGCCGCTCCTCGCTCACATCCGGTGACGATGTGGTGACCATCACGAGCTCGAGCTCGGGCATGACGAAGATGTACTGGCCGCCGTATCCCCACGCAAAACAGGTCTCGTAGCCGCGGATCTCGTGCACCCACCAGGCATAGCCATATTCGCGATCGCGCAAGGGATCGGATTCTCGATTCGAATCGAAGCCCGGGCCGCCCGGACGACGGTTGCGCGCACGTCCGTCGCACGACCGCTCCACCCAATCCGTAGAAACGAGCTGGTGCCGGTTGGCGCGTCCCTCGTTCAAATAGAGCTCGCCGAACGCGAGCATCTGCCGCGGCGTGAGCAGCATATCGTTGCCGCCGAAGTAGATCCCCTGCGGATCGCGCGGCCACTGGGCGAGCGCGAACCCGAGCGGTTTGGCGAGCACCTCGCTCGCAAACTGCCACGTGCTCTTCCCCGAGGCCTTGGTGAGAATGGCCGACAGCAGGTGCGTGTTCCCAGTGCTGTACTCCATCTCCTCACCGGGTGATGCGAACATGGGACGCGCCAGCGCATGCCGCACCCAGTTCCGGCTGGTCACCCACGCCCCGTAGTTGCGATTGCTGGTACCTTCGAGCCCTGGCCGCATCGTCAGGAGATGCTCGACGGTAATTTCGCGCTTGCGCGAATCCGAATCGCTGGCGAGCTCGGGGAAATACTTGACGATGGGAGTTGCGACATCCGGAATCAGCCGGCGATCGATCGCAATGCCGACGAGCGCTGAGATGATGCTCTTGGATGCCGACTTCACGTTGGCGGGACGATCGCGGCGCATGCCGTTGTAATAGCGCTCGAACACGATCTCGCCGTCGCGGCTGACGAGCAGGCTGTGCAGCCGCGGCAAGTCGCGGGCCGCCGCGTCCAGGCCATCAGGACTCCAGGCGGGCGCCATGCCGGCAGGCAGCGTCACCGGAGTCGTCGCCGTGTGAGCGATCGGTTGCGTCGCCTGGTCACCTTCGGCGCCGCCGCGTGTGGCTGCCACGACGCCCATCAATGCCACGACGGCGGCAACGAGCCACGCGCCGCGCATCAGGACGATACGTCGCATACCTCTTCGTCCGCCGTGTTCATGCAAGACCGTCAAGATATCAGATGTAGCCGGAGACCTTAAGGTCTCCGGGGAACCGGATCAGTGGCGCCTGCCCCGCGCGCGTTTGGCTGGAGCAGGCACCGGAATCCACCGTTCGGCCCACCTCGCGATGGCGCCGACGGCCGATTCGAGCGCCCGCCCCTTTTCGGTCAGCTTGTACTCGACGCCGACCGGCGGCTCGGGAATGACCGTCCGCACGAGGACCCCTTCCGCCTCGAGCTCCTTGAGGCGCTCGGCAAGCATGCGGTCGCTGATGTCCGGGATTTCCGCGCGGATCTCGTTATAGCGAGCCGGTCCCCTGAGCAGGATGCTGACGATGGCGCCGGCCCAGCGGCGGCCCAACAGTTCGACCGCCTGGTGATAGCGGGGACACAGGCGGCTTTCGGCCATGTCTGCATTCTACCGCACGTGACTTACTTGACGTAATATACTTACTAATATATAGTTACTTCTGACTAGTAACCATAGGAGGAACGATATGAGCACTGTTGCAGCAGCCGTCGCCACCGCATGGCAGGTCGACCCGGCGCATTCACACGTCGAATTTGCGGTTCGTCACTTGATGATTTCCACGGTGAAGGGCCGGTTCGGCGGCGTCAGCGGAACGCTCACGGGCGATGAAGCCGACCCGGAGAACGCGTCGTTCGCTCTCACCATTCCGGTGGCCACCGTTGACACGCATCAGAGTCAGCGTGACGAGCACTTGCGCTCGGCCGACTTCTTCGACGCCGAGCAACATCCCGCCATCACATTTCGAAGCACGCGGATTGAACGTGCAGGCCGCGATAGCTTCGCCGTCGCCGGCGACCTCACCATTCGTGGTGTCAGCAAGCCGATCACGTTGACCGTGCACGCCGGCGGCCGGGTACGGGATCCATGGGGCGGCGAACGCGTCGGATACAACGCCGCAACCCGTATCAACCGCAAGGATTTCGGGCTGAACTGGAACCAGGCACTCGAGACGGGCGGCGTCGTCGTTGGCGATCAGGTCAACGTCGCCATCGAGCTCGAGCTCGTTCACACGCCGTGATTCTCCGGAGCTGGTCCTGCGATGGCCCTGATGTGGTGAAGCGGCGCCTCTCCAACGAGACGCACCGCCCACCCCTCGATAGACAGGGTTCCCCAGCAGTGACAGAATGCGCCTGTCACGGCTGGAGGAATCATGTACAACCGAATCATAGCCCTTGCATCAGTTCTGGTCGTTCTGCTGATCGGCAGCGGTATCGGCATCGCTAATGGTCAGACGACGACGCCCGTGAGTGCCCCGCCAGAGGGACCACGGATCGTGGTCACGTACGTGGACGTGATGCCGACATCCGAAACGCAGGCGGTCGCGCTCCTGAAAATGTACCGCGACGCGACTCGGCGCGACCAGGGCAACCGCAGCGCCGAAATCTGGCAGCAGAACGGGCCGCGCGGCCGCTTCGTCCTTGTCGAGGAATGGCGGGACGAGAGCGCGTGGAAGACGCATCGCGCCTCGGCACACGTGATGCAGTTTCACGAGAAGCTCACGCCGCTCCGCATTACGTCGTACGACGAGCGTGTCCATACGGTGTACGCCGTTGGCTCACCGTCGACCGCGTCTGCCGACGCCATTCTCGTGGTGACGCACGTCGATGTCGTCCCGACCGGGCTTCCAAAAGCACGGGAGTTCCTGAGCGCGCAGGTCGAAGTCAGCCGCAAGGACATGGGCAACCTGCGGTTCGACGTCCTGCAGGGCGCCCGAATGAACCACTTCACGGTGCTCGAGGCATGGAGAGATGAGCGTGTGCGGGAGGCGCACGTATCGGCTGCCCACAGCAGGACCTATCGCGAAGGTCTACGCGAGACGGCTATTGACGGCGCACCCTATGACGAGCGGCTCTATCGTGTCCTGCCGTAGAGCGCACGCTTTAGCGTGCGCGGTCAGGTCGGCGGAAGAAACGCCGATGGTCGTCCTTGTGGGAGTCAGCGGGTCGCGAGCGCCCGGGCAATCGCGGCACGCAGCTTCGGATCTTCGGGCGTGACGTCGCTCGGAAAGAATGCGACCACGCGCCCTTCCTTATCCACCACGTACTTGCTGAAATTCCACGCGGGCAGGTGACCCGACCGGCCGAGAAACGCGTACGCAGGCGACTGACCAGGCCCGCTTTTCGTCACGACTTTTTCGAACATCGGAAACGTCACGTCGTACGTCAGCCTGCAGAACTCCGCAATCTGCTGGGCCGTGCCGGGCTCCTGTTCCCCGAAATCGTTGCTCGGGAATCCGAGGACGTTGAACCCCTTTCCCTTCATCTCACGGTTCAGTTTTTCAAGACCGGAGTACTGGGGTGTGTAACCACAATAGCTGGCGACATTGACGACAAGGCTCACGGTGCCGCGGTACTGCGAGAGGTCCGCAGGCTTTCCGTCGAGTGTTTTGGTCTTCAGGTCGTAGAACGATGCCACCACCGCCGTCCCCGAAGCACTGGACGGCTGCTGGCCCGATAACGGCCACCCGAACAGCGCGACCGCCGTCAGCGCCAAAACGAGACCGTCCAAGCGTCGTTTCATGTGAGCTACGAGTTTACGGTAATTTGACCCGTCTCTGATCCGCTCTGTAGGATTGGCCCGGACATCCAACACATGTGGCCTCAAATCTACGACCCGCTGGGCAACGCGACACTCTCGACGCTGTGCGCGGCGCTCCCCGTCATCGTGCTCCTCGGCTCGCTGGGCATCTTTCGCGTCAAGGCGCACAACGCAGCCCTGCTTGGACTGGCCACCTCCCTCGCCGTTGCCATGTTCGTCTTTGGCATGCCGGCAGGCATGGCCGGCGGTGCCGCAGCCTACGGTGCTGCGTATGGGCTGTTTCCCATCGGCTGGATCGTGCTCAACGTCATTTTTCTGTACCAGCTGACGAACGATCGAGGTCTGTTCGCGATCCTTCGCACGAGCATCACAACGGTGACGGCGGACCGCCGACTGCAGCTTCTGCTGGTGGCGTTCTGCTTCGGTGCGTTCTTCGAGGGGGCCGCAGGCTTCGGCACGCCGGTCGCTGTGACCGCGGCCATTCTGATTGGATTGGGCTTCAGCCCGCTGGCGGCTTCAGGATTGTCGCTCATCGCCAACACGGCGCCGGTTGCATACGGTGCGCTGGGGACGCCGATCATCGCGCTCGAGAGCGTGACGAAGCTCGACCTGCAGGACCTCAGCTCGATGGTCGGACGGCAATTGCCGTTCTTCTCGGTGATCGTCCCCTTCTGGCTCATCTGGGCGTTTGCTGGATTCCGCGGGACGATCGCAGTCTGGCCCGCCGTACTCGTGGCGGGTGTTGCGTTTGCGGTGCCGCAGTTTCTCGTCTCCAACTACCACGGGCCATGGCTGGTCGATGTCGTCTCCGCGCTGGTGTCGATGGGTGCGCTGGCGCTGCTGTTGCGTGTCTGGCAGCCACGTGATCCGGGCTACGTAACGGCTGAAATCGGCAATGGCCCTGCGCCGATGACGAAAGCGCCGGACGCTCCGTCGGCCCGGGTGATTCAAGCGTGGACGCCGTGGATCATCCTGAGCGTGGTGGTGTTCATGTGGGGACTGCCGCAGGTGAAGGCGGTGCTCGACGGGATTTCGATCGTCCGGGTCCCCGTGGCGGGACTGCACAATCTCGTGCTACGCGTCCCACCCGTTGTCGAAGCTGCGACACCCGAAGCCGCGGTGTTTGCGCTGAACTGGCTGTCAGCCACTGGGTCGGGCATTTTCATCGCCGCGGTCATTGCCGGCCTCACGATGGGGTATTCGATGCGCGAGCTGCTGGTGATGTACTGGCGCACGCTGCAGCTGGTGCGCTTCTCCCTGCTGACGATCGCCGCGATGCTTGCGCTGGGATATACCACCCGTTACTCGGGCGTCGACGCGACGATGGGCTTGGCGTTTGCGCAGACGGGCGTCCTGTATCCGCTGTTCGGGACGATGCTCGGGTGGCTTGGCGTCGCGTTGACCGGATCGGATACCTCGTCCAACGTCCTGTTTGGGAGCCTGCAGCGCATCACAGCCGAACAGCTTGACTTGAGCCCGACCTTGATGGCGGCGGCCAACAGCTCGGGCGGCGTCATGGGCAAAATGATCGACGCGCAGTCGATTGTCGTGGCAAGCACCGCGACGCGCTGGTACGGGCACGAGGGCACGATTCTGCGATACGTGTTCTTCCACAGCGTCGCGCTCGCGGTGCTGGTCGGCCTACTCGTACTCCTGCAGGCGTATGTGTGGCCGTTTACATCGATGGTCGTGAAGTAGGTCGCGACCGCCCGGTCCGCCTGAAGGCGGACACTACGTTACGTCAGTGACCAAGGCGTACGCAGTCGGTGACCAAGGCGTACGTAGTGTCCGGCTTTAGCCGGACTGGAGTGTTCAGAGATCAGGCGTATCCGACGCGCCACTGACCGACGCAGTCGTGCGCAGCACTCCTGACGCGCAGAAGTCGTCCACAATCTTCAGCACGAGAGGCCACGCGGCAGGCACGGCGGATTGAACGGGCGCCATACGGCGCAGCACCTGCTCGCGTTCCACGTCGTGTTCGCGCCAGCTCCCGCCCTGCGCACAGGCGTTCTGCAGAAGCGGCTGCAGGCGATCCATCGCGTTGGCGAACCGCGCGTCCGGCGTCTCGTGGGCTTCGAACTCTTCCCACAGCGATCGCACACGTGACGCTTGATCCGGCGGAAGCAGCGCAAAGACGCGCTCGGCGGCAGCCAGCTCGCGCTCGGCCTTTGTCACGAGATCTTGCACGTCGTAGGCGAACGTGTCACCGGCATCGATTTCGACCAGGTCGTGCACGGCGAGCATCTCGAGCACGCGCAGGAGATCGATCTCGCCGGCCGAGTGCTCGCGCAGGACAATAGCGGCGACTACCAGGTGCCAGGAATGCTCCGCCGAGTTTTCCCGTCGCGACGAATCGACGAGCGGAGTGCGGCGGACGACCTGCTTGAGCTTGTCGGCTTCGATGAGAAACGCAATCTGCTGCGCGAGGCGATCGTCTGACATGGCGCGAACGGCATTATAAGGGGGAGCCTCAGGTCACGGCCTCGAAGAGCGCCAGCAGAAACCGCGCGTCGTCATCGATCCACTGCGAGCGCAACTCGAGACCGTCGGATTCCACCAGCGCCCGAACGCCGTCGGGCTCGTACTTGTACGAGCTCTCGGTCCAGATCGACTCACCCTGCTCGAGAGTGAACGCCAACGGGCCGTTGGGACCGGGAACGACGACGTCGTGGCGCCGCCGGCTCACGAGGTGCATCTCAATCCTCGACGCGTGCCGATTCCAGCGAACCTCGTGCCCGAAGCCGTCCAGATCGAAGTTGGCGCCGGCCTCTGTGTTGAGACGCAACAACAGATTCTTGTTGAAGGCGGCTGTCACACGGAGCGGATCGTCATACGCCAGGGTCAGGTCGCGCTCGGGCTTCACAAGATCGACGCCGAGCAGCAGCCAGTCTCGCCGGCGCAGCGCTCTTCGCGTGAGATGCATGAAAGCCGATGCCGCGGGCGGGTCGAAGTTACCGATGTTCGACCCGAGAAACAGGATGAGACGGCGCCCGTGCCGCGGCGCAGCCGGCAGCTGCATGAGTCCGTCCTCGTATGTGGCCTGAACCGCGGTAATGCGCATGGCGCCTGCGGCACGGAGCACCTGCGTCGTTCGGTCGAGCGCCTCCCGCGACACGTCGATCAGGTGCACGTCCGGCCTGGTCGGCCTAACCGCGCGCATCAGCGCCTCGAGCTTCTGGCCGTTGCCGCATCCAAGTTCCACGATCTCGGTGGCCGATGTCCGACGACCGATAGCCGCGCCCTGTGTGACGAGGAGACGCATTTCCGCGCGTGTGATGCGGTACCACGGCAGCAGACAGATGGCGTCAAAGAGGCTCGACCCGAGGACGTCGTAGAGCAGGCGCGACGGAAGCTGCCGCGGAGACTGGGCCAGGTAATAGTGAATCTCTTCGACGTCTCGACTCGTGATTCCGAGGGCAGCCGCCGATCCCGCCTCAGCGCTCATGCACGTTCCGATACGCAGCGGAACGCCGCATACACGTACGGATAATGCGGCCGGAACCAGTTGCGAAAGCTCGGGCGCAGCAGGTCGCGTGCGGTGGCCGATGATGCGCCTTTCATGACGTAGTGCTGGCCGTCGAAGAAGTCCGCAGAGTATTCGGGATACGACGGCAACGGCGTGAAGCCGGGCAACGGCGCAAACACCGTCGATGTCCACTCCCACCCGTTCCCGAGCAGGTCGTCGACGCCCCACGCGCTCTGCCCTGCGGGATAGTGGCCCGTTGGCTGCGGATCCCATCCCGCGAAATCGAAATGCCCCCGGGCGGCATCAGGCGGGTCGTCACCCCATGGATACGAGCGCTCCACTCCGGCTGGTGTGCCGAACGCCGCCCGGCAGTACTCGGCCTCGGTCGGCAGGCGCCGGCCGCGCCAGCGCGCGTACGCGGAGGCCTCGCTATGACTGACATACACCGGCCATGAGGCTGGAAGCGGGAGCATCTGAAACATCCCGCGCCACCACCATCGTCCCTCGTGCTCGGTCCAGAACCGCGGGTACTCGATGCCCTCAGCACGAAGCCATGCAAAGCCGTCCGGCGTCCACCATCGCGAATCGCGGTACCCGCCGGCTTCGACGAACTCGAGAAACGCGGCATTCGTGACGTCATACCGATCGATCGCAAACGCCGGCACATCCACTTCCACTGCCTCGAACTCGTTATCCCATCCGAACGCGATCTCTCCGCTCCTCGCTCCAATCGTCGCACGGCCGGCAGGCACGTCGGTGGTCTCGGGCTGTCGAGGCGATCCCCCGGTGTTCACCAGGATGCCTGCGGGGGGCCGCTTCTGGTCGTAGGGCAACTGATGCCACATGTACAACAGCGTTTCCTGGTGCATCGCCTCGTGCTCGAGAATGGCGTGCACCGCCTGCCCGCGATCGAGGAGCGGATGACCCGGCCGCTCGATCGACGCAGTGAGGAGCGCATCGAGCACGCGTCGATCCGCCTCGTCCACAAACGCGAGCACTTCGTCGCGCGCCGGCCATTGCGGGTGTCCAGACGATTCAGTAGCCTGCTCGGGATCGATGCCGCGCGCGAACAGACGCTCGAGGCCGGCATCGATTCCTGGCTCGCCGAGTGCTCGCTTGTTCAACGTGTTGAAGCTGAACGCCGAGAGATGTCCCTCGTAAAAGACGATGGGATGCCGCAATGGAATCGGCTGCGAATAGTAGGCGTCCGGAGCGAGCAGATCGAACAACCGGCGTGAGCGCCCGCGCGTCCTGATGAATCGGTTCGCCGCTTCCGCGCGATCAATGGACAAACTGGATGCTGCAGACATCCCCTCTATCCTCCTCTGATCGCCACCGCCGCCACCAGTGCGCTGCCAACGGCCAGCCCAGCCGCAGTCAACATCGCCAACCGGAACCCGGCGACGAACGATTCGTTGATCGCCGTCCGCAATTCGCGCGCTTCCTCAGGCGTGGCTGACGCCGGAGGTCTGGTAGCCGCGAGATTGACTCCCTGTTGCACAAGCTGCTCCACAACAGCGGGCCGCACCTGGGAGGAAGCGAGACGACGGTCGAGCTCGCGATTGAAGACCGCAAGGACGAGCACGCCCATCACGGCGAGCGCCAGCAGTCCTGCGGCGCGGGACACGGCGTTGTTGATCCCAGACGCGATCCCTGCGCGGTGTGATTCAACTGAGCCCATGACAACCGTCACCAATGGAGCGACAGCCACGGACATTCCCAGTCCCATGACGACAAACGCCGGAAAGAACGTCGTCCAGTAGCCACCGTCCGTGCCTGGCAGGGCCGCCAGTGCAAATCCCGCAACGTGATCAGCGGTCCGGCCACCAGAAGCACTCTTGCACCAACGACAGGGACGAGCGCTCCCGCCCAGCGCGACAACAATGCAATCGTGAGGATGAAAGGAAGCCATGCTGCCCCTGCCTCGGCTGGCGTGTACCCGTGGACCTGAATCAAATTGAAAGGCAGAAAGAAAAGGGCGCCGCCGAGCGCCCCGTACAACAGAAGCGTCAACAGGTTCGCGCCGGTGAAATTTCTGGACGTGAACAGACCAAGCGGCATCATCGGAGTGCCGACGGACCGTTCGACGATGATGAACGCTCCGAGAAGCACCACGCCACCGGCAATCGTCGCGAGCACGAGTGGGTGTGCAAGTCCGAGGTTTGCCGACTCGATCAGGCCGTACACGAGCAGCCCCAACGCCGCGATGCTCACGCCGGCGCCTGCCCAGTCGAGTCGGCCCGTGGCGGATGCGTCGCGCGACTCGGGAAGCCTTGTGGCTGCAATCAGCACCACCGCAAGCGCGAATGGAATATTGAGCAGGAACACCCAGCGCCACGACAGGTGGGCGGCCAGCCAGCCGCCAGCAACGGGGCCCGCAGCCATGGTCATCGCCGTTACGCCGGACCATGTGCCTATGGCCGCGCCCCTCGAGGCCTCATCGAACGACGCGCTGATGATGGCCAGACTGCCCGGTACGAGCAGTGCGCCGCCTACGCCCTGCACCGCGCGCGCGGCGATGAGCTGCGCCGGGTCAGGCGCAAGGCCGCACCAGAACGAGGCCAGCGCAAAGATGCCCACGCCCCAGATGAACACGCGTCGTCGTCCCAGACGGTCGCCCAGCGCACCGCCAACCAGGATCAGTGCAGCAAGAAAGAGCATGTACACCTCGATGACCCACTGGACTTCTGTCACCGAGGCATCGAGGCTGTTCTGCAGCACCGGCAGCGCCACGTTCACGGCGGAGCTGTCGATGAACACCATGCTGCTCGCCAGGATCGTCGCGGCAAGGACCCAGCGGCTCGTCGGCGGTGAACACGGCGCTGCAACCGATCCACCCAGGACCGCTCCGGCGTCGCATGGCGGCCTCGCGATCATCGTCGTCATGACGGCGCCTCGTCTCCACGAAGTCGGACGCGACTAGTGGACCGTCTCAACAAAATGGGTACTACTCAGGGGGGATCGGCGCAACCCGGCGTGGCTGGGCCCTGCCTGTGAACGAGGCGCTCCAGGCGATAACCGCGGCAATAAGCCACATCGATCCCGGCAGGTGGCGGCTCATCATCTGTTTCTGGCCAATTTGCGTCCAATTCGACGCGCTAGGGCGCGCAGCCCCGGTAACAGAGGCTGGAGAGCCTAACATGACCGACCGATAGCCGTGTCAGGGGAATCAGGGGTTATAGGCAACTCTTGGGGGTTATCATTGTCGCTCTCGCGAGGTAGTCAGGCATGTCGCAAGTAGTCGGGCAGGTCGTGGAAGGGCTCAAAGCATCGGTCAACGATGGGTCGACCATTTCTATCAACGGCAGACCGGTTCGCCTGCTGAACGTCTCAGAATCGAGAGCCCGGCTCGAGCTCGGATGGCGAGTATCGCCCAGCACGACGGTCCACCTGAAGGTGGAGCCGCCAGGGGGCGAGCCGTTTGTGCTGAAGAGCCGCGTCGTGTCCGCACGAGTGGCGACGGTCAAGGACGGCACGATCACCTACAGCGCGGAAGTGACGTTCGAGAGTCTCCCGTCGCAGAGCACGCGAGCGTCCGCCGAGGTCGACACCGCTGCGGCCGGCACCGCAGACACCGTTGCGGCCGGCACCGCAGACACTGAGGCCGCCGGCCGCCCTGCTGCCTCCGGCCCGGCGTCGGCTGAAGACCAGAGACAGCGAGAGCCGATCGCGAGAGACGGGCAGGACGTCGCAGAGATGCGCGCGTTGCAGGAGGAGCTTGCTGCGGCTCGCGCCGAGCTGGTCGAAGAGCGTGAACGTCGGCACCGGAGCGAGGAAATGCTCCAGGAGTCCGAACGCCGGTGTACGCAGTACACAGAGGCCCGCGAGAGCGATCAGCGCCAGTGGGACGGCGAGCGCACCGCGTTGCTCTCGCAGTTGCAGGAAGTCGAGACTCGAGCGGCAGACGCGCACACCACGCTGGAGAGAGCGCGACAGGACCACCGCGAGGCCCGCGAGAAGAATCAGCGCGAGTGGGACGGCGAGCGCACCGCGTTGCTCTCGCAGTCGCAGGCAGCCGAGGCGCGTGCAGCAGACGTGCACACCGCCCTCGAGGGAGAGCGACAGGACCACCGCGAGGCCCGCGAGAAGGACCAGCGCGAGTGGGACGGCGAGCGCACCGCGTTGCTCTCGCAATTGCACGAAGTCGAAACCCGAGCGGCGGACGCGCACACGGCGCTGGAGAGAGAGCGACAGGAACGCCACGAGGCCCACGAGAAGGACCAGCGCGAGTGGGAGAACGACCGTTCCGCCCTGTTGACGGAATTGGAGGCGGCCGAGTCGCGCACCGAAGACGTGCGCGCCACCGTCGAGCGGGAACGACAGGAGCGCCTCGAGGCCCACGAGGGCGACCGGCGCCAGTGGGAGCGCGAGCGCACGGCGTTGTCGATGGACCTGCAGGCTGCAGAGGCCCGCACTGACGACGTGCGCGCCACTCTGGAACGGGAACGACAGGAGCGCATCGAGGCCCACGAGGGCGATCGCCGTCGGTGGGAGCACGAGCGCACGGCGCTGTTGACTGACGTCCAGGTGGCCGAGTCACGCGCCGCCGACGCACACGCCGCTCTGGAAAGGGAGCGACAGGAGCGTGCGGAGGCCCATGAGGGCGATCGGCGCCAGTGGGAGCACGAGCGGGGCGCGTTCTTAACCGAACGGCGGACGGTCGAGGCCCGGGCCGCGGAGCTGCATGCGACACTGGACAGGGAGCGAGACGAGCGCAGCCAGGTGTTAACGGCGGAGCGCGCACGATTCGAGGCGGTGATCGCGGAACTGGTCGAGGCAACCAATGCGCAGCAGGGCGAATACGACGCGCTTCTCGCTCGACTGTCCGCCGTAGAAGCGGAAGCGCAGCGTCTGGCGGATCTGAAGGATCAGTACGACGCGGAGCGGGCTGCGCGACAGGACGCCTGGGAACAGGCCCGCGCCGACTGGGCGGCGGTGAGACGGCATTTGGAGAGCCACCTCGAGGCGGCCGAAGCGCTCTGTTCGGCGCAAAGCGAAGCATCTCGCATGCTGCGCGCGCAGGGCGACATTCTCACGAGTCTCCTCGACATCGACCGGTCGACCGTTTCTTCGGATGCGGATGCCCCCAGCGGGTCCGACTCGGAGACCACGCCGTCTACGCCCTAACGGGCGAAGCAGTAGAAACGCCCCGCGCCTCCGCGGGGCGCCGTGTTCGAGCAGTTCTGATTCGCGTGGGCCGAATTCCAGGACGCCAGCGCACCCGCGATGCTCTGGACCGCTACGCAGTTCGTTGCGTAAACTTTGTACTCGTTGTCCCCCGCATTGTGCCGCGCGTCGAAGGAGCGGATTATGTGACGAGTTCAGAAGGTCGCCAGCGCGTTGAACGGTGACGCGGTGCCACCCTGGATCTGAAAAATCTGCAGGGTGAACATGAACTCCCAGCGCTTCAGCCTCGTCGCTTCGCTGGCGGCGTCTTCGAGGTACGCATTGTCGACGATCGGCAGCCCGAGGTTTACCTGGGTGACTTGATGGATCGGCCGATTGATGCCCTCGACGCCCGACGGCTGCACGTCGTTCACGGCATCGCTGGCAAGCAGCGACACGTCGCGAGCCCGTAGCCACGGCAGCACTGACGCATGGAGGCCGGCGCCCGCCTGACCGTACGGCCACGGTCCTTCCGCCTTCCGCTTTGCCCACCGACCTCCGCGAATGAGCAACGCGTCACCCGCCCCGATCCTGATCCCAGCAAACTTCTCCCAGGCCTCGAGATCCTCCACGTAGATCGGTGTGCTCGGCTCGAGCCACTCGACCTTCTTCAAGAGCGGCACGTCGACGAGCACGCCACGGGTGATGTATCCGGGGCCCATCCGATCGGCCGCCGATTGCTGGCACCCGGCCGCAGTGAGCGTGAACGGGAATCCGTTGTAGCTCACCGCAGGCTCGCCCGGCTTCCTGCCGATCGGCCCCTGATAGTGGCACAGCGCGTCGAGATGCGAATTCAGGCCGTCGTGAATCGACAGGTGAATGATGTCGAGGGCGCCGAGCACCGCGCCTGTCCTCGGATCGATGCGCGCCATCCGGTGCACGTTCTCGCCGAATCCCCCGGTGTCGCTCCCCTGCTTCTTGATCGGATTGATCTGCAGCGTGACTGTCTTTCCCTCCTTGACGAGCGTCAGCGCCTGTTTCGTCTTCTCGGGCGTAATCAGGTTGAGCAGCCCTCGCTCGTCGTCCTTGCCCCATCGCCCCCAGTTCGACAGCTCCTTCTCCCACTGTTGCAACCTGGCCAAGGTCACGAGCCTCCCGGGTTCCTGCGTCGAGGGGTGGGGCCTGAACGCCGGCTGTCCGCCTCCCTGCCCAACCAGTACGACGTGCGCGCCCAGCAGGACGCAGACAATTATGAAACTTGAAAGTGCAATTCGATTCAGCATGGGCGCTCCTCTGGCGAAAGGCCGATGCAGATTCTACCCGCGGGCGTTGGTCCGTGTCGCCCGGCAGTATGCTCTACGGCGTGCAGAACAGAATGACCTGGTTTCCGCGCCTCGTGTAGCCGGAGGCCGTCAGGCCTCCGGTTTACCGCTCGGTCAGCTCGCGGAGCACATCCAGCAGCCTCGCCAGATCTGGCGGCACGGGATCGCTCACCTCGATCGTGTGTTGCCGGGCGCCATCAGCGACGGAGATGGTATAGGTCTGGTAGTCGGCGGCCCCTCGTCGTGCAGGAGCACGCCGCGGCAACGCGAAGAACTGGGCCGCGTCGAGCAGCTTCTGAATTTCTTGTTGACGGTCACTGGGAAGCGTCGACACGTCGACAGTCCTGGGCGCCGCGAGCCCAGGAAAGTGAGCGATTCCTCCGGTCGTCTTCAAGGTGATGTGCACGTTTACGTCAGGGCCGCTGCGCCGGCGACCGAGATTCCGACGTCCTGCCACGCGGCAACGACGGCAGCCTGTTCGGGGCTCCCGGCACCGAACAGTCGTCCGGCATTGGCGACGGTCAGCGACGAAAACCGCTTGAAGCCCGAGTTCGTCCGCAGCCGCGGGTCACGCAGCGTCTCATACCAGATGCGGCCGGCCTTCTCCCAGGCGAATCCTCCGATGCGCGTGGCGGCAAGGTAAAAGGCACGATTCGGAATTCCCGAATTGATGTGCACTCCGCCGTTGTCCTCGTACGTGCGCACGAAATCCCTCATATGTGCCGGCTGCGGATCCTTGCCGAGCACCGGATCGTCGTAGGCCGTTCCCGGCTCTTTCATCGAGCGAAGCGCAACGCCTTGCACGCCCGGCGCCAGTAATCCCTCGCCGATGAGCCAGTCGGCGGCGTCCGCCATCTCGTTTCGGCGCGACTGCTTCACGAGCGATCCGAACACATCGGACACCGATTCGTTCAGGGCGCCGGGCTGGAACAAGTATGCGAGCTGCGCTTCGTCTTCGGTCACGCCATGGCCGAGCTCGTGACCGATGATGTCGAGGGCGATGGTAAAGCGATTGAAGAGCCGGCCATCGCCGTCGCCAAACACCATCTGCTGGCTGTTCCAGAACGCATTGTTGTAGCCGCGCCCGAAATGCACCGTGGCGTCGAGCGGCATCCCTTCGTCATCGATCGAGTTGCGCCCGTACACGCTCCAGAAGAAATTCCAGGTATCACCGAGACCATCGAAGGCCTCGTTGACTGCCACATCGGCGCTCGGCGGATCGCCTTCGCCACGAACGCGCCGACCCGGCAACTGTTGCGAGTGGTCCGCGTCATAAACGGTGCACCGCTTCTCGCCAGGCTGCGCCAGCGCATCGACTGACGGCGCCGTCGCAAACGTGCGCGCCGACGCACGGAACGCGCGCAGCGTGGCATCGACAGCCAGCGTGTTCGTGGCCATCTGACGCTGTTCCGGTGTCCCCCGCTGGACGATGGATTGCAGGATGTGTGGCGGCAGAATGCAGAAGATTGAATGTCGGGTGGAGGTGTTGCACATGGCGGGCTCCTTTGTGGCGACCGGGCTTTGCGTTCGGCGTCGGGGGGCCACGAAACCTACCGCGTTTGTGCTGAGATGACAAGAGCGAAACACCCTTGGACCGCTATACGGCTCCTTACGAGGATTTTGTACCCGTTGCGTGGCCTATACGTCGAGCCGTATAGCGGTCCTCTAGGCGCGCGGAGCGCGCCAAGAGATGCTGGCCAACCAGCCGAGGGGCGCTGCCCCGGGGATATCAAAGGGCAGGGCCCATTGGCTGGTTCTATGGCTGAGGTGGTTCGCTACACTTCGTCCCGTATTCGTTTCTGCTCCTCGAGCCACTGCCTGCTGACCGGCTCGATGTCGAACGTGGCGCCGCGGGACCTGAGCGCCGCCCACGCCAGGGGGATCGCAAGGAGCGCCGCGACCGCTACGTAAATCCAGTTCTCCATGTCGAAGCTCGTCTGAGGGCAACGCTCATGCCTCGTGCAGCCTCGCGCAGACGTGGGGGATTCGATGAAGGGAGCGCCACGACAAAATATCCATGGCGACCGGGACGTTACAGACTTGAAAGGACGTTACAGACTTGCAGGATTGTGAGGGCGCGACGCTGTGAGCCGATCGGTCTGTCGGCCGAGCGTCATGAGGTGGAGCACGAGACCGAGCATGCCCCTGGCAGCAGCCAAGGTCGTGAGCAGTGAGCCCACGAACAAGGCGACGATGATGAACTGGTCCATGCCTGCATGTATCGGTCGATCTCCGCTCGATATCTAGCTGGCCGGCTGATGAAAAACGCGCTTGGCGTAATCCTTTCGGAGTCGGAGGAGGCACCTGGTGGAGAGTCGGCAGCTAGATTGTGGAGGTCGCCTCGATGAACCGTCAAGTTGAATCGGGGCCTCTGACACGATATACCGCCAGCCGCATCGTGCGGAGAAGGTCGGCTGAGAACCGCGCGATATAAGGCCGTCGGTCGCCGGAGCCGATAAATCAGTGCAAGTCTTCCCATGTCATTGATGGCTCAGGCACCCTCGTCGGCTGTGATCGATCGCCGCGCCGGCCGAGTTGACGAGGCGCTCCGGCTCAGCGAGGAACGGTTCGCCCTTGCCATGAAAGGCGCGAACGACGGGCTCTGGGACCGGAACCTTCTCACCGACGAGGTGTATTACTCACCCCGGTGGAAGAGCATGCTGGGCTATGCCGAGCATGAGGTCCAACATACGCTCGCCGCCTTCGACCGGCTCGTCCATCCCAAGGACAGAATCTCCCGGCTGGAAAAGCTCGCCGCGTACATGAGCGG
>DATCJA010000113.1:0-31190 GCA_036507475.1 Vicinamibacterales bacterium
ATGGGCAGATCGGCGCTCCCGTCCGACGTGAAGGAACGACTGATCGCGCTGGCCGGCAGGCGCATGACGACCGCTGGAGTGCTCGTCGTTGTCAGCCGGGTGCACCGCTCACAGGCGCAGAATCGTGAGGCCGCCCGCGGCAGGCTCGTGGCGCTCGTGAAGCGTGCCGCCAAATCGCCGGCGACACGCCGGCCAACGAGGCCCCGCGCGGCCGCTCGCGAGAACAGGCTCCTCTCGAAAAAGCGGCTGAGCGCAGTCAAACGTACTCGACGCAAGCCGGACGAAGACTGAAGATCAGCGAGAAATTCCCCGGCGCCTGCCGAACTACTCCGCACTCGAACGTGCCGTCCGCAGCCGCAGTGCCCGAGCACGCCCATTTCGACGCGTGGGGCATCGGCACGGTCGATGCTCCACTCAGAAGCGCGAGTGAGTACCGGACTGCATGCGAGAGAGGAGGACACCATGTTCAACCGGAAATCGACCGAGCTCACACGCCGCGGCGACTGGTTCGATCCATTCGCGGCGCTGGGCCGGATGACCTCGGACTTCGACCGGATCTTCGAGGGGGCGGGCTGGCCGGCCTTCCGCACCGGCGGATTCACGAAGACGGCGGCCTGGTTTCCAAGTGTCGACGTGTTCGAGAAGGACAACCGGCTGATCGCCAGAGCCGACCTGCCGGGCCTCAAGAAGGAAGACGTCAAGGTCGAAGCCGTGGACGGCTACCTCACGATCTCGGGCGAACGGAAACACGAAGCTGAAACAAAGGAGGAGAGCTTCTATCGCTGCGAGCGTGAATACGGGAGCTTCTACCGCGCGATTCCGCTCCCTGAGGGTGTGAACTTCGGCAACGTGACGGCGACATTCGAGAATGGCGTGCTCGAAGTGACCGTGCCGCTGCCGGTGCGCGCCGAGGTCAAGCCTCGCAGCATCGCCATCGAGGAGCCGGTCAAGGCGGGCGCCAAGACAGCCAAGACAGTCAAGGCGGCGTAATACCGCGAATCGGCTCAACCTGCGGGCGACGGTCTCGCGGCCGTCGTCCGCGACCACCGCACGCCCTACGATCTGACGGGGGAACCCCCCGGGGCCCGGCTCGCAGTGGGTTGCCGTGGGCCGGCCCTCCTACTAGTGCGTTTGCAGTAGCACGTAGCACGATCACAAAGAGTCGCAGAGGCGCGGAGATGCCACGCCGGTGAGCGCGCTTCGCGCGGCATGGATAGAGCGATGCCCCGAAAGCACAAGCCTGTGACGGTATGAGGGCTCGTGCTTTCGGGGCATCACTCTATCCATGTGCCGGCCCGACAGGGGCCGGCCTCACCGGCGTGGCATTCGTCTCCGTTTCTCTGTGCCTCCTTGTGATTCCCGTTGCCTCCGTCCCCTTGGCTACAGCATCCTGAAAACAGCTTTAATGTCTAACAGGAGCATCGCGTGGATCTGACGATGGGCATTGGCCTCGGCGTGGCGACGCTGGGCGGTGCGGCAATCGGTCTCGAGCGGCAGTGGTCGGGTCACGCAAGCGGCCCGCAGGCCCGCTTCGGGGGGATTCGAACGTTTACGTTGCTGGGAGGACTGGGCGGCCTGGCCGGGTGGTTGTCAGTCAGCGGGCTCCTTCCGTTGGCCGTTGTTCTGCTCGGAGGGTCAGCGGCACTCGTGGTGGCTGCCTATGCGGCGGCGAGTCGAGTCGACATCGACGGGACGACCGAAGTCGCGGCGATCGTCGTGCTCGCCGCCGGCACGCTCGCAGGATCGGGCCAGGTCGCGCTTGCCAGTGCCGTGGTGGCTGCCACGGCAGTGCTGCTCCTGGAGAAGACCCGACTCCACACGCTGGTGACGCGCATCGATGATGCGGCCCTCCGCGCCAGCGCTCGATTCGCCGCGCTGGCGTGCATCATCCTCCCGCTACTCCCTCCGGGACCATATGGACCGCTCGATGCCATCCGGCCGCGTGAACTGTGGGCGCTCGTGCTCTTGTTTTCAGGGCTGAGTTTTGTCGGTTGGATTGCCCGGCGTGCGATCGGGCCGCATCAAGGCGTGATCGTCTCGGGCCTGCTGGGCGGCATCATCTCGTCGACATCCGTCACGCTGACGTTCGCGCGGGAGAGCCGGCCGGACGCGGCACCACGTCTGGCGCTGGCGGCCGGTGTGATCGGCGCCTGCACGATCATGCTGGTGCGCGTCATGGTGGCCTGCGCCGTCCTGAACCCTTCCCTCGCGATGCAGCTTCCGCGCTATGCCGGCCTGGCGTTCGTGGTGGGCACGTCCGCGGTACTGGCCGCCTGGCGCGCCAACGTGCCTGGTGCCTCTGACGGCGCAGCCGCCGAATCCCCGTTACAACTGCGGGCGGCGCTACAGATGACCGCGTTGTTTCAGGTGGTCCTGTTCGTCATCCTGGTCGTCCAGGCCCGGTGGGGCTCCGATGCCCTCGTGGCGACGTCGGCGTTTGTCGGCCTGACGGATCTCGACGCGCTCACGCTATCCCTGGCGCGCAGCACGGCATCACCGGGTGCCGTATCGACGGCCGCCGTCGCGCTTGCCGCCGGCATTCTCTCCAACACGCTTTTGAAGCTGACAGTCGCCGTCGTCGTGGGGCGCGGCTGGTTTCGGACGGTCACCGCCGCCGGACTCGGCGCGATGGCGCTCGCGATAACGGGGGCGCTGGTGGCGGCCCGATAAAACGACGACGTCTAATCGACGACCTGGCCCGGGCGCTGGCCCCAGCCGAACCCGTCTGACGGACGAAGAAGCGTGACCAGCCGGATCCGGTAGTCGGCGGGATTGCGGCCGGGATTGCCGGTAATGACGATATGGTCGCCGGGCCGCAGGATCTCGCGAGTCACGCCTTGTCCGTCGAGCTGACCGGCGCCGCCCCATTCGACGGTCCACCGCTGCATCTGCCCCGCGGGATCGGGCGCCATGACATTCACGAATGAATGAGGATTCCGGAATTGAAACAGTACGAGCCGGCCCTCGATCTTGACCATCTTGCCTTCGTCGTAGGTCGCCGCAAAGGAGTGATGTGCACGGACCGTTGATGCCGCGGCGAACAGGGTCAGCGCGAACAGAAGGAATCGTGCCGTCTTCACCTCAACCCCCTTTTTCTGACTGCGGCTAATGATTCGGGAGCAGGGTCGTTGGTGTCAAGGTTCGATTGAGCCATAATCAGCCGCGCATGAACCCATCTGTCGGACGCGGCAGGGTGCCGGCGATCGGCTGTTTCGTCATCGCTTTCGCTCTACTCGCGATCGACGCGGCGAACGTGGCTCGCGCGCAACAGCCCCGGCAGAGCGCCGGGATCCAGGCGATCCAGGTTCGGCCGAACGTCTGGATGCTGGCGGGCGCCGGCGGCAACATCGTCGTCCACCTCGGATGGATGGGCGTGGTGCTGGTGGACAGCGGCTCCGCGGAGATGTCTGACGAGGTGCTGGCCGCGATTCAGCGAATCACCGACACGCGCATTCGCTTCATCGTCAACACGGGGGCCGATCCCGAACACGTGGGTGGCAATGCAGTCCTTGCGAGGGCCGGCCAGACGCTGTTGCGATACGCGCCGACCGCCGGCAATTTTGCCGGCTCGAGTTTCCAGACGAACTCGGGCGCCGCGGGCATCATGGCGCATGAAAACGTGCTCACCCGGATGAGCGCCGGCGACAAGGAGGCGTTCCCGGCGACCGGCTGGCCGACGGAAGCGTACACGGGCGCGCGCGTCAGGTCGCTCTATCTCAACGGCGATGGGGTTCAGATGTTCTATCAGCCGGCGGCGCACTCCGACGCCGACACCATCGTCTTCTTCCGCCGCGCGGACGTCGTCGTCGCCGGCGACATCCTGGACTTCCGGCATTTTCCGGTGATCGATCTGGACAACGGCGGCACGATCGACGGCGAAATTGCGGCGCTCAATCGACTGATCGACCTGGCCGTCCCGCCCGCGCCGCTCGTGTGGCATGAGGATCGGACGTTCATCATCCCTGGTCACGGCCGCGTGGCCGATCAGGCCGACGTCGTCGAGTACCGCGACATGGTGACCGTCATCCGCGATCGCATTGCAGACATGATCAAGAAAGGCATGAGCCTGGAGCAGATCAGGAAAGCCGACCCGACGAAGGGGTATCGCAGGCAATACGGGCCGGACACCGGACCGTGGACAAACGACATGTTCGTCACGGCGGTCTACAGGAGCTTGACGGCGAAGTGATGAGAGGCGTGGCGCGCTCGGCCGTGGCAACAGCGGTGCTGCTCTCGCTGCCGGCGGGCGTATCCGCGCAGCGTGGGAACGCTCAGCCGCCGGCGGCACGGGCCGCCGCGCCGATCGATGTGACGGGATACTGGGTCGCCGAGATCACCGAAGACTGGCGCTGGCGGATGGTGACACCCGCGAAAGGGGATTATCAGAGCATTCCGATTACTCCGGCTGCGCAGAAGGTCGCCGATGCGTGGGACCCCGCGAAGGATGAGGCCGCCGGCGAGTCGTGCAAGTCCTACGGCGCGCCCGGGCTGATGCGCGCGCCGACCCGCCTGCACATCACGTGGCTCGATGAGAGCACGCTTCGCGTCGAGGCCGATCACGGGATGCAGACGCGGCTGCTTCATTTCGGCAACCGGACATCGCCGGGCAGCTCCCCGTCACTGCAGGGAGAGTCGCTCGCCCGCTGGCAGACGCAGGGCGGTCGCGGGGCGCGCGGAGGAACGCTGGTCGTCGAGACCACACGTCTGCGTCCCGGCTATCTCCGGAAGAACGGCGTCCCCTACAGCGCCGAGACCACGATGACCGAGTACTGGGACCTCATCGACGGATCGGCGGGCGAGCAGAGAATCCTTCTCCTCCTCATCGTCGAAGATCCCGTGTACCTGCAGCAGCCATGGATTGTCCCGGTGCATTTCAAGAAGGAGCCCGACGGTGCGAAATGGGATCCGACGCCCTGCTCCGCTAGGTTCTAAGGTCGTGAACCGGATCGCGGCTGCGGGAGTCTTCACGTTCCTGGCGCTGGCCGTGCCCGCATCCGCGCAAGTCGATCTCTCCGGGCAGTGGGGCGCCATCAACCAGCAGGACAACATGGCACGAGGGGCGGGACCGGATCTCGCCGATTACACGGGGCTCCCGATCAACGACGAGGCGCGGACGGCGGCGCTGAGCTACACCTCGGGTGTGTTGTCGATGACCGAGCGCGGGTGCATGGATTACACGGAGAACTATCTCCTGTTCGCCCCGCACAACATCGTGATCGAGCGCGTGAACGACCCCGTCACCGGCGACGTCCTGGCGTGGAGGGTCAGCGCCGGCGGGAGCGACCGTGCGCCGATCACGATCTGGATGGACGGGCGCCCGCACCCCTCCCCGTATGCGGTGCATTCGTTCTCCGGCTTCACGACTGGAGACTGGGTGGGCGATCGACTGGTGGCGCGCATGACGCACATGAAAAGGGGCATCATGCGGCGCAACGGTGTACCGTTGAGCGACAGGGCGACGCTGACGCTCCACTTCGTGCGGCACGGGGATCTCCTGACCGTCATGGGCATTACCGAGGATCCGATCTATCTGGAGCAGCCTCTGGCGCAAACCGGCAGCTACAGGCTGAATCCGCGCGGGAATGCGCCCGCCACGAATCCGACCTGTTTCCCGTTCACCGAGCTGGCCACACTCGACAAGCCGGGCTCGGTTCCGCACTTTCTGCCGGGAACCAATCCCGACGCGGACACCTTCGCGAAGATTTACAACCTGCCGCTGGACGCGGCCCATGGGGGCGCTGAGACGATCTATCCCGAATATCGGAAAACACTGAGGGAGCGGTACACGCCGCCGGCGGCCTGCACGCGCTACTGCTGTGGATGGGGTGGCGGCAACCCTGCGGCCAGCGGCCTGAAGTGCATCGCCGGCGGGCAGTGATCCGCGTTGTGAACGTCTGGAGGAAGCCTATGTCTCGCGTGTGCCTCTCGACACTGATCGCGCTTTCCTTTGTCGTGTTGAATCCCGCACTAGGCTTCGCCGACAGCGGCCTGCTGCGGACGATCCATACCCTGGACGACGCGCGCGGGTACTGCCTGGATATTCGCGGCGAGGGGCAGACGCTGCGGCTCGATGATCCCCTGCAGGCCCACACGTGCAAGTACGGAGGACCTCTCGACGATCAAAGCTTCGAGCGGGCAGCCGGCGGAGCGATCCGCGCACCGAAATACGACCGGTGCCTGGCCGCGGCCAGCCTCGATCCCGGAGCCGGGCTGCTGGTGAAACCCTGCGCGTCAGCGCCCACGCAGCTCTGGTCGATGGCGTGGGGCCGTATCAGTCCCGCATCGCGCCCCGATCTGTGCATCTCGCTCTCGGTGGAGAAGGGGCAGCCGGCCGGGACGCCGGTCCTGATCTCTCCCGTCTATCACCGGCGGGATGTGGTCCTGGATCGCTGCGATGATTCGCGGGAGGCCACGCAATCGTTCCGGTGGTCATCGCCGGCGGAGCGCGGCCTCAGCTCCGCGGAGATTACCCGGAACGGCATGCCGCCAGACATCGCCGCCCAGCTCCCGAAGGCCACCATTCCGGAAACCTACAAGATCTACGCCTCCCAGCCCCGCGTGTATGACGCAACCGAGGTCAAAGTTACGGCGAACATTGCATACGGGCCGCACGAGCGCCAGAAGATCGACATCCACACGGCGACGCTGCGCCGGTCGGAACGCCCCGTCCCCGTCGTCGTGGTGTTCCATGGCGGGGGATTGATCGGCGGCAGTCGCGAGAACACGCCGACCTTCGCCGCCTACTTCGCGAGCATCGGGTTCGTGGGGGTCAACGCCGGGTATCGCCTGGCACCCGATTCCAAGTGGCCCGAGGGAGCGCGCGACGTCGGCGCGGTGGTGACGTGGCTGCGCGACCACGCCGCGGAATTCGGCGGCGATCCGAATCACATCTTTGTGTGCGGAATCTCGACCGGTGCGCTGCACACGGCCACGTATGTCTTCAGACCCGAACTGCTGCTGCCTGGAACCGCGCGCCCCGCGGGCGCGGTGCTGTTCTCGGGGCCGTACACGTTTGACTTCTCCGCGCCTTCGAAAGGCGAGCTCGCGTACTTCGGTGAAGACACGTCGCGCTGGCCGGAGATGGTGGTGACGGGCCACGTCACGCGCACCGATATTCCCGTGCTGTTCACGACGGCGGAGTTTGACGATCCGCATTATTTCGGTCCGGAAGCGCAGTTGTTCGCGGAGCTCATCGAGAAGCGCGCGCAGCCGCGGTACAGGCAAAGCCTCGGACACAACCACGTGTCGCAATTGCTGTCGGTCGGGACGGCGGACACGAGCGTGTCGCGCGAGATCCTGGACTTCATCGACCGGACGATTCGGCGGTAATCAAGCAGGTCCGCCGCCCTGCGTGCCGTATCCGGCGCCGAGTTGAGTTCTGATCAGCGGGGCGCGCCGATCGTCGTCTTCGTGTCCACGCTGTAGCGGCGGTAGTTGGAGAACTCGGACACGCCGCGCAGCCGAAGGCGCCGCAGCAGCAGGACACGCGCGCTCGCCGTCCACGTCACCTCTGCGGGAAGCCACGTCTCGCCGTTGACCTTGCGACGCTGGTAGGTCGCGACCGTCCCCTTGTGCACGCGCGCAAGCAGGCCGAGACCGAAGGACAGGTTGTCGATGGCCTCGATCTCCACCCGCACCAGTTCGTAGTCCGACTCGCTGATCCAGGCGCGGGCCTTGAAATGCCGCATCACCTTTCCATCGCCGGTCTGAGGTCTGGCGCCGGACTTCGGTGTCAACGTGGCGAGGATCGTGTTGATGCCCTCGATCGGTTCACGCCGCAGCATCTGGATGTCGTAGATGCGGAAGATGTCTTCGACCGCGGCGGAGTATTCCCGGCGGGCCTTGTCCTGCTCTCGCGCGTCCTTCTGGCGCTCAGATGCGACCGCCTGCCTGCGCGCGTACTCCTCTGCCTTCTTCCGGCGCGCGATGTCCTGCTGCGCCAGCCTGTCGGGTCGTGTCGACCGTCCGTCTTCCTCGACGAGCCGGCGGTAACGATCCTCACCGGGCAAACCCGGATACACTTCGTAGACCTTCACCGACTCATCGGTGACGCGTCCCGCCCCATTCACCTTCTGCTCTACGCGCCGCTCGTCGAAGACGTAGCCGCTCTGGCGCTCTTCGTCGGTGGCGAGGTGCTTCTTGACCTCGGCCGCGAACGTGTTGAAGTCCGGCAGCGGACGTTCCTGCGCGAGCGGTGCGACGACGAGCAGCACTGCCAGCACGAGGGCTCGCATGACGCGATGTTATCAACGTTAGTCGTCGTCACCTCGAGTGCGTCCTCTCGAGTCCTTGATCGTACCCCGCAACTTCTTTGACACGAGACGCCGCTCTCGAGCACTGTTCCGCGGTTTCGTCGGGCGACGTGCGGGGGGCCGCACCATAGCCGTCTGTATCAGTGCGATCAGTCTCTCGCGCGCGGCGACGCGATTCTGCGCCTGCGTCCGATGTGTCCGGCTGTCGATGAGCAACACACCATCCGACGTCATCCGGGTGCCCGCAAGGACGACCAACCGTTCCTTCACGTCGAGTGACAACGACGACGCCTGGACGTTGAACCGCAGCTCAACGGCCGTCGCGACCTTGTTCACGTTCTGACCGCCAGGTCCGGAGGCGCGAACGAAACGCTCTTCGATGTGGCGGTCGTCAAGGATCACGGCGGTCATCGCTCTCAGCTTCCCCCGACTTTGCGAAGCGTCCGCAGGCGCCGGTAAGAACCACGCGTGGTGGCCGCCGCCCTCCAGGGCTGCTGTGTCTCGTGTTTCGGTGCCCGCTGAGACGCGGGGACCGCATCGGGCGAAGGCTCAGGCGCTTCGGCAATGGCTTTGGCGTATGCGACGCGGGCCTCCGACTCGTCCTTGCCGAGACAACACTGTTTGTATTTGCGACCGGAACCGCAACGACAGGGTTCGTTGCGTCCGAGTCGAGCAACCGTCGTTTTATTCATCCCCACTGTTCCTCCGTCTGCAGAGACTGCTCCTACCTTCGTTGTCGCCACGTCATGCCGTCCTTCAGTTGATCATTTCAACCGTTCTGCGCTAGTATCGCCGTCCCGACAAACTTTCTGAAACTGCCCGACCTCGCGTTTGGGCCTTGCAGCTTTCACTGAGCTTGGTTTGCCTCCGGAGCTGCTATGTCGAATGCGAATCCGTTAGACGCCGATCCGACCATTCCGCTCCGTTGTCCACAATGCGATCACGCCGAAGCGCGCCTATCAGTGAGTAGCCACACCGTGCTGACGGTGAAGTGCATGAGGTGTAAGCACTCCTGGTCGGCTGACATCGCGACGTTGCCCGAATCCGTCCGGACGCGGTTGCCTTCCCTCTAGCCTTTCATCGCCTTCTGTCTCGCCTTCTGGCTCGAGGCGGGCCGATTCTAGTGCGTCCTGTTTGAAGAGAAATCAGCTGTTTGTCCCGTGAGCGACTGTTGAGTCACGGCGGCCCAAGCGCGAAACGCGTCAGTCCGCCGCCGAAAACGTTGCCCGAGATCTGCTGTAGACCTATCGTAACGTCACACTCAGGAGGAATGGACATTCAGAGGCCTTCGAAGAGGGCACCGAGCGACACACCCAGAGCGTCCGCGATCCGCGTCAAGTGGCGTACGGAAGGATTCCGAACACCCTGTTCGATTCCCCACATGTACGTGCGGTGCATGCCGGCTTCGTCGGCGAGGAACTCTTGCGACCAGCCTTTTGCCTGGCGGAGCTGCCGGATCCGCTTGCCGAGTGCCTTTGGGACGGCGTCTGCGCGTTTGGCCACGGAAACATGTTGAGCTGGCTCAGCTCGTCAAAGCGACTGACCTATCGTAGTCATCCTAAAAGTAACACTTGGGGAACGCCTTGAACACGATGAGGTCGACGTCGCATGAAGTACAAACTCTGCGCACAGCCACGTTGAGCGTCGTCCGTGCCACGCTAGAACGCAGCCCCACGCTCTGCCGTTCGTTCGATGATAAAAAGGGGGTTGTGGCATTAACGAACCCTGATGAGGTGAGACATGGCTCGGCGCCCCAGCAGCGGTAGGAGAGTCAAGCGAGGGCTCGGTACGGGGTTAACCTCGCGAGGCCGTGCCGTCATGAAAGCCTTTCATGATGCTCGCCGATATGCACCGGGGTTCGTTGTCTCCTGTGGTGTTCTGCCCGAGGTCAGCGAATCGGCAAGCGAGCGGCTCCACACCATCGTTAGAGAGGTCGCCGAGCGGCACCTCGATGGACGCCGACACATGGTCTCTCTGCAGAAAAGACTCCGACAGGAGCTCGATTCTGCAGAAGCTACCGACCGAATCGGCCGCAATCTCACCGAACTCATTGGATCAGAGGCGACCGCCGCCTACCTGTTTGGCCTTGCGGTTGGGCTGGCGATTCAGGCGCTCCCGGAGCGATTAAATCGGCACCCTCGGTGACATGGAGCACGCTCCGGACACACCTCGGCCCAGCACTTCGCGAAACCCTTGTCTCCACCACATCGCTGGAAAATCGTAACGTAACGTTCCACGACGGTTCACCACAAAGCTGAACAGATTCCGTACCCAGCATGAGCGCCCGAGCGCCAAACGACGAGCGATGATCCTCAGCATATGTGAATACCAATCGTCACCACTCCAAAAGTAACGTTTCGCACGTTTCTTGCGTATGTAGGTCGTTTGTATGCGAGGCGACGACCTCAGGCCGGCACATTGCGCCCAAGACAGCGAAGGCCCGGTGGAAGTGCGGTTGACGCGCAAGCTCGCAGACCGCATCGACGGCGTGGACCTCAAAGGACGGAGGGTGGGTGACATCTTCGAGTCGCCCGCCTCTGAGGCACAGCTCCTCGTCGCAGAGGGTTGGGCGGTTGTCGTGACGAACCGAGCCGATCAATCCGAGAACAGCGGCGCGACCACCGATCCCGGTGCTCAACAGGTACCTGCCCGGAACCGAGAACGGGTTGATTGACGCTCCGATGATGCCGCGCTCGACTGTCACACCGGGTGGATAAGATCGGAAGCAGACTGAGCTACGATCGTCAGCCCTTACTGGAGCGAGCCCGAGATATTCGCCTTTGCGAAACACGTGGCCCGATTGACCCATGGATTCGTAAAGCCCGCCAGCTACTGACACAGACTGTGTCTATCTGCACCATCCGTATCGACATGATGCGACTGCACGCCATCAGGATGCCTAGAGGCAGCCCGCGCGACAGCCGCGACGTCTTACCAGCGGAAGGTAAGGCCGGCCATCCCGCGCCAATACTCGAAATTGCCGACGTCGAGATCAAATTCATTGTCTTCGTTCGGATCGACGAACGAGCGAAGGTACCGCACGTCACCACGAAGGCCGACGTGGTCCGTGAAGAATCCGAGCGCGCCGACGCCTACGTTGAAGCCAAACTCGCTGTTATCGACGTGGAACAGGTCGTCGCTGCTCCGAGCTTCCGCCTGAAGCATTCCAAGTCCAGCGGTCACGTACGGCCGGAACCCCGCGTCTCGCTGTCCGCCGAACGGCAACCCGATGATCGCGTTGCCCATGGCGGTGACGACGTTTGAGCCGCCATCGAAGTCGAAATCGTCGTCGTTCCCCTCGAAGAACTCCGGCGTGAACGACAAGTCGGCTTCCCACCCGAAGATCCCGCTGCCCATCCACGCGATCGCCGTTCCGTATGTGAAATGCTCGCGACCGTTCGTGTCGCCACCGAATGTAGATCCGATGCTCGGCGTGAAGAGCCAGTCGCCACGCGCAGGAGCCGGCACCAGCGCCACCAGAATCGCTGCTCCGATCAGGTACTTTTTCATCGTTTCAGTCTCCAAGGTTATGAAGCTCACTGTCAGAGGCTCGACCATACCTTTCGGAGTAGAACGTGGTGCAAGCCACGTTCCGCAGGGAAGCGTTGTAAGTGGTTTCTTTCCAAACAAGGGTAGGGAAGAGGAGCACCTGCTTTCGCCGGCTGGCGTCGTAACGCATTCGTGGCCCCCGGAACGGAACGCGGCACCACTGGCGGGAAGTTTGCTCGGCAGAGTCCCCGGAGGTTCTCATGCTCAGCCGAATCCTTGCCGCTGTGCTGGTCTCAAGTGGATTGTTCGCTGCGCCCGGCTTTTCGCAGACGGCCCCTAATCCGCTTCAGCAATCCGTCGCAACGGATGCGCAAGGACGGCCCGTCTTTCGCGTCACGGTCGTCGGCCGTACCGTCCCCGCGGTGAACTACCGGCCGCGTCGAGGCGACACCGAGCTCGACATGATCGGCACCTCCTTCATGCCGCGTGCCCGGGGAGAAATCGAGGTCAGTGGCAAGAAGGGTTACATGGAGATCACGGGCAAGTTCGATCGGCTCGATCCCGCAACCCGTTTCGGGCCCGAATACCTCACGTACGTGATCTGGGCCATCACGCCCGAGGGTCGCGCCGCCAATCTTGGCGAACTGCAGATCAAAGACGAGCGACACGTGCGCGTTACCACCGAGCTGCAGGCCTTTGGCCTGATCGTCACCGCGGAGCCCTACTTTGCCGTGACACAGCCGAGTGACGTCGTGGTGATGGAAAACGCCCTGAAGCGTGGGACGGAGGGTCGCATCGAGACGATCGACGCCAAGTATGAACTGCTGAAGCGCGGCTCGTACGTCGGGAATCAGGACTATGCACAACTGAAGGTGAAGGCACCGGAACCCGGTGCCCCGCTGGATCTCGCGGAAGCACGCAACGCAGTGGCATTGGCCCGAGTCGCCGGCGCACATGAATACGCCGCGGATACGTACGCAAAAGCCGAAGGGTTATTACGGGAGGCCGAACTGGCGCGCGAGCGGCGCAGGAGCGGGAATTCGGTGCAACAGCCTGCGCGGCAGGCGGTCCAGACTGCTGAGGACGCACGCATCATCGCGTTGCAGCGGCAGGAAGAGGAGTTTCAAGCGCGCGAGCGCGCGTTGGCGGCCCAACGGGAAGCCGATGCTCTTGCGCGGGCGCGCGCGGAAGAAGACGCGCGCCTGAAAGCCGAAGCCGAGCGAGCGCAGGCTGAAACCGCGAGGCAGGCGGCGGAGCGTCAGCGCCTGGATGCAGAAGCAGCGAAGGCGGCGGCGGATCTTGCCATCGCCGAAGCGGAGCGGGCGCGGCTGGATGCTGAGCGCGAGCGGCTGGCCGCGGAAGCCGCTCGCGCCGCGGCCGAAAGCCAGGCCCAGGCGGCGCGGGATGCGGCGCTGGCCGCCGAGCGTGACAAGGCGGACCTTCGCGAACAACTGCGCAATCAGCTCAACGTGATCCTCGAAACCCGTGAAACTGCTCGTGGCCTCATCGTCAATCTGTCAGACGTGCTCTTTGACTTCAACAAAGCGACGTTGAGACCCGGCGCGCGCGAGAAGCTCGCCAAGATCGCCGGAATCGTCCTGGCGCATCCCGGGTTGACGACACAAGCTGAGGGGCACGCCGACAGCATCGGCACCGACGGGTACAACCAACAGCTGTCCGAGCGGCGTGCGGAATCCGTCCGATCGTTCCTGGTGCAGCAGGGTCTCGTCGCGGAAGCTGTAACCGCCACTGGATTCGGAGAAAGCCGGCCAGTAGCTACAAACGGGACGGCGGCAGGGCGACAGCAGAATCGGCGCGTCGAGCTGGTCGTGTCAGGCGAACCGATTGGGACGACGGGGAATGAGGTTGGAAGGTCTCGCGGCAATTGATAAACGCTCGACTCGGTGGCTGCGCAGACGATCTGGCGCGCAAATGTGCGCCAGTCATGATGCAACATTTGTCTGATTAGCATCATATGTCTGATATGATGCACATATGGCAAGAACGACACTTCATCTTGAAGATGATGCGATGAAGGTGGCCAAGGCGTACGCGGAGCGGCACCATCTCACCCTCGGTCAGGCTGTCAGCGAATTGGTCAGGAAGGCGGCCGAACGCCCGCTCGTCACCGAACAGCGGAGCGGTCTTCGTGTCCTGCGTCTCAATCGACGGTCTCCAAGGGTCACGGCTGCGCGCGTCGACGAGTTGCGCGAAGAGTTGCCGTGAAGACGGCACTGCTCGACGTGAATATTCTGACCGCGCTGCTCTGGCCGGCTCACGAGCATCATGATGTGGCGCATCGCTGGTTCGCTGCTCGTGCGAACGCGCGCTGGGCGACCTGTTCGCTGACTCAGCTTGGATTCGTGCGGATTGTTTCGAATCCCGCTTTTTCGCGAGACGCCCTCGCGCCCGTCGAGGCGCTGGCGCTTCTTGACGAGAACCTCAGTCTCGCGGGTCACGAGTTCTGGACGGACAGCGTGCAGGTGCCGGCCGCCGTGAAGGGCATGGAGGGTGGATTACAAGGCTACCGGCAACTGACGGACGCGTACCTCCTATCGCTCGCACATCACCGCAACGGCGTTGTCGCGACGTTCGATCGAGGCGTGCGCACGCTCGCAGGTGAGAAGTTCGCCGGCGCTGTCGAGATCGTTCCCACTCGATAGTCGCGGCAAGCGGCGCTGCATCCGCAATCCCATCGTTTATGACCCTGGCTGTCCTGGTTGCGACGGTCCAATGCGATAGGGGCGCATCATCTCATTGTCCTCGTGCTCGACAATGTGGCAGTGCCAAACGAACTGTCCAGGAGTGTTGAACTGAGCTCTCACCCGCGTCACCTGGCCGGGATACGCAATGACCGTGTCCTTGAACCCCGTTTCCCACGGTTCCGGCGGCACGGGCAGCGATCCTGGAACGATCTGGACCTCGTGGGTCTCTTCGTTCACGAAGATGTCCTGTCGGCTGACGACCTCGAACACCACCTCGTGGATATGCATCGGGTGGGCGTCGCCGGTCGCGTTGTACATCTCCCACATTTCAGTAGCGCCAAGCGCCGGGTTCTCCGTGACCGGATCCATCCACAGCCGTGTCGTCCACACACCGGGCGTCACATTTGGGTCCCCGTCCACAGTACTCAGTAAGGCTTCGACGGGTGCGTCGAGGAAAGGTCCAGATGTCTCTTCCACGAGCGCCAGCGGCCGGGTGGCTGTCGGCGCCGGCAGCGGAGTGATGGCTGGCAGTTGCAGGAACATCGGTGGCGTCGTGGGGTCCGGTGCATCCGACGGAATGACACGGAACTCCATCACTTGACCGGTGCTCGCAGGGTCGGCGATCGGGAAGTCGACTCCTGGCACGCCGCCACCAAACGGTTCATCCGGACCGACATTTCCCAGCACATGTGATCCGACTGGGACGTTGGTGAAATCGACGATCACGTCGGCCCGCTCAGCGAGCCCCATCAGCAGCCGGTTGCCGTGGTTCGCCGTGATGTTCACGGGTTCGCTCAGAAAGCCGCCTTCGTTCCCAATCTGCCAGACCTCGGCTCCTGGGATCGCGTTGAAATCCAGGATCACGAAGCGAGATTGGCATCCGTTCAGGAAGCGGAAGCGGTAGCGCCGCTGCTCCACCCTCTGAAATGGCCACGTGTTTCCGTTGACCATCATCATGTTGCCGAAGAATTCAGGGTTCCAGATCGGCGACACGTCAGTGTCGGGGATGTACGGCCCGACGATCCCGTCGAAAAATGCGCGCGTGTCCGGGTAAAAAAGCGAGCCGTCCGCGTTGAAGGAACGGTCTTGAATGGCAATCGGAATCTCGTAGTACGTCTTGTTCGGCGGGAATTTGTCGTTTGCCTTGGGCGCCGGCCCAGGCAGAACGGCCGGCGTCCCAAAGCGGGTGTCGAGAACGGCGTCGTCGCCGTCCGGACCGCCGCGGACGATATAGAAGCCTGCCGGACCCGCATAGACGTTGAGCCGCGTCATGCCGAGTGCATGATCGTGGTACCAGATCGTCGACGCGCGGTTGACATTCGGATATTGAAAAACGGCAAACCCGGGTCCCCACGCGACGCCGAACTTTGAGCTTGCCTTGCCCTTGAAGAAGTCGTACCAGGTGCCCTCGGTGGCGTATCCCGCAGGGATGTTGTTCGCCGACGGAAGGTACCACGCCTCTGCGTAGCCGTCGCTTTCGTCGCCGACGCCCACAGCACCGTGCACGTGTGTGACGAGTGGGACGGGGCCGGTATACGGACCGGGCGTGAACGCGAACTCCGGCCGCGTGTCGCGAGCGACGACGCCACCGGGTGGGTTTGTCCAGTGCAGCGTCTGGTCAACCGGAAGCAGGTGGGGCAGGTAGTGGCCGTTGCTGTCGACCAGGTCGTTGATCCACTTTACGCGTACTGGCCGCTTCCATCTGGCCTCGATAGTCAGTGAAGGTGCGTGGTGAAGAAGCAGGCCCCTCTTGCTGCCTGAAGCAACCGCTCCGTAACCCCACACCGTGGTCGACGGAAAGCCGGCTGGGAGGATTTGCTGGGAGAACTGCCGCACCGAGATCTCGTAGTAGTCAATGTTCTTGCCGCTCCGCTCAATGATTGTTCCGGCGGCTGGCATGACGGGTGGGATGAGCATCGGCGTCATGTATTTCGGCACCTGGGTTGGGTCCAATGCGCCTCCCGAAATCTGCGCGATGGCCAAGCCCCCGCCGCCGCGGACGAACAACCCGACGCCACCCATGGTGAGTGCTTTCAGGAAGAATCGTCGGTTCAACATGTACATGCCCGGCGATTCGCCACTACCGAGGGGGGAAATCATTCAGTACCTCAGCGGTTCTCAGAACCTAGATTCTTGTCGCACGCTCTAACCGAATCGTGTGTTGCCGAGCACATCACACGCTGATGCCGTTCGTTCGCTAGAGGCTTCTGGCGGTGAAGATGCCCCTGGCAGCACAACCTGTAAGGTGCACGCTTAGCACATCGGCCAGTCTTCAGACTCGTCGCGACCAGCACCATACTGCGGGGCATTCAATGCCGTTATCTATTCTTCAGGATTGTTCGGCGACCATCTTCAGTACGTCCATGCTTGTGATGATGCCTACCGGTTCCTTGCCTTGTGTCACGACCAACCGGTGAATGTGCTGGTCGACCATGACCCGTGCCGCTTCCGTCACGGAGGCCGTGACCGGCACCTGGTGGATCACCGGCGTCATGACATCGCGCACCGTGACCGCCCGTTCTTCGACGTAGCGCTCCCCGGAGTCCTCCAGCGTGAAGTCCGCGGCGATATCGCGATAGAAACCCGAGTCTCGCGATAATTCGACATCAGAAGGTTCAGCCATATTGCGGCCGATGTCAGTCATCGACACCACTCCGATGAGGTGTCCCTGGCTGTCCACAACCGGCGCGCCGGAGATCTCCCGCTCGATGAGGTATCGAGCCAGTTCATCGGTCGTCATCTCGTCGGCCACCGTCATGATGTCCGGGTTCATCAGATCTCTCACGTTTCGTGTTTTGCTCATCGCCCAATTCTCCAGGTTGGGAGTCTCTGCGTCAGTTCAACGTCGATGGCATGGGCAACGCCTCCCAATGGGGGCAGTTCTGACATTCCTCTTCAGTCACGCCGCGGCGTTCGCCGCTGCGCACGCACACCCACAGCTTCTCCGGCTGCAAATGATCCTTGACTCCCATCAGGCGATAGCCCGGTCGGCTCCAGCGGCAGTCCCAGATCGTTTGCAGTGTCGCGGTAGCAGTGCCCGGCATGAGTCACCTCATCTTTCCCTTGGGGACGGAGTTGACGACAACAATGCCGTCAGCACAGGGCACGCCCTATGCCAGCCGGGACCGCGGCCAATCAAGTGAATTCTCACTTCGGAAGCGCGCCCTCTGCGAACTGCTTCGCGGCGGTTGCGGAATTTCTCGCCCGGCGTGTCGAGAATCCCATAGAGCCGCGATGGGTTCATGGGCCTTCCTGCTTTTCTTGGACCTGGCGTGACGCGTGCTTCTCCTGCGGCAACAAGGCATGGCGAAATTCTTTGAGCCGCGATACGTACGGCACGCATCGCGGTGGGGTCAATCGCCGGCGGGAAGGAGTCTGGACATGAAGAGCTTGCACGGCGGTCGAATAATGCTGGCCACGGTCGCCACCATCGCAGGCGTTGGGCTCGCGGCATGTGGAGGTGGCGCAGCGCCGGTGGAGAATAGGGCCGCTGCCGACGAGGTCGTAGCCGCGTGGGCCAACGCCTTCGATGCCGGGGACGCAGCGGCGGTGGCAGCGCTCTACGCCGAGGACGCACACTCGATGCCCCCTGGAACAGGAACGATCAGCGGCCGCAGCGCGATCGAGTCCTACTGGCGCCAGGACATCGGATCGGGTGGCATCGTCACCAAACTGACGCCCAACCATTCCATCGCACAGGGAGACCTCCTGCACGTCGATGGGACGTACGAGGTTACCGCGAAGGGTGAAGGCGTCACGCTCGCGAAGGGCCAGTACCAGCAGCTCTGGAGACGCATTGACGGCCAATGGAGAGTGCAGCATGAGATTTGGCGCCTCGACCCGTTGATGCAGCGCAATCCGGAGACGGCGCAGCGGCTCGCGTCCCTCTGGACGACGGCCTATAACGCTGGTGACGCAAAGGGCCTCACGGCCTTGTACGACAAGGACGCTGTGCTGGCGCCACGACCAGGCGGCAACGTGGTGGGCACGGACGCCATCGGTTCGTTTTGGGCGGAAGACTTTGGCGGCGGCAAACCGTCGACGACGCTGACGCTCACCGACGTCTACATGGCTGGAGATCTCGCCCATCTCGAGGGCGAGTACGAGGTGTCCGACAAGGGAATCGTCACGAAAGGTCACTACGTCCAGCTGTGGATGCAGGACGGCAATGCCTGGCGCATCCATCGCGAGATGTGGTGGCAGTGATACGCTCGCGCGCCATTGGGCTTCCTTGATTGGATCGACATATGAGCAGGTTACTGATTCGGGCCGGCTTCACGGTCATGCTGGCGTGGTTGGGGCTGACGGAGGTTTCGGGTCAGACCGTGCAGCTCTCGCGAGTGATGCGTGAAAAGCTGCAGCAGTCGCAGGGTCTTCTTGCCGCACTCGTGACCAGCGACTGGGGCGACCTCGAGCGGCGGAGTCGACAGCTCGAGGTCCTCACTCGCGATCCGGCATGGGCCGTGATGAATGCGCCGGAGTATACGCGGCACGCTGCAGCATTCTTGCGCGCGACACAAGATCTGATCGAGGCGGCCCAGCGTCGGGACCCGGAAGGCGCCCCACTTGCCTACGTGTCGCTGACGCTGACCTGCGTTCGGTGTCATCAGATGGTTGCGCGGGCACGGCTGGCTGGGTCGATGGCGGTACAACCGGCCAGCCGGGAACGACTGCTCCGGCCGCTTCCATAGACGCCTGCGACGATTCTATTCGCACACATTCGCACGCGCCGCCGGGCGTACCTCCGCATATGATCAGGCTCCCACCAGATGGCCCTGGCCCCCGGCACGCGTGTTGGCCCCTATGTGATCGTCGCGCAGATTGGCGAAGGCGGAATGGGCGAGGTCTATCAGGCCACCGACACGAACCTGAAGCGAGCGGTCGCCATCAAGGTCCTGCCCGCCTCTGTTGCCGTTGACGCCGAGCGGCTGGCGCGCTTCCAGCGCGAGGCGGAAGTCCTGGCCTCGTTGAACCACCCGAACATCGCGGCCATCTATGGGCTGGAGCGATCAGCGGCCACGACCGCGCTGGTGATGGAGGTGGTCGAGGGGCCTACGCTCGCGGACCGTGTCGCGCAGGGCGCGATGCCCATTGGTGAGGCGTTGCCCATCGCCAGGCAGATCGCGGAGGCGCTCGAAGCGGCGCACGAGCAGGGGATCATCCACCGCGATCTCAAGCCCGCCAACATCAAGGTACGACCTGACGGCACGGTGAAGGTGCTGGACTTTGGGTTGGCGAAGGCGATGGAGCCGGCGGGCGCTGTTGCGGCGGCGATGGTCTCGCAGTCGCCGACGATCACCACGCCAGCGATGACGCAGATAGGCATGATTCTCGGCACCGCCGCCTACATGGCGCCCGAGCAGGCCAGCGGTAAGCCGGTCGACAAGCGCGCGGACATCTGGGCCTTCGGCGTGGTGCTGTGGGAGATGCTGACGGGCAGGCGGATGTTCGAGGGCGAGACCCTCTCACACGTGCTGGCCGCGGTCCTGACAAAGGAGCCCGACCTCACCGCCGTGCCTCCGCGCGTCCGGCCCCTGCTGGCGCGCTGTCTGGAAAAGGACGCGAAGAAGCGACTGCGCGACATCGGCGACGCGATGGGTCTCGTACAAGGCTTCGAGACCTCTGCGTCTGGCGCCGAGGCTGGCACACCTGGCGTCACGCGATCGCGGACGTGGCCCGGCGTTGGCGGATGGGCGGTGGCAGCCGTATTGGCGGCTGCGCTTGCCGTGGCGGCGTGGTTGCGGCCGGCGACCAGCGTCGATGCCGAACCGCCGATGGTTCGGTTCCAGATCGAGCGGGCCACCGATATCTACAACAATACGGCAACCGCTTTTGCCGTATCGCCGGACGGTCTGATGCTCGCGCACTACGGCGCGGACAGTGACGGCCAGCAGACCCTGCTCGTGCGTACGCTTGCCACCGGTGACATCCGCGAGGTTCCGGGTTCTGCCACCGCGACCCCTCAGGGTACCTCGCTCTTCTGGTCACCCGACAGCCGGCAGCTCGTGCGCGGCACATCCTCCGGTGCGTACGTCTTCGATGTCTCCACCGGCACCACAAGACCGCTGTGCGATTGCCGTTTTGTCGGCGGAAGCTGGAATCAGGATGGAACGGTCCTGCTGGGTTCCCTTGCGGGCGCGCGGGAGGGGATCAGACGCCTGTCGGCTGGCGATCGCACCCCGGTGGCGGTGACGAGCGTCGATGCTTCGCGCCGCGAGGAGGACAGTTGGCCCGTGTTCCTGCCGGACGGACGCCGGTTTCTCTTCACGCGCTCGACCCCAGGCGTGGGAGTTGCAACGTACGTCGGCACGCTCGATGGTGACCCGCCGAAGCGGATTGCCGATGGCTCGCGAAGAATCTTCGTGCCAGCGGCGGGGGGCCGGGCCCCGTACCTGCTCGGCGTCGATACGGCAGGTCTCATCGCGCAGACATTCGATCCGAACACCATGAGCGTGACCGGAGCGGCCATGACCGTAGTGGTCGGGGCGGTCGCGGCGTCCGTGTCGGAGAACGGTGTCCTGGCCACAAGTGCCCTTGGGAGTCGCCCTCGAACGGTCCAAACATGGTTCGACCGGAAGGGAACGCCACTTGGACAGGCGGGCGAGGCTGGGCTCATCGAGAGTATTGCGCTCTCTCCCGATGGCCGGAAGCTGGCCGTGGCCGAGTTCAGCAGCGGTCAGGCCGGGCAGGCGAGCGATATCAGGCTGCGAGACCTCGTGAGCGGCGCAAACACTCGCGTGACGTTCAACCCCGACAACGAAAGCACACCCGTATGGTCCCCTGATGGGAGCACGATTGCCTTCACCTCCCGGCGCGATGGTGTGAACCTTCCGTACCAGAGAGCAGCCAACGGAGCCGGAGGAGAAATTCCGCTCTTCGCATACAACCGGAGCGCGTGGGCCAACGACTGGTCGAGCGACGGGCGCTGAGTGATCTATTCGACCGTAAGGCCGGACGCGGCCGACAATGACCTGTGGTTCGTTCCCATGGAGGGTGGGACCGCGCGCACGCCCGTGCCGTATCTCGTCGCGCCCGCACGACAGCAACAGGCACAGTTCTCCCCGGACGGCCGATTCGTCGCGTACGGTTCCGACCAGTCCGGCACATGGGAAATCTACGTCCAGCCGTTTCCAAGCGCGTCGGACGGGAAATGGATGGTCTCGAGTGGCGGCGGGGTGGAGGCGCGCTGGAGTCGGGACGGCAAGGAGCTGTTCTACTTCTCTGGTCAGACGCTCATGGCCGTGCCGGTCAGCGTTCAGCCGACGTTCTCGAACGGGGCGCCGGTGGCGCTCTTCGATGCACCAGTGCAGGCCGGCTACACCAACGACAGTCACCGCTGGCAGGTGGCGCCCGATGGGAAACGCTTCCTCCTGCTGACAACTGCCGGACAGGACAAGGCGCCTTCCCTCGATGTCGTCGTGAACTGGCCTTCGCTCCTGAATAGGTAGCGGAAGCTCCCTCACGTGTCATGCGAGCGACGTCTCGCGCGATCGTGCTGCGCGGCGCCAAGCCCGGCCGCGCGGCCGGTCGACCAGGCCCAGGCGAAGTTGTGGCCTCCGATGGGGCCAAACGCGTCGAGCATTTCACCGCACAGAAACAAGCCCGCGTGGCGCCGGCTTTCGAGCGTTCGCGGATTCACCTCGTCGAGCGCGATGCCACCGCCAGTGACCTCGGCCTTCTTGTAGCCCTCGTCGCCGGTCCATGGCAGGACGAATGCGGTCAGCGTGTCGAGCAGCGCGGTTCGTTCGTCGCGGCGCAATTCGGCGGCTCTCCGATCGGGAGGGACGCCCGCTTCCTCGAGCAGTTGCACGGCCAGACGCTGCGGCAGATATCGCGCGACCGTCGTGACCACGAGGGCCGCCGATGTCGCGAGCTCCTGCTGCCACTCGCCGGCATCTTTCGCCAACCACGCGATGCGAAGCACGGCGGCATGCGCCGGATCGTCGTCTCTCATCCGGCTGCGCACGGCGATGTGCGACACGTCGAGCACCGACGGACCGCTGTAGCCGCGATGCGTGAACAGAAAGCCGCCTGACGCCTCGGCCGACGTGCCACGCCACTTCGCGCGCACTCTCACGTTGAGCGCCACTCCCGAGAGCGACGCGTGCACGGCGGGTTCGGCAATGAGCGGTGTCAGCGCTGGATACGTGTCGTGCAGAACGTGGCCAAGCCGGGCCGCGAGATGGATGCCCGTGCCGTCGCTGCCCGTCTTCGGTACCGACAATCCACCCGTTGCCAGCACTACTGCTCGCGTGTCGATCTCGCCGCGAGTCGTCTCGACGCGCCAGCCCGCGGATGTGGGTGCCAGGCCCGTCAACGAGGTGTCCCATTGAAACTGAACGCCGCGCCGCCGGGCCAGCTCGATCAGCCCGTCGCGCACGTCCCTCGACCGACCCGAGACAGGAAAGAGCTTTCCTGTTTCTTCCTCGAGCGTGAGCGGGACGCCCACCTCGCGTTCGAAGAACTCGCGCTGTTCGACAAGGGGCCACGCCCGCAGCATGCCGCGGAGGAGGTGGGCGGGTGACTCGGTGACGAATCGGTCGGGTTCGAGCATGACGGGGAGAATGTTGCACCGTCCGCCGCCGCTGATCAGGATCTTGCGCCCGCCGTCACGCGTCCGCTCGATGACGGTCACCGGGGATCGCGTCGAGGCGAATATCGCGGCCACGATTCCCGCGGCGCCGGCACCGACTACGACGGTGGGGGGCATGACGAGCCGGCGCACCTCGACAAGACCAGGAAAACACTGTGACTGTATAACGAATAGTCCCAATCCTCGTCATCGCGCTCAGCGGCGCGGGTCGATGTGGGGTATATTGTGAGTAGATATTCGGTTGATATGGAGAACAATATGCCCACCCGAACCGCGACGACACTCCTACCCGTTCCGCTGACGGAGCTCCACAACCCGATGAGCGGACGGATCGACGCCGGCAAGGTGGCTGACTTCCTTGGCGTCGCATTGCCCCAGGTCGCCGCGGCGGTGGGCGCTAGCTACGCGGCCGTGCACAAGACCCCCGATGCCTCGAGCCTCCAGAAGGGGTTAGGCCCGATCAAGCGGGGTCTCGGGCTGCTTTCACGCGTCACCCGCAACAGACGCGAGGCGCGCGCGTGGCTGAACAGTCCCCATCCCGATCTGGGAGAGAAGACCCCCCTTGACGTGATGCTGAGCGGACACGCGGATGCTGTCGTCACATTGCTCGAGAACGCGATCGCAGGGCTTCCTTCCTGAAGGTTGATGTCGTGTTGTCGCCTCAGGCCCTTCGGAAGGTCCTGCCCGCACTGCCGCGAATCCCGCTGCGCGGGCCATGGTATCGCGCCGTCAACTACGACTATTTGGTCGGCCCGTCCCCGGGTTCATCGGCAGGCAGTGCCGTGCTGCCGCTGTGGTCCGGCGGCGCAGCCCGCAAGGGCGCGCGCTTCACGCCGCAGATGGTCACAGCCGGCGCTCAGGGTCCGGGCGCGCCCGGCATTGACTGCTTGTACCTGGCGGAAGACGAGCTCACGCCGTTGCTGGAAATAGCCGGTGTGCTCAGCGCGGCGGGCAGCCCTGTGCCCCTGCTCTTCGAGCCGCAGGTCATGATGACGGTGGACGGCGTGCTCAGCGATGTTCTTGACCTCACCGACGTCTCGACGCAGCAAGCCCTCGGAACCACGCACCAGGAGTTGACTGGGTCGTGGCTCGTGCAGCAGTCCAGCTACCTGGCTGGACAAGGGCCGCCACCGCCGACGCAGGTGCTCGGGCAGGAGGCGTTCGGCGCCCGCCGCGTCGTGGGGCTTCGGTACCCTTCCTCGAAGAATCCGAAGGGCGCGGGCCTCGTGGTGTTTACCGGTCGACTCCGACCTAATCAGCACGTGCTCAGGGTGTTCAACCAGCGCGGCGGCAAACTCCAGCAGTCGCTTCCGTGAGCCTTTACGGCCTTCCTGGCGTTTGTGGTGTTCGGTGTGTCCGGCGGATGCAACGCCTATCGGCGCCCGGCAGCCTTGAACGCGGAAGAGCGTGCGCTGCGGCAAACCGTCCCGCTGCCATATTCGGTGACAGCGGCTTGGTGGGACGAGGCTACGAAAACGGGGCAGAACCCGGAAGCCTATGGTGGTGCGCTGGCCAACCTCGTCACCGCCAGCCCCTCAAACTGGTGAAAATCCTCTGCGACGCACGCCAGCGACGACTCTATTCGCACAGATTCGCACACGCTGCTGCGAGGCGTCCAGCCGTAGAATGACCTCCGCGTCACCCTGGCCGCTACAGCGCTTTCAGATCGCTGGAGCGCAGATTTGCGGGGCGAGCCTTTCAGGCTCGCCTCGCGAACCCAAGGGTTCGCGTCACACGCAAGCGAAATCCGCCAGAGGTCTTTGGTGAACTGTTGGGAGCAAGCCATGCGCACACCACAGCGGAACATCATCATCGGCGCCTTGCCCATCGTGGCGGCGCTCGCAGTCGGCCTCCATGCCCAGGACATTACGATCACCGGCCCGACGTCAGTGGCCACCATCGCCGCCCGGGATTCGAGCAGGGCCTCGTCGGAGGAGGGTGCGGCGCTCTTCGGCACCTACTGTGCCACCTGCCATGAAGGGCCCGGAGCGAATCCGCAGGCGCCAAGCCGCGACGTGATGAGGCTGATGAGCGCGGAACAAGTGCTCGAATCGCTCGAGAGAGGCGCAATGCGAACGCGGGCCGCGGAGCGGAGCCGCGCGCAGCGGCGAGCGCTGGCTACCTATGCGTCCGGAAAACCCCTGGCCGCCGATTCCGGTGGCTCGATGCCGACCTCGGCACGCTGCAGCGCCACACCTGCTCCACGACCGGACGCGCTGGCCGGGCCGGTATGGAATGGCTGGGGGCACGGCATCACGAACACGCGGTTTCAGTCGGCGGATAAGGCCGGAATGAAGGCAGATGACCTGCCTCGACTCACATTGAAATGGGCGTTCGGGTTCCCAGGCGCGACCTCGGCAGGCACGCAGCCGGTGGTGGCAGGTGGCCGCGTGTACTCCGCGACTGCTGAGGGCGACGTATACGTCCTGGACGCGAAGACGGGTTGCGTCCACTGGACGCTCGAGGTCGACGCCGGCATCCGTAGCGCGATCACGCTCGACCAGCGGGGCAACGGCCAATTCGTCGCCTACTTCGGCGATCAGGCGGCCAATGTGTATGCGGTAGACGCGGCGGTTGGAAAGGTCTTGTGGAAAGTCGAGGTGGACGAGCATCCGCATGCGGCGATTACGGCGGCGCCGCAACTCTACAACGGCCGGCTGTACGTGCCGGTATCCTCGCGAGAGGAATCGCAGGTGGGTGACCCACGTTATCCCTGCTGCTCGTTTCGCGGCAGCGTCGTCGCGCTGGATGCCACGACTGGAGCGCGTATCTGGAAGACCTACTCCGTGACCCAAACGCCTGCGCCGACGGCAAAGAACAGCATCGGCACGCAGCTCCATGGCCCCGCCGGCGGAGCCATCTGGAACACGCCGACGATCGATACCCGACGCAACGTCCTGTACGTCGGGACCGGAAACAACTTCGCGCCGCCGGCCACCGAGTTGTCGGATTCGCTACTGGCTCTCGATCTGAATACCGGAGCGGTCCGCTGGTCCCGCCAGGTTACCGAGAACGACATCTGGAATGGCAGCTGCCGGCAGCCCAATCGTGAAGCCGCCGTGTGTCCGGACAAGGACGCGCCCGACTTCGACTTCACTGGCTCGGCGCTCCTCGTCGACGTGGGCAACGGTCGCCAACTGATCGTCGTCGGAAATAAGTCAGGCGTGATCTTCGGCTTCGATCCCGACGCGTCCGGCAGGATCGTCTGGCAGCAACGCGTCGCACAGGGGTCGTCCTCGGGTGGAGTCTTCTGGGGATCGGCGACCGACGGCGTCAACATCTATGCGGCGAACGCTGATTTCTTCGCCGACAAGCCAGCCGCGAGCGGCGGCATGAACGCTGTGGACCTTCGCACCGGTCGCGTGGTCTGGAGCGTGCCGGGCGCGGGTTGCGCCAACAAGACCCCATGCAAACCGTCACAGGCGGCGGCCGTGACGCTCATTGCCGGTGCGGCTTTCTCCGGAACGATGGATGGCCGGCTGCGCGCCTATTCCATTCGAGACGGCAAGGTCCTGTGGGAGTACGACACCGCACGCGACTTCGTCACGGTGAATGGCGTGAAGGCCAACGGCGGCTCGATGAGCAACTCCGGACCGGCGATTGTCGGCGGAATGCTCTACGTGAATTCCGGCTACTCACATCACGGCGGAATCCTTCCCGGCAACGTCCTGCTCGCCTTTGGGCTGTAGAGCGCACGCTTGAGCGTGCGCGATGATCGCGCGGGAGTAGCGTATGAACAGTACCAGACGCCTGATCGTGTCGACCGTTGTCGCTGGCGCGTTTCTTAGCATCGGTCTTCGTTCGCAGCAGGCCCCCGCTCCCAGTCGCACGGCTCTCACGGGAGCCACGGTCATCGACGTCGTTGCCGGAACCGCGGTGCCAAATGCGGTGATTGTGATTGAAGGCGACAAGATCGCGGCCTTTGGCGGAAGCGCGACGCCGATTCCGCCCGGCGCCGCCCGCGTGGACCTGTCCGGAAAATTCGTCATTCCGGGTCTCTTCGATTCGCACGTCCACTATCAGCCGTTCCTCGGAGAGCTGTATCTCAACTTCGGCGTCACCAGCGCGATGGCGCTTGGAGCACGGGCTCCGATCGGCGAGCAGTACTGGCAGGATTCCCGGTTGCCGGGGTTCCGCGCGCCGCGGCTCTTCGGCACAGGCAGACTGCCCCTGGCTGGCTTCATCAATCCCACCATGACGCGCGACCAGGTTCGCGCCGCCGTGCAGGAGTGGCTGAAGGGCGAGCCGGACATGGCGGTCATGCCGCAGTTCTCGCCCGCAAATAGTCAGATGTGGGCGTGGGCAGCGGAGGCGGTTCACGCAGCGGGCCTCTTCACATTCGGTCACACCGACATGGCGCCAGACTCCGTGAAAGCGGGGCACGACGGCATCGAGCACATCTGGGGATTCGCGCAGGCGCTGATGACGCCGCAGGAACTGGAGAACTACCAGAAGGGCGAGTATCTGCACTGGGGCCTGTTCCTGAAGGACGTGCCGCGAATGGACCAGATGATTCGCGAGGCCGTGCAGCGCGGCGTGTACCTCAATCCGACGATGGGGTATGAGCTCGGGTCGCAGAGCTCGCTGGCTCGCAAGCACGAGAACCTGATGTACGACCTTTTCCGGGACGGCGCGCTTATGGCGTACTACCCGGACAATTTCGCGCACGGCTCGCTGCTCAAGTTCCGGGCCATCAGGAATTTCTCCGTGCGGCACGAAAACCTTGTACCGCTGGAAAAGCTCTCGAAAACCGAGATCGAGTCGTTCAACGAAGCGTACCGGTTGTCGGGCTCGTTCGTGAAGCGCTGGGTGCAGTTGGGCGGCAAGATCATGGGTGGCACCGACGACCCGTTTCCTGGGGCGACCGGCTTCAATCAACACATGGAAATGGCAATGCTGGTGGAGGTCGGGCTCACGCCGATGCAGGCGCTCAGGGCGATGACGATCTGGGGCGCGGAGGTCATGACGGCCAGACGGAAAGTCCCGGCACAGCCGACCGTCGGCGTCATCGCGCCAGGCGCTTTTGCGGACGTCGTCGTGCTTCGCGCCAACCCGCTCGACAGCATCGACAACACCCGGGCGATCGAGCGCGTCATGAAAGGCGGCCGCTTCGTTCGCCTCGGATATACGGCCGGCTACACGAGACCTCAAGGTCCGATCAGAGCGATCCCGTCGACGCCGGAACCCGAGATCAGCGGGATTACGCCGAACGCCGTTGCCGAGGGAAGTCAGGAATTCGAAATGACAGTGGAGGGTGTCGGGTTCATCAGCGATTCGGTCGTGCGCGTCGACGGCGTCTCGGTGCCGACGACCTTCGTCGACATTCGGACGCTGAAAGCCAGAATTCCTGCGGGCGTCGTGGCCCGCGCCCTGCCCAACAGGTTCAACGAGCCTGGTCCGTTCCAGCTCAACGGCGTGTACGGCGATCGCACCGTGAAGATCACGGTGTTCAATCGGCCACCCGACGGTGGGACGTCGAACAGCGTGTCGCTGCGTGTCCAAGCGAAATGGCTGCGCGGCGCCGCCGGTACGACCGGCCTCGTCCGTTGAGCCCCGCACGGCTTCTGGCACCGCCCTACATCCTGCTGGCCGCGGTGGCGCTCCTGCTGAAGGTCTACCTGTTGCCCTCGCCGAGCGCGCAGCACATCGTCTCGGTACGCCTCCATACCTCAGGCGCCAACCGGTGTTCGGCAAACCCACGGGCCCGCTTTCGCGTGGCCGAGGTGGGCGAGCCCATACCTCAGGCGCCAACCGGTGTTCGGCAAACCCACGGCTCTCTTCGCCGATGACTACGACTTCGGTCCGGGCCAAAGTGCGAACTACCACGTCGCGCCCGATGGCCGGTTCATCATGTTCGGCGCGACGCGAATGGCGGCAAGCTGCGCGTGATCGTCAATTGGACGGAAGAGCTGAAGCAGATCCTCGCGTCGGGTGGGTGCGTTGACGAGCGTCGGCGCGCGAGTCACCGACGCGACGGCACCCTTCGGTCGCACATTGGGAGGATCACTCCTCCCTGGTCGCGAAGGGATTTTCTAAGCAGCGATCAGAGACCGCGTCGGAAGCCCCTTCGGCGTTTATCGCGACCGACGATTGATTTGGAGGGCTCACAACCGCCTTGACTTGGCGAGATGGTGGACGGCCGCGTGCGATGACCGGGAACAGCCATTATCGGATCCATGACGCGCTGGTCTCGGTGTGGTGCTCGGCGCCGACACTGGATGCCGTTTTGACTTGGCTGGCCTATTAGGGCACGATTAGGCCGCCATGAAACGACGCAAGCCAAAGGCCGAGCGGAAGGAGCTGCAGGTTCGGGTGCTCGTCACGCCCGCGCAGAAACGCGAGCTGACGGCGGCTGCGACCAGCATGGGCCAGGGACTTGCGACTTGGTTGCGCGCCACGGGCCTGCGCGAGGCGGCGAGGCTTCGGGAGCGATGAAGGAAGTCAAGCAGCTCGTGTCAGGCTGGACGGGCAGCGCGTGGCAGAGCGAGAGCACGCTGCACCAGCTTGCGCCCTACATCGGCAAGACGAAGTCGTCGATGGCCGCCGCGCTCGTCGAGGAATACTCCACCAAGGCCTCGGTCGTGTACGACCCGTTCTCGGGGTGCGGAACTTTTGCTCTGGAAGCTTGGCGTGCGGGTCGCGCGGTGATCGCGAACGACGTCAGCCCGTACGCGCGGCTCCTCACACGCAGCAAACTCTTCCCGTATCCGTCGTTGGAAGCTGCGCTCGCGGACTTCGCCAACATGGCCGCCAAGGTGAACCGTCGCCGTCGGATGACGGACTTGCGATCAGTTCCGAAGTGGGTGCGCGAGTTTTTCCACCCGGAGACCCTGCGTGAGGCGCTGCTTTGGACCGCAGTCTTGAAGGCTGAGCGGCGCTGGTTCCTGCTCGCGTGCCTCATGGGCATCCTTCACCATCAGCGTCCGGGTTTTCTGTCCTTCCCAAGCAGTCACACGGTCCCGTACCTGCGGATCAAGAAGTTCCCGCGGTCGCGCTACCCGAAGCTGTACGCGTACCGGCCCGTCGCTAATCGTCTGGAGGCCAAAGTGCGGCGCGCGTTCCGGCGGATGCCGAAGCTGGACTTCACGCTCTCACGGCGCTGCCTCGGCACGCGAGCGGAGCTGCAGCGGCTGACGGCGCCGGTCCAGAGCATCCTCACGAGCCCGCCGTACATGCGCCAGCTCGACTACGGCCGCGACAACCGGCTGCGGCTCTGGTTTCTCGGATGCGACGACTGGAAGACGCTCGACGGCATCGTGTCGCCGCGGGAGAAGGAGTTCCTCGCGCTCATGCGGCGGTGTCTGAGGCGCTGGAGGCGGATCCTCGCGATCAACGGCTACTGCGTTCTCATCATAGGCGACACCTGCAGCCGCGAGAACCGCAAGAACCTACCGGATCAGGTCGCTGAGGTTGCGAAGAAGGCCGGGTATGTCCTGGCGTCGCAGCACGCTGATGCCATCCCCAACGAGCGGCGCGTGCGACGCGGCATCACCGGAAGTTCGTCCGAGACGATTCTTGTGCTCCGAAACTCGGCGCTTCGCCGCGTCTCGCCGAAGTGAGGAAGATTCCATGCAGCAGCTTTTCAGCACCAGGAACTACAGTGTCAGAGACTTCGAGGAATGGAACGACCGGAACGAGCTGGTTCTGGCGCCGAAGTTCCAGCGCCGCGACGTGTGGAACCCCAAGGCGAAGTCTTACCTGATGGACACGATCATCCGCGGCAAACCGATCCCGAAGCTCTACATGCGGCAAACGGTCGTTCCGAAGGGGCGCCGGACCACGCGGGAGATCGTCGATGGCCAGCAGCGCTTGCGGGCCGTTCTCAGTTTCGTGAAGGACGGCTTCAAGCTGAGCCGGGCTCACAACAAGGAGTTGGGGGGGCGGGTCTTCAGCGAGTTGGACAACGGCACCCAGAAGTACATCCTGAAGTACGAGTTCGTCGTCGATCTGCTCCAAGACATGCCCGACCGTGAGGTATATGACCTCTTTGCCCGGATCAACACGTTTGCCGAGAAGCTGAGGCCGCAGGAGCTGCGCAACGCGAACTGGTTCGGCGACTTCAAGTCGTGCGTGTACGAGCTGGCGATCAGCTTCAAGAGCTTTGTGGAGGCGAACGACGTCTTCACGCCAAAGCAGGTTCTGCGCATGGCC
>DATCJA010000114.1:0-42620 GCA_036507475.1 Vicinamibacterales bacterium
CCGCCGGTATCAACGGGCGCGGTGTAGGTCTGCATCACCTCGACGTTGATGTTTTCGGGAAACGAGACGACCTTGTCGAGGAAGCTCCGGCTCTGATCGAATCCCCTCGCGCCGATCCGCCCCCGAACGGACAGCTCCGCAATCTCGGTCAGGAACAGCGGTGTGACGTCGACAACGGGATCGCCACCGGAGCTGAACGCCGCCACATTGAAGACGCGGACGATGGCGGGGTTGGTGGCGTCGGCGACGGCGCGCGCGATGGGGGTTGACGGATCGGCCACGAGGCTGTGGTCGATGAGGCGCAGCAGTACGCGGTTGCCCAGCAGCTCCCACCGGACCACGCGGTTGCCGGCGGCCTGGCCGCCAAGCCCGGTGCCCGCCGTCGTCCGTTTCATTTGACTGACCCACAGGAAATCCTTGCCGAGCTGTCCCTTCGGTATCTCGTAGTAGAGCTGCTCGCGGACGCGGTGCACCTTGAATATCCCGTCATCGGTGCGCGCCTCGCGCGTGATCACCTGGTCGTAGGGTCGCGGCTGCGGCGGCTGGCCGGCGCCCGCCCCGCGGCCTCGCCCGCCTGCAGGTGCCTCGTCACCGTTCTGCGGATTTTGTGGCTCCTGCGGATCCTGTGCGTCGGCCCAGATGGGGTCCGAGGGGGTGACCACACCCTGGGAGGTTCGCTGCGCAAGAACCGCGGGTCCCGAGGCGACGGCGACGATAGTGACGAATACGAGCAACGAGCAGAGGAATGCGCCTCTCGGTGTCATAGAAGACTCCTCGGAGGATCTGAATCCAGCAGACGATGAGCGTGGATTATATGCCCGTCGTTGCCTCGTGCCGGGTCGGGCCGCCTGATCCAGAACGGCACACGTGATTTCTCGATAGGGAGGATTCGCGAACGTCGTGGGCTTGTTGGGCGACAGCAGACGCAGCGTGCTAGCATCAATGTCTCGCGTCCCGCGAAGTGGGCCTGTAGCGCAGTTGGGAGCGCGCCTGAATGGCATTCAGGAGGTCACCGGTTCGATCCCGGTCAGGTCCACCATCCTTCGGTCATGAATGCAGGCGAAGGATGCCCACCGTAGCGCAAAGCGCGGAGGTGGGTCCGCTCTGGCTATTGAACGAGCTTCGGATGGCGAGCCATCCTTCGCTTTGAGGATGCTGAGCCTTCAGCGCGCAACTGCGGTTGGTATCTTCAGGGGCCGCTATCCGCGATTCGAGTTTTTCTGAACGTGTTGAGCGGCTACGAGTTTGCTGTCCACGTCGCATGCCTCCCGCCAAACGCTTCGTGTATGTCCTTAAAAGTCAGAGAGCGCCGAACCGCTATTACACTGGTCTGACATCCAACGTCGAGGCACGGCTCTCAGCGCATAACGCCGGCCACTGTCCTCACACTTCAGACGGGCGTCCGTGGAGCACGGACGTCGTTATCGAGTTCAGCGATGAGCAACGCGCCGTAGCCTTCGAGCATTACCTGAAGTCAGGTTCTGGTGTCGCGTTTGCCAAGCGACATCTTCGCAGAGGTACCTGTTGAAGCGGAAGTCCGCGCAGGTGTGGTCAAGGCCAGCAGCCAGCAGGCCCGCGCAGCGAGTCCGAGCGGAGCGACGAGCCTTGACGAGGCCGAGCACAGCTCGACGCTCACGATGTGATGGCCGAACCAGCGCGAGTGCCGTCGCAGGATGAGAGTCGAAAGTGCAGCGCGTTCCGTGCGCGTTGTGCAACGAGTACTCAGCAGTCAACGCACTCGCAAACGGCGCGCAGATCGCTCGAATATTCCGAGTGATCGCGACACCGTCACCCTGGCGTGAGCAGCCCTCCCGGGAACCCCTCGGGGTCGCATAGGGCAGAAACCGGGGGGTGCCGGCACAACGCGCCGTCCGCTGGGCGGTCCGTGGGCCCCTGGCAAGTCATTGTTGGTGTGGCGCATGCGCTCTTCGAGCGCCTTTCCCATCGCGTGCGGTGGAAGACCAAGGCGGACGTTTGCCGGTCGCCAGGGCGACGCCAACCACCGCGGATTATCGCGGCCCCCCTTGCGGCAGCCGCTTGAGAACGACCCTCCGTTGACGAGGGGCTCGACCGTGGCGGACCCGAGCAGGATGCGTCCGATTCCAGCGCCGAACATACACGCCGCCAGGGCGAGGAGACACCGTGGGCGTCCTCTGTTTCGCCCTTCGCAGCTACCTGCTCGGCTTCGGGTTTGTGAGCCTGAGTACGGGGTTGGCGGCCGCCCCAAACTTTCGGCCGGGCACGGCGTTCGCGGTGAGGACGCCTTCCTTCTTCAGTTCGCGAACCACTTCGTTGATGTGCTTCGGCAACCACCATTCGGGCCGGATCGCCGCATGAAGATCCTGCCACCTCTCCGGCCGACGCGACAGGCGTTCGACAACCCATTGGCGCAGCGGGCGCAGGTCTGGCTCGGGCTCGATTAGAAACTGCTGATCGGGATTATCTGAGCGGCGGACCGGAAACTCACCGGCCGGCGAAACCGACCACGCACACTCCTTCATCAGGTCGCGTCCGTGATCAGAGTTCGTCAGATGGAGCAGTACGTATCGCGTCGCTCGTCCACCCGTGACCATTCGCACCGCCGACGTCCACCACTTGGCGCCAATACCTCGCGCCATCAGCGGAATCGCGCGGTCGAGACGCTCGTCCATGCCGTCGCCAATCACTTCCGCGCGCCAGGAGCCGGAACCGAAGATCTCGTCGAGCGTCTGCGCATGTGGGGTGCCAGGGGCAGGCCGCTGCTGGATCAGCATGTCCAGCTCACGCCACATCACGTTGATGAACAGCTCAACTCGGCCAGCTTTCATCAGGTCGCCAAGCAGCCCGGCAGGAATCTTGAACCCGTACGGGTCGACGAAGAGGAACGCGGGTGCCATTCGAGCACGATCGCGCCGGAGATCGTCCAGAATGGCCGACAGTCTCTGGAATGCATCACCCTCGCTGGTCTCTACGTTCACACGTCCGGGGAGCGGGCTTGAACTGAGCGAGTTCCTCTTCAAGTGCCGAGACGTTCGCCGGATCGCGTTCGATGAACAGGAAATTGAACTCAGAAGCGTTCAGCAGCTTCTCGCGGTAGGAGTGGCGCAGCAGAGTCTGTAGCGCGAGGACTGGTGACCCCGGGTCTCCGCTCTCGTAGCGCCCTCGTCCGGCGTGCGTATCGACGTACAACACACGACCGGCCCAGGTGCCAAGCTTCGGGTACCAGCCGTTCAAGTAGCATCGAATCAGTTCGTGCTTGACGTCTTGAAACGGCCCGTACTGCTCCCAATAGGCGGGATTCGGGTCCGATCGCCTGGGGTCATGCACTGCTCGTCTCGAGAACGCGATGGAAGGCCAACGGAAACTCGTCGTACGTCCGGCCGTCGAGCGTGCGTCCTGTCTGGTGTTTACGTGTGCCGCCCCATTGTTTGAAGAAGAACGGCACTCGCTGCGTGCGGCATTGACGACGGATGTTGACGACCCAATCTCGAAGCATAGGCCGGGCGTGCGGGCCGCTCTCGCCGCCGACTATCACCCAATCGATTCCGCGAAGATCGACCGGGCCAAGATCGGCTAACAACGGTTCCACCGACAGGAACCTGATGCTTGCTGGTGTGCTCTGGAGCGACCGAATTCGAGGGAGGCCGTATTGCCGGTTCTCTACACTGACTCCATACGCGACGTTCTGAAGTTCGGCCATCCAGCGCAAGTCTGTCGACAGCAACTCGCGCATTCGTGTATCCCGTTTCGTAAGTACCTGGAAGACATGCCAGTCGGCGCGTTGCATGACCCGGCCTACACGCGCGATGAAGTCGGCCGGAACCTCCTCGTGAAAGAGGTCGCTCATCGAGTTGACGAATATTTTCCGTGGACGTCGCCAGTGCAGCGGCTGCTCCAGTTTTTCCGGAACGAGCCGCAGATCGAAGCCCTGTTCGAAAGGATGTCCCGGAACACCACGGAAGCGCTCGGCGAACACCTCCGCATAGCAGAATTTACAGCCTGGGCTCACCTTCGTGCAGCCGCGGACGGGGTTCCAGGTTGCATCCGTCCATTCGATTGCCGACCGGTCGCTCATGGCGTGTAGTCTACCTTTGGAGGCTGACAGCCTAGGTCAGTGCCGGTCTTCTGGACCGTCAGCCATCAGCCAAACGTTACACGCGAGCCCAGCCGATTTCTGTGCGTCCGACGATGACGCTGTCGCTTGAGATCACGATGGGACTCCGTACTTTCGAAGTGATCGCCGAAGACCTTATGCTCACTCTTCGGCTTCGATCCCGGTCAGTATCTCATCGCCGATCTCTCGAGCCTGCATCACTTCGTCGGAGTCGATGACATGGAGATCGGCGACATGCTCGCGAGAATCAGGGACGCTTACGGACTGGATGTGGCGGACCTGCCTAACGGGAACCTGCTCGAGATTTTCAGAAGACTGCACGAACAGCAGGCTGGCAGTCCCAGCGGCGGATTGGCTCAATAGACGTGCCGATCCCGAATGCCGATCGCGAAGTGCCTCGATTCATTACCATGTATCCAAGATAAGGGAGATGGCGTTCGAGCTATACAGCGACGTGATTCTGACCCGCGATGTCGTCGACTGCGGCCTTCGTGCGGGCGATGTTGGAACGGTTGTGGACAGACACGTCGTGCCCGGCACGGCCGAAGAAGGGTACTCCGTCGAGTTCTTCGACATGATCGGCAACACGGTTGCCGTGGTCACAGTCCCGGCCAGCGCCGTGCGCCTGCCCACCCCAACGGATCGCCCCGCTGTACGGGCACTCAGCGCGTAGCCCGCGCCGACATCGCCGCGTGCCGGCGCGGCCTTTGAGCGTGGTCTACTAGCAGCGGGGCAAGGTATAACCTGGCCCGCCCTCGACGCACGGAATTGCCTTCAGATACTCGTAGATGGCTTCCATCCACCGCTCTGTCCCATGCTGATATGCAGGCCAGGGCATCACGATGAGCGGGCCTGGAGGGGCGATGCCCTTGAAGTCGGTTCCGAAGCGCATCACTTCCTTGAACTGTTCGAGCGTAAGGCCGGCCGGAAGGCCCGCGTGGTCTGGAGTCAGGTTTCGGCTGAAGACTGGTCCAAAGGGCCTGCCACCGCCGAGATACTCGCCCATATCTGCGGTGTGGCATCCGATGCAGTCGCTCACACCGTTGACGTAGTAGCTTCCCAAACCAACCAGGCTGCGATTTTTGCCGGCCAGATCGAGCATCACGGGCGCGATGTCGAATCCCCGCTGCACCTCGCTCTCGCCATTGTTTCCTTGTCCACGAAGGCTCGGCACTTGCACCATAAACACGAAACACACGGCGTACACCAAAAGACCTATCGTGATCCGTCGGTTCATGACTCCTCCCCGCTGCTGCCAGGCGTTGGGTTTCCCACGTGGGAGAGTTGCTGTCAAGAAAACAATTTCGCGACGAATGGCCGACGGTGAAGACGATCGTAGGATTGTACCGATGCTGCGGTTCCGGTACGTGTGGGCGATCCTTGTCGTCGCCGCCTGCGTGGGGGGCCCGAACGCAGTGGGGCTTCAGCGCGCCGTCGGCGACTTCAAAGCCCAGCGGCTCCGGATGGTCAACGAGCAACTCAAAGGACGCGACATCCGCGACCCTCGCGTGCTCGACGCCATCCTCAGAGTGCCACGCCACCTGTTCGTGCCTGAATCGCTGCGCACGCAAGCCTACCGGGATTCGCCGCTGCCGATTGGGTACAACCAGACCATCTCCCAACCCTACATCGTCGCCTTCATGACACAGGCGCTGGACGTCCAGTCGAGCCACCGCGTGTTGGAGATCGGAACGGGTTCCGGCTACCAGGCCGCGGTGCTTAGCCTGCTCGCCAACCGCGTGTACACGATCGAGATCGTCGAGCCGCTTGCCGTACGGGCGCGCGCCACGCTGGCCGACCTGGACTACAGCAACATCGAGGTGCGCACCGGTAACGGCTACCTGGGGTGGCCTGAGCACGCGCCGTACGATCGCATCATTGTAACGGCCGCGCCCGAGGAAGTACCTCCGGCGCTGGTGCACCAGTTGAAGATCGGTGGCCTGATGGTGATCCCGGTGGGTACTGTCACGCAGCAGCTTCGCGTCCTCCGACGGACACCGACAGCGATAGAGACGCTCAGCACCCTTCCAGTCCGGTTCGTGCCCATGACCGGGAAGCCCTGACGTGGTCGGCAGGAAAGGAGCGCTCACTCCTTCGGCGCGACGTAGTTCTTGCGGGCGCGCGGTTTCAGTCCCCGCTGGCTGACTCTCACGTCGATGTCGTGTGCCTTGCCGTCGCGTTTGGGCGGCGCGAACGAGATGAGGTACTGACCGTGCAACTCGTCGGCGACCTGGGTAAAGGCGGCGCCGAGGTCCTGCCCGAAGCGAATCTCGGTGTAACCGCCCCCGGTGTGTTCTGCGACGAGCGCGAGGCCCGCGTCGGGTAGATCGGCGAGCAATGCCGCCTGCAGGCTGCCCGGACCGATTCCCACCTGCCTCTGGCGTGGCCGGCTGCGCATGCCGATGCCGTAGATCATCACGTCGTCGTCACGTGCCCGGTCGATGACCTCTCCCTGGCTGACGTAACGCTGCCGGAAGTCGATCGGGCCGCTGTCCTTGCCGTCGCTCAGTACGAGGATCACGCGGCGCTCCTCGCTGTTGTCTCCGAACGCGTCGAGCGCTTCATCGATGGCGCGCCAGAGCGGTGTGGGTGCATCGCCGGCAATCGCGCGCGGCAGTGTGTCCAGGAGCTCGCGAGGATCTTTCGTGAACGAGGCGCTGATCGCAACCGCATGTCCGAAGGTGCCGAGACGCATGAGGTCGTCGGGGCGGAGCCGCGCGATGAGCTGCTCCGAGGCAACACGCAGCAACGGCAGGTTGCCCTCCATACTCCCCGAGATATCCAGCATCACGATGAGCCGGATCGGCTGAGGACTGTTGTCGAACAATGTGATCGGCTGGGGCCGACCCTCGTCGCGGATTTCGAAGTTTTCACGCGCGAGATTCGTGACGAGCCGGCCGTCACGATCGGTCACGGTGACGAAGACGCGGACCGCGTCGCCCCTGCCGCGGAAGGTTGGCTGCTGCTGCTGCGCGGCAACGCCAAGCACGCCGAGAACACAGGCGGCAAGTGTTCCGTATGTGAGAACCCGAGTCATATGAACACTCCATCGGCAGGCTGGCCGTCGCACCTTCAGTCATATCACTCTGATTCTAAAGGCGCAAACGAAGTTCACATTCGTCAGTCGCTGCGCCGAACCGTAATCGCCGCCAGCGGGCCTCGTTGGGAAAGCGTGCCACGACGTGAAGCCGTGGGCATGCACGAGCGGCACCAAGAGTGCGAATCGTTGTGCAACATGCCGGAGCGACGGCAGGAGGCCTCAGTGAAGAAGTTACTTCTAGTAGTGACCGGAACGATGATGGTGGGCGCGTGCAGCGGCAGCAGCGCGTCGGTCAGTTCGACGTCTGCAGCCGCGGATTCGCCCATGACGGCGCAGCGGGCAGCGCAAGCCGTGTCACCGAGCGTACAGACCTCCTATACGTTTACTGTAGATCCCGCCCAGAGCGCCGGGCAGCCGCCTGCTGCAACAGCCGGAATCGTTCAAGACGCATCACACGATGCACCTTCGCTCACGAATCGTGTTCCCGAGTATCGCGAAGTGATGCTTCCTGCAGGCATGGTCCTGGCGCTGCGGCTGACATCCACCGTGGCGTCGGATAGCAGTGAGATCGAGGATGCCGTTGGTGCCGCGCTACGCGAAGACATCATGGTTGACGGCAATCTCGTCGTTCCAGCGGGCGCCGAACTGATGGGGCGCGTGGTCGACATCGACCGTTCCGGTCGAGTCAAAGGTCTGGCCCGTGTAGCCTTTCGGTTTACGACGCTCAGGCATGAAGGCGACGAGTACGATCTCCGGACCGAACCGATCGAACGCCTCGCCGACGCCACGAAGGGGGAGGATGCGACGAAGATTGGCGTTGGCGTTGGAGCCGGCGCCGCACTGGGTGCGATTCTAGGTGGGGGAAGTGGCGCGGCCAAGGGCGCGGCAATTGGTGGAGCCGCAGGTGCAGGTGCGGTACTCGCGACGCGTGGCGAGGAAGTGAGGCTCGAGCCGGGCGAAGTGGTGGACACCCGTCTGACGGCCGCGGTTCCGGTCCGCGTGCGCATGGACTGACCTCGTCTCCCGCCGTTTATCGCTGATCCATCCTTATCCTCTCTGTTCCGTTAGAGCCTCACGGAACAGCTCCGATCTTTAGGGCGGCAGGCCCAGCGCGGCGGCAGATCCAGCACCTTCACTCCATTCGGAGGCACACTTCCGGCGCCCAGGTGCTTGCCCGCCGTAGCGCGCAGCGCGAAGGTGGGACCTGGGTTGTCACACCCCCAAGCTAAAGTTTCCTGGAGGCCGTCTCTATGGCAGGGGCAGCCACCCGGCGGTGCGCAAGCGCGAGCCACTGCGTGAGCTGCCGGGCGGCTTCGTCGGGGGTTGGTCCGTAGAACGGCATCATCGCCGTCGGGACGCCAGGCGCGCGCAACAGCTGCGCCCGCCACCGGTTGCTGACGGGCGTCACTTCGATGAGATACGGGCGCCCGCCGATGTTTTCTTCGAAACGATGAACGGCCACTGTGCGATGTCTGCTGTGAAAACAGGTTTGCCCGCCGACGCGCAAGTGTCCGCCAAAGGTCCGTATGATGCCCGCAAGCGCGAGGGGGGGACGGCGGTTGATCTTACGCAACACGCGCAGGGGATCAAGCGAAGCGCCACGCGAAGGCGACATCCAAGCGGCTTCCGGCGTCGATTGCCGAAACGTCACGCCACAAATATTTTTGCGTGCGCAGGTTCTCCACAAGTTTTGCACGCGTCGTCCACAATTTTTCCACACTGCACTACGTTCGAGGCGGATGTGATGGAGCGACACGAGAGTACAATGAAGCACCGCGCGACAACGTTGTGATCTCGAGGCTAATTTTCCCAGCGCTTCTGTGGCTCGCTCTGTCGAGCGTCGCCTCTGCTGCGGAAGCGATGTTGTTTCGGCTGTATCTCACGGACGGCACGAGCATTGTCAGCTACGGCGAGTTCGCGCGCGTCGGCGATCGCGTCGTGTTTTCGATGGTGATGGGTGGCGCAGACCAGCCGCGCCTGCACGCGACGACGCTGCCGGCGAGCGCCGTCGATTGGACGCGAACCGACCTCCATGCTGCGTCAACCAGATACCAGTGGTACGCGCAAGCGCGGGGCGAAGAGGATTTCACGCGCCTCAGTAATGAGGTGGCGTCGGTGCTCAATGCAGTTGTTCTGAGCCAGGACCGCGGGCGGGCGCTCGAGATGGCGCAGCGGGCGCGCGCCACGCTGGTGGAGTGGTCGCGTGCGCATTACGGGTATCGCCAGCAGGACGTCGGCGAAATCACGGCCATTCTCGATGAAGCCATCTCCGACTTGCGGGCCGCAGCGGGCGCCAGCTCGTTCGAGGTTGCGTTGGTGACCTCCACAGCGCCAGCCGTGCCGCTCGAGCCGGTCGCCGAGATGCCTTCAGCACGGCAACAGATCGATCAGGCGTTTCGCGTGGCCACGCTGACAGGTCCTGCCGAACGTGTCGCCCTCCTGCAGGCGGCACTGCAGGTGCTCGCAGACGCGGGCGCCGTGATTCCACGGGCGGAGGCAGCCGTCTTGCGGCGGTTTGCCGAAACCCGAATCCGGGCAGAGCAGGCGATCGACGCGCAATACGGAGCGCTGTCCAGCCGGTTGATGAACGACGCGACGCGTGGCGCGACGCGGGCGCGGGTTGCCGACGTGCAGCGCGTGCTCGATCGGATTCCACGGGAAGATGCGCGCCTCGGACGCCGCCGTCCAGATGTCGTCCAGGCGCTTCACGCGTCAGTCCAGGCCCAACTTGGCGCGGCGCGGCATCTGCGGCTCCTGCGCGACCAGTGGATGATTCGCCGGTCGCTCTACTTCGCGTACCAGCGGTCGATAGGCGCGCAGCTGTTGCAGCTCGTCAAGTCGCAGCCGGCGCTCGAGGCGATTCGGCGCCTCGACGGACCGCCGCCCGAACTGCTCGTGACGCTGCGGGCGCAGCTTCAGGGCGGCGCCACTCGTCTGGAGCGCATCCAGCCTCCAGCCGACCTGCGCACCATGCACGAGCTCTTGCTCGGTGCGTGGCGGTTTGCTGAAACTGCCGTGAGCGGCCGGTACGAAGCCGCGCGCAGCGCCAATGTCGTTGCGGCCTGGGAAGCCTCGTCTTCTGCCGCCGGCGCGCTGCTGCTGCTGTCGCGCGCGCAACAGGAGCTCAAGACGCTGCTCGAGCCGCCGCGGCTGCAATGACTCGTCCGTTTTTGTGATCAAGCAGTTAGCACGTATTGATTCCCAATCACCAATCACAAGTCACGAATCACCAATCACAACTGTCCGTGACTGCTCGCACGACACGGCTCGTGCGGGCGCCCGATCTTCATGCGTTTCGCGTGGCCGTCGTCGATATGGCCTGCGCCGGCACACCTTTCGACGCACGCGATCGCCTGGTGTTGGTGCCAACCCGTGCCGCCGCTTCCTACCTGACCGGCTCGATCGAGCAGCGGCTGCTCGGCGCCGACGGCGCCTTCGTACTTCCTGACTTTGCCACTCGAGCGGAACTGCACGTGAAGCTTGCGCAACGGCTGCCGCAGGCCCCGTTGCCGCTTACCGCGGCGGAACGCGAAGTGCTGATGGGAGCTGCCTGCCGAGTGGCGCGCGAAGAGGGCACGGAGCCGCCCTTTCGTCTTCGTCCGGGACTCATCGCCGCCATTGTCGAGTTCTACGACACGCTTCAACGCAATTTGAAGCAGCTGGACACGTTCGAGCGTCTGGCGCTCGGCATGCTCGAGCCGGGCGCCGCCGACGATCGCGGGGCCGAACGCCTGGTGCGGCAAACCCGGTTCCTGCTGGCCGCGTTTCGCCGGTTCGAGCGCCTCCGTCAGGAGACCGATGGGGTAGACGAGCACCTCCTGCGCCGGCAACTGCTGGTCGAGTCGGCGTCTTGTCCGTGGCGTCACGTCGTTGTCACCGTAGGCGATCGAGCATTCGACGCTCACGGCCTGTTCCCGGCCGATTGGGACTTGCTGGCGCGCATTCATGGTCTCGAGCGACTGGACGTCGTCGTCACCGAGGCGATGCTTGCGAGCGCCTTCCACGAGCGGATTCATCAGCTGCTTCCTGGAATCGAGGAAGTTCGCCCCGATACCGGTGGCCCGCGTGCGCTCCCGGTTCTCGTCGTGCCACCCGGCGGCTCGCTCATGTACACCGCGCGCGATCGCGAAGAGGAAGTGGCGGCTTTTGCGCGCTGGGTTCGGAGCGAGACACGAGCGCTCAACCGCATGGCGCTCGTCGTGCGCCGTCCGCTTCCGTACGTCTACCTGGCGCGCGAGGTTTTGCAGTCTGCCGGCATCCCTTCTCAGATGTTCGACGCGCTTCCGCTTGCGGCTGAACCATTTGCGGCCGCGCTCGATGTTGTATTCGCGTGTGTCACAAGCAACTTCGCGCGCCAGCCGGCTATCGCGCTGCTGCGCTCGCCGCATTTCAGCCTTGGATCGGACCACGGGCGCTTCGACGAGGCTCAGGGCGGGTCGACGCTGCATGCCATCGCATCACTCGACCGTGCGCTCAGCGAAGCCGGCTATCTCGGCGGTGTCGAGGTGTTCGAAGGTCTTGTATCGAAGTGGGACGCGGACGACTCCGATTCCGACTCCTCGCGTGCGAAGCGCCGAGTTGCCCGTCGTTTACTCGAGGTCGTTCGAGAACTGGCGCCGCTCCGCGCTCAGGCGCCGTGCGCCGGGCATCTCGATCGACTGCTCGGTTTTCTCCGCGCACATGAACAGCTGCCTGCCGCGACCGATCCGCTCCGGCCGCGACTGCTGCGCGGCCGCGTTGCCGTCCTTGATGTGCTGGCCAGCCTCCGCGACGGCTATGCGCGGTTCGAACCGGCGCCCATCGACTTCGATATGTTGGTTCCCCTAATCCGCCGCTGGATCGACGAACGGACCTTCACCCCATACACAGGTGAAAGCGGCGTTCATGTCGTCGACGCAGACAGCGCGCGTTTTGGCGACTTCGATGAGGTTCAGCTTGCCGGGCTCGTTGACGGCGAATGGCCCGAGAGCCCACGCCGCAACATTTTCTACCCGTCGGCGCTGCTGCGCGAGCTTGGATGGCCGTCGGAGTCGCATCGCCTCGATCAGACGCGAGCGGCATTCAGCGATCTGCTTCGGCTGCCAGCGTCACAGCTCGCGATCTCGACGTTCACCCTCGAGGACGACGTCCTGGTGGCGGCCTCGCCGCTGGTAGACGCACTTGCTGAAGCCGGGCTGCCGACGCTCGAATACATACCGCGGTTCACGCGGATCTTCGAATACGAGGCGCTCGCGCTGGATCCGGTCGAGCTCGACTACGTCAGCGATGTTACGCGCGCCGCGGCCCTTCGACGCCTCGCCGTCAGCGCCCGGTGTGACAAACGAGCGGCAGCCGCCGGTCATTCGATGCCGGCCTACTCGGTCAGCGCTCTCGAGCGGTATCAGGACTGTCCGTTCAAGTTTTTCGCCGCTGACGTGCTGCGCCTCGAGGAGCCGCCCGAGGACGAACCGACGTTGTCGCCGCGAGCACGCGGCAAGCTCATTCACGAGCTGTTCCAGCGTTTTTTCGAGGCGTGGGACGCGCGCGGCGCCGCCACGATCGCTGTCGACCGCCTGGACGAGGCGCGCGCGCTTTTCGAGGAAGTCGCGGAACCGATGCTCTCACGGTTGTCCGAAGCGGAAGCGGCGCTCGAGCGTGTGCGACTCTTCGGATCGGCGGCATCCATGGGAATCGTCGACGTTGTCCTCGGGCTCGAAGCGTCTCGTCCGGTGGAGGTGCGCGAGCGGTGGCTTGAGCATCGTCTGGAGGGCGAGTTTTCGCTTGGAGCGCCCGCCGGTCGCCGCGTTGCGCTCAAGGGCGTCGCCGACCGTGTCGATTTGCTGGCAGGCAACCGCCTGCGTGTCATCGACTACAAATCGGGCTATCCACCTAACCCGAAGCGGGCGTTGCAAGCCGCGGTTTATGCGTTGTGCGCGCAAGAGCGTCTTGAGGAACATGGCCGTGGAGCGTGGACCGTAGAGGAAGCGGCGTACGTGGCGTTCTCAGGGAAGCGCACGGTTGTCCCCGTTGTTCGGCCTGGGGCATCCGATGCTGCGACGGTATTGAACGGCGCTCGCACACGCGTGCTTGACGTCGTGGAAGGAATCGAGCACGGCATCTTTCCGCCCCGGCCATACGATCCGCACATCTGCCTTTACTGCGCATATCCGTCGGTGTGCCGGAAGGATTACGTTGGCGACGAGTAACGCCCGGCTGCCGTTCGGCGACAGTGACGACACGGTCGACGCCCACATCGCGGCTCGCGACCAGGCTGCACGTGAGCGTGCGGTCGATCCGCGGTTCAACGTGGCGCTGGAGGCGTCGGCCGGCACCGGCAAGACCAGGGTCCTCGTCGAGCGCTACGTCAACCTGCTTCGTGGGGGCGTCGATCCCGCCAACATTCTCGCGATTACGTTCACACGAAAGGCGGCGGCGGAGATGCGCGACCGCATCATGGTGACGCTTCGAACCGCCGCGGCACGCGGGGAGATTGCGCCCGCGCGCTGGCGAGATTTACGCGATCGTACGGGCGACGTCGCCATCAGCACGATTGACGCGTTCTGCCTGTCGCTGCTGCGTGAATTTCCGCTCGAAGCCGATGTCGATCCTGGTTTTTCGGTCGCCGATGACACGGAACTGCCCCGGCTGATCGACGAGGCGCTCGACCGCACGCTGCGGATCTGCCGTGCGGCGTCGCGTGGGGACGAGGATATGGCGCTCGTTTTTGCGCAGCTCGGGGAACGCCGCGCCCGCGCCGGACTGGCCGCCTTGCTCGATAGGCGGCTGGTCGGGCCCGGCGTCTTGGGCCGTTATCTGGCGCGAGGTGAGGCCGACATCGATGGCGCTGCGGTCGGCCACTCTACAGCCGTCGCGTTGATCGCGTTGTTCGAATTGATGCGTGGTGGCCTGGAACGGTTCCTCGACTCCGGTCCCCTCGATCCCGCGTTCCAGCTTTTCGCGCGGAGCCTTCGCCGCATGTCTGACGCGCTGTGCGCCGGGGCAGTCGACCCACAGACCGTCCAGGCGGTGATCGTACGCGCGCGCGCGCATTTTCTGACGCAGGAGGGGAATGCGCGAAGCAGGTCGCCTTATCCGCGGAGTGCATTCGCGAACGTGGCCGACTGGCGAGTCCATGCGGGTCTCGTTGTCGAGCATGCCGAGGCGTTCCGCCGAGTCGATGCAGCCTATCGACGTCACCTCAACGCGCTGCTCTCGCGCGGAATCTGGCGCATGTTCCGCATTGCCGACACTGAATACCGGCGAACGCTCGAAGCGCATGCCCTCCTCGACTTCTCCGATCTGGTGCGACGCGCCCTCGATCTGCTGCGCCGCATGGAGGAGTTTTCGCGGAGCCGGTACCGATTGGAGTCGCGTTATCACCACGTGCTGGTGGACGAGTTCCAGGACACCAGCCGCGCCCAGTGGGAGTTGGTGTCGTTGCTCGTCCAGTCATGGGGAGAAGGAGCAGGTCTGGCCGAGACGGGACCGCTGCGGCCGTCCATCTTCATCGTCGGCGACCGAAAGCAGTCGATCTACGGGTTCCGCGACGCGGATGTCTCGATCCTTCGCGAGGCCGCACGCCACATCGGGACGTTGCGGCCTGATCGCGATGTCAGCCGCTCGATTTCGCACAGTTTCCGTGCGGTGCCACAGCTCCTGGCATTCGTGAACGATATCTGCCAGGACATGGAGAAAGCCGCCGGCGACAGCGCGTTTCAGTACGAGGAAGGCGACCGCTTTCCGATCGAGCCCGGTTTCGCGGGTCAACAGGACGGCGCGCTCGGCCTTGTGCGTGGCGCCGATTCCGATGAGTGTGCAGAGATCACGGCCAGCGAGATTGCGCGACTGCTGGCCGCAGCGACGCAGGTCAGGGACCGGGCGACCGGCCTTGCACGTCCCGTCCGGCCCGGCGACATCGCCGTTCTCTTTCGGTCGCGCGAGAGCCACCGCGAGTTCGAAGCGGCGCTGGCCCGGCGCGGCGTTCGGTCGTATGTCTACAAGGGCCTGGGCTTTTTCGATGCGGACGAGATCAAGGACGCTCTGGCGCTCATTCAGTACCTCGCCGATCCGGCATCCGACTTGCGCGCTGCGGCGCTGCTGCGCTCGCGATTCTTCGGCGTGTCGGACGACGCGCTGCGACGGGTCTCTACTCGTGAAGGGGGAAGGGAGAAGGGGGAAGGGAGAAGGGGGAAGGGGGAAGGGGGAAGCCTGTCCAACGTTCTCGTGGCCGCGGAGCCGCCGCCTGTCCTGGGCTCCCTCGATCCTCAGGATGTGACGGCACTTACGGAGGCGCGCGCATCCGTAGCCCGATGGCGCTGCCTCGTCGACCGAATTGGGCCGGCCGAGCTCGTCGACATGATTCTGACCGAATCGGCTTACGCCTTCGAGTTGCGCGGTTCGCGGTTTCAGCAAGCACAGGAGAATCTGAAGAAGCTTCGAGCGTTGCTGCGCCGGCTGCAGAACCGCGGATACGCCACCCTCGCCCGCGTGGCGGAGCATCTCGATCGCGTGGCCGTAGGGGACGAGGCGAATGCCGTCATCGATGCGCTCGACGCCGTCAACCTGATGACGGTGCACGCCTCCAAAGGGCTCGAGTTTCCAGTCGTATTCGTCGTCAACCTGGCGCGAGGAACGGGAAACCGGCGGAATCCGGTCAGGTGGTCGTCGGACTCGCCGGGCGAAGCGGCATCGGTCGCCGTGGGTGACTTTGAGCCCGAGACTGACGAGCGGTTGGACCGTCGAGAACACGAGGAGACAAAGCGGCTGGTGTACGTCGCGCTGACGCGCGCGCGAGACCGCCTGTACCTTGCTACCAATTTGAAAGACGGGCAGGTGGCGCCGATACGTGGCAGCCTGGCCGAGGTGATGCCACAGTCGCTGCTTCGACAGTTCGGAGCCGTCGGGCCCGACTGTCTGGAGTGGCGCGCAGCGTCAGGCGCTGTCCATCGCTTCCGCGTGTGTTCGAGGGACGACAGCGCGCCAAGCCTCCACGGCTCGGATCGCGACGGCGCTCGGCAGGCGTCCGATTTCAAGCCCCTGGCGGCCGCTACGACGGGTACGCGAACCGTCGCATCGATCCTCCAAGAGCGTGCCCCTGCGGCGTCGGGCCAGGATTCACGCACAGCCGGCAACGAACGGGATCGGCTTGTAGGTACCCTCGCCCATCGACTGCTCCAGAGGTTCGGATTCACACTCGACAACGTCGAAATTGGGACGGATGCCTTACTTCGCACGCTTCGCTCGAGCGAAGCGGTTCTTACGGCGACCGATTGCTCGGCAGCGGATCTGGCAACGGAGGCCTTCGCTGCCTATCGGGCGTTCTGCGCGCGCGTCGACGTCCGCGATCTGTACTGTTCGGGCGAACGGCTGCACGAAGTGCCGTTCACGATGCGTGTCGACGGCGGCATCGTGCGCGGGACGATTGACTGCCTCGTTCGCACTGCGCCCGATCGCATGACCGTGCTCGAGTTCAAGACGGGCCGCCCGCGTGAGGAAGCTCGCAGCCAGCTCGATTTGTACCGCCAGGCCGCCGAACGTCTCTTTCCCGGCACGGTCATCGAGGCACGGCTCGTATATGCGGCCACATGATCTTCACCGTAGGCCATTCGACGCAAACCGCCGCCGAATTTCTTGCGCTGTTGCAGGCATACGGCGTCGCCCTTCTTGCCGATGTCCGCACGGTGCCGCGCTCGAAGCGCCACCCCCATTTTTCCGCGGGGGCGCTTGCCGCGTTTCTGCAAACGTGCGGCATCGAGTACACGCACCTGCCTGACCTGGGAGGCTTGCGGAAGCCGCGGCCTGACTCGCCAAACGGCGGCTGGCGGCACGCTGCGTTCCGCGGTTACGCGGACCACATGCAGACAAGGGAGTTTGCCGCGGGGCTTGACAGGCTCATCGTTTTCGCCCGAGACCGTCAGGCGGCCATCATGTGTGCCGAAGCGAGATGGTGGCAGTGCCATCGCCAGCTGATTGCAGACGCGCTGGTTGCACGCCAAATCGAAGTCCGGCACATCATGTCGCTCCGGGATGCGCCCCGCCACGAGCTCACGGCGTTCGCCAGAGTCGCCAACGGCCAGGTTGTCTACCCGGCGCTCGTCTGAAAACTGGCTAAATTGCCATCACTTCCGCCTAAGACGCGAAATGATGCTGCCAGCCCAGCTGGCCACTTTCTGCATTGCGCTGCCCGATCCCTTCTCCTACAATCGAACTTGAGGACGCGCCAAGCGTTCGGTAGGAGTTGCTGTTGACGACAAAAGAGGAGACCCGCGTGGCGTTGACCTGCCCCAATTGTGGGAATGACCAGAATTTCCTCGTGAAAACGCTCCAGATGCACGTCGTGCACCTGGTCGACTCGCGAGTCGAGGTCTCCGAGGAGGGGCGGCCAGCGGTGCTCGAGGTGCTGTGCGACGAGTGTGAGTCGGCGCTCAACCTCGACGACCTGGACGAGAGCCTTCGCAAGGAATTGCTGCTGACGCTGGGCGCCCGGTAGGCGCCTTCGGGTCAGTTCACGTTCCCACCGCGTTCTGCAGGTAAGGTTGACTTCTCGCCTTACGATCCCTAAGGTACCTACAGTTCATGAGCGGTCATACGTTCCGTTCATTCGGAAGGGATTCCCTCGTCGTTTCGGGTACCGCCGAATTCCGTGTCGACGCCAGCTGCTTCGCGGATGAAGTCGTCGTCGACTTCCCGTCGGTTGCGCCGGCCGTCGAACGCATTCGCCGGTCGTTTCTCGACGACGAGCGAGCGGCTTCCCTGAATGCCACGATTCAGCTGACCCCCCACGAGGCGCGACTGGGCGCCATGGTCCCGCTCGAAGTGCCCGTGTCGTGCACGTGTCGCGAATGCGGCGGCCGTGGAGAGACGTGGACCGAGCGGTGCGGCTGTTGCAACGGCAGCGGCGCCGAGCTGCGCCGCCATCAGCTGAATGTTGCGGTCCCTGCCGGGGTGTCCGACGGCGCCTGCTTCAACTTCACGCTCATCCCACGCCACGATCCTCCCACTCGTATCGAGCTCCGCGTCCTCGTCGCCTAGACGTCTTGAAAGGCCAAACTCCCAGTGGGTCGCCACGTCAGGCTTCTCGGCATCCTGGCGAACATCTGGGGCGCGCTGGCGACGCTGGTGGGACTGTCGATGCTTTTGCTCGCGGCCGGAGCGCTCGCTCTTGTTGCAGATCCCGATGCCGAAGCCGTGTCATTCGCGGCTGGCTTGACCGCCGCGGTTTTCGCCTCCATCGGCGCCTTTTCGCTCCTGTGGGGCATGGCGCATATCTGGGTCGCCCGGCTGCTGCACCGACGCAATGCGCTCGGCCGCGCCATCATGCTGGGCCTTGCCGTCGTCAATTTGCTGGTATTTCCCTTTGGTACGGCCCTGGGCGGGTACGCGCTCTGGATCCTGCTGACGAACGACGGCCGCCGCCTGTTCGAACCTGGCGTTACGTAGCACGGGGTTCCTGACACGCCGCGAGGGCGATCTGTTTCCCGTCGGTCCGGCTGAAGCCGGACACTACGTACTCACCAAAGCGCGTGTGGATGGCGCGCGATAAGATAGGCAGGATGGCCCCAACAGTGGATCGCGAAAAGGTTCTAACCGCCTTGAAAGTCGTCACCGATCCCGATTTGCGGCGCGATATCGTCTCGCTTGGCTTCGTGAAGAACCTGGCCATCGACCAGGGGCGCATTTCTTTCACCATCGAACTGACGACGCCAGCCTGTCCGGTGAAGGACCAGATGCGCGATCAGGCGATTGCCGCAGTGCGCGGTGTGCCTGGCGTCACCGACGTTGATGTTCGGATGACCGCCAACGTCCGTTCCGTGTCGGCGCCAGAAACGGGCCGAACTCCGCTCCCGGGAGTCAAGAACGTGCTCGCCGTGGGCGCGGGAAAGGGCGGCGTCGGCAAGACGACCGTGGCGGTCAACCTTGCGCTGGCGCTCGCTAAATGCGGCAGCCGCGTCGGCATTCTCGACGGCGACATTTACGGGCCGAACGTCCCCATCATGATGGGCCTTCAGACGCAGCTGACGACCGACGGCCAGCGGATCGTTCCCGCCGAGAAGTACGATGTGCAGGTGGTCTCGATGGGGTTCCTGACCGGCGAGGACGCGGCGGTGATCTGGCGCGGACCTATGCTGCACGGAGCCATCCAGCAGTTCTTCCGCGACGTGGCCTGGAGGGATTTGGACTATCTGATCGTGGACATGCCGCCTGGAACCGGCGACGTCGCGCTCAGTTTGAGCCAGACGGTGCCGGTGGCCGGCGCCATTCTCGTAACCACCCCGCAGCAGGTGTCTCTCGCCGACACGCGTCGCGCCGTTCGGATGTACCAGAAACTAAACATCCAGCCGATCGGCATCATCGAGAACATGAGTTACTACACCTGCCCTAATTGCCACCATGAGGCCGACATCTTCGGGTACGGCGGTGGGGAACGGCTCAGCCAGTCGATGGAAGTACCGTTCCTCGGCCGGCTTCCCGTGTATCAGCCGATTCGGGAGGGGAGCGACACCGGATTGCCGCTGGTCATCAGCGAACCGGGATCACCGGCGGGTCGGGCATTCGTGGCGCTGGCCGAGCGAACCGCCGCGCAGCTGTCAATCGCCGCGCACAAGGTGGCCGAAGCCAACAGGGGCAAGATTCCGCTCATTCCGGTTCGATGAGGTACGCGTAGCCAAGTCCCACCGCGCCGAGCAGGATCATCGTGCCGGGCGCCAGGGCTGGCGTCGCGCCCTTCATCGATTCCCTGAACAACTCCATTCCTGACGCGTCCGGATTCAATTCCAGCTCGAATTCGACGTTGCCTTGGTAGTGCAGCACGACCCCGGCGACGCCGCTCGCGACGAACAGCATCATCACGAGCTGGAAGGCCCGCAACTGTGCTGTGCCACGCGTTGTCGCCACCATTCCGAGGCCGCCACACCCGATGGCGAGGAGGACCAGCGGGACGTTCTGCCACACACCTTCTGTGTGGTCCATGAGCACGAGCTCTGCGCCCGCGCCAAGCGACCCGAAGAGAAAAATCGCCGCGAGCGTCCGCCGAATCGTGGCCAGCCGCGCGGCCATCCCCGACCCGTGATCCATTGCCGTATCAGCAGCTCAGTTCAATGTGACGTACCGCTCGAGTCGCGCCACTTCTTTGTCGTCGACGTACTTTCCGATCTCCCGCCGGAACTGCTGCATCGCTTTGTACGGCCGATACTCCTTGAACTCGCGCAGCATGCGCTGTCCCATGCCTGGGATGCTGAGGATGTCGGCATCGCTGGCCGTGTTCAGATTGATGGGAACGAAGACGTACTGCTCGAGGCGCGCGAGCTCCTTCTCGTCGACATACTTGCCGATCTCTCGCCGGAATTGTGCCAGCGCCCTGTAGGGCCGGTACTCTTTGAATTCGCCGAGCATGCGATTGCCCAGGCCGGGAATCAGGAGGATCTCCGCGTCCGAGGCGGTGTTCAGGTTGACTTGGACGAACAAGCGCCGATACACGTCCCCTCGCTGATCCAGGGAGAGTGACGCCCCGAGCAGGCTGTCGAGCTCGGTCATGGTTAGAAAAGGACGGCGACCGAGGAGGCTCTTCGCAAGCGGAGGAGTGAGGCCGGGCACCGCGAGCAGGTCCTTCTCGGATGCGGTGTTCGCATCAAGCACTTCGCCTCGTCGTCCGGCCTGCCCTTGCACCCCCGTCGGTACGAGCAACGCCACGACGACCGCCGCTGCAGAGAACGTCAAACGATTCATGCCCCGCCTCCGGTATCAAAATGCGAGTCTGACACCCGCCTGGACCAGCCTGGGGCTGCCCGGCAGGATGCCGCGCGTGCGATCCACGATGAACAGCTCGTCGAACAGATTCTTCACCGTCAGGAACAGTGTCGCACGTTCGACCGTATAGTTAACCGCCGTGTTCCACGTCGTGTAACCGGGAATCAGCCCTCGCTGGCCGTCCGCCGTGGGCGCCACCGTGTTGAGGTCATCTGCAAACTCGTCGCTCGTGCGGACCGCCTCGAGCAGCACGTCAATTGTGCCGTGGACATACCCGACGCCGATGGCCGCAACCTGCTCCGGAGCGTAGGGCAACCGGTTCCCGCTCACGCTTGCGCTGCCGAAGCCGGAGATGTTGCTGAACCGCGTCCCGGTGAACTCCGCGATCGGCAGATAGGTATACGCGAGGCGAAGGTATGTGTCGTGCGACGATCCTGTGATCGGGGCGCTGTCGATCTGCGCTCTCAGTTCGATGCCCTGGTGCAACGTCGCGCCGCCGTTGGTCAGCGTGGCTCCGACCCCACCCGCCAGGCTCGCCGGGATGATCTGATTCTCGTAATCCATGCGGAAGAACGTGGCGTCCACGCTCACGCCGGGCCGCATCGTGCTTCGGAATCCCGCTTCGTAGTTCCAGCTCAGCTCCGGATCGAGATCGATGACACCACCCGTATTGGAGATGATGTCCTCGGTGCGAGGCGGCGCGAAACCGCGATGGACGCCGCCGAAGATCGTGACCTGCTCTCCGGTCGTGTGGGACACGCCGATTCCCGGAATGAGACGGGTCAGATCCGTATTTCCCGTGACGCCGGCGCCGGCGTTCGCCAACCGGTTGGTCCGTTCGAAGCGCACGTGCTCGAGCCGGACGCCTGGGGTGACGGTCCACCCGCCGAACAGGAACGTGTTCTGAACGAAGCTCGCGTAGGCGGCATTGTTCCGCACGTTGCTCTCGACGAGCACGCCAGATCGGGCGGTCGGCGTCGCGCCGTTCTCCTGCAGCCGGTCCTGGTGTTCGAAATGGGCGCGTACGCCGAAGTCGGTCTCGCTCGCAATCCCGAAGACGCGGTGATGCACGCTGAGGCGCGGCTCGACACCCCAGACGGAATACTCGCGCAGGCGCCCTTCGTTGCCGCACGTCGTATTGAGATTTGCCATGCCGCCGCAACTGGGATCTGCGACGTCATTGGGCCGCTGAGCGGAGTTGCTCGACTGCCGCCACCAGTGGCGGCGGAAGGAGTTCCAATACAAATTGGTCGTCATGGCAACGTCACCGCTCATGGCAAACGCGTGCGTTGCCGAGGTGCCGTACCGATCTGCGTAGAAGAAGTCGTTCCTGAACGGATTGGCGCGAGGATTGTCGAGGTATTCAGCCTGCCGCAGCCCGGAGTACGTGACGTTCGAGTCCTCGCCGTAGTAATTGCCGCGGAGCGTCAACGTTTGGCTGGCGCCGACCCCCTGTACGACCTTGCCGTTCACATCGTTCAGCTTGAAGTTCAGGTTCTCGCGCGAGCCGTCTCCTTGCTTGCGCATGTAATCGAACAGGAACCCAGTGCGGCCCAGCGTTGCGCCATACGAGCCGTGGCCGTTGAAGTACTCGCGGTTTCCACCTGTCAGGATCACCGAGCCGGAGGGCCGCGCCGGTGGCCTCGGCGTCACGTAATTGATGGCGCCGGCGATCGTCTGGGGACCGTAGGCGATCTGCGCGCCGCCCTTGAGCACTTCGATGCGCTCGAAGCGGTCGACTGGCGGGTGGTAGTAGGTGGCGTTGTCACCGTACGGCGCGTAGGTCAGCAGGATGCCGTCTTCGAGCAGCAGCACCTTGTTCGCGCGCGTTGGATTCAATCCGCGGATGCCGATATTCGGCCGCAGCCCGAACCCCTCCTCATCGCGCACATACACGCCTGCCACTTTCCTCAGTGCGTCGTTGGTCGTCATCACGTGGCCCCTCTCGAGCGTCTCGCGCTCGACGATGTCCACGGATCCGGGCAGACGCCGCAGGCGCTCGTGACTACCCGCAATCTCCCCGGCGACGACGACGACATCCTCGGTCAGGCCGCCTACGCGCAGTTGGAGCGGAACACGGCGGGCTTCACCCGGACGCAGCGATACACGCTGAACGGCAACGGCGAACCCGGCGCTCGTCGCCGTCACTTCGTAATCGCCGGCCACGAGCTCGGGAATGGAAAACACTCCCTCGCTGTCGGCTTCGACGCGGCGCTCGAATCCGGTCGATGACCTGCGGACCGCAACCAGGGCCCGAGGAATGACCGCACCACTCTCGTCGACGACCTGTCCGATCAACGAAGCTGTCCCGACCTGTGCGGCGGCGGGGATGGGAGAAACGACGAACAGGCAGATAGCGAGGCCTACACGGAGAACGGCGCGGCGAATCATCTGACGACAGCTCCTGGAAGTTGTGGACGCGACAAGTGAGACTGAGTCTCACTTTCAAATCAGCAGGAGTCTATATCCGACCGCTTTTGTCGGTCAAGGAGAGAGTCAAGCAGAGAAACGGATCCGGCCGCCCGTGACGCTCAGGATAGGATGCAAGGTACTGTGTCCTCCGCAACGCTCCCCTTCCTCAAGCACACGCTCCCCAACGGGCTGGACGTCATCGTGCACGAAGATCACCACGTCCCGATCGTCGCCATAAACATCTGGTATCACGTGGGTTCCAAGAACGAGCACCCCGGTCGTACCGGCTTTGCGCACCTGTTCGAGCACCTGATGTTCGAGGGGTCCCAGCACCACGATTCCGGATACTTTCCGCCGCTGCAGCGGGCTGGCGCCCTCCTGAACGGGTCGACGAACACCGATCGCACGAACTACTGGGAAGTAGTCCCGAAGAGCGCCATCGACCTGGCGCTCTGGATGGAGTCGGATCGAATGGGCTATCTGCTGCCGGCTCTTACCCGGCAACGATTCGAAACACAGCGTGACGTGGTGCTCAACGAACGGCGGCAGAACTACGAGAACCGCCCGTACGGGTTTGCGTTGATGGCCATCACGGCCGCGATGTTTCCTGACGATCACCCGTACCACTGGATGACCATCGGCAGCGCGGACGACATTCGCGCGATGCAGCTCGACGATGTGCATGATTTCTTCCGCACCTACTACCACGTATCGAACGCCTCGCTCACGTTGGCAGGCGACATCGATGCGGAACGGGGGTTCGAGCTGGCCGAGCACTATTTCGGTGAGCTGCCGGCCGGCGTCAGGCCGGCGCCGCTCAGTGTCACCGCCGCGCTCGAACGCGAGCTCCGGTTGGTCATCGAGGACCGAGTCGAAATGCCCCGCGTGTACATGGCATGGCACTCGCCGGCCATGTTTGGCGAGGGTGACGCCGAGATGGACTTGCTGGCCGACCTGCTCGCCAACGGCAAGACGTCGAGGCTCTATCGGACGCTCGTCTACGAGCAGCGAGTGGCGCTCGACGTCTCCGCGTATCAGAACTCGCGCGAGTTGGCCGGCTTCTTTCTACTCGTGGCGACCGCCGGCCCGGGTCGGTCGCTGGCAGACATCGCCGCGGTCATCGACGTCGAGCTGCAGCGAGTGGCAGACGGCGGACCCTCAGATGCTGAGATGGAGCGCGCTCGGGCCCAGACGGAAGCCCACTTCATGTACCGGATTCAAACCGTTGGTGGATTCGGCGGAAAGTCCGATCAGCTGAATGCCTACAACGTGTTTCGTGGCGACCCGGGGTTTTTCACCGCTGACCTGGCGCGGTACAGCCATGCGACGCGCGAAGGGGTCGGCAACGCCGCCCGGCGCCATCTTGCGTTCGATCGACGTGTCGTCCTTAGTGTGGTGCCGCGCGGTCAGCAGCCGCTCGCTCTGCCTGGCTCCGAGCCGGTAACCGTCTCCTGATGCGCGTCGATCGCTCGCGCCTGCCCGACGTCGGCCCGGATCCGGCATTCAAGTTTCCCGCAATCGTCCGACACAGATTGGGGAACGGTCTCGACGTGCGAACGGTGGAGCACCACACCGTCCCTGTCATCACGTTCGTCATGCAAATCGAAGGTGGACTCGGGGCCGACCCGTCCGGTCAAGAGGGACTTGCGGCGATGACTGCCGACATGGTGGACGAGGGCACGGGCGCACTCGGTGCGATCGAGGTTGCGGAGGCGTTGGCGGCGATTGGCGCCGAGTACGACGTCGAGGTCGGCGCCGACGCAACGGTGTTTACGTTGACAACGCTCGCGCGGTTTGTGGAGCGCGGAGCGGCGCTCCTCGTTGACATACTCCTGCGTCCGAGCCTGCATGAGGCCGATTTTCATCGCGTACAGCGGCTGCGGCTCGATCGTGTGCGCCAGCTCAGAGATCTGCCGCCCGCGGTCGCGGAACGTGCCTTTCTCGGGCTCATGTACGGCGAGCATCCGTACGGCCACCTCGCCATTGGCACCGAACCGGCCCTGCTCAGACTCGGCCCGGAGCATGTGTTGGACTTCCACGCACGAACGTTCCGGCCGACACGCGCCATCCTCTCGATGGCGGGCCCGATGTCACACGACCGACTGCGCACCATTGCCGACGAGGCGCTCTCCGGCTGGCATGACGACGCTTCGTCGACTGCGATGACCGCGGCAGCGGACGTCGAGCCGGTCGCCTCGCCCCCGCAGCTGGCGGTCGTCGCGCGCGACGCCGCAGCGCAGTCGGAGCTGCGGATGGGCCATCTGTCGGCTCGGCGCAACAACCCCGACTATCCCGCGTTGCTCGTGATGAATGCAGTGCTCGGAGGGCAGTTCGTCAGCCGGATCAATCTGAGGCTGCGCGAAGAGAAGGGATTTACGTACGGTGCCCGGACAGGCTTCGATTGGCGACGTGGCACATCGCCGTTTGTGTTGCAAGCGAGCGTCCACACCGCCGCAACCGCCGAGGCAATCCGCGATTGTCTCGCAGAGTTCGACGCGCTTCGAGGCGCACGGCCACCGTCGGACGCAGAGATGACCCTGGCGAAGGCATCGTTGACGCGAGGCTATCCGCGCAATTTCGAGACGGCGCAGCAGGTGGCCCGGTCGGTGGCACAACTTGCCCTGTACGGCCTTCCAGACACGTACTTCGAAGAGTTCATTCCTAAGGTGAACGCCGTCGACGCAGCCGATGTCGTCCGCGTCGCTCAACGGTACGTCGATCCGATGCGTACGGTCACGCTCGTCGTCGGTGACCATCAGACGGTCGGCGATTCGCTGCGCTCGCTTGGTCTCGGCGAGCCGCGGCTGCTGCCAGCCGAAGTTTGACACCACTCTGGTCCGGCTATAAAGCCGGACACTACGTCCGCTCAATCGCCGTGTCCGCCTTCACCCCTCGACGCTGCTCGGGGTGCCCTGAGTGAAGTCGAAGGGCAGGCGGACTGCGCGCTCGGCTTACAGGTTCTTGCGGAGGAACTGCGTCAGCACGTAGCCGTCCAGAAACTTGAAGGGCGCCGATCCGGTGCTGTAGTGCCCGCAGGGCAGCGCCGTCACGTCGTGCGGCAGTCGCCGTCGCTGAAACTCGCGAACCAGTTCCTGCGACAGATCGACGGGAAACGTCAGGTCGTAGCGTGCGTACACGAGCAGCGTGCGTGCGTGACCGACGCGGTCGAAGTAGGACGAGGGGCTGATCGGCCGCCACAAATCGCGGAGTAAATCCAGATCCACATGACCGTCGAGCCCTTGACGAACGTGGCGCGTCGAGATTCCTCGCCAGACCACGTCTGCAAATCGTGGCGATACGTGATTGAGCGCCTGCACGCGTACTCGCGGTTCGTGCGCCGTCGTCAGCATCGCAAGGCACGAACCCAGGCTGGTTCCGAGGATGCCGATGCGTTCGAATCCCTGACGTGCCAGCCACGCGATGGCGCGGCGCGAATCGAGCACCGCCTGGCGGCATACCTGGATCGTGCGCGCGATATTGGAGCTCACGATGTAATCGGCGCGGGTCAGCTCCGGTGGCATTCGGAGGTCATGATAGGGGAGGCTCATCCGCAGGGCGGACACGCCGAAGCGCGCCAACACTCGCGACAGTCCCACGTGGCCGTCCGCGTCCGAGTTCCATTGCGGCAGCACCAGGACGGCGCGGCCTCGCCGGCCTGACGCGTCCAGCAGGCGCTCGCCACGAGCCGGGAACCATCGGGCGTACACGGTGTTGTTCTCGACGTGCGGCGTAGTGAGCGCGCTGGGAAAACGGACCGTGCCAGCTTCGCCTCGCGCGCGTCGATCGGCTGCGGCCTCCGCGAACTGGTAGTCGTGTGCTGGCGGCGCGTCGAAGAATGCCGTTGTGTCGCCCATCACCTCGTTCACCCAGTGGCGAAGCCGATCTGCCGGCGACAGGCTCCCATTCGGCGGAATCCAGTCGAGACCCCATTCGAACGGTCGGACGACGCGGTCTGTGGTCGAGGACACCAGCCGGCGTTCCCATGCATGAAAGAGCGTCGAAATCACGAGCTCAACAGTCCTCCGGCCTGCAGGTTGCACGTCGATTTGCCATGATCGAGCATCCACGAAAGCCCGACGTCCCACGGCCGCCAGGCCCGGACATCATCGACGCACCTCCGCCAGACATCAGTCCGGCTCCGCCGCCCGACATTCCCCCGCAGCCGCTGCCGGAACACCCGGAACCTCAGCGTGACGCTCCCGGGCCCAGATAGGGCTCGAGCGTCTCGGCCAGTTCGAGAAGCGCCGCCGTACCTTCATGAGACCCAACGATTTGGGCACCCACCGGTAGATTCTCGGCCGTGCTCCCGCATGGCAGCGTCATGACGGGATGCCCCGTGATGTTGAACAGTTGTGTCAAACGCAGCATCACGTTTCGAACAGGTTGGTCGGATTCGCCAACCCGCACGGTTTCGACGCCGAGTCTGGGCGCCGTCACCGGCAGCGTGGGCAGGAAGAGGCCGTCGCACCCTTCCAACGCCCGGTCGACTTCCATTCGCAGAAGATCGCGTCCTCGCAGTGCGCGGACGTAGTCCTCGGCAAGGATGTAGCGCCCCGTTTCAAGACGCAGGCGCACGTCCGGCGTGTAGTCATCAGGCCGACGTTCGAGCGTCGCTGCATGATAGGCGGCCGCCTCACTCAACACGATGTGCACGTAGACAGCGACGATGTCGCCGGCATGCGGAATCGTGGCGTCGCAGAATTCGACGCCGGCCTCCTGCAGCCGCGCGCACGCGCCTTGAAAGGATGACGCGACTTCAGAGTCCAGCAGCGTCGTGAAGTATTCCCGCAGCAATCCAAGTCGAATTCCGCGTATACCGCGGGCCGACGCGGACAGGGGACCGAGCTCGCCGCGCAAGGCGCCGTACAGAATCCTTGCGTCCCCGACCGAGCGGCAAATAGGTCCGACATGGTCCAGAGTGGCGCTGAGCGGCACGACACCGTCAGTCGGGACCTCGCCCAGCGCGGGCTTCAGGCCGACGAGACCGCACGCGGCTGCTGGTATTCGTATCGAACCGCCAGTGTCGGTGCCGATCGAAGCGTACGCCATGCCCGCGAGGACAGCCGCCGCAGAGCCGCCAGACGACCCACCAGGCGATCGATTCACATCCAGCGGGTGGCGGGCGGGCCCGAACGCCGAGTCCTCGTTCGTCGTGCCGAGGGCGAACTCGTGCAGGTTGTTCTTGCCGACGAAGACGGCGCCTGCCGCGCGAAGACGCTGCACGATGGCGGCGTCTGTGCGGGCGACATGATTCGTGCGCACACGCGACGCGGCCGTCGTACTGACGCCGGCCACGTCGAAGAGGTCCTTGAGGGAGATGGGAACGCCGTGAAGCGGGCTACGGTATCGTCCGGCCGCGATTTCGGCATCCGCTTGGCGCGCCTGTGCTCGCGCTTCATCGGCAAGCACTGTGATGAACGCGTTGAGCGCCGGATTCCTGTCGGCGATCGCGTCGAGGCAAAGGCTGGTAGCGCGCTCCGCAGTCAGCTCGCGCGTCTCGAGCGCCCGCGCCAGTTCTGCAATCGTGTGCGGCTCAGCGTGCATCCGGTTTTCTGGCGCGATCCGAAGTGTCGCTTGCATCGAGGTTCCAGTCGGCGGCTCTCAGCACCGCCGTGGCGCGCGCGAGCGCTTCGAGCAGCGGGCGCAGGGCAGGCAGTCCGCGCCGTTCCGCGTCTCGGACGGCATTATCCAGCCAGGTCTCGAGGGTCATGGGAGAATTACAGCGTACAAGTCACAGGGCACAAGTCACAAGTCACAAGTCACAAGTCACAAGAACCGGTTTCCAACCATCGGGGCTCGCTTCACGCTCGTGGATTTTGAAACCGGATCACATCACACGTCACAATGGGTCCATGCGGCGGACAAAGATTATTGCCACCATCGGGCCCGCGACGAGTAGCGAAACCGCGATCGATGAATTGATCCGCGCAGGCGTCGACGTCATCCGTCTCAATTTTTCCCATGGCACGCACGACAGCCACGGACAGTCGATTGCGCGCATTCGGGCCGCATCCGAGCGGCACGCCCGGAGTGTGGGGATCCTTCAAGATCTCTCGGGTCCGAAGATTCGCACGGGCTCACTGCCCGGCGGCGCCCTGGTCACGCTCGAGAAAGGCGATGAGTTTCACATCGTCGTGGGAGCAGCAGGTGCGGCGCCCGGCCGAGTGACCACCACTTATGCCGAGCTGCCGAACATGGTCGGGCGGGGCGACACGCTGCTGCTCGATGACGGACGGATTCAGCTGAGGGTGGAGGAGGCACGCGAAGGCGACATCCGCACCACGGTCGTAGACGGCGGAGTACTAGGGGAACACAAGGGCATCAACGCACCCGGCGTGCGTCTGCCGTCAGGAGCGCTCACACCGAAGGACATCGAGGACCTCGAGTTCGGCCTTGCCGCCGGCGTCGACTACGTTGCGCTCAGCTTCGTGCAGTCGGCCGCCGATGTGCGTCAGGCGCGCGAAAGGCTTCGCGCTGCGGGCGCGCCCCAGGTGCCGATCGTCGCGAAGCTGGAACGCCCCGATGCTGTCGCGCAGATAGACGAGATCCTGGCCGAGTCCGACGCGGTGATGGTGGCGCGCGGCGACCTGGGCCTCGAGCTGCCGCTCGAGCATGTGCCGCGGGTGCAGAAGGACGTGACTCGGCGGGCGCGGGCGCTCGGGATTCCGGTGATCGTCGCCACCCAAGTACTGGAGTCGATGCGGACGGAGCCTCGCCCCACGCGGGCCGAAGTTAGCGACGCCGCAAATGCGGTGGACGAGGGCGCCGACGCCATCATGCTTGCAGGCGAGACGGCCGTTGGGCTGTATCCCATTCGAGCCGTCCAGACGCTCGACGCCATCATCGTTGACGCGGAAGCGATGCCGGCGGACGTTGTCACTCCGGAAGGCGCACGGTTCCTCCGCGGCCATGGCCGTGCGATGTGCGAGGCAGCAGTCACGCTGATTGCACGAGGGGATGCCACCGCCATCGTCGCGGTGACCCGAGGGGGAAAAACGGCGCGCCTCCTGTCGGCGCTCCGCCCTCGAGCGCCAATCTTCGCAGCGACCGACAACGCGGACGTCGCCCGTCGACTGGCGCTTGCGTGGGGCGTGGTGCCGGTCCTGACGGATCTGACTGGCGACGTGACGGACGCGGCCAGTCGAATCGGGCAGATGCTCGTCGATCGCGGCGCGATGAGTGAAGGCTCGGTCATCGTGCTCGTCAGCATCACTCCCGATCTGTCGCGCGGACCTTCCAATTTCCTGAAGCTGCAGAGGGTGTGAGTTTTACCATTACGAGAGGACGATTGCTTAGTTCCATCGCGCCTCGAGATACTCCTTCAACGCCCCCAGCGCCAGTACCCAGCCTTTCGACATGATGTCGTAGTACCGCGCCCACCGTTCGCTGCTCTTGTCATATCCCGACTGCCGCACCTGGAGAAGCGTGCCATTGTCCTGCGGCGTGCAGCTGGCCTGGAGCGCCATCGGCCCGATCGGATCGCCTTCGGGCGGATGCCAGTACAGATCGGCAACGAAGAACTCCCGACCCGGCACGAACTCCACGACGGTGCCATGGAGCGCTCCCCCGAGACGGCCAAGCAGCTCGTCGCGCGACCGGGTTGATTCCCATTCGAGGGCGAAGCTGCCGAACGGCCGCGGCACGCACACCGAACGTGATACCTGCCACCAGGCTGTCAGCGCCTCGGCGTCGAAAAACGCGTCGAGCACGGCAGCGGGTGGAGCGTTGATGACCAGGCTGTGGCCACACTCCCTCATGGTCGATTTGGCGCCGATGTCATTGTGCCTCGATAATCGCGGAATGCAGCCCCTTGCGTACCTCGATCCCGAGTTTCTCGAAAGTGAAGAAGCCCGCCCGCTCAGGATTCTGGCCGAGTACCTCGAGCCCCTGCGCCGGTTCAGGGCGCAGAACATTCAGGACACGGTCGTCTTCTTCGGCTCCGCGCGCATCCACAGCCGCGAGCGTGCCGAACAGGCGCTCGCGCGCCTCATGCACCGGGTTCCAGGCAAGAGAACCGATCCCGACGACCCGCTCGTACGCGGCCGGAAGGCGTTGGAGTGGTCGCGGTACTACGAGGAGGCGCGCGAATTGGCGAAGCTCCTGACGACATGGTCGCTGACGCTGGAGTCGACGCATCATCGCTTTGTCGTCACCTCCGGTGGCGGCCCGGGCATCATGGAAGCGGCCAACCGCGGCGCGATGGAGGCCGGTGGCAAGACAATGGGCTTCAACATCAAGCTGCCGTTCGAGCAGGGGGCCAATCGGTACATCACCGACGGGCTTCATTTCGAGTTCCACTACTTCTTCATGCGGAAGTTCTGGTTTGCGTACCTCGCGAAGGCGCTGGTGGTCTTTCCGGGGGGATTCGGCACGCTCGACGAGATGTTCGAGATCCTCACGCTGATGCAGACCGACAAGCTTGCCAAACAGATCCAGATCATCCTGTACGGAAACGAGTACTGGGATCCGATTCTCGACATGGAGCCGCTCATCGAGTGGGGCGCCATCAGTCCGCAGGATCTCGACCTGCTGCAGCGTGCGAACACGCCACACGAAGCGTTCGACCTGCTCAAGGGCCACCTGACGGAGCATCATTTGGCGTCCGCGGTGGCGCAGGAGATGAAAGCGCCGGGAATCGCGAAGACGAGGTCTTAGTGGGCAGTAGGCAGTAAGCAGTAGGCAGTAAGCAGTAGGCCGGCAGTTATCGAACCGCCCTCTGCCTACTGCCTACTGCCTACTGCCTACCGCCTACCGCCTACTGCCTGCTAGTAGAGCAGGTACTGCTTCCGCACTTCGTTGAACGCGCGCTCGTCCACCCGCCAGCTTTCGACAATCTCGGCGAGCGCGGCATCTGCCTCGATTTGCATCCTGAGTACGTCGGAGCCCGCGAGGATGTCGATCGGCAGCTTGTCCTTCTCGTATTCGTACGGTGGCGGACGCCACGCGAAGCGCGACGGATCCAGGCGGCGGAAGGTCTGGATGAGCGCGACGCCGGTCATGACAGGGCGAAACGCTTCACGGTCGGTCACATGAATCTGGCAGCCTCCGCACGTTCGTTGCGCATGTTTCTGGAAGGTTGGCTCGAACACGGCCGGCCTGAAATACGCACTCGGCAGTTCGAGGGCGTTCATCGCGTCGGCAAACCGGTCGGCATCAATCCACGGTGCGCCCACGAGCTCGAAGGGGCGTGTCGTTCCCCGTCCTTCGGACAGCAGCGTTCCCTCGAATAGAACCGTTCCCGGATACACGATAGCGGTGTCCAGCGTGGGCATGTTCGGCGACGGCATCACCCACGGCTGTCGCGCATCGTCCGTGTACATCGGACGGCGCCAGCGTTCCATCCGGACGATTTCAAGCGAGGCGCCAATCGCAAAGTGCTCGTTGAAGAGCGCCGCCAGCTCGCCGATGGTCATGCCATGGCGCATCGGTATCGGAAACTGGCCAACGAACGATTCGAAGCCAGGGACCAGACACGCCCCCTCAACCTCGACGCCGCCGATCGGATTCGGCCGGTCGCACACGATCACCGGAATTCGGTGGCGCGCGGAGGCGCGCAGGCAATTCGCCATCGTGTAAATGAAGGTATAGATGCGCGCGCCGATATCCTGCAGGTCGATCACGAGAACATCGATGTCGCGAAGCATGTCAGAAGTCGGCTCCCTCGTCTCGCTGTACAGCGAATGCACCGGAACCTGCCGCGCCGCATCTTGGCGATGCGGTGTTTCGATCATGTTGTCCTGGACGTCCGACCTGAAGCCGTGCTGCGGCCCGAAGATGGCGCCAAGCGTGACGCCATCGGCGTGCGCGAGCCTGTCCAAGATATGGCGAAATGTACGGTCGACTGACGCGTGGTTGCAGACGATGCCGACTCGCGCGCCACGAAGGCGGTCTGACGAGACGAGAACGTCGGAACCGAGGCGCACGGCGTCGGCGCTGGCGGGCGACATGGTCTCATTATGGCCGCCGCTCGGACCGCGCTATACGGCTCCTTACGAGGATTTTGTACCCGTTGCGTCCCTATACGTCGAGCCGTATAGCGGTCCTAGGCGCGCGGAGCGCGCCAAAAGAGGCTGGTTTCCGGATATCATCCGCCGATACAACCTATATGATCCGACTCAGGCCGACCGCGCTCCGGCTCACTGCCGCATTGTCCGTGGTCTTCCTGCTTCCAGCGGTTGCGTCGGCCCAGGACGGCCTGAAGATTCCGACGATTGCAGCCAGCGCTGCGGCGGCTGCCGACTGGGCATCGACGTACCACGCCTTGAAGTACTACAACCTTCGCGAAACCAATCCGCTTCTCCGGCCGTTGGAAGGGTCGCCCTCGGCGCTCGTCACGGTGGGTGGACTCATCGACGCGGGCGGCGTCAGTGTGTGGAACCTGACCGTCGGTCGCAAGAACGAGCGCGTGGCGGTGGCCGGCCTGTGGGCGATGGCTGCCTTTCGTGCGTACCTGGTGATTCACAACATCCGCAACGAGCGACGCGCTGAGAGACGCTAGAGAGTGGCGATTTCGGATTGGTCGAGTGAAGACTGATGTCGAATAACGATTTTCGATTGTCGGACTGAGTTTCGATTGATGGCGTATTCTCCTCAATCGCCAATCAATTCGAACAATCGTTATTCAGAAATCGCCAACAATCATCAGTCGGGCAATCTGAAGTCGGCATTAGAATGCAGGGCAAGTTGAGAGACGATGGCACCGACACGCGTCCCGTGGCGACGCTGTGGCAACTCATGTGGAACGACGATCGTCTGTTCTGCACCGTACACCGCGAGGGCGAGGGACTCCAGCTGCGTCTAGAGTCGCCAACAGCGGTAATCTTCGCCGAGCCGTTCGAGCTTCAGCCGCGGACGCTCGCGCGGACGCAGTCGCTGCGAGAGTCACTCAAGCGGCGAGGTTGGCAGGAACTGCCGACCGATTAGGCCCGCACGGCTCTTCTGCGGCGGCTTGGCGTCCTCGCACTGCGCCGTGCGGTTTTGCCTTGTGGCGGTAGTTTCACTCCTGCCCGGCGCGCCTTCGACAAACCAATCGCAATGACTTGCTTCGTCGAGCGTGCCCCGTGCTTTCCTTCACGGACGTGGTGCACTTCCTCCCGCACGAACTCACCAGCCTGCGTGGAAGGCGCCTTGCCCTGTCGGCGCGCGCGGCGCGCACGTTCGAGTGTTTGCTTCTCCGGCATGTCGGTCACCTCTGGGCCCACGCGTTTCACCTCGACTTTTGCGTAGGCCACCACCCCGGTAAGCAACTTCCGAGCCGCGCTTGCTGCTGTGATGTTGGACGAGCTCGCGATCATGCCGGAACAGTCTCGGTTGCGACCGGGAGGCTCACTCGAAACTCCGTCCTTCCTGGCCGCGATTCGACGTCGATATCGCCTTGGTTCCTCAGCACGAGGCGGCGCGCGATTTCGAGACCGAGACCCGTCCCCTGCCCCACGGGCTTCGTCGTGAAAAAAGGATCGAAAATGCGGTCGCGGATGTCGGCGGGAATTCCAGGTCCGTCATCGACGACGCGGACGACCACGAAGCTCAGTTCGCGTCGTGCAGTAATCTCCACATGCCCGGAGTCCGGTGCAGCATCAATGGCGTTGTCGATCAGGTTGGTCCACACCTGATTGAGGTCGCTGCCGATGGCGCGTACCGGCGGAAGATTGTCGTCGACGTCGATAGTGACGCCGACCGACCTCCTCCGGGCCTTGTGCAGGAGCAGGGCGACCGAATCACGCAGGCCCTGGTTCAAGTCAATCGGCTCCGGGGACTGCTGGCGGTCCATGAAGGTGAAGCGCTTCACCGCACTCACGAGGTCGTGCACTCGGGAAGCGGCCTTCTCGATGTCGGACGCCAGCGTCCGGATGGTGCATCCCGCGGCAATCCAACGCACGGCGGCATCGAGCCCCTCGCCCTGGACGGCGGCCGCCAGCGTCTCGAGCGCGTCGACGGTCGTGCCGGTATCGACGAGGGTGACGGCCGCCTCCGGGTCGGCGTGGTGCCCCTCGAGCCACGCAGCGAGGGCCTCTTCGCGATCGGCCCGTTCGATCGGTGTCAGCGCCGACGGCGCTGCTGACACGCACCCGAGGCGTACGCGGTCGATGGCCTCGAATTGCGCCTCGGTGAATCGCGCGGCGCCGATGGCGCGCGAGGTATTTTCGGCCTCGGTGAGCGTCTGGCTCAGCAGCTTTGCGCTGCGAGCAGCCGCCGAGGCGGGATTGTTCAGCTCGTGGGCCAGGCCCGCGGCGACGCGGCCGAGCGACGCCATTTTTTCGTCCTGCAGCGCACTGGAGGTGAATTCGCGCGAGCGGTCGAGCATGATGTGGACGAGCGTCTCCGTCACGACGGGACACTCGCGGATCAACGCGGGCAGGTGCTCGCGGTCGACCATGAAGACATCTGACGGCTCGAGGACGACTCCCTGCCCGATCGATGTCGTCAGGCGCGAGTAGGGCAGCAGTCCGCTGACATCCCCTTCCCGCCACTCCGCGACCTTGCGCGGGCCCAGACCGCGGTCGAGATAGAACGCGAAGTGGCCCGACAGGAACACCCAGAGGCTCTGGATCGGCTCACCCTTTCGGACCAATTCGCCCTGCTCGAAGTGATGCACGTAACCGTGGGCGACAAGCCACGCGAGCTCGTCGTGCGGCGCGGCGCCGATCGTACGATGCTGCGCCAGCCGGATCAGCAGTTCTTCATCGCTCATGATCAGCGCATTCTACGTGAGCTATGCTCAGTTCTTTCTTGCTGGTAGCCGGTAGCCGGTAGCTGGTAGTTGGTGGCACGACTACTATTCCCACGGCTCGCCGCGGCTCACTTGAGTTGACACGTAGGGCGGGTCCTTTTGGACCCGCCTGGCGCCTCCGAAAGGAGGCGCTCTACGTCAACTCAAGTGAGCTCCGGTTCTAGCTACCGCCTACCGACTACCAGCTATGTCTTGGCGAGGAACAACATGCGGATTGCGGTCATGGGGTCGGGCGGGCTCGGTGGGTTGTACGGCGGCCGTCTTGCCCATGCGGGTTACGATGTCACGTTCATTGCGCGCGGTGCGCATCTGGCCGCGATGAAGGAACAGGGTCTGCTCCTCGAGAGCGAGGGGCACGGCGACGTGCTCGTGTCGCGCGTGCACGCGACAGACAACCCAGGTACCGTCGGCGTTGTGGACTACGTTCTGATAGCCGTGAAGCTGTGGGACACGGAGGCCGCCGTGCGGGCAATCCGGCCCATGGTGGGACCCGAGACGGCGGTGATATCGCTGCAGAACGGCGTGATCAAAGACGACATCTTACGGGGCGAGTTCGGCGAGGACGCCGTGATGGGTGCGGTCGCGTACGTCGCAACGCATCTCGCGCGTCCCGGCGTCATCCGTCAGACCGGTACGATGCAGCGGCTCGTGCTGGGAGAGTACGACGGCCGCCGATCCGACCGCGCGCAGCGGCTGTTCGACGCGCTGCGGCAGGCTGGCATTCAGGCAGACATCTCCGACGACATCCGCCGGACGCTGTGGGAAAAGTACGTGTTCCTGGTCGGCCTCTCGGGTACGACGGCAACGATGCGCTCCACGATCGGCCCGATCCGTGAAAACCCGCAGACCCGGACCTTCCTGCACGATCTGCTGAAGGAAACGGTCGCTGTCGGCCGCGGCCACGGCGTCCGGCTGCCGGAGCACTACGCCGACGACCGGCTGGCGTTCGTCGATACCGTGCCGGGGACGATGACCTCGTCGATGCATCACGATCTCGAAAAGGGGAACAAGCTCGAAGTCGCGTGGCTGTCGGGTGGCGTTGTGCAGCTCGGGCGCGCAGTGCATGTGCCGGCGCCCGCGAATCGGGCGGTTTGGGACATTCTTGCCCTGCATGCCGGCGGCCGCGCAGATTGACGTGACGCTGCCTCGGCTCACCATCCGCTCGATTCGTGCGGTGCCGGTGATGGCGCCCATGACGTACGCGCTTGGTACCAGCGCGGCAACCGTGCGGGATGCGCCGCTTCTCCTTGTCGACCTCGAGACGAGCGAGGGGGTGACGGGACGTGCGTATCAGTTCTGCTACCGACCTGCCGCGGCGCCTGCGATCGTGCGGTTTCTCGACGACATGCTGGAGGCGGTGAGGAACGAGCCGGTCATTCCGGCCGACCTATGGTCTGCGCTGTCGACGCGGTATAGGTTGATTGGCGTACAAGGGATTGTTCGAATGGCGATGTCCCTGATAGATGTCGCTGGTTGGGATGCGCTTGCCAAGGCGGCAGGCCTGCCGCTTGCGCGGCTGCTGGGAGGAGATCCGCACCCGGTGCCCGCGTACAACAGCAGCGGGCTCGGCCTCATGCCGGTCGCCGCGCTCGCCGACGAGGCACGGAGGCTGCTCGAAGGCGGCTTTCGTGCCCTGAAGCTGCGACTGGGATATGCCACGCTGAACGAGGATCTTGGGTCGGTTCGCGCGGTGCGGAACGCCGTCTCGGACGACATCGCCATCATGGTGGATTACAACCAGGCGCTCACGCTCGACGAAGCGCTCCTCCGGTCGCGCGCGCTCGATAACGAAGGCGTGTACTGGATCGAAGAGCCGATTCGGTATGACGACTTCAAAGGGTGCGCGCAGATTGCCGCGGCGGTCACCACGCCGGTGCAGCTTGGCGAGAATTTTTCGCAGGTCCACGACATGGAAGGGGCGATCGACGCCCGCGCCTGCGACTGCGTGATGCCCGATCTCGAGCGCATCGGTGGCGTGACGGGATGGCAGCGCGCCAGCGCGCTCGCCGCGCGAGCCGGTCTGCCCATGTCATCGCATCTCTATCCCGAAGTCAGCGCCCACCTGTTGACGGCCACGCCGACCGCCCACTGGCTGGAATATGTCGATTGGATGAATCCACTACTCGTCTCACCCTTGAAGATCGTCGATGGGTCGGCGATCCCGTCCGACGAACCGGGCGTCGGGCTCGCGTGGAATGACGAAATGGTGCGGCGTTACGCACGGATTTAGTGATATATAGGGCGCTCATGTCCACGCCGCGCATCATCCTTCTCGCGATGTTGCTGGTGCCCGTCGTCGCGGCCCAGGCGCCAACTGATCCGTTCCCTGCGCCGATTCCGGCGTCTGAAGGTGTCATTCGCGTCAGGTTCAGCGAGTTCGCGTCGATCCCCGACGTCGGCGGCGAGGCCGCACGCATGATGCTGCTGGTCGATGAGCCGGGCACGCGACGGATGTTCGTCAACGACATGCGCGGACCGCTCTTCGCCGTGAGCTACGACGGTCGCGCAGTAGGGCAGTACCTGAATATCAACGACGCGAAATGGGGGGTCGCGGTTCAGTCCACAGGTCGCGAGCGCGGCTTTCAGAGCTTCGCACTCCATCCGCAGTTCGGCCGCCCGGGGACGCCAGGGTTCGGCAAGCTGTACACGTGGACCGACAGCACCAACACGACGGCCCGCCCCGATTTCACTCCTGGCGGCGGCAACAACACGCATCACACCGTCCTGTTCGAATGGACGGCCAAGAATCCAAGTGCCGCCACGTACGACGGCGGGGCGCCGCGCGAGTTGCTGCGCCTGGAGCAGCCGTTTGCCAACCACAACGCCGGTCACATGAGCTTCAACCCGAACGCCGGTCCGGGAGGCCCCGACTTCGGGCTGCTGTATGTAGCGGTTGCCGATGGCGGAAGCGGGGGCGATCCGCTCAACCTCGCGCAAAATCTCGGCGCGCCGTTTGGCAAGATCCTGCGCATCGATCCGCTCGGATCGAACAGCGCCAACGGCAAGTACGGGATTCCGTCCCGCAATCCGTTTGTCGGCAAGACAGGTGTGCTCGGCGAAATCTACGTGTACGGCGTCCGCAATCCTCAGAGATTTGGCTGGGACCCCCGGAACGGGAATCTTTTTGTCGCCGACATCGGGCAAAACATCGTCGAGGAATTGAGCGTGGCGTCTGCGGGCGCCAATCTGGGCTGGAACAAGTGGGAGGGCAGCTTCGGGTTCATCAGTCGGGAGGCGGTGAGTCTCACTAACCGTCGTGGCGATCCCACCGTGACATATCCTGTCGCCGAGTACGGACAACTGGATCCGTTGTTCCAGACGCAATCCGCTGTCACCGGCGTTCACGTGTACCGCAGCAACGCCATCCCGCAGCTTGCCAACCTGGTTCTCTTCGGGGATTTTCCGAGCGGCGAGATCTTCTACGTTCAGGCGGATAAGCTCCCTTCCGGCGGGCAGGACGCCATTCGGCGGATTCTGCTCAGCGACGCGGGCGAGCCAAAAACGCTGCTGCAGGTCATACGGGAGAAGAACGCCAGGCAGGGTAAAACGCAGACCACGCGCGCGGACCTTCGCTTCGGCGCCGGTCCGGACGGGCAGGTCTTTCTGCTCAACAAGCATGACGGTACGATTCGGTTGCTGATACCTGACTCGAATGCAACACGGTGATCGCGTCGGCTCGGGGATAGTTTTGCCAGCTTTGGAGGCTTCAATGCGCTTGACACAATTGAAATCGCACTTCGCGGTCGTCCTTGCAGGGCTGCTGTTCGCAACCGCTTCGCTCGTGGCGGCGTGCTCGCAGCCGGAAAGCAGCCAGGCGCCTGCCGCGGCGCCTTCCACGGTGTTCGAAGGGGCTCGCGTGATCGTCGGCGACGGGAGCGCCCCGATAGAGAACGCGACGATCGTCGTTCGCGAATCACAAATCGTCCAGGTGGGTCCGGCGGGCCAGGTGCAGGTGCCGGAAGGCGCGACTCGGGTGAACCTGGCCGGCAAGACGGTGATGCCCGCCATTCTCGATGCCCACGTGCACCTGCGTTCCCAGATGCGCGAGACGCTCATCGAGGACCTCCAGCGCCGCGCCTACTACGGCGTCGTCGCCGCCCAGAGCATGGGACAGGACCAGGGCGACGTGCCGTACCAGGTTCGGACCGAGAGCGTGAGCATGCCGGACACCGCGCGGTTCCTGACGGCCGGGCGCGGCATCACCGCGCCGGAGCCTGGGCGGACCGAAGTCCCCTTCTGGGTGTCGACGGACGCCGAAGCCCGCGCGGCCGTGCAGGACAACGCCAAGCGGAAGGTCGACATCATCAAGATCTGGGTTGACGATCGCGACAACAAATTCAAGAAGCTCACGCCCGAGCTGTACGGGGCGGTTATCGACGAGGCGCACAAGAACGGTATTCGCGTGACCGCGCACCTCTACGAGCTCACCGACGCGAAAGGCCTGCTCAAGGCCGGTCTCGACGCGTTCGCGCATGGCGTCCGCGATCGTGACATCGATGAAGAGTTCGTTGCGATGTACAAACAGCGCCCGGAGGTTATCCTCGTCCCGAACCTGCCCAATCGGGGCGTCGCGACGGATCTGAGCTGGGTGAGCGATACGGTTGCGGCCGGCGATCTGCAGAAGCTCCAGGCGGCGGCAGCCAAGGACGACCCGGAGGCGCAGAAGCTGTTCGGCATCCAGGCGCGCAACCTGGCAAAGCTGAGCGCGGCCGGTGTCAAGATTGCGATGGGGACCGACGGCAACACGCCGTACGGCCCGCACCTCGAGATGGCGGACATGGTGGCAGCCGGGATGTCGCCCGGCGACGTTCTCGTCGCGGCCACGCGGAACTCGGCCGAGGTCATGCGGCTCACCGACCTCGGGACGGTGGCGGCCGGCAAGAGCGCGGACTTCATCGTGCTCGACGCCAATCCGCTGGACGACATTACGAACACCCGCCGCATCAACGCCGTGTACTTGCGCGGCGCTGCGGTGGACCGCGCCGGTCTGCGCTCGAAGTGGATGACTCCGAGGGCGACGAATTAACGATTCGTTTCAAACCCGACGTGTAGGCCGGGTCCTTCTGGACCCGGCTGCCCAGGCGGGTCCGAAAGGACCCGCCCTACACGCGGGGTTATGAAACCGGTTCGCGAGACTAAAGACCAGAGACCAGCGACGAACAGACCGCCCGTTCCCGTGGAGGACACGATCATGAGCCCCAAGAAACGCGCCGCATCGAAACGCGCCACATCGAAGCGCGCGGCGTCGAAGCGTGCGTCGGCGCGAAAGTCGAAGAAGACGGCCCGCTCTGGCAGGAGTAAGGCTCGTGCCGCACGGAAGACGACGCGTGCGCGGAAGTCGTCCCGTGTCAGCAGGAAGACAGCGAGCCGAAAGCCGTCTGCGGCTCGCAAGAAGTCGACGGCCAAGAAGGCCGTGCGCCGGGCGCCGGCTCGCCCGGCCGCGATGCCTGCTGAGGCGGCAACAATGGCCGGTGGCGCGGTAGACGAAACGCAGCCGATGTCTCCCGGATGGGGGCCGGAAGGCGGCGAGGCATATCGGACCGACGACGAGGACAACGTTCCGGCACTGGACCCGGACGACGAGCAGTGAGCCGCGTCCTCACATCGACGGCCGCATCGGCGATGCTGGTGATGCTGTGCGCGCATACCGCGTCGGCAGAAACCGTGACCTGGAAGGTCGAGGGCGACGCGCGCCTCGGGTTTGTCTACGCGCCCTTGGTTCCAGCGTCGGGCGCGAAGCTTCCCGTTGTCTTCGCGTTCCACGGACGTGGCGACGACATCCAGAATTTCGAATTCGTCGGAATTCACCGCGCCTGGCCTGACGCAATCGTCGTCTACTTCCAGGGACTCGACAGTCGAGGACTGTCCGGTTGGCAGGTCGAGCGCGGCCAGGACAACGATCGCGACCTGAAGCTGGTGGATGTCGCTCTCGCGTCGCTCCGTCAGAGGTACAAGGTCGACGACGAGCGCATTTATGCGACCGGCTTCTCAAACGGCGCGGCATTCACGTTTCTGTTGTGGGCGGAACGGCCAAATGTGTTTGCCGCATATGCCGTCGTCGCAGGCCGCCTCCGCCCGTCGGTGCAGCCGAAACAACCGCGACCGATGCTGCATGTCGCGGGCGTCTCCGATCCGCAAATCGTCTATCCGGATCAGCGGGCGGCCATTGTGACGGCGATAGCGGTAAACGGCGTCCGCAACCAGACCGAACGCTGCGGCAACGGGTGCACGATTTACGGAGGCAGCAGCCCGACGCCGGTCGTGACGTGGATCCACCCGGGCGGCCACGAATATCCGCGCGGCACCTCAGAGCGGATTGTCGGCTTCTTCAGCGAGCATTCACGACCGAAGTAGAGCTTTTCACTCCACGGAACACCGAGACACAGAGGCACCGAGGTCAAATTGGAATGAATTTCTCGGTGTCTCGGTGCCTCAGTGGTACCGGGGGAGTGAAAACTGCGCTAGCGCAACAGATCAATCAACGCGGCCGTCTCTGCCAGGATCGCTCCCTTGAGCGTGGGCTCGAGCTCCGGGAGCCACTCGGGTGAGTGCGGCGCAGGCACTGCAGCACCCGTGCGCCTGGCTTCGGCAAGGCGTGCGGGGCTGACTGCTCCGATGTG
>DATCJA010000115.1:0-18211 GCA_036507475.1 Vicinamibacterales bacterium
GCCACGCGCCGGCTCGTCATCTCCGAGCCCACCACGAACACCACGCCGTGCGCCAGGTTCGCGACGAGCGAGGCGTCCGTGACCGCCATGACCGGCGGCGTATCGATGATCACCCAGTCGAAATACTGCATCAGGAAGGCCGCAAAGTCCTTGAAGCGCTTCGATCCGAGCAGTTCCGCGGGGTTCGGCGGATGGTTTCCCGCAGGCATGATCCAGAGACCGGCCGTCGAGGATTCATGAATGGCTTCCGACGCGGTCGCGTTCCCAACGAGAAGGTTCGAAAGCCCGGGTGTCACCACGGCCCGGAAGACTTCGTGGACGCGCGGCTTCCGCATGTCGGCGTCGACCAGCAGCACCCGGTGTCCCGCCTGCGCGAGCGCGACGGCCACGTTGGTCGATACGACCGTCTTGCCCTCGCCGGGTTGAGAGCTGGTGATGACAACCAGCCTCCCACCTTGATCCGTCGACGAGAAGAGCACGTTCGTCCGGATCGACCGGAAGCTCTCCGCGAAGATGTTCGGCACTCCGCTGCCGATGAGCGGCGACGTGACGTTCTTGTCGAACAGCGCCGGAACCATGCCGAGGAAAGGCAGACCGAGGTGCTTCTTCATCTCGTCGGGGTTCTTGATGCGATCGTCCGCATACTCGAACGCGAACGCGAGACCGATTGCGAGCGTGAGGCCGCCGAACAACGCCATCAGGAGGTTGTTGAGAATGTTCGGCGACACCGGAGCGCTGGGTATTTCCGCATGATCCACCACTCGAATGTTGCCCGTCCGGATCTCCTCCGAAACGCCCGTTTCCTGAGTGCGCTGGAGCAGCCCCTCGAACATCTGGCGGTTCGCCGTCGCGTCGCGCTGCAGCACTCCGTACTCGATGCCGGCGCGGTTCAGAACCTGAGCCTCCTGCTTCTGTGAGTTGAGCTCTGCAGCGAGTGTTCGCTCCTCTGCCGCCGCCGCCTGATACTCGCTGCGCATCGCATCAGCAACCTGGGCGACCTCCGCCTGGATCTTGGCTTCGGCGGTCTGAATGGCCAGACCGATTTTCACCATCTCGGGATGGTTCTGTCCCAGCTTCTCGGAGAGTTGTGCGCGCTGCCGCTGGAGCTGCGCCAGCTCCGCCTTCTGCTGCTGCACGAACGGGTTCGACAGGACCATCGGCAGGCTGTCGACGGCGCCAGGATTCTGCAGCACGTTCCGCACCTGGTTGTACGCCGCTTCCTTCTGGATGCGGGTCGTTGCTGCTCTCGTCAGGGCGGCGTTCAAGTCCGCCAGTCGCTGCACGACGACGTTCTGCCGCTCCTCGAGCGAAACGGAACCCGTGCGCTCGCGGTACGCCTGCAGCGCCTGCTCGCTGGCTTCCAGCTTCGTGCGCTGCTCGGCGAGCTGCTGCGTGAGGAAGTCGGAGGCTTCCTTCGTCGTGGTGGATCGGAGCTCGAGACTCTGCCGGATGTAGCCTTCTGCAAGTGCGTTGGCGACGCGCGCGGCAAGCCCTGGATCGGACGACCGGTATGTCACGTCGACAAGGCGGCTGTATCGTACCGCCGAGATCCGAAGATCGGCGAGGAAGCGATCGATGACACGCGATTGCGCCCTCGTTTCGGCGGCATCCAGCACCTCTGCGGACTGCGGCGGCTCGAACCACCTCGCGACCGTGTTGACGGGCATCATGATCAACCCGCGGATCGTGATTCGGGGCCGCTGCGTGAACTGCGGATGCGACCAGAGGTTCATCGACTCGATGGTGCGGCGCGCGAGGACGCGGCTCTGCAGAATCCGGTATTGCGTCTCGTAATAGTCGTCCGTGATTTCACCCTGATCGAGGACTTCCTGGAACGACACCACCTTCGGGTTGTCGCGTTCGATGAGAATCCGGACTGTGCTCTCGTAGATGCGGACAGCGGTCAGCGTATAAAGCGCGGCACCAAGGAAAACGGCGAGAAACGCCGCCGTCGCAATATACCGGCGTCGATAGAGGACCTGCAAGTAATGGACGATGCTCAGTTCTGATTCGCCGGTCAGAGTGCCGCCGCCGTAGCCTCCGTAGCCGTACCCTGCCGATGATGCGCCGGATCCAGATAGCGAGCCGGGGCCCGAAGAATTCGCGGCGATTCCGGCCATCGAATCCTGCTGATCAAAGTCCGGTGGGAACTGTGCGCTCATTGGACAGATGTTTACTTTCGTGCACCGCGGTCATTCGATCCTTGTCCGTCGCTCAGCATCCGGGCGTGCGCTACCGGGTCGCACTCGTGGCGGGGAAGCTCCGGGACCGACGCTCACCTTCGGAGACAAAAAGTCCCGGATCTGCGCATATTTGCGCGCCGCCGAACAATTGCTACTTCTTGTATCGGCCCGACGCGCAAAAACCAGTCAAGGGCTTTGGCCCTCGATACCCCAGCAGAGCCCTTGGCTGGTTGGCAGTATCTATTGGCGCGCTTCGCGCGCTGCGGGGTGGGGAAGGGCGGTTACTTGACGTCGAGCAGCTCGACGTCGAACAGCAGCGTGGCGTTAGGGGGGATCACCCCTCCCGCGCCCCGCGCGCCATAGCCCATTTCGGGCGGAATCGTCAGCATGCGGCGGCCACCGACTTTCATCCCAGCCACCCCCTCATCCCAACCCCGGATGACTTCGCCGGCGCCGAGGTTGAACGAGAATGGCTCGTTCCGGTCGCGCGAGCTGTCGAATTGGGCCCCTTTTCGATCGGGGCGCGCCGCGTCGTACAGCCAGCCAGTGTAATGCACGGTGACGACCCGGCCGCTTTGCGCCTCCGCGCCGGTGCCGACGCGGTCGTCCTGTCTGATGAGTTGTGTCACGCTGTTTGTCTCCGTGGTGCCGCCGCAGGCGGTGACGAGCAGCACGGCCGCGATGGGGAATATCACCGGATAGCGTCGCATCGCGAGATTATACGTAACTAGGCGGTAGTGGGTAGTCGGTAGTTGGTGGTCGTAGTTCGTGGTTCGTGGTTGGCAGCTGGTCGCATGGCTCCGAGCCACCAACTACCGACTGGCGACCGACTACCGACTACGAGCTACCGACTAGAAGGAGGCAGCTCGTGGCATTACGTCGTGGAATCGCCGCGCTCGTTCTCGCGCTCGTCGGATTGCCAGTGCTCGTGTTTGCGGCCCTCGTCGTGTTCGTCTACGTCGTCGCGACACGCGGTCCGTCCGTGCCCGACGGCGCAACGCTCGTCATCAGACCTGGTGGCGAGCTCCTGGACGTTCGTCCCGACGACATCGTCGGTCAAATCGTCGGTCGTGACGTGACGACGCTCCGCGGCCTCGTCGAAGGCCTGCGCAAGGCCAAACGCGACCCGCGCATCGCCGCGGTCATGCTGCGCCCGTCCACGCTGGACTTGCCATTCTGGGGCAAGGTGCAGGAGTTGCGCGATGCCCTGAGTGATTTCCGGCAGTCCGGAAAGCCGGTGATCGCGTATCTCGAATACGGCGGCGATCGCGAGTATTACCTCGCCAGTGCTGCCGACCAGGTCTTCCTGCTTCCCACGAGTCCGCTCGACCTGACCGGCATTGCGTCTTACGAGATTTTCCTCCGTGGCGCGCTCGACAAGATCGGAGCGTATCCGGACTTTCTCCAGATTGGCCCGTACAAGACCGCTGCCAACCAGCTCACGCAGCGGGGTTTCACGGCGGCGCATCGCGAGATGCTCGAATCACTCAATCGTGACCTCTACGAGCAGCTCGTACACGGCATTGCAGACGCGCGACGAAAGAGCGTCGACGACGTGCGTGCGCTGCTGGATGAAGGACCGTTTGCGCCCGAGGCCGCCGCCCGCGCCGGTCTCATCGACGGCCTCGCCTACTTCGACCAGCTCGACGATCGTGTTGCGGTGCTGAAATCGCAGGCCGGTCGAGAGAAGGTCATCGAAGCGTCGCTGTATCAGCGTGTCAGCCCGGAGGACGCCGGCATTCGTCCGACGGCTCGAGTCGCGGTACTTCACGCGTCGGGCATCATTACGTCGGGCAAGAGCGCCTACGATCCGGTCAACGGCCCCGTGGTGGGCTCCGAAACATTTGTCGAGCAGATCCAGCGCATTCGCGAAGACGACTCGATTCGGGCCGTCGTTCTGCGAATCGACAGCCCCGGCGGGTCATCGATCGCATCGGATGTCATTTGGCGCGAGCTGATGATTACGCGCGACGGCAACCCGTCGCGACCGCTCATCGCGTCGATGTCCGACCTCGCGGCGTCCGGCGGGTATTACATTGCGATGCCGGCGCACGCCATCGTGGCGCAGCCGGGGACGCTCACCGGCTCGATCGGCATTTACGGCGGCAAGATCGCCCTGGGCGGAACGATGGAGAAGCTGGGCGTCGCCACCGGGACCGTGCAGTCGGGCAGAAACGCCGACATGTATTCGCCGTTTGCTCCGTTCACGCCGGAACAGCGCGATCGGTTGATGGACTACATGAAGGTGTTTTACGACGGATTCGTGCAGAAGGCCGCGGCCTCGCGCCGCACGACGCCCGAGAGAATCGATGCGGTCGCCCAGGGGCGCGTCTGGACCGGCCAGCAGGCCCGGCAGCACGGGCTGGTGGACGCCCTTGGAGGCCTGGACGCGGCCGTAGCGCTAGCCAAGCAGCGCGCAGGTATCCCGTCGGAGGAAGACGTGGAGCTGGTGGTGTACCCGCCCCGTCGCACCCTCTACGAGGCGCTCACCGCGCAGTTCCAATCGTCGAGTTTCAGCGTGTGGGGACAGCTGATGGCAGGCGCCGACGGACCTGCGCTTGGCGTGCTCACCGCGCCGGTTCGGTTGTTTCGACGCGGCGAGCCGCTGGCCCTGATGCCGTATGTGTTCGTGAGATGAAGTGAAAAGCGCGTTGGTGCGGTGTCAGTACGTGGTGCTTGGTGCCTTGTGCTTCGTCGTTCGTGGTGCCTCGTTCATGGCGGTGCTTGGTGAGGATCAGGCACCAAGCACCGAGCACCAAGCACCAAGCACTACAGAGTGCTCGTCGCTGCCAGCATTCGACGCACGACGTCGTCCCTGATCTCGATACGCATGCGCTCCTTGGCCTTCGCCATATAGGAGCTGAAGAAGCGTCCGCGACGCTCGGAAAGGAGCTGCTCCCGAGACCCTTCTTTCCCTGCCAGCAGTTCCTCGGGTGTCACCTCATCACGTTCGGCAACGCGGACGATGATAGTGGCGTCGTTGGTCGTGATCGGTTCGCTGACCGCGCCTACCGGCAGGCTGAACGCGACTTTGTCGACTTCCGGGCTGACGCCGACGTCCGGCAGCGGCGCCGCGCGCGCGATGAGTTGCGTGTCTTTCGCTTCGAATCCCTGCGCCTTGGCCGCAGTCGCGAAGTCGCCCGCGCTTCGCAGCGCCGTGGCAATCTGCGAAGCGCGCTGCCGGCTCAATTCCGTCGCCCGGGTGCGGATGACATCCTCCCTGACACGATCCTTCACCTGATCGAGCGTCGGGACGTATGGATCGCGAGTTCCCGCAAGCGCAATGATCACCGGCCCGCGAGGCGACGGAATCGGTCCATTGACGGCGTCGCCGTTCAATAGGAACGCGGCCGCCGCGACCTGCGGCGAAGGGCCGAGACCAGGAACCGGGTCGTCACGGCCGAAGAACTCGCTCTCGGTCACCGTGACACTATTCTCGCGGCCGACGCGATCGAGACCGGCGCGGTCCTCGATGCCCTTGGCCAGCTCGCCGGCACGGTCAGCGATCTGCTGGTCGGCGCGCTGGCGCTTCAGCTGTTCCTCGATTTGCGCGCGCACTTCCTCGAACGGCCGGGTGACTGCAGGCTTTTTGTCTACGACTTTGATGATGTGGAAGCCGAACTGGCTCTTGATGATGTCGCTGACCTGTCCGGCCTCGAGCGCAAACGCTGCAGTCTCGAACTCGGGCACCATGCGGCCCCGCGTGAAATAGTCGAGATCCCCACCGTTGACCTTGCTTCCTTCGTCTTCGGAGAATTTTCTCGCGAGCTCGGCGAAGTCGGCGCCCGACTTGACCTGCTGCAATATCCCTTCGGCCTGCTTCCGGACGGCCGCTTCGTCCTTGCCGGACGTGTTCAGCAAGATATGGCTGGCCCGAACCTGTTCCGGCGTCTGGTATTGCGCGATGTTGCCGTTGTAATACTGCTGCACTTCGGTTGGCGTGACCGTCGCCCGTGCGTATGCCTGATCGCGGTCGAGCAGCAGCATCCGGACCTTTCGCTGTTCGCCGACGCGATATTCCTCCTTGTGCGCATCGAAATGGGCCGAGACGTCGGCGTCCGACACGGTCACCTGATTGCGGAAGGCGTCGGCGGTGAGCGCGACGACCTGAAGTCGGACTTTTTCATTGCGCTGCTTGAACTCGCGCTCGACGTCGCCGTCCGACACCGTCATCCAGTCGGTCAGCGCGGCGCGCAGCTTGTCGATCATCAGGCTGCGGCGGAACGTGTCCTCGAAGGTTGCCTTCGTCATCGGGGGAATCTGGCTGCGGAGGATCTGCTCGTACCGCTGCTCGCCGACGAACCGGCCGTTTTCCTGAAGGCCGGGAATCGCAAATATCCGCTGCGCCAGCTCTTCGTCGCTGACGCGAATGCCCTGGCGTTCCGCCTCGACCAGGGCGGCCTGCTCGTCGACCATCTGCTGCAGGATCTGCTGTTCGATGCCGAGCTGGCGAAGCAGCTGATCGCTGAGGCTGCTGCCGTACGCGGCGCGGTAGGTTTGGATTTGCGCGTTGTATCGCTGCTGGAACTGTCCTGCTGTGACGGAGCGTCCCTCGACGTCGGCGATTACCTCGGTCGGGGCAGCGCCCACAACACCGACGGCGGTGGGATCGTTCAGGAAGCTCGGAATGTAGAAGACGATGAACGCAAGCACCACCAGAGCAAGGCTCCACTTGAGCCAGCCCTTGTGCCGACGCATCCGGTCGAGCATTGTCATAGTTGAATCCTACAGGCTGTTCGCTCTAGGCGCTCGGCTTCCGGCCTGCCCTCAAAACACTGATCTTACTGCCCCAAAGCCCAGAGTCCAAAGCGTACGGCCGTGATATATTCGAGGAGGTCAGAAGGACTTGGCGGCACAGAGCCGCATCCGCATGCCCGAGTGCGTTCCCGCCCCAGCGAGCGGTGACACAGATCTCCACCCAGCCTGACGTCGCGCACCACATGGCCCGAGGTGCCCGCCGCCTTGATTTCGCCAGCCACGTCAAGGCTCAACTCCGTACGCTCAAAGCCCGGCTCGAACGCCGCAACGCGCTGATCGAAGTCGTCCGCGACGCTCACGCCACACGCGACCCCCAAAAGGTTGCCGGATGGCTCGTGCGCCAGGCCGATGAGTGGATACAGGCGCCCTGCTGGGCAGTGGTGGCGCTCAATGCGCGTGGACAGCTTGCTGTGATGGCGGACAAAGGACTGGTCCCCGCCCTCCAGCCGTCGATGTCGGCGGTGGCCGATTGGGTTGCAACCGAGGGCGTAGAGCTCATGTCCGCGGACCTGGCGAAGGATCGTCGCGTTCGCGGCGATGGCTTCGGGACCGTGATGGCGTTCCCGCTTCGGTCTCGGAACCGTACTCTCGGCGTGCTCGTCGGTCTCGACCCGCTTCCTTCGTCGGCCACGCCGGCGCTCGGCGCTTCCATTTCTGCGACGCTGCGCATACTTCTCGAGCCGGCGGCGATTGCGCTCGACGACGCCGCGGCGCTGCAGCGAGCCGAGGCGCTGTCGGTCACCGACGATCTCACGCAACTGTCCAACTCACGCTACCTGAACCTCGTGATGCGGCGGGAGGAAAAGCGGTCGATTCGGAACGGGCGTCCCTTGTCACTGCTTTTCATCGACATGGACGGCTTCAAGAACGTCAACACGCAACACGGGCACCTTGCGGGCAGCAAGGCGCTCGTCGAGGCAGCCGGCGTCATCCGTAGTTGTGCCCGCGAAACCGACATCGTGGCGCGGTTTGGCGGCGATGAGTTTGCCGTCGTGCTGCCCGACACGGGGCGGGACGGGGCGGTGTTCGTGGCCGAACGCATCTGCGACCGCCTGCGGGCGTTCAAGTTTCTCGAAACCGACGGCCTTTCCGTGTTTCTGACGGCGTCGGTCGGTGTGGCTACCCTGCCGGACGTCACCTTATCGTCCGAAGAATTGTTACGAGCGGCTGATCGCGCCATGTACCGCGTCAAGGACGCGGGAAAGAACGGCATCCACGTCGCGGAGAAAGGAACCGACTAATTGGGCCTCGGCTCGTTTTTTTCCCTGTTTTCGAACGATCTCGCCATCGACCTCGGCACAGCGAATACGTGTGTCTACGCCCGCGGGAAGGGCATTGTCGTCAACGAGCCCTCGATCGTTGCCATCAACAAGATCAACGGGCGCGTCGAGGCGGTCGGCAAGGACGCCAAGGAGATGCTCGGACGAACGCCGGGAAACATCGTGGCGATCAAGCCGATGAAGGATGGCGTCATCGCCGACTTCGAAGTCACCGAGAAGATGCTGACCTACTTCATCAAGAAGGCGCACAACCGGAATGTCTGGGTGCGCCCGCGCATCGTCATCGGCGTGCCATCCGAGATTACCCAGGTCGAAAAGCGGGCCGTGAAGGACAGCGCCTACCGCGCCAAGGCCAGCGAAGTGCACCTGGTGGAGGAAGCCATGGCAGCGGCCATCGGCGCCGGCATGCCGATCACGGAACCCTCGGGGAACATGATCGTCGACATCGGCGGCGGCACCACGGACATCGCCGTCATCTCGCTGGCCGGCATCGTCTACAGCAAGGCGGTCCGCGTCGCGGGCAACGAGATGGACGAGGCCATCATTCAGTACATCAAGAAGACGTATAACCTTCTGATCGGGGAACGGACGGCAGAGCAGATCAAGATGGAAATCGGATCCGCGTTTCCGCTCGATGAGCGGATGACGATGGAGATCAAGGGTCGGCACCTGATCGAAGGCGTGCCGAAGACGATCACCATTACGGATGAGGAGATACGCGAAGCGCTCGCCGAAACCGTCAACGTGATCGTCGATGCCGTCCGGGTCGCGCTCGAACGGACGCCGCCGGAGCTCTCGGCAGACATCGTCGACCGCGGCATCGTGCTGACGGGTGGCGGTTCACTGCTCAAGAACCTCGACAAGCGGCTTCGCGAGGAAACGGGCCTGCCGCTCGCGATGGCGGAGGATCCGTTGTCGTCGGTTGTACTTGGCGCCGGCAAGATGCTCTCGGACTTCAATCTGCTGCGGAAAATCTCGATCGACTAAGTAAGCAGTATGCAGTATGCAGTATGCAGTAGGCAGTGGGGAGAACGGGTTCTGGGTTCGCTGCGCTCCGCTTACTGCCTACTGCCTACTGCATACCGCCTACTGACATGGCCCTCCTAGATATCCGCCAACGCACCGGCTACCTGTTTGTCGCGCTCACCGTCGGCCACATTGTTCTCATCTCCGCGCAGGTCAATACTGCTCGCGGCATTCCCCTTCTGGAGGCCGTCGCCTTTGGCGCGTTTGCAGAGGTTCAGCGCGTTGCGTCCTCGGTGATTGGCGGCATGCGAACCTCGTGGGCCGACTACGTCGCGTTGCAGGAAGTGCGAAGCGAGAACGCGCGGCTGCGCGAGGAGGTTGCGCGTCTGCGTGTGGGTTTGCAGCAGGAGCGCGCGCTGGCGGAGCGCGCACGCTCGCTCGAGCAGCTGCTCGAGCTGCGCACCCATGTCGAGCTGTCGACCGTGGCCGCGGCCGTCATTGCCGGTGGAGCCAGCCCTGATTTCCGCACGATCACCATCGACAAAGGGACGGCGGAAGGCTTGCGGCCGGACATGGCGGTCATTGCGCCGGGGGGGGTGGTCGGCCGGATCGTGACGCCAAGCGCCCGTGCGTCGAAGGTTCAGCTGCTCATCGACCGCAACGCGGCTGCCGGTGCGCTGGTCGAGCGTTCCAGGGCTCATGGGGTCGTCGAGGGGACGGGCGGCGGCCTGCGGATGAATTACGTTTCCGGTGCGGCAGACGTTCAAGTTGGAGACACGATCGTCACGTCCGGCATTGACGGCATTTACCCTAAGGGCTTCGTCATAGGTCAGATAGAATCATTAGAGCGGGGCAGCGGCGAGTTTGGCTCGATTGTGGTGCGGCCCGGTGTCGATTTTTCGTCGGTGGAGGCCGTGCTCGTAGTGGTCACGCCGCCGACGGCGGCGCAAGAGGACGCCGCGTCGCCAAATGCGGGTCAGGCACGCGAGTGAAGGCAATCGGGGTTCTGATCGCGATAGCTCTGGCGCTCGCGTTGCAGACAACCCTGGCGCGCTTCCTCGTGGGCGGGACTGCGGCCCTCGACCTGGTCCTCGTCGTGGTCGTGTACGTGGCGTTAACGAGCGGGCCGGTAACGGGGATGTTCGCCGGCAGTCTCGCAGGAATCATCCAGGATGCCTTGTCGAGCGGCGTCATCGGCATCGGGGGGCTGGCCAAATCGCTGGTGGGGTTTCTGGCTGGCGCCATCGGTCAGCAGTTCATCGTGACCGCAGCGTTGCCGCGGCTCGTGATGTTTCTCGGGGCGACGTCGGTGCACGCGGCGGTCTTCATGGGCCTCTACGTGCTGCTTGGCTTGCGATCGTTTCCATCGCCATGGGCGGCGATTGCGAGTCAGGCGCTCGGCAACGCGGCGGTGGGGATGGTGGCGTTCGGCATCATCGAATCGCTGCCTGGAGTAATGGAACGGCGTCGCACGGGGCGACGGACAAGGTTTTGAGAGAGGCTTTGGGCGTTGGGCTCTGGGCCTTTGGCCGAAAGCCGAGAGCCTAAAGTCGAAAGCCAAGCAGAAATGGCACAGACAGAAGATCGTCGACGAATCACCGTGCGGCTGATGGTGCTCCAGGTCAGCGTCATCGTGACGTTCGCCGCGCTTGCCATCAGCTTCTGGTTTCTACAGATCGTTCAGCACGCACGGTTCGAGGAAATGGCGGCCAACAACCACCAGCGGACGCTCGCGTTGCGGGCGCCGCGGGGTGTGTTGTTCGACCGCAATGGGAAGGTGCTCGTCGAGAATCGGCTCTCGTTCAGCGTGTCGATAGTTCGCGAGCACACAAAGGACCTCGATCGCACCATTCGGCTGCTGGCGGCAGTGGCGGGGCTCGACGTCTCGGCCGTGCGTCAGATCGTCGATCGTCACCGTGGCGAGCCGACGTACCGGCCGATCGTCGTCATCGAAGATGCGTCGCTCTCGCAGGTGGCTGCGGTCATGGCGCGGCGGCTGGATTTCGAACTGCCGGATGTCGTCGTGGAGCAAGTCCCGATGCGACAGTACCCATCGGATGCACTTGCGGCCCACCTGTTCGGATATGTCGGCGAGGCCAGCGACAACCAGATCGGCGAAGGTATCACCAGCGGCGCAATCGTGGGTCAGTCGGGTATCGAGCGCGTATACAACCGGCTGTTGATGGGACAGGACGGCGCCCGGCGCGTCGTCGTGAACAGCATGGGCCGCGAGATTCGTACGCTCGAGGAAGTTCCACCGGTCGAGGGTCGCCGCGTCCAGCTCACCATCGACTACGACCTGCAGAAGGCGGCGGAAGACGGGTTCAGGCACGCGGGCTTCAATGGCGCCGCCCTGATCATGGATCCACGGAACGGCGAGGTGCTGACCTACGTCAGCCTGCCAGGCTACGACCCCAACGACTTTGCCGCAGGCATCGATCGGGCCACGTGGGTTTCGCTGAACGCGGATAAACTGCGGCCCCTTCAGAATCGGGCGATCCAGGGGCGGTACTCACCAGGATCGACGTTCAAGATCGTCGTCGCCACAGCGGCGCTCGAAGAAGGGCTCGTGACACCTGACTTCCGCGTGAGCTGCGGCGGCGGCGCCAGCTTCTATGGCCACTACTACAAGTGCTGGTTGAAGGGAGGCCACGGCTCTGTCGACATGCGCCACGCGATCGAGCAGTCGTGCAACGTGTACTTCTACACGCTCGGCAACATGCTGGGCGTCGATCGTATCCACAAGTGGGCCGAGAAGCTGGGGTTGTCCGGGAAGACGGGGATCGACCTGCCAAATGAGCAGGAGAGTCTCGTGCCCTCGACCGCGTGGAAGCAACAGCGTTACGGCGAGAAGTGGTATGCGGGGGAAACGATCTCGGTGGCCATCGGACAGGGTCAGGTCTCGGTAACCCCGGCGTCGATGGCCGTCATGATGTCCACCGTCGCCAACGGCGGCACTCGGGTCACGCCGCACCTGATTCGCGCGGTGGATGACGGCGGCGGCTGGAAACTGGCGAAGCCGCCGGCGGTGGCCAACCAGGTGATGTTCCGCCCGGAGACTCTGGCGGCGCTGCACGACGGTCTGTGGATGGTGGTGAACGCCAGCGGGACCGGCGGTCGGGCGCGTCTTCCCGGGCGAGATGTGGCCGGGAAGACGGGAACGGCGCAGGTGATCTCGATCAAAGGCCGGCAGGCGGCACGCGGCACCGATCGCGACCTGCGCGACCACGGCTGGTTCGTGTTCTTTGCGCCAAAAGACAATCCTGAGATTGCCGGGGTGATTTTCGGAGAACACAACGAGCACGGATATCTCGGGGCGCCGATCGCCAAGCACGTCATCGAGACGTACTTCGCGAAGAAAGAGGGCCGGCCGGGGCCGACACTGCAGCCGATCCCGGTTCCGGCGCCGCCGCCGTCGACCGAACCGGATCCAGACCTGACTCCTGTCGACGAGCAGACGCCAATCGTGGCGGCAGCCAACCCCACCGGCGTACAAGGGACGAACTGAGCACTGTGTTCGAAAGACGGCTTTACCATCACGTCGACTGGGGGCTGCTGATCGCGGTATTGACACTCTGCGCGGTCGGCCTCGCACAGATCTACAGCGCGACCGGCGGATGGAGCGCCATCGTCCAGGTGCAGATTTACGGCATCCTGGTCGGTCTCATCGCGCTGCTGGTCAGTCTGAGCATTGATTACCGGTCGCTGGCGGATAAATCGCACTTGATTTACGTAGCGATTGCGGGCCTGCTTCTCTACGTGTTGTTGTTCGGCGCCGTGCGCGGTGGATCGCGGCGCTGGATCGATCTGGGCACCTTCAACATCCAGCCGTCGGAATTCGCCAAGGCCGCGCTCGCGCTGGTGCTGGCGAAGTTCTTTGGCGAAAGCCGGCGGGGGACCGTCACACGCGTCGACCTGCTGGTGGCCGGCGCCCTCACGGCCATTCCGCTGGTGTTGATTGCGCAGCAGCCCGACCTCGGCACCGCCGCGACGCTTCTTCCGGTCGCGTTTGCCGTCGTGTATGTGGCAGGCATGCCGATGCGGATCCTCGGCGTGCTGGCGCTCGTCGGATTGCTTGCCGCGCCGATTGCGTGGAAATTCGCGCTTCAGGATTATCAGAGAGGACGCATCTCGACGTTCCTGGATCCGTCGCAGGACGCACGGGGTGCCGGCTATCAGCAGATTCAGGCCCGCATCACCGTTGGATCTGGCGGGCCGTGGGGCAAGGGCTTTACGGAAGGTACGCAGGGTCAGCTGCGGTTTCTGCCTGTGGCGCACAACGACTTCATCTTCTCGGTGCTCGCCGAAGAGCAGGGATTTGCTGGAGTCATTGTGGTGCTGGGCTTGTATTTGTTCGTCATTCTGCGGTCGCTCGAGTCAGCCCGGCTGGCAAAGGACCGCCTCGGGGCATACCTGGTGCTGGGAGTGCTGGCCAGCTTCACGTTCCAGGTGATCTACAACATTACGATGTCGGCCGGCTTGGCGCCGGTCAAAGGTCTCACGCTTCCGCTCATGAGCTACGGCGGCTCCTCCATGATTGCCACATTGGTGGGATTCGGCCTGGTCCTCAACGTGCGGATGCGGAGATTTACAAATTAGGGCTGAGATAGACATGATCACGATCCTCAAGCTCCTGCTGTCATCCCTGTTGGTGGCGACGGCGGATCTTCGTCGTGCGCCGTGTCTCCAGCCCTCGGAGAGCTACGGGCATGACCAAGGAGATGATCATCTCCTCGAGCGCCCACGAGACACGGGTTGCAATCCTCGAGGACGACCAGGTCGCAGAAATCTTCATCGAACGCGAACGGCAGCGCGGCGTCGTTGGCAATCTCTACAAGGGCCGGGTATCGAAAGTCTTGCCCGGCATGCAGTCGGCGTTCGTTGATCTCGGACTCGAACGCGACGGGTTCCTCTACGTCACCGACGTGACGGCCTCCACTGAGGAGTTCAACCGTCTCGAGACGGAAGACGACGAGTCGCCTTCGCTGGCGAACGGCAACGGACCGCCAGCTTCATCCCTCGACGAGAGTCGGGGTGCCTCGAGCGACAGTCGAAAGGCGGGCCTGGGACCGGAACGCGGCGTCGGTTCTGGCGCAGCGCCAGGTGGGCCTGGGCGCGGCCGTCGGGATCGCGATCGCGACAGGGACAAGGGCCCCGAGCCCAAGATCGAAGAGCTGCTCAGAGAGGGACAGGAGATCATCGTCCAGGTCGCCAAGGAGCCGCTCGGCACCAAGGGCGCGCGTCTCACCTGCCACGCCACCATGCCCGGCCGGTTCCTGGTGTTCATGCCGACCGTCGATCACGTTGGAGTCTCACGGAAGATCGATTCGCGCGAAGAGCGCGGCCGTCTGCGGGCGATCGTCCGCGAATTTCGCGAACAGCACGGATTCACGGGGGGCGTGATCATCCGCACGGCGGCTGCCGGGCGTCCCAAAGAGGACATCGTGTCCGACCTGAGCTACTTCCACCGGGTCTGGACCGGCATCCGTCAGAAGTCCGAATCGTCGCGCGCACCTGCCGTGGTGTATCAGGAGCAGAGTCTGGTCGCGAAGCTGCTTCGCGACCTGCTCACCGAGGAGTTCTCCGCCATTCGCATCGACAACGATCTCGAGTACCGTCGCGTCTGCGAGCTGGTCGAGCGCATCATGCCGGCGCTTGCCTCCAGAGTGAAGCTGTACGAGAAGGAGTATCCGATTCTCGAGGAGTACGGCGTTCAGGCGGAGATCGACCGCGCGCTTCGCAGCAAGGTGTGGCTGAAGTCTGGCGGCTCGATCGTGATCAACCAGACCGAGGCGCTCGTCGCCATCGACGTGAACACCGGCCGCTACGTCGGCAAGAAGACGGCAGGACGCCTCGAAGACACGATCCTCAAGACGAATCTGGAGGCCGTGAAAGAAATCATCCGGCAGATTCGAGTCCGCGACCTCGGCGGCATCATCGTGCTCGACTTCATCGACATGGAGGAAAAGAAGAACCGGCAGAAGGTGTTCCAGGCGGTCGAACAGGAGCTGCGGAAGGACCGCGCGCCGTCCAAGGTGCTGCAGGTATCGGATTTCGGTCTCGTGATCATCACGCGGAAGCGGGTCAAGCAGAGCCTCGAGCGCGTGCTGACGGAGCCGTGTCCCTACTGCGCTGGCAGCGCGGTGATCAAATCGAGCGCGACGATCTGTTACGAGATTCTGTCGGAAGTGAAGAAGATCAGTGCGGATCTCGACGGTCAGACGCTCGTCTTGCGCGTCAATCCGGACATCGCGCGCGCGTTACGCGAAGAGGAGCGGGCGGTGTTCAAGGACTTGAAGCAGTCTCTCGGGCGCGACATCGCCGTGCGGCCCGATGCGCAGCTTCACCACGAGCAGTTCGACCTGATGGCGGTAGGCTAGCCTGCCCTGAACATGCGTGGCCCGGCTAAACGCCGGACACGACGTACTCCTCGAACTCACCGTGCGAGCTGGGGCGAAGCGGTGCGGACACCGGCTTTCCCGAGGTACACGGGTTCAGCGAGCCCCTCGAGATCGGCAGGGTCGAGCAGCCGCCAGCAATCGACGATGGTGAGCGGCGTACGCGGCCGTGCACGCAAGAGCGCCGGTATCTCGCGAAACGCCGGCCACGGCACCATCAGGATCAGCACGTCGGCACTCTCTACACACTGAGCCAGCGAGCGCGCCTGCGAAATCGACGGGACCAGTGCCGATGCGGCATCCGGCAGCGCCGAAGGGTCGAACACCATGGTCGCAAATCCGTCGGTGGCGAGGCGATTCGCAAGCATGACGCCCTGGCTTTCTTCCACCACTGGCGTGTCGGGCTTGTAGGAGAGGCCCAGCACCCCGACTCGATGCTGCCGAGGTATCGCGTGCGCGCGCACGACGCGGGCCACGCGGTCCACCTGCCTTCTGTTGATGACGTCGGTCGCGACGGCGATATCCGCGCGGGTGCCTGCCTGCGCCGCGGCGGCGGCCAGAGCCGCGTTGTCCCGTGGAAAGCAGGGACCGCCATAGCCCACGGCCCCACGCAGGTACGTGTGGCCGATGCGGCGGTCGACGCCGATCGCGTCCGTCACGACGTCGATATCGCCTCCCGGCAGCTGCTCGCACAGCTCCGCGAGCATGTTCGCATATGAAATCTTCGTGGTGACGAACGTGTTGATCGCGATCTTCGCGATCTCTGCATTGATCCACGTCATCCGCCGTACCTGGACGCCCGTCGCGATGAAGGTACGGTGCACCGCCTCGACGACCTCCCCGGCCCGCGGATCCGATTCGCCGATCAGCACGAGATCGGGGTGCATCATGTCGCGGATGACGCTCCCGAGCGCAATGAATTCCGGGTTGTAGCAGAGGCCGACGGTCTCGCCCACGACGCGTCCGGACGCCGCCTCGAGCGCCGGCTTGACCTCGAGGTCGGTCGACAGCGGCATCACCGTGCTTGTCACGCTCACGACGTGGTAGTTCTTCGATCGATGGAGTCCTCGTCCGATGCCATTGACTGCGTCGATGACGTAGCGCGTGGAAAACGTGCCGTTCGCCGTGCTCGGGGTCGGAACGACGATGAAGGACGCTTCGGCGCCCGCGGCGGCAGCAGCGATATCGCTCGTCGCCTCGAGACGCGACCGGTTTCGGTCGATGAGCTCCGCGAGCCCCGGCTCCTGGAGGGCAGTGCGGCCGTCGTTCAGCAGCTCGACGACTTCAGGCCTCGCGTCGACTCCGATCACGTCATGACCGCGATCCGCGAGGATGGCGGCGAGGGGCGCGCCCAGTTTTCCGAGCCCGACGACACAAATCCGCATAGGTCTGCGCTGCCTATAATATCGGTGGGTCAGCAGGTGTTCATCAGAACTGCAGCATCGTTTCGGCAGGGTGCGCGGACGCTGCGCCGCGAGTATTTCACCTCGCGCGACATCTTCGTCACCGAGCAGGAAGCGATCTTCGGCCGTCTCTGGAGCTGTGTGGGGCGCGCGAATCGGCTTGCTGGGCCGGGCAACTACCTCGTTCGCACGGTTGCCGATGAGTCGATCATCGTCGTGCGCGGCCGCGACGACGTCATTCGGGCGTTCTTCAATGTGTGCCGCCACCGTGGCACTCGCCTCTGCACGGGCGAGACAGGCAGGTTCGACGACGTCATCCAGTGCCCATACCACGCGTGGACCTATGCCATCGAGGGGCACCTGCTTGGGGCGCCGCACATGCACGACGTCGACGGCTTCGACAAGGACGATTACCCGTTGCACACGGCCGCCGTCGCCGAGGCAGACGGGTTCGTGTTCGTGAACGTGGCGCGAACGCGGGAGTCGTTTGCCGACTGGTTCGCGCCCATGGCCGCGCGCCTCGATCGATTCGATCTCGGCGCCCTTCGGATCGCGCACGGCGTGACGTACGACGTGCGCGCCAACTGGAAGCTCGTGTTTCAGAACTACTCGGAATGCCTGCATTGTCCGGTGATCCACCCCGAGCTCACGAGCCGGGTCCCATATCAGAGCTCGGCCAACGACCTTGCCGAGGGGCCGTTCCTGGGCGGCTACATGGAAATCGCGCCAGGGCACGAGAGCGTGACGACGAGCGGGCGAGCGTGCGCGCCGCCGATCAGCACGAGGATGAACGACGACGACCGTCGGCGCGCGTACTACTACGCGGTGATGCCGAACCTGCTGCTGAGCGTTCATCCCGACTACGTGAACTACTACCTGCTGACGCCGCTCGGCGTCGATCGCACGCGCGTCGAGTCCGAGTGGCTGGTCAACGCTGACGGCACGAACCCGTCGGCGATCAGGTCCGATGACGCGGTGTCATTCTGGGATCTCGTGAATCGCCAGGACTGGCAGATCGTGGAGCAGAGCCAGTTGGGGATCTCGTCGCGACGCTACGAGCCGGGTCCGTATTCGCCTCGAGAAAGCATGTCGGCTGCCTGGGACCGCGAGTACCTGCGCCTGATGAACGACGGACGGGAGTGTCTCTAGTGGACTGTCTCAACTGATTGAGTACCGCCCGTTGTTCACTTCCCCGTACCACCGACGTCGGGTCGCGACCCGAC
>DATCJA010000116.1:0-12542 GCA_036507475.1 Vicinamibacterales bacterium
GCTCGCATCGAGCCGCGGACCCGCCGGCGGAACAGCGATTGCGACGTCCTGGTCGCATCATGGCCCGCCCGCCACGTCTTTCCGGCTTCGACTATCGCGGACCGCACCGTTATTTCCTGACGTTCTGCACGTATGGTCGGCGCGAGCACTTCCGCAGCTCAGACGCCGCAGCAATGGTGACGAGGCATTTTCGTCGTACTGCGCGGCGAGAAGGGTTTGCAATTCTTGCGTACTGTCTGATGCCGGACCACGCGCATCTGCTGGTCGAGGGTACGACGCCGCAGTCAGACTTGCGCAATTTCGTGAAGGGGACCAAACAAAGCAGCGGGCAGGTCTACTCGCGCCTGCATGACGACCGGCTCTGGGATGAGGGGTACCACGACCGGGTCCTTAGAAAGGACACCGACGTCCGCGAAATCGCGAGGTACATCATCTGGAATCCTGTGAGGGCGGGACTGGCGGCGACGCCGGCCCAGTACCCCTATCTGGGGTCAGATGTCCTCTCGATTGAAGAGTTGGGTCGAATTTGATCGACGCCGGGTCTGCGGCTCGATGAAATCCGCCTCGCCGCAGGACCCGGCCTACGCGGGGTGCAATTTGCCGAGCTCGAGCCGCAGCACGCGTTCGCACGCGCCCGAGAGCCGTGGGTTGTGCGTCGCGATGATGGACGTCAGATGGTGCTCCGCGTGCATCTGGCGGAGCAGTTGATGCAGCGACTCGGCGGTGTTTTCATCGAGATCTCCGGTCGGCTCGTCGGCCAGCAGCAGCGCGGGTCTCATCACGAGCGCACGCGCCACGGCGACGCGCTGCTGCTCGCCACCGGACAACATGCCCGGTCGATGTGCCAGCCGTTCACCAAGCCCGACGCGCGCCAGCAGATCGGATGCCCGCTGCTCTGCCTCCTGACGCGACATCCTGGCAATGCGCATCGGCATCGCCACGTTTTCCGCGGCGTCGAATTCAGGCAGCAGGTGGTGGAACTGGAACACGAAGCCGACGTTCCGGTTGCGAAAGTCGACCAGCGACGCGTCGGGCATGGCCGTCATGTCGGCACCGGCCACGTGAACAACTCCAGAATCGGAGCGATCAAGACCCCCGAGTACATGCAGCAACGTGCTCTTGCCAACGCCGGAGGCGCCGACGATGGCGACCATTTCGCCCGACGCGACGTCGAGCTCCAGGTCGCGCAACACATGAATGCGCTGGCTGCCCACGACGTACGACTTGTTGAGGCCGCGAACGGCTACGAACGCCATCCGTTACTCGAAGCGGAGCGCCTGCACCGGATCGAGGCGTGACGCCTGGCGGGAGGGATAAATGGTGGCGAGAAAGCAGATCAGAATCGCGGAGATGACCACAAGCGCAAAGTCGAACGGCTGGACCACGAACGGAACATAGGACACCTGATAGACATCCATCGGAATCTGAATCAAGCGATAGCGATCGAGAACCCAGCACAACGCCAGCCCGCACACGGCGCCCACGGAGGTGCCGACGAGGCCGATGACCAGCCCCTGCAGCATGAAGATTCTCATCACCCGCTGCGACGAGGTCCCCATCGTCTTCAGGATGGCGATATCGCGGCTCTTTTCCATCACCAGCAGGACGAGGGACGCAACGATGTTCAGAGCCGCGACCATGACAATCAGACCGATGGTGATGGAAATCGCCATCTTTTCGAGCCACAAGGCCGAAAAAAGCGCCTGATTCATGTCGGCCCAGTCCTGACTGACGTAGTCGCTGCCGAGCTCGCGGACCACTGTCTCGGAGATTCTCGGGGCGTCGTCGATGTCAGCCACGCGCAGCTCGATCAAGTCTGGCGCTCCCTTGCCCAGCAGGCGCTCGGCGAAATCGAGCGAGACGAATCCGTAGGCGGCGTCGAACTCGTACAAGCCGAGCGCATAGATGCCGGCCACGCGCACGCGCCGCGTCCGTGGAATCATCCCCATCGGCGACAGCGTGCCCTGTGGTGTGAGCAGCGTTGCGGTGTCACCGACGTCCACACCGAGCTGTTCGGCCAGATTGCGACCGAGCAGAACGCCTGGCAACGCGTCCTCAGTCGCCGGCGTGAGCCCATCGAGGCCCCCACGCAGCATCGCGCGCTGTATGTCGGTGACGTTCGGCTCGAGGGCAGGGTCCACTCCCTTGAGGCTGATGAACGCGTCGGCGCGCGCGCTCGAAATAAGCGCTTTACCAAGTATGGCGGGACCTGCCCCGACGACGCCTTCGACGCGACGCAGCCTTGCAACCTCTGCCTTGTAGTCTTCGACGCCGCCCGTCTTCCAGACATAGACGTGCGCGGTCGAGCCAAGGATACGGTCGCGCAGCTCGCCCTGCAGTCCCGTCATCAGCGCGAGCGCAATGACGAGCGCCATCACCCCCACCGCGACGCCGATCGTGGAAATCAGCGAAATCAGCGAGATGAACGCCTGCCTGCGGCGCGCAAGCAGATAGCGGAGGGCAATGAAGAGTTCGAAGCTCATGTTGGTGGGTGGCGGTTGGTGGTTCGTGGTAGAGGCTACCAACTACCAACCACCAACTACCAACTTATTTCGGTCTCATCAACGGAAACAGAATGACATCGCGAATCGAATGGCTGTTGGTCAGCAGCATGACCAGCCGATCGATGCCGATGCCTTCGCCGGCCGCCGGTGGCATGCCGAACTCGAGCGCCCGCACGTAGTCCTCGTCCATCGCGTGGGCTTCTTCGTCGCCGCCCGCGCGTTGTCGACGCTGTTCCTCGAACCTCCGCTGCTGCTCCGCCGGATCGTTCAGCTCGCTGAAGGCGTTGGCCACCTCGAAGCCCGCAACGTAGAGCTCGAAGCGCTCAACCGTCTCAGGATCGTCCGCTTTTTGCTTGGCCAGCGGCGACACCTCGGTTGGAAAGTCATAGACGAAGGTCGGCTGGATGAGGTCGTCCTCGCACAATGTCTCGAAAATGGTCGCCGTGACGTGACCCGCGCCCATTGCGGGCGTCACCGTCAGTCCCAGCCGGCGCCCAAGCGCCACGGCGCTCTCGCGCGATCGCAGATCGGCCAGCGTCACCTCGCTTGCCAGTTGCTTCGATGCAACCTCCCGTGCCACTTCGCGCAGAGAGACCCGGCGGAACGGCGCCTTGAGCGAAATGGTGTGTTCGCCGTATTTCACTTCGTCGGAGCCCACGGCATGTCGCGCAACCTCTGTCAATAGTTCCTCGCTGAGCGGCATCAGATCGGTGTAGTCGGCGTAGGTCCAATAGAACTCGAGCATCGTGAACTCGGGGTTGTGCTGCGCCGACATCCCCTCATTCCTGAAGTTGCGGTTGATTTCGAAGACACGCTCGATGCCGCCGACCGTGAGGCGCTTCAGGTACAACTCCGGCGCCACCCGCATGTACAGCGGGATATCGAGCGCGTTGTGATGAGTGACGAAGGGGCGTGCCAGCGCGCCCCCCGGGATCGACTGCATCATCGGCGTTTCAACTTCGAGAAAACCGCGCGCGATGAGGAAGTCGCGGACCGCCGTGACCACGCGGCTGCGCACCTCGAACGCTCGCCGCACGTCGGGATTCACGATCAGGTCGAGATAGCGCTGGCGGTACCGCGTTTCGATGTCGGTGAGGCCGTGCCACTTCTCGGGCAGCGGCAGCAGGCACTTCGCGAGGAACTCGAGCTTCGACGCCCAGATCGTGAACTCTTTCGTCTTGGTCCGGAACAGCCGTCCTTCCACGCCGACCCAGTCGCCGACATCCAGCAGCCGGAAGATCTGAAAATCGCGCGGCGCCAGCGAATCCTCACGGATGTACACCTGGATGCGCGACCTGCCATCCGAGAGCACCAGAAAGTTTGCCTTGCCGAAGCTGCGAATCGCGAGAATCCGCCCGGCCGTGCGGGTCGCAATCTGTTCGGCGTCCAGCGCTTCGCCGCTCTTGTCGCCGTGCGCCTGCACGACTAGGTCAACGGACGCGTGCGGATTGAAACGTCCCGGATAGGGCGCGACGCCGAGCTTTCGCAGCTCGTCCAGATTCGCCCGCCGCTGCAGGACCTGATCGGATTCTTCGGTCGTGGTCATTCGCGTCCGAGGCGGCGGCGAATCGCGTCGAGAATGCCGTTGATGAAGCGCACCGAGTCGTCTCCACTGAAGGTGCGCGCCAGCTCGAGCGCCTCGTTGATGATGACGCGCCCGGGCGTGTCCGGCTCGTGAAGAAACTCGTAGATCGCCAACCGCAGGATGAGCCGGTCCATGACGTTCATGCGCTCCAGCCGCCAGTGCTCCGCGGACTCGACAATCACCGGATCGAGACTGCTGACGGTGTCAGTCACGCCCGTGGTCAACCGCTCCGCAAACGCACGGAGCTCGTGCGAGACAGTGATCCCTTCAGGCTCTTCGTGGAGCCAGAACGTTCGCAGCACTTCTGAGACCGACGTGCGTCCGACTTCCCATTGATACAACATCTGCAGCGCCGTCTCGCGCGCTCGATGCCTCGAGTCCTTGCCGAGCCGCGAAACCGACCGACGTTCAGCCTTGATCGTCACCGAAGCCCTTCCGGATCCGCCGGAACAAGGTAGCCATTTCAACGGCGGCCAACGCCGCCTCGTGCCCCTTGTTTTCCGGGCCCTCGGAGGCACGCTGCTGCGCCTGCTCCTCGGTCAGCGCGGTCAGCACTCCCAGCGCCATCGGCACGCCGGTCGACGCCGCCGCCTCCGCAATTGCATGGCACGCTGCCCCGGCGATGAACTCGAAATGCATCGTCTCCCCTTTGATCAGACAGCCGATGCAAATCACGGCGTCAAAGCGGCCGCTCTTCGCGGCACGCAGCGCAGCAACGGGTATTTCGAACGCGCCCGGGACGCGCAGCACCACGACGTCCTCGTCGCGCACCGATGCTTCGGCGAGAGCCCGTCGGGCGCCCTCGAGCAACCCCTCCGTAATCTCCTCGTTGAAACGGGAGACGACGATGGCGAAGCGACACCCTGATGCAGCGTGCGATCCCTGCAGCTCCATGCGGCACCGATCTAGTGGACTGGCTCAACTAACTCAGCGCCGCTCACAACAGGCCTCCGACGCCGATCTGCCGGCCGCGACAACGGCGCGGCCGGTAGTGATTCGGGAGGGACATACCACTAGTGGCCTTTGAAATCGGCTTTGCGCTTCTCGAGAAACGCAGCGGTGCCCTCGCGCATGTCGTCGGTCGATGCGACGAGCCCGAACAGTGTCGCTTCGAGAAACTGGCCTTTGTCGAACGACACCTCAAGGCCACGGTTGACGGCTTCGATGATGTACTGCACGGCAATCGGCGGCTTCGCCACCAGCTCGGCGGCCAGCGCTCTCGCCGCGGCCATGAGATCGGCTGCCGCGACGACGCGATTCACGAGCCCAATCTGCAGGGCTTCGTCTGCCATGACGTGACGGCCCGAAAGCAGAAGCTCGAGCGCGATGCCTTTGCCAACGAGGCGCGACAGACGCTGCGTTCCGCCGTACCCCGGAATAATTCCAAGGTTGACCTCCGGCTGACCCAGCCGTGCGGTGTCCGCGGCGATACGAAGGGTGCACGCCAGGGCCAGCTCGCAGCCGCCGCCGAGCGCGTAGCCGTTGATCGCCGCGACGACCGGCTTGCCCATGTTTTCGATCAGATCGAACACGTGCTGGCCTCGGAGCGCGTGCTCCTTGCCTTGCACCGGCCGCTGCACGGCCAGCTCGTTGATGTCGGCCCCCGCAACAAACGCCTTCTCGCCCGCGCCCGTGATGATCACGCAACCCACCGTACGGTCGTGCTTCAGTTCGAGCACGGCTCGCCGTAGTTCATCAATCGTGGCGGAGTTGAGGGCGTTCAGGACCTGCGGGCGGTTGATCGTGAGGACGGCAATCGCGCCATCTCGCTCGAGAAAGAGGTTGTCAAAGCTCATCGCGCGAGGTCGGCGAGAGTATACCAAGTCACAGGTCACAAGTCACAAAGCTCAAGTCACAACATGTTCCGTCCTGTGCCGTGTGATTTGTGCCTTGCGACTTGTGCCTTGGCGATCGTACCCCACGCCCAGCAGGCGCTCGTGCCTGCGCACACGCCAATCGCATCGGCGAACAGGTCGGCAAGCTGCGCCGATCGTCCTGGAACGAACATCTGGTGGAGCTCGTCAGTCACCGCATAACCCACGCCAATCGCAATCGCGAGCGCTGCGGTACGCCATTCAATCGACGCACGCAAACCGCCGGCGACCGCACGAACGACAACCACCGCCAGACCAAAGTACGCGAGGAGGTGCCACGGCTTGTCGCCGCCGGGCGGAACCGGAGGTTGCGGAAGCGACGACACGTAGAAGATCGCTGCCATGTAGAGGATCACCGGAGCCCACAAGAGAAGAGTACGACCCAACTCCGTGTCTCCGTGTCTCCGTGGCCTGCTGCGGATCAAAACGGCAACGGGTAGAGCAACCAGCCAGCCAGGACGCCGCCGCCGACCAGACCGCCGAAGAGGCGGATGCCGAGCCGAAGCTGGTCCGCCGGGTCGTCGCGCATCAGCGTGGCAAAGACCACGGAAACGAAGAGCGCGAATACCACCATCACACCGAAGTGAGTCGTCATTTGCGCCCCTGTGCCACGTCGAACGCGTCCAGCACGACGAGCATGTTCAGCAGGCCCGACACGATGAGAAACGCGTTGCCGTACTCGAACGTCTGTGCAATCACGCGCCCGGCACCGGCGCCCATCGCCTTCGCAAGAAAATATGGGACGCCCAGCCCGATATCGGCAAACGCGGCCAGCGCCACGAGCGGCTGCGTCAGCTCGAATGGAAACAGACGTCCCTCGAGCCAGAGGCCGAACAGGAACATCAACGGCAGGGTAACCAGGAACACAAGCCCTTTCTGTCTGCGGCGAAGCCACAGGTGCCCAGCGCCAGGGAGCGCCCAGGCGACAGCACAAATCAGGTACGTATCGCGCGTGGAACGGACACGATCGGCGGTTTCTGCGGACATCGTTCGCGTAGTGTATTTTACGCAGACCGATCCCATAAAGCCGCACGGTGGCGGAGGAGCCCGCGTCCACGCGTCGTCAGTGGCTGGCGCTCGCGGGCAGGGGTGTCGCAACGTAGCCGGCGCGTGTCCGCGCTCGGATGCCGGGTCGATCGACGCGGACACTGACGCGCCGATACGAGCCATCGCGCAGCGGGTTTTTCGGTGCGTAGCCGACCAGATACTGCTTCGACAGTTCCTCGGCGATCATGTCGTAAACGCCGGCAAGCTGGCCGAGCGCGGCCGGAAAGAAGGCCTTCGCGCCGGTCTCGAACGCCAGCGCCTTCATGGCAAACACCGACTCGGCGTGTGATCTCGGATCGCGTGTGAAGACGCTGGGAGTCACGTACGAGGTTCGGAGCGTGATGGTATAGATCGCCACCCCCGCGTGCTTCGCCAGCTCCATCAAATCGTCGAATGCGACGATGCTGGACGTGTCGTCACCGTCTGTCAGGACCACGATAGCCTGCCGGCGAATCTCGCCATCGGTGCGCTGCTTCACGAGCTCCTTCAACGTCATGTAGATGCCGTTGTACAGAGAGGTGTTGCCTCGCGGAATCGTCGCTCCAATCGCATGGCGCGCGCCGGCCACGTCCTCGTCCAACGGATGGAGCACCTTGATCGCATCCTTGATCTCGACAACCGAGATGCGGTCCCCTGGACGCACGACGGAGGTGAAACCGACCGCTGCCTGCTGCACGGTGGCGATCTTGTCGCTCATGCTGGACGAGCTGTCGAGCAGCAGCGCGAGGTCGATTGGAGCGGGCACGACGGCGAACAACGAGATGTCCTGTGGGACGCCGTCCTCGAGGACGGCAAAGTCCGTGCTCGCCAGACCGCTGACGAGGTGTCCTTGTGGATCCGTCACGACGACATTGAGTCCGACGAGATCGACGCCGCTGTGAAAACGGCTTGAGGGGTCTTGAGCGGCCGCGCCCGATGCGGCCAGAACAACAGCGATCAACAACCCGGCGATCATCCGCATACCAATCCAAGCCCTTCCGTCCTTGCCCCGATCAGGGGTGGACGCTGCCGCGCTCGACTGCGTTTGCAAACCGCGGCAGGTGGACAGGCCAGGTGCAAGCGATGTTCCTGCTAGACTGGCCCACGGAATGACGTGGGCACGAATGAGGGAAACCCTTTGCAGCGACGACCGCTTGACGCTCGCAGGTATCAGCGGGATATCCGCGTCAATCCTGATGACCGAGCTGGCGCTGACGAGAATTTTTTCGGTCACGATGTACTACCACTTTGCATTTCTCGCGATTTCGATCGCGCTGTTCGGCCTCAGCGCCAGCGGTGTGTTCGTCTACGTGATGCGCGCGCGCCTAGCCCCTGTGAGCACGCGCGCACTCCTCACCGGTGCGGCGTTGATCCATGCCCTCGTGACCGTCATCGCGCTTGCCTGCCTCGTGCGCATCCGCGTGGAACTCAACTACTCGCCGTCGAACCTGGTGCTGATGCTCGTCATTTACCTCCTGGCGGCGCTTCCGTTTTTCGCGGGCGGCGCGGTGATCTCGCTCGCGTTTGCGAGGCTGGTCGATCGCGTCAACGTGGTGTACAGCGCAGATCTGCTGGGCGCGGCAGCCGGGTGCCTTGCGCTGATCCCCCTCCTGGACTGGCTTGGCGCACCGGGCGTGGTGCTGACGGCGGCCGCGCTCGCGCTTGGTGCGGCCCCCTGTTTCGCTCCCGCAGCGAGTCGGGGGCGCATCGCCGTCGCCGTGGTCGTGCTCTTCTGTTTGCCCGCCGCCGCGCAGGCCACGGGCGCGGCGCCGTTCGAGGTCGTGGACACGAAGGGGCACCAGGGTGACCGCGTGCTGTTCGATAAGTGGAATTCATTTTCACGCGTCGCGGTATACGACCGCGAACACGGCGACTGGTCGTTGAGCCCCCGTTTCACGGGCACTCCAGGCGACTCGCTCTTCATGGACATCGACTCGGCTGCCTCCACTCCCATCCTCCGAGGCACCGGCAATCCCGAGGATGCCGCATATCTTCGTTATGAGCTCACGGCTCTGGCGTATCACCTCGCAGAGCGTCCTGGTGGATTCACGGCGCTCGTGATTGGACCCGGCGGCGGACGCGATCTGCTGTCCGCGCTCGTATTCGGCTCCCGACACGTGGATGCCGTCGAAATCAACCCAATCATCGCTCGCGATGTGATGCTCGATCGCTTTCGCGACTATTCGGGGGCGGTGTATGCGCACCCGCGTGTGGCCGTGCACGTCGACGATGGCCGCAGCTTCATCCGGCGAAGCGCGTCTCGGTACGACGTGATCCAGGCGTCGCTCGTGGACACGTGGGCGGCGACCGCGGCGGGCGCGTACACGTTGACGGAAAACTCGCTCTACACCACCGAAGCGTTTGGTGAGTACATCGATCACCTGACTGACGATGGCGTGCTCACCATCACACGATGGGTCTTCGACGGACTCCGTCTGGTGTCGCTGGCGCAGGAGGCCTGCGCGGCGCGAGGTCTCGATGCCGCGCGGCACCTGGCGATCGTGCGGCACCAGCGCGTCGCGACGTTTCTGCTGAAACGGCGGCCGTTCACGGCAGACGACACGGCGCGACTGCAGCGTCTAGCCGCCGACCTCGACTTCGAAATCCTGTACGCGCCGGACGTGGCGCCCGGACCGGCTGCACCAGACACCGTGGAGATGGTTCGCAGCGGTACGCGAGCCGCCGATTATCGACAGCTCATCCTCGCGTCGGATCGGGAACGGTTTCTGGCGAGTTATCCGCTCGATATCACTCCGACGACCGACGACCGGCCGTTCTTCTTTCACACGACCCGGCTGCGCGATCAGTTGGATGTGGCATTTGGACGATCGATGCTGTTTGGAAACGGCCTCAGTGCACTCCTGACGTTGATCGCTATCTCGGCCCTGCTGGTCGTCCTTTTCGTCGGGGGGCCGCTGGTGATTGCGGGCTCCCGTCCAGCGTCCGGTTGGGCGCAGTGGCTCCTGTATTTTGGGGCGCTCGGAGCCGGATTCATGCTGCTCGAAGTCGCGCTCCTGCAGCGCTTTGTGCTGCTGCTCGGCCATCCCGTGTATTCGCTGACCGTCACGCTGTTTTCCCTGCTGATCGGGACAGGTCTCGGGAGTTACATGAGCCGGCGCGTCGCAGCCGACCGGATCAAGCGGGTCGCACTGCGCGCGCTGGCAGGCGTGGCTGCCCTCGCGTGTGCCAGCGCATTCGCGCTGCCAGCCATGATCGATCACGCGATTGCGTGGTCGCTCCTGCATCGCGTGGCCGCGGCGACCGCCCTGCTCGTTCCGCTGGGCGTGCTCCTCGGCGTTCCGTTGCCGGCGGGCATGCGGCTCGTGGCCGCGTCGCGGCCGGAGATTATCGCGTGGGGGTGGGGCATCAATGGCGCGCTTTCGGTGGTAGGCGCGGCGGGTGCCGTATTCGTTGCGATGAATTGGGGATTTTCCGTCACTCTGACGCTGGGGGCGCTGAGCTATATCGTCGCAACGATGACTCTCTTCTCGGTTAAATCCATACAAATCAGCTAATTAACAACGGCCTCGACCTCGCAGGCGCCTCGGCGGCGTCTTTGCGAAAGCGCTGTGTCAAACGCTATTAGAAATATGAACACTGTTCGCTGTTCGTGACCGAAGGGTACCGAAATGTCTCGATGCGCAAGGTTGCAGACCGCATCGAGTACAGTCCCGCCGCAATCTACAGCTACTTTCCCAGTAAGGACGACATCTTCTTCGCGCTCGCCGAAGAGGGATTTCGACTGCTCGCGCAGCACCTGCTCGAAGCAACCCAGCACGTGGCTGAACCGTTCGACCGCCTGCGACGCGGCCTCCGGGTGTTTTACGAGTTCTCGAAGACGAATCCCGAGTACTTCGAGCTGATGTTCCTCGAGCGCTCGGTGCCGAGCATCAGTCAGGACTTCCAGCGCTTTGAATTCTTCCAGGAGACGACCGCACGCGCGGAGACCGACATGCGCGCGCGCATCGACCGCGGGCAATTTTCAAAGGCGCTCAACCCTGCGGCCGCGCTCCACGTGCTGTGAGTTGGCATGCTGGGCGCCGCAGCAATCGGCCTCGCTCACCGTCTCGCACCGGGTGAGGACCCCGATGCGCTGGCGCACGACCTCCTCGATTCATTGCTCGCCGGATTCACGACGGGCGTCCGCACAACGTTTGTGGCGTCCGAATGCGCGTTTCACTCTCACGATACCGTTTCCGCCAAGAGTGCACACAGTCATGGTTAGTCACATTTCCCGTGATGTTCCGTCGTTCCGGAGACCTGAAGGTCTCCGGCTACCGATCACAGGCCTCGCGCTGATCGCGCTCACGACGACGGTCGCGGCGTGCCGCAGCCCCGAACCGGCTGCCGCCGCCGCCACGCCAGCCACCGAACAACGAATCGACGTCGCGGCCATCAAAGTCGGCGTCTCAGACGTCGAGTCGGCGCTGCAGATTTCCGGCAATCTGATGGCGGAAACGCGCGTGGCCGTCATGCCAAAGCTGCCGGGCACGTTGTCGCGTATCGCGGTCGATCTCGGCGATCGCGTAAGGACGGGTCAGGTCGTCGCGACCCTCGATCGTCGCAAGATCGACGCGCAGGTCGACGCCGCCGCGGCAGCGGTTGGTGTCGCGCAAGCCGGTCTCGAGGCGGCCGAGGCGACACTCACCAACGCGCTGCTCGAACACGAGCGGGCGCAGAATCTCTTCGACCGCGGCGCGGTTCCGCGGCAGCGGCTCGACGGCGCAGCAACAGCCAGGCGCGCAACCGCAGCGCAGCGGGATCTCGCGAGGGCGAGCGTCGCTCAGGCCGAAGCGGCACTGCGACGCGCGCACGAGGTGCAGCGTGACGCCACCCTCACCTCCCCTATCAACGGCGTCGTCGTCGAGCGCCATTATGACGCCGGAAGCCTGGTCGGCCCTGGAGACGACCCGGTCGTGGTGGTGGCGAACTTGACCGTGATGAAGCTGGAGGCCGGAGTATCCGAGCTCGAATGCTGTCGCTGCCGCTGGCGCTGGTCGGCGCGCTCCTGCTGCTCCTGATCACCGGCAAGAACCTCGGCATGCCCGCGATGATCGGTGTGGTGATGCTGATGGGTCTTGTCACCAAGAACGCCATCCTCCTCGTCGACTACACCAACCATCTGCGACGCGAAGGTCGGCCATTGAAGGACGCGCTCCTCGCGGCCGGGCCCGTGCGACTGCGCCCGATCGTGATGACCACCGTGGCGATGATTCTCGGCATGCTGCCGTCCGCGATGGGCACCGGTGACGGAAGCGAGTTCCGCGCGCCCATTGCGATTGCGACGATCGGCGGATTGCTGACGTCGACCCTGCTGACGCTCGTGGTCGTGCCCGTCGCGTACCTGCTCCTCGAGGGCGCCGTGGAGCGCGTCAGGGCGTGGCGGCGGGAGCCGGTGCCGGCCGGGCTGCGCGCTGCTGCGCGCGCGACCGGCGTGCTCCTCCTTCTGGCTCTCTTCGGCGCGTTTCTGAGCGTCGCAGCGGCATTCGCCGCCGACGCGGGCGCTCAAGCGCCCGCGCTGCAGGTGCAAGGTGTCGCGCGCGGGCTTCAGCC
>DATCJA010000117.1:0-16178 GCA_036507475.1 Vicinamibacterales bacterium
GGTGAGGCGGGAGCGCGGTCGCACCAGGTTCTGCACACGACCGCGGTACTCGGGCTCGCCAGGAGTGCAATCAGGACGGGAAATGCAGCAACTCGGAACAGCACGTCGCTCTCGTGACGGGTTTGGCAAGGAGTGCGCCAACCAGAAGAGCGGCCAAGAAGCGTTTGCCGCTGCGGACCTGGCAAAGGCGAATCCGCCGGATGCGCGATTTTCCGCTGTCATGCGAAATACTCCCCGCGGGAGACCCGCGGTCGACTCATCGTAAGCCCTGCTGCTCCCTGGTTTTCGAAACTGCTCCCCCTGGATCTTTGGAACCGCGTCCCCAGAATTCTCGGGTTAGCGACCAGTTCGGCAGCGAACTTGCTCACGGGCCTGCGAGCACGCGGCAGGACCAGGATCCACTGCACGACAGGACAGCAGCACACGAGGGGACTATGGCGAAGGTGAGGATCACACTCGTTCTCATGGCCTTTCTGGCCACGAGTGGAACGGCGTCGGCGCAGGACCAGAAGCAGATCGAACGCGGGATGAAGGTGTACGCCGATCAGAAATGCGCCGCTTGCCATGCGATTGCGGGCAAAGGCAATGCAAAGGGGGCGCTCGATGACGTGGGGAGCCGGCTCAAGGCCGACGACATCCGCGCGTGGATAGCGAGCCCGGCCGAGATGACCAAGAAGACCAAGGCCGAGCGGAAGCCACCGATGCGAGCGTATCCGAACCTCCCGAAGGAGGACCTCGATGCGTTGGTGGCCTACATGCTCAGCCTGACGAAGAAGTAGCCGAGCGTCCGCATGCGGCCTCGCTTTGCAGCGGCGTTGCGCAACCCGATCTCGGCGATCGGTGTGGCGCTGACGACCGCAAGTGCCTTCCTTTTTCTCATGCTCGTTGCGCTCCAGGGGCTGGGATTCCTGGAGAATCCCTACTCGGGGATTCTCGTGTACGTCCTGGTGCCGGCGTTGTTCCTCGTCGGCTTGGTGCTCATTCCTATCGGTCTGTCGATGGAGCGCCGCCGGGCGCGCGCGGGCGTCGCTGCGCCAGCCTGGCCACGGATCGATCTCAACGATCCCGCCCAACGAGCCACGCTGCTCTTTGTAGCCGTCCTGACGCTGGCCAACGTGGCGATCCTGTCTCTGGCCAGTTACGGCGCGGTCGAGTACAGCGAATCGCAGCAGTTTTGCGGGCAGACGTGTCACGCGGTGATGGAACCGGAGTTCACGGCCCATCAAAGCGGGCCGCACGCACGCGTCCACTGTGTGGCCTGTCACGTCGGACCTGGCGCCGGCGGCTTCGTGGCCGCGAAGCTCAATGGGACGCGGCAACTCTGGCTGGCGAGCACGGGCACGTTCAGCCGGCCCATTCCGACGCCGATCGAGAGCATGCCGGACGTTGGCATGTCGTGTGAACAGTGTCATTGGCCGGATCGGTTCGTGGGCGACAAAGTCAAAGTGATCTACGAGCACGCCGCCGACGAGGCCAACACGCAGACGGCAACGACGGTGCGACTGCACGTCGGCGGGCCTGTAAGCGGTACCGGCAGCGGGACGGGCATTCACTGGCACATGAACAGGGGCAATGCGATCGAGTACGTGGCGCTGGACGACAAGCGGGAGCAGATCCCATACGTTCGCGTCGCCACGCCGGATGGGCGCGTTCGTGAATACTTCGCCGAAGGGGTGACAGAGGCCGATCTGGCGGGCAAGCCTCGTCGCCGTATGGACTGCCTCGATTGCCACAACCGCCCGGCGCACCGCTTCGGCGCCTCACCGGAGCGAGCCGTGGACGCCGCCATCGGCGAGGGCCGGATCAACGCGAAGATCCCGTTTATCCGTCGCGAAGCCGTTCGCGCGCTGATGGCGCCGTACGCAAGCCATGAAGTTGCCCTCCCGGAGATCGAGCGCACCATTCGGGAGGCGATGAACGCACGGCTGCCGCACACGTTCGAGGAGGCCGACCTTCGCCGGGCAATTGGCGTCACGCAGGCGATCTATCGGAGCAACGTATTCCCGCCCATGAGGGTTGGCTGGGGCACGTACCCGAACCAAATCGGGCACACGGTGTCGACCGGGTGTTTCCGCTGCCATGACGAGGGGCACAAGACGACAGATGGCGTTGCCATTCGGCAGGAGTGCGAGCTATGTCACAGCATCGAGTGAGCGCAGGCGCTCTGGCGCCCTGGGGGCGGGCACGCGTATGAATCGACCGACGTTCTACCTCCTCACGGGGGCGCTGACGTACCTGCTGGCGCTCACAATGGTCGCTGCGGCTGGCGACGACAGAACCGAAGCGATCACCACGCAGCCATCGCGCCTCGCAGGGCGGGATCTTCGGACCGGCCTCGCGGCCGCCCAGGGTGCCACCGCTCAGGCCGGCACCGGATATGCCGGCGAGGCCACGTGCCTGACCTGTCATGAGGATCAGGCGTACAAGGGCACGGCGCACGGTCGCACGTTCAACGAGCGCACGCCGGCGGCCAACCTGGGGTGCGAAAGCTGCCACGGGCCCGGAAAGGCGCACGCCGACAGCGGTGATTCGACGCTCATCAGACGGTTCAATGCCATTTCGCCGTCCGAGGTGAGCGCCACGTGCACGTCGTGCCACAACCGCGCCACGCATGCGCTGTGGGACGGCAGCCAGCACGATCAGCGGAACCTGACCTGCACCACCTGCCACAGCATCCATTCGGCGAAAGGCGAACCGCAACTGAAGGCGCAGAACCAGACGGCGCTCTGCAGCACGTGCCACCGAAACGTTGTCAACAGGACGCACCGCTTCAACCACATGCCCGTGCGCGAGGGGGGGTTGACATGCTCGTCGTGTCACAACGTGCACGGGAGCACGAACGTCAGGCTGCTCCGGGCGGGCACAACGATCGACGAAAGCTGCACGAGCTGCCACACGGACAAGCGCGGGCCTTACCTCTGGGAGCACGCGCCCGTCAGCGAGAGCTGCATCACCTGCCACGATCCGCACGGGTCGAATAACGATCGGATGCTGGTGAGCAAGCTGCCGTTCCTCTGCCAGCGGTGTCACGTGACGTCGCGCCATCCGCCGACGGTCTACGACGGATACCTGCTGCAGAACTCGCAGAACGCCAACAAGATCTCTGCGCGGGCCTGCACCGTCTGCCACCAGCAGGTACATGGATCCAATGCACCGTCGGGCAAGGCGTTGTTGCGGTAGCGGAGGCGTGCAATGCGAAACCGATTCGTCATTCTGACCGCCGCGCTCCTGCTGGCCTCCCGTCTGGGATATGGCCAGACACCGCAGGCGCCACAGACTCAACCGCAGGCACCGCCCTCCCCGTTCATCGGAACGGTCGACGTCGGTGGTCTGTTCACAACCACCGACGGCGACGAAGCGCGATACGAGCGGTATCGTGATACCCGCGACGGCCTGTATTCGAGCTTCAGTCTGAACCGCGAGAGCGGTTCATATCTGTTCGATGCAAACGCGACGCACGTCGGTTATCGCGACCAGCGGTACAACGCGAGCCTCCGGAGCCGCAAAGTCAATGGCACGTTCCAGTGGGTATCACTGCCGCTCAACTACAGCTATCTGGCGCGAACGCCCTACGTCACGAGCGGCAATACGCTGACGCTGGACGATAGCGCGCAGCGGGCGGTGCAGGGGCCGACGAACGCTACGACGGATGGCACGGCCGTCGGCGTGCCCTGCGCGCCCGGCGCCCCGCCAGCCTCCTGCAGCACGCCGGCCCTGGCGGCACAGGCGAAGGCGAACCGGTCGATCTACAACAGCCTCGCGTCCACGTTCGATCTGCGGCAGGAACGCAACACGGCAGCCGCTGCCCTGAACTACGCGGCGACGAGGGCCATCGACGTCGACGCCCGGTTCTTGTCATCAGGCAGGGACGGGCAGCAGCCCTGGGGTGCATCGTTCGCGTTCAACAATGCGATCGAGCTACCGAAGCCGCTCGACGACCGGACGAACGATTTGTCGCTCGGGGCTTCATGGGCAAACCCAAGGGGGATGTTCCGCGTCGGCTGGGATGGATCGTGGTTCACCAACCATATGAAGAGTCTCGTGTGGGACAACCCGATCCGCATCACCGACTTCAACAATGGGCTCCTGCCACCGAGCGGTCCGTACGACCCGAGCGGCTACAGCAACGGGAACGGCCCGGCGCAGGGGCGGGAATCGACGGCGCCGAACAACATGATGCACGTGGTGAGCGCGACGGGCCTCTACAAGATGCGCGGCCGGACGACGCTCAACGGCACGGTCCAGCTCACGTCGCAGACACAGGACGACGCGTTGATCCCTTTCACAATCAATTCGGCGATCAACTCTCCGGCCGTGTTCGCAGCCTTTCCGCACATTGCGCAACTCCCTCGCTCGACGGCGCAGGCTGAGGCGAAGGGGATCAACACGCTCATCAACCTCAGCTCGCGGCCGTCGCGCCTGGTGAACTTCACGGTGCGGTATCGGTTCAACGACCGCGACGTCCGGACGCCGATCTTCGATGCCACGGAATACGTGCGCTTCGACGCTGTCCCTGAAGAGATCGAGGAGGGCTTCTCGCCGCAATTCGACATCTCGCGCCGGTTCTTCGATGCCAACGTGGCGTTTACGCCTGCACAGTGGGGGACACTGCGCGTCGGCTACGGTCACGAAGGTGTCGAGCGTCAGGGCCGTGGCTTCGCCGACGTGGGTGAGCACATCTTCCGCGCGTCGTTCGACACGTTCTCCAGCCAGTACGTCACTGTTCGCGCTGCCTTCGACGTCGGGCGGCGCCGGGGCGAAGGCTTCGTGGAGACTGGGGTCGACTACGAGTCGGGACCCGGCGGTACCCAGCCGACACTGCGCTACTACGACGAGGCCGACCGCAACCGCACGCGCGGGTCGCTCCTGCTGACGGTCATGCCGCGCGACTCGGTCGACCTCTACGTCCAATTCGCCGGCGGTACAGATGAATACCTGGCCGACACTTCGGTGCCGGTCAACCGGCCTGGCGAGCTGTTCGGGCTGCAGCAGTCGGACGTGAAGAGCTGGAACGTCGGGGTCAACTTTCACCCAACGGACATCGTTGCCGTCGGCGGGAACTACGGCCGCGATACATACAGCTCGTTCCAGCTCTCGCGCAACGCGAACCCGCCACCCGACCCGAGCTGGACGGATCCGAGCCGGAACTGGACGCTCGATAACGACGACGGAATCAACAGCGTCAGCGCCTATCTCGATGTGCTGCGCGCCGTCCGGAACACGGACATCCGATTCAGCTATGACTACAGCGACTCGGACAACAGCTTCGTGCACGGGGGGCCCCGCATCGCCGCGCTCACCTCGCTCAACCAGTTCATCCCGCTGCCCGACGTCGAGAACACGTGGCACCGGGCGACTGCCGATGTCCAGTATTTCTTCACCAGTCGCGCCGGCGTCGGCGTTGGCTACTACTTCGAAAAGCTCGACATCGTCGATTTCAACACGATCGATACGAACGGTCCTACCGGCTTTACGCCGGCCACTGGCGAGCCGCGGATCGACTGGCTCGGCGGCCTGCTCACGGGGTACGGAAATCGGCCGTACACAGGCCATACCGCGTACGTCAGGGTGCTGTATCGCTTCTAGGACGGAGGTACGCCGTGAGCAGACAGCGTGGGTGGCTGACCACTGAGCTCGAGCATCGAGGCGTGTCGCGCCGCGAGTTCCTCGCGTTCTGCACGACGATGGCCGCAGCATTGGCTCTGCCCGATCGAGCGGCGGCGCAGATCGCGAGTGCGATTCAACGAACGGCCAAGCCGATTCTGATCTGGCTCGAATTCCAGGACTGCGCGGGGAACACCGAATCGTTCCTGCGCGCCAGTCGTCCGAGCGCGGCCGAAGTGATCCTCGACATGCTGTCGCTGGACTATCACGAGACAGTCATGGCCGCCGCGGGGCGCCAGTCCAAGGAGAACCGGGACCGACCGGTGAAGGAGCAGCCAGGCACTTACATCGCCGTAGTCGAAGGCTCGATTCCGACCGGCGCCAATGGCGCGTACTGCACGATCGGCGGGGAGTCCGCGCTCGACATCGCGCGCAGCGTCTGCGGGAACGCCGCGGCCACCATTGCGATCGGGACCTGCGCGACGTTTGGGGGGATCCCGGCGGCGGCGCCAAATCCGACCGGGGCGCTCGGTGTCGCCGACGCGGTGCCTGGCGTCAAGAACCTGATCAATCTCTCGGCGTGCCCCGCCAACGTCGAGAATCTCACCGCGCTGCTCGTCTATTACCTGACATTCAAGCGGTGGCCGCCCCTCGACCATCTACGCCGGCCGCTGTTTGCCTACGGGAAGTCGATTCACGACAACTGCGAACGCCGCGCGCATTATGACGCCGGGCAGTACGTGGAGGCGTGGGGCGATGCGGGACACCGCGCCGGGCACTGCCTGTACAAGATGGGCTGCAAGGGTCCGGCAACGTTCCAGAACTGTCCGAATGTCAAGTGGAATGGCGGAACGAACTGGCCGATTGGCTGCGGCCATCCGTGCATCGGCTGCAGCGAGCCCGACTTCTGGGATCGCATGACGCCGTTCTACCAGCATCTGACCGGTGTGCCCGGATTCGGGGTCAACTCCAACATCGACACGATCGGCGCGCTCGCCGTTCTTGGCGTCGGCGCCGCATTTGCCGGTCACGGTCTCATCCAGATCATGAAGCGCGTCGGTGAGAAGCCGGAGCCGCTCACCCCGAAGACGCCGAAGGGAGAGTCGTAATGCCGCGTGTCGTCGTTGATCCCGTCACCCGCATCGAGGGTCACCTGCGGATCGAAGCCGAGGTCGATCGGGGGGCCGTTCAGGACGCGTGGTCGTCATCGACCATGTTCCGGGGAATCGAGATCATCTTGAGGGGCCGCGACCCCCGGGATGCGTGGGCGTTCACGCAGCGCATCTGCGGTGTGTGCACGACCGTGCATGCGATCGCGTCGATTCGAGCCGTGGAGAATGCGATCGGCTCGGCCCCGCCGCCGAATGCGCGACTCCTGCGCAATCTGATCATCGGCGCACAGGCCGTCCAGGATCACGTCATCCACTTCTACCACCTGCACGCGCTCGACTGGGTCGACGTCGTATCGGCGTTGTCGGCCGATCCGGCCAAGACCTCGTCGCTCGCCGAATCGATTTCGAACTGGCCGCTCTCGAGCCCGAAGTACTTCACAGGTATTCGTGACCGCCTCAAGGGCTTCGTCGACCGCGGCCAGCTCGGCCCGTTTGCGAACGCCTACTGGGGACACCCCGCCTACCGGTTGCCGCCCGAAGCAAACCTGATGGCGGTCGCCCACTACCTGGAGGCGCTCGACTGGCAGCGCGAGTTCATCAAGATGCACGCGGTGCTCGGCGGAAAGAACCCGCACCTGCAAAGCTTCCTGGTGGGCGGCATGGCGACGCCCGTTGATCCCGACAGCCAGGCCGCACTCAACACGCACACGATTGCGGCGCTCAAGCAGTTCGTCGCGAATGCGCGCGATTTCGTCACGCGCGTCTACATTCCCGATCTGCTGGCGATCGCCTCTTTCTACAAGGACTGGGCGGGCCATGGGCGCGGCGTGGGCAACTACCTGGCGTACGGCGAGTACCCGGACGACGACACCGCGAACCCGCCTTTGTTCCTGCCGAGCGGCATCATTCGCGGCCGTGACTTGTCGAAGGTGGAGCCGTTCGATCAAGGGAAGGTCACTGAATACGTGTCGCACTCCTGGTACCAGTATCAGGCGGGTGACGGTGTGGCTCTGCATCCCTATCAAGGCGAGACCAGTCCCAACTACACGGGGCCCACACCGCCGTACGAGCTCCTCGGGCTCGAGGCCAACACCGACAAGAAGTATTCCTGGTTGAAGTCGCCACGCTATGACGGCGAGCCGATGGAAGTTGGCCCGCTGGCGCGCATGCTGGTGGCCTTCGTATCGGGCCACGCCCGTGTCAAGGAGCTTGTCGGTGCGGTGCTCAAACAGCTCAACGTCGGCCCCGAGGCGTTGTTCTCGACGCTCGGGCGCGTGGCGGCACGCGGCATCGAGACCCAGATCATCGCCGAGAAGATGGACGCGTGGGTGGACGCGCTCGCCGCGAATATGGGCGCGGGCGAGCTGCGGATACATGACAACTCGAAATGGGACCCGAGCACCTGGCCCGCTGATGCCATGGGCGCTGGTTTCCACGAAGCCCCGCGTGGGGCCCTCGGCCACTGGGTCTCAATCCATAACGGTCTCATCAGCAACTACCAGTGCGTGGTGCCGAGCACCTGGAATGCAGGTCCGCGCGACGCGAAGGGACGCCGCGGGCCCTACGAGGAGGCGCTCCTTGCCACGCCCGTTGCGGACCCGGAGCGGCCCGTCGAGATCCTTCGCACTGTGCACTCCTTCGACCCTTGCATGGCGTGCGGCGTTCACGTCGTCGATGCCAAGCGCCGCGAGGTGGTGCGTGTGAGGGCGGTATGAGCGACGCCGCAGCCGCTGTCAGTCGTCCGACCGGCATCGTGCGCGTATACGTCTGGGAAGTGCCGGTTCGTATTACTCACTGGCTCATCGCTTTGTCCATCGTGGTGCTGTCGGTCAGCGGTTTCTACATCGGCCGGCCGTTCATAGGCGTGCCGGGCCCGGCAGGCCAGTCATTCGTCATGGGGTGGATGAAGGCCATTCACGGCTATGTCGCGTATGTGTTCATCCTGGCGGTACTTGTGCGCGTCATCTGGATGTTCACCGGCAACAAGTACGCCCACTGGGACAAGTTCATCCCAGTGCATCGCTCTCGCCTCCACGGGTTCTGGCCGACGATCAAGTTCTATCTGTTCGCCCTGCGAAAGCCTCCAGGATTCGTGGGCCACAACCCCGTCGCAGGCGCTACTTACACCCTGGTCTTCGGGCTGTACTTCGTCGCCATTGCGACTGGCCTCATGCTGCGTGGCGCAAGCGCCGACCCCGATTCGTTCCTTCGATGGTTTACGTCGCTATCGCCACTCGTCGGCGGTCTGTACGTCGCCCGTTGGATCCACCATGCGGTGATGTGGCTGCTGCTCGGTTTCGCCGTTCACCACGTGTACAGCTCCGTCCTGATGTCGACAGTGGAAGCGAACGCCACAGTCGAATCGATCTTCTCCGGTTACAAGTTCGTTCCGGAGGAAGACCTGAAGTACTCGGGGTACCGTTTCATCGACCGACGTGGAGAAGTCAATGAATGACCGCACAGCGCTGCTCGTGCTCGGCCTCGGCAACGTGCTGCTCGAGGATGACGGCGTCGGCGCAGCGGCGGTGGCGCTTCTTCTCGATCGTTACGAAGTGCCCCGAGGTGTGCAGGTGCTCGATGGCGGTACGTTGGGGCTCTCATTGCTGCCGTATCTCGAGGCGGCTGACGCGGTGATTCTCGTCGACGCCGTCAGAGCCGAAGGGCGACCGGGGACCTTCGTCCGACTGACGGATGACGAGGTGGCTCCGGCTGTGGCCACGAGGCTGTCACCCCATCAGGTTGGCGTGGCGGACTTGCTCGATGGGGCCCGCTGGCTCGGGCGGTATCCGCGACGTGTCGTCCTGCTCGGCCTGGTGCCTGAGTCCATGGATCTGGCGGTGGGACTGTCTCCGGGCGTTCGGCCTGCACTGCCGGCGCTGGTCCAACGCATCGTCGATGAAGCGGGAACCTTGGGCTTTGCCTTTCTCCCCAAGGGCGCCGATGAAACGCCTGCTCGTGAGCGGACTGTTGATGTCGCTCGTCTTGCCGGGATGCGCTGACTCGGACGGCGATCTCCCGCGTGAGTACAGACGACTCGCGGTCCCGGAGGTACGCCTCGCGTCGGCCAGCGCGAAGACGCAGGGCGAGAAGCTGTTTCTGCAGCACTGCGCCCTTTGCCACGGCGAGCGTGGAGATGGACGCGGCGTCCGTCGAGAAGGACTGACGCGGTCGCCTCGCGATTTCACGAATGCGACCTGGCGTCGCTCGACGTCACCGCGACGCGTGTTTTATGCGATCCGCGAGGGCCTGCCGCGCACGCCGATGCCGAACTGGAAGGCCTTGAGCGAGCAGGACGGCTGGGACATGACCGCCTACGTACTTTCGCTCTCGGAACAGCCGTGACGATGGTGGGCCGAAAGATCGAGATTCGCGGCGTGGTCCAGGGCGTCGGTGTTCGCCCGTGGATCTACCGCCTGGCTACCGAACAAGGACTCGCCGGCCACGTGCGCAACGATGCCACGGGTGTGACGATCGAAGCGTTTGGACCGGAAGAGGCGATCGACGCGTTCATGCGCCGGCTCGAAGGGTCGGCGCCGCCGGCCGCCGCCATTCGCGAGCTGCGCTCGTCGGCGATTCCTTCGGCGCCGGTTGACGCGTTCCACATCCTTCACAGCGAGGAAGGCACCGAGCGGCGCGTCTCCATTCCGCCGGACCTTCCCACCTGTGGCGCATGCGTGTCGGAACTGTTCGACCCGATGGATCGTCGCTATCGGTATCCCTTCATCAACTGCACGAACTGCGGCCCCCGCTTCACGATTACGCGGGACGTGCCGTACGACCGGCCGGCAACGACAATGGCGGCGTTCCGGATGTGCCCGGCGTGCGAACACGAGTATGAGAGCGTCGGCGATCGCCGATTCCACGCGCAGCCGAACGCGTGTCCCGCCTGCGGTCCTCGGATCGAGCTCGTCCGGCCTGACGGTACTGTTTTTGACCACGATGATCCGATTGCCGCTGTGGCCGACGCGATCGTGGCGGGAGGTGTAGTTGCGATCAAGGGTCTTGGCGGATTCCATCTCGCGTGCGATGCCACTTCCTCCGACGCCGTCAGCAGGCTCCGCGTGCGCAAGCGGCGCGACGAGAAGCCGTTCGCCGTCATGGTTGACAACCTGCGCGAGGCTGGTGAAGTGGCCGTCCTTGCACCTGAAGAGCAGCAACTGCTCGAGTCGCCCGAACATCCGATTGTCCTGGCGCGACGGCGCGCAGGATCGGCCCTGGCGCTCGAAGTGGCGCCGAACAACCCGCTGGTTGGGTTGCTGCTCCCGTACACGCCGCTCCATCACCTGATCGTGCGCGAGGTCCGCCGGCCCATCGTGATGACATCTGGCAACGTGTCGGATGAGCCGATCGCGCACCGGAACAACGAGGCGTTGACGCGCCTGGCGAACATTGCCGACCTGTTCCTGATGCACAACCGTGACATCGAGACCCCGTGTGACGACTCGGTCGCGCGCATCATCGGCCGCCGCTCGGCGGTGCTGCGCCGCGCGCGGGGGTACGTGCCGCGGCCGATCGCGGTGTCGCCCGCTGGGTTCGATCGGCCGGTGCTGGCATGCGGTGCGCTCCTGAAGAACACGTTCTGCATCGGAAGCGCCGAAAGCGCGTACTTGGGCCCGCACATCGGCGACCTCGAGAATCTCGACACGTATCAGGCATTCGAGGCGTCGGTCGCACGGATGGAACGCTTTCTGCGCGTCACGCCTCGCGTCATCGCGTACGACCTGCATCCCGAATATCTGTCGACGAGGTATGCCCTCGCGCGGCCGGAGCCGGTCAAGATTGGCGTGCAGCACCACCATGCGCATGTTGCGAGCGCCATGGCGGAGCATGGATTGGCCGGTCCGGTGATCGGCGTCGCGTACGACGGTACCGGTTACGGTACCGATGGCGCGGCGTGGGGCGGCGAGGTGCTCGTGGCGCGCTACGAAAGCTTTGAGCGCGTGGCGACGCTGAGGCCCGTTCTGCTGGCCGGCGGCGACGCCGCGATCCGTCATCCGTGGCGAATTGCGCTGGCGCTGCTTGAAGACGCCTTCGACGGAGGCGCGCCGCTCGATGATCTCCGTCTGTTTTCCGCAGTGGAGCAGCGGGATGTAGCGGTCGTTCGCCAGATGCTGGCGACACGCTTCCGCGCGCCCCTGGCGCACGGCTGCGGCCGGTATTTCGACGGCATCGGGTCGCTGGCGCTCGTGAGGCCCGAGTCGCGATACGAGGGGCAGATCGCACTCGAATGGAACGTGGTGGCCGATTCAATAGAGGACGGGCGGTACGGCTACGAGATCGATTGGCAGCAATCGCCGTGGATGGTCGATCTGCGTCCGATGGTTCGGGAGCTTGTGCGCGACCTGCTCGCCGATGTCCCAGCGCCACGGATCTCTGCGCGGTTCCACAACACGATCGTCGCTGCCACTGCCGACGTTGTGCGTGCGGCAGCCAGGGTGCACGGGCGACTCCCGGTGGTGCTGACAGGCGGATGCTTCCAGAATCCACGGCTGACCGAGAGTCTTGCCGGCACGCTGGCGCCGGGGTTCGCCGTACATCTGCACGGTGATGTGCCGCCAGGTGACGGCGGTCTCGCACTCGGGCAGGCCGTGGTGGCGGCGGCGATGGCGCGCCGAATCGGAATGTGAAGTACATAGGGCGGGTGCCGCGAAGCGGACCCGCCGGGAGTACAAATAGGGGTTGGACGGGTGCCGCGAAGCGGACCCGCCGAGGAGCAACGCAATGTGTCTGGGTGTTCCCGGTAGAGTCGTTGAAGTAAACGGTCTTCTGGCGACGGTCGACTTCTGGGGTGTGCGCAAGCAGATCCGGCTCGAGGTCGTCGATGAGCCCGTGCAGCCGGGCGACTACATCCTCAATCACGTGGGGTACGCGATTCGACGCATTCCTCCGGGCGAGGTTGACGGCACACTCGCTCTCTACGAAGAGCTGCTCCGGCTGGCGGAGCGCGAAGATGACCTGATGGCCGCTGACATCAAGAGCGAGATTCAGGGAGCTGGTGATGATCGGAGCTAGCGGTGCGTTCGCCGAGCTGAAGTTCCGCGACCCCGTGCGGGCTCGCGCCCTCTCTGACACGCTCGCGCGGCTCACCGACGAGATCGGCCGCAGCCCGGTGTCCATCATGCACGTCTGCGGCAGCCACGAGCAGGCCATTGCCAAATTCGGGCTCCGCGCGACGCTGCCGAGGAACCTGAACGTCATCATGGGACCGGGCTGTCCCGTGTGCATCACGGACGTGCCCGAAGTCGATGAAGGTGTCGCATTAGCGCGTCAGGGCGTGCGGATTGCGACCTACGGCGACATGGTCAAGGTGCCGGGCACGGTGATGTCGCTCGCAGACGTTCAGGCCGAGGGCGGCAGGGTCGACGTGGTGTACAGCGTCAGCCAAGCAGTCGACCTGGCGCGAGCGAGCAGCGATCCAGTCGTTTTCTTCGCCACGGGATTCGAGACGACGGCCGTGGCAACGGCCGCGGTTGTTCTTGGCGACCCGCCGCCCAATTTCTTCGTGCTCTCTGCGCACAAGTACATCCCGCCGGTGATGGAAATCGTGGCCGAGATGCCGGATACCCGTGTCGAAGGATTCCTGGCCGCGGGGCATGCGGCCACGATCACCGGCTGGGGAGTATTCGAGCGCTTCGTCGCGCGCCACAAGCTGCCGGTGGTCGTCGCCGGCTTCGAGCCGCTCGATATCCTCGCGGGCCTCGTCAAGCTGGTCGAGCTGATTCGGGAGGGCCGGGCGTCGGTAGAGAACATGTATCCCCGCTGCGTGACCAAGGAAGGCAATCTGCGCGCGCAAGAGCAGCTCTGGAAGGTGTTCCGTCCAATCGGCGGCCGCTGGCGCGGCATCGCGCACGTGCCCAACGGGAACTTACGGTTGCGGGACGAGTGGGCCCATCTCGACGCGCGCAAACGGTTCGACATCGACGTGACCGGGCTCTGGGACTACGCTCCTCCGGCGCTGGCTCAGGAGTGCATTTGCGGCAACATCATGGCCGGTATCAAGTCGCCGACCGACTGTGCGCTGTTCGGCAAGGAGTGCGTTCCTCATTCACCGGTCGGCGCCTGCATGGTGAGCGGCGAGGGGACGTGCAAGATCTGGCACCAGTATGGAGGACATCCAGATTTGGGAGGGTATCGTGGCGCTGTCTGTGCTCGATGAACGCATCACGCTGAAGTACGGCGCCGGCGGACAGGCAATGAGGAGCTTGATCCAGCAGGTGTTCCTCGACGGAATGGCAGCGGCCCCGTCAAACGCGGACATCGGGCTTGCGGCGATGGACGACGGCGCGGCGTTGCGCATCGGGGATCGCTGGCTGGTGGTGACGACCGATTCTCACGTGATTCATCCGGTGTTCTTCCCGGGTGGTGATATTGGCCGACTCGCAGTATCGGGCACAGTCAACGACCTCGCCGTGATGGGCGCGACCGAGGTGCTGGGCCTGACGTGCGCCGTCATCCTCGAGGAGGGTTTCCCCCGTGCCGATCTCATTCGGATTCAGCGCTCGATCCGCGAGACCTGCGAGGAGGCGGGCACCTTCGTCGTGACCGGCGACACCAAGGTGATGGGGAAGGGCGAGCTCGACGGCATCGTCCTCAACACGACCGGCATTGCGATGACCGGACGTGTGGTCCCTGACTCCGGGTTGCGTCCCGGCGATCGCCTCGTCTTGACCGGCACGATCGGCGACCACGGATTAGCCGTCATGGCGCGGCGGCACGGATTGGCTCTCGACGGCGACCTGCGGTCGGATGTCGCACCGCTGAACCGCCTGGTGCGTGCTGCGCTCGACAGCGTCCCTGGCGCCATCGTAGCCATGAAGGATCCAACTCGTGGCGGCCTCGCGTCGGCGCTGCACGAGATGGCCGCCAAAAGCGGTGTCGGCATCGTGCTCGACGAGATGGCCCTGCCGGTGACGCCTCAGGTACGGGCTGCCGGAGAGCTGCTGGGCATCGATCCCTTGCACGTCGCGAACGAAGGGAAGGCGGTGCTGGGCGTGCGTTCAGAAGCGGTGGAAGCCGTGCTGGACGCGCTGCGTGCGCACCCGTTGGGCCGCGATGCGGCGATCGTTGGCACGTGCACCGGCGAGCGCGTTGGTGCGGTCATTCTCGATACCGGCTTCGGGCGACGGCTCGTCACGGAGCCTGAAGGGGAGCCGCTGCCGAGAATCTGCTAATCCCCGAGGACACCTTCACTTGACGATCACGAGCCACCGAGGCACAGAGGCACCGAGGCCGACTATTAGCGTCTCTCGGTGTCTCGGTGTCTCGGTGTTCCGTGTTCTCTGTCAACACGACTGAACTTCGGGATTTGGACGATATGGAACAGGTTGTCACCGAGCACATCCGGACGCGCCTCGAGGGCGCGATCGGTTACATCACGATCGATCGACCCGAGCGCTTCAACTCGCTCGACGTGCGGACGGCACAGGACCTCCGTCGCGCGGGGCTGATGCTGGCACGCGACGACGGCGTCAGAGCCGTGATTCTGTCCGGCGTCAATGGTGTGTTCTGCAGCGGCGCCGACCTGAAGTACATCCGCGCTGGTGGCGAGGCCGAAGATCTCGAATACCTGAGTCCAGACGCTCGTGAGACACCTTCGGGCTATGGCGAGCGCTTCAAGCAGATTCTCGAGTACATCCACAGCACGATCGCCGAGATCCGCCGCGCTCCGAAGCCGTTCATCGCGGCCGTCGACGGCGTGGCCGCGGCTGGTGGGTTTGGCCTGGCGATGTGCTGTGACCTCGTGTTCGCCTCGGAGCGAGCGACCTTCGAATGGGCGTATTCCAAGACGGGACTGACGGGGGCCGAAAGCTCCACGTTCATGCTCCCGCGCCTGCTCGGGTTCCGTCGCGCGATGGAGCTGGTGCTCCTCAACCCGCGTCTCGACGCGTCCCGCGCCCTGCAGCTCGGCCTGATCAACAAGGTCTACCCGACGGGCACTTTCGACCAGGAAGTGCGACTGGTCGCCCAAACCGTCGTCGATGGACCGATGGAGGCGTTCGCGGTTGCCAAGGCGCTGCTCAATCAGGCCGCCGGAATGGATCGCCTCGACACGCATCTGGATCGGGAGCTGGACCATCTCACCCGAATTGCAGACGGCGCTGAATTTGCCGCGGGGCTCGACGGCTTCTTTGCCAAGCGCCCGCCAAACTTCCAGCGGAAATAGGGATGCACGAATACTCGATCGTCCAGGCGTTGGTGGAGCGTGTGGATGCAGAAGCGCGGGCCAGGCGAGCGACCGCCGTCCATCGGCTGTCGATCCGCATCGGCGAGCTCTCGGGCGTCGAGGTGGAGCTGTTGACGACGGCCTACGAGATGTTCCGCGAACGAACGATCTGCGAAGGCGCCGAACTGGACGTACAAACGGTCGCAGCGCGCTGGGAATGCCCGGCCTGTGGACGCACGATCGGCCGCGGGAATCGCTTGTCCTGCCCGACCTGCGCTGTACCCGCACGCCTGGCCGAG
>DATCJA010000118.1:0-5231 GCA_036507475.1 Vicinamibacterales bacterium
AACGACGGTGTCCGGGCCGAGCAGCTTTCGCGGAAGGCTTCCGGCGCTGGTCGCGACTTCTCCTCTGCGGGCGGTCTGCGTGGTAAAACCCAAGAGATTGGCCGCACTGATGCCTGACGGGAACACGTCTTTGCGTTCGGACGCCAGTTTGCTGATGGCAGCCGGATTCGGGCGGCTAGCTCCAAACGCGGTTGGGCGGGCACGGTAGTAAACGCCCTTGCTGAGCCGCTCAATGACGTTGCTTTGAGCCAACCGCGACAGCGCACGAGCTGTCGCCGAGAACGGCATGTCCTGAAAGTCTTCGAGCCTCCAGACACGTTCGCCACCTTGCTCTATACGTTTTCTGACCAGACGCGCGACCCGATCCGAGCCGAGCGGGACCTCCTTCTTCTTGCCAGTCACGTTGATGAGTATCGGGCCGCAACCAGTGTTTGTCCAGTTTTGTAGCAACAAAACTGGACATGTACGTCTAGACCATCTCGTCCAGACACGGTGTCGTCTCGACGAGAGACACAGATGTAAGTCGTGCTCAGAAGATGTCGGGATTTGCCTACAGCGCTTGGCTCAAGGCGCCCACGGACGTATCGCGTCGCGAAGCGCCGCGCCAACTGCGCGATCACGAGAGTGCTGCATCCAAACGTTTCAAGGCGCTGACAGCGATTCGGCGGGGAACCCGTTCACGCAACTCCGCAGCTGTTTGACGTGGCAGTCGCGAAGTCGTCTTGTACTTCCGCACGGGCACGTCCAATGGCCTTTCGCCTTCTTGCTCGCCATGTATTCCAGATAGGTCCTGATATGCCGCTCCTCGGTGACGCCGACGAGACGCGGCTGAAGCTGATCTCTCGCCTGATCGACGAGGGGCCGCAATCGATTGCGGCCCTGGCCGACGGGTTCGACATCTCCGCGCCAGCCAATCTCAAAACACCTGCGCGTGATCAGCGCCGCGAGAGCGTCTGGCGGCTCGAGTCGCACGCCCTCGATGAGGCGCGCCGTTACCTCGATCTGATCTCGAAAGATTGGGACGACAAGTTGCGCCGCCTCAAGGAAATGATTGAGGAGGACATCTGACCGGCGTCGCCTATGACAACCGCGCCGTGACATCCTCGCTCAACTGGCGCATGACGCCAGTGGTCTTGTGGATTTCGGTCTCGCTCAACGTGCCGCCGATCGTCGACGCGATTGCCAGGAACCTCGCGCTCATGTCGCGATAGCGCGCCGCGCCCTTGCGCGTGAGCTGGACCAGCTTCGAGCGGCGATGCTTCGGGTTGTCGACGAATTCGACCAGTCCGTCCACGGCGAGCTCGTCGGCGAGACGCTGCATCCGCTGGCGGCTGGTCGGCCGCATCTCGGCGATCTGCGGCACGGTGAGCGGACCCAGCAGGGCGAGGCTGCGCATGAACCCGAAGGCGCCGCCGCCCCAGCTGGTGATCAGCCCGGTCCTCTGGCCGGCGGCGCGGATCCTGAAGAAGCACTGGGCCACCTCGAGCATCAGTTCGGCAATCGCTTCGGCTTTCGTGTTCCGCGCCATCCGTCGTCTGCGCTCCCTTCGCGTGCCCAGTCTGACGATTTGACACCCAAGTTGTCAAACAGCGATAATGACACCTATGTTGTCACAGGCCGGCGGCGGACCGGCAAGCGGCCGTTCGGTAGTGTTGCGCCCGCCGTCGCTCTATGCGTCCGCGATTCTGTCTGGCTTCCTGCTCGATGCCGCGTGGCCGTGGCCGTTCACATTGTTTGCGGCGCGGCCGGCCGGAGGCGCGCTGGCCATCGCGGGTCTCGTGCTGTTCGCAGCGGCCATCCGGGAAATGCGCGCCGCGCGCACCCCGGTCCCGGGTAACCGGCCCACGACGGTGATCGTTCGCACAGGGCCGTTTCGCTTCAGCCGCAATCCCATCTATCTCGCGTTCTCGCTGCTGCACTTCGGCGTGGCGCTTTGGGCGGGCAGCTGGTGGCTAATCACGACACTCATCGTCAACGTCACGTTCATTGCGGTGATGGTCGTGCCCCGCGAGGAGCGGTATCTCGAAGCGCGTTTCGGCTCAACGTACGTTGGCTACAAGTCGTCGGTACGAAGGTGGCTATGACCCTGCGCATGAAGATTGGAACGTCTTTCGTGGGGGCGAGCATCGTCCTCCTGATCGCGGTGGCGATCGTCAGATTCGACTGCGATTCCTGGCGCGGCGGCGGCTTCAGCGCCGCAGGTGCGGAACTGCCGCGCATTCGGGAGGTGCTGTCGCTGAAGCGCGGCATGTCAGTCGCGGACATCGGCGCCGGTAGCGGCGACTTGACCGTAGTACTGGCCGCGGAGGTCGGCGCGAGCGGACACGTGTTTTCGACCGATGTCGATCCAATGGCGATCGAGCAGATACGCGCGCGCATCGCGGCCGCAGGGCTGGCGCAGGTGACGGTTGTTCAGGCGACGACAGGTTCGACAGGGTTGCCGTTGAACTGCTGCGACGCCGTCGTGGTGCGCCGCGTCTATCATCACTTGAGCGATCCTGCGGCGATCAACGTCGACCTGCTCCGCGCCATGAAACCGGGAGCGGTGCTTGCGGTGATCGACTTTCCGCCGACGCTCTCGTGGTTGTGGCCGTGGCCTCCTCAGGGCGTCCCGAACAATCGGCATGGCCACGGCGTAGCGGCCGATACCGTCGTCGGCGAGGTCACGGGCGGCGGCTTCGAGCTCGTGAAGCTCCACGATGACTGGCCGGGGCGCGGGCCTTTGGGAAGCTACTGTGCGGTCTTCCGCAAGACCCCGACGCCCCTTTGACCCAGAAACTGTGCGAATCTCAGTTCGGCGCGATTCATCGCATAGACTCACAACTGGTCTCGCGTGCGCGGCCCGCTGTCGGCTCAGCCGGTTGCGGAAATCTTCCAGTACGGCCAGAACGTCTACAAATTATTTGAAAAGCAATGACTTAGGCGACGCCATTCAAGCCGAGCCATGCAAGTAATTGATTCTATCGGCTTTACGAGGCTGGCTCCTCAGGCTGGACTCGAACCAGCAACCCTCCGGTTAACAGCGTAACGCAGGTGGTTGGACTCGCGGGTTCTTCATGCCGGTAGCTCGGATCAGAACCTGGTACTACGTGGTGCTTGGCGGAGAATTGTTCAGAAATTGTTCAGTGCTCCCTCACGGAACCAGCCCCTCGAGCGTTCCGCGCAAGCGCGTGCTGCCAAACCGCGGCCCATTTGCCCGGCACTCGTGATGCGGGCCGTATAATGGCGGCATGGGCTTTGATGATTACAAGGTCGTCCTGTACCGCCAGGACGATGGCGCGTGGGTCGCGGAGATCCCTGCGCTCGGAGGTTGCTACGCGCTGATGGACACGCGCGAGGCAGCCTTGGCTGAGATCCAGCAGGTCTTTGCCTTGATCGCCCAGGAGCATCAGGAGCGCGGACAGCCGCTTCCGAAGGACACGACTGAAATCGTGCGTGCCTAGCGCGACGGCGCGCGAGTTTCAACGAGTAGCCCTCGCGCTCGGTTTCGTGAGGCGCCGCCAGACGGGCAGCCACGAACGCTGGACGCACGGCGATGGTCGGGCCGTGACCATTCCACTTCATGGCGGACGTGAAATCGGTCCGCCGCTGTTCTTCAAGATTCTTCGACAACTCAACGTGTCGCTGGAGGAATTCGATCGACTGCGCTGAGAGCTCTCTTGTGGGCCCCGAGTTGCCGGCGGCTGACGGGCAACGGGCACGGAACGTGCCGTCTCTATTAGCGCAATTGCCTCAATACGCGTTCATCGATCTTGCTCTTGACCGTGCAGCGATCAAGCTGCAGCCGGCGAGCCGTCTCCTGGTAGCTCCCAGTCTGCGAAAACACCAACGTGCAGTACTGACTCAGTAGCGCATCGGCCGCCAGGCGCCCGTCACGCACGGCGTCAGCAATGCTGTCCCGTACTGAGAAGGGCACGTGATGGCGGCTCCGATGCGCTGTCCGCGGAGGCAAATCCGCCCGGGATGCGCAACTGTCAAGGGCCGCGGACGTGAAGGTCACTGCAGCGCTGTACTCACTACAGCGCTGTACTATGGTCCGCTGCCCTAACGCAATCAGAACTGCGCGGATGTGCCGCGTGAGGAAACGAAGTGGTATGGCTGAGCTCGTGTTCGGAATGAACCCCGTGAAGGCATCACCCTTTTCGCCCTCGGCCTGGCCATCGCGGCCATGGGAATCTATGTGGCCGACGCCGACGACGCGCCAGGCGCCGCGGTCATTGGCATGCTGCTGATGGTGGTCGGAGTCGTGCTCGGTGTGAGGGCCGCGCGCAACCGGCTCCCGCTGTGGGCTGCCCGCACGGCGCTTGCCGTCGGCGTCGTCGTCGCCGCGTTCGCGGCATTTCTGACCCACGGGGTCGTTGTGACCGCGCCTCTCTTCCCGCAGTCGCAGGCGGTGCCATCGGTCGTCGACTCGGCGCCGTCGCCGCAATATACGGCGGCCGCCGACCGCGCGCGGGAGCTCGTGCGCTCAGCCGTATTGGAGCAAAACCTGCCCGGGGTGTCCGTGGCGGTCGGTGCCGGCGGCACCGTCGCCTGGGCCGAAGGGTTCGGATGGAGGGACGTCGTGACGCGGGCGCCCGTCACGGCGGACACGCGATTCAACATCGGCACGGCGGCGTCCGCGGTGACCCCCGCCGTCGCGCCGCTCGGGCTTCCCAATACCGGGGCTGACTCGGCGGCAGAATGGAGTCCTGAGCATATCGGCGAGCCGGAAGAGGACTTCCCGCTCTTCACGATCATCCGCCACGTCATCTTCAGGCCGATCGGTCTCGCCCCTGCGCAGCCATTGCCGGGCGATCGCGCGACGTTCTATGTCCCGAGATCCGATGACAATCCCGTCCGTGGACGACGACTGATGTACATGCGCGACCTGGCCTGTTGCACGAACGGGATGGCGTTCTATTCCACGCCGTCCGATCTCGTGCGGTTCGCGCTGGCGACGAACCCCGGCAGCGTCAACGGTGAGCTCGCTGGCGGCATGGTGATGTCGCTGATGATGGGGCGCGACAGCGGCGTCGTCGTCGCTGTCACGTCAAACATGGCGCATGCGAACACGTCCTCGCTGGCGCTGCGAGTCGGGGACGCGTTCGCGGAACAGACGCGATGATCGCGCAGGTCAGCGGCCGGTGGGCACCGCGCGCAGCTGCGGGTTGCGCAGGTAGAAGCGCTCCCCACACGAAGATCGCGACATAGATCTAGAAACAGCCTGGGGTGCCAACTCGCGCAGCGAG